>CAZULQ010000027.1:0-25935 GCA_964621265.1 uncultured Clostridium sp. | reverse complement strand
GAATAATAGTTGTCAATTTTAAAAAATGGTGCAAAATGTGTGTTTTTTTCAGCAAGATGTCATTTGATTTTGCGGAGAAATAATGTATTATATATTTAAAGAAAGTTGGCGCAGAAAATAACAAAGCCTTTTTCATTATTCTTAATTTCCTATATTACCAAGAATAACCTGTCGGTTTAACCGACAGGTTATTCGTTTAGTTTCAGATGATTAACATTTCTGAATAATGTAGCATTTCAGTCGGATATAAGTTATAAGAGATAACCAGGTGGAAGGTACATGAGCGATATATTACACAGTTTTAACCTTTAATTATGAACATTGCAATATAATTTTAGCTATAATATGGTAAAAGAAATTCATTTTATCCACTAATTCTGCATTTTATGGGTTGGATTGCGTAAAAAATGAAAGTATAATGTATATGTAAATGGTAAAATTATGGCATGAGGAACATGCCGAAAATAATGTTAAAGGGGAAACTATATGAAGATGAAAAAAATTGCTGCTGCAATTACTGCTGTTGCATGTTGCAGTACACTTCTGACAGCTATGCCTTACAGCGAAATCGTTACATATGCTAATTCAGCCGTATACAATGATTTCGAGGCAAACTACGAAGGCTGGCACGGTTCAGACGAAACAGTAGACCTTCTTGCCATTGAAAATCTCGGCTACAATGGTTCAAGAGGTATGGAAGTATCAGGCAGAACAGACAGTTCTGACGGTGCAAGCTCCTCAAAGGGATTTTATCTCTCAGGCGGGGTAGAGTACGATTACAGCGTACAGGTTTTCAGTAAAACTGATGAAACATTCAATATGAGCCTTACTTATATTGATGAAATCACCGGTAAGGAAACAACTGTTGAGCTTGAAAGCACAGAAGCTCAGGCTGGGGAATGGACAGAACTTTCAGCAGAATATACTGCTCCAGAAAACAGCTATGAATTCCGTCTGGATATTACAACAGACAGCACAAACGACTTTATTTTCGACGAATTTTCAGTTACATCTGAGGAAATAACTGCTCTTAACACAGTATCAGCGGCGGCTTCAGATAAGGGTCTTAAGGACGCATTCGGAAAATATTTCAGAGTCGGTAACATATTAAACGGTGGTACTGTAAGAAATTCCACAATCACAGCAAGTGTTTTAAAGGATTATAACAGTATCGAATGTGAAAATGAAATGAAGCCTGATGCTACAATGGTACAGTCAAAGTGCAGCGGCACAAACATCGGCGTATCAATCAATAATGCATCAGCAATTATGGATTTCTGCGTTAAGAATAATCTTCCATTACGTGGACACGTTTTAGTATGGCACAGCCAGACACCATCATGGTTCTTCAAGGAAAACTATAACGCAAGCGGAGCATGGGTGTCAAAATCAACAATGAACGCCCGTATGGAGAGCTATATCAAGAATTTATTTGCACTCATAAAGCAGCAGTATCCGGACCTTAACCTTTACGCATATGACGTAGTAAACGAAGTTGTAAGTGACGACGCAAACAGAACTGCAAACTATGGCGGTGCAAGAGAAGCTGGTGACGCAAATGTTACAAACGGTACATCAGCATGGGTTTCAGTATACGGCGATAACAGCTTTGTAGAAACAGCATTTACATACGCAAGAAAGTATGCGCCGGAAAACTGTAAGCTTTATTATAACGACTATAACGAATACTGGGACCACAAGCGTGACTGTATTTACAACATGTGTAAGTCGCTTTACAGCAAGGGTCTCCTTGACGGTATCGGTATGCAGTCTCACATCAATGCAAACTATGACGGCTTCTCAGGCGTCTCAGCATACACAACTGCGCTGAAGAAATATGCTTCAATCGGTTGCGATATCCAGATTACAGAGCTTGACATATCAATTGAAGGCGGTACATATACACTTCAGCAGCAGGCTGAAAAGTATAAGGCAATTTTCAAGGCCGCAATGGATATCAACGAAGGCAATTATGCAGGTAAGGTAACAGCGGTCTGCATGTGGGGTCCTGACGACGCAAACACATGGATCAAGACTGAAAATGCACCACTTCTTTATAATACAAACCATCAGCCAAAGGAAGCATACACAGCACTTATGGGCATGATTCCACAGTCACAGTGGGTAATCGGCGGATATCAGGACGGAAGCGGAAGCACAGTTATTGAACCGAATGAATATGGCTGGTACTTCGCTGACGGATTTGAGGGTGATCAGTGTGACTGGACATCACGAGGTGGTAATGTTGCAGTAAGCTCAGCTAAGGCGGGAATCGGCAGCAAGTCACTTCTTGTAAGTGACAGAACAAAGTCATGGAATGGTGCCTCAAAGACTCTCAATCGTGCATTTGTTGCCGGTAACGAATACAGCTTCAGCGTAAATGTATATTCACCGACTGCACAGAAATTCTGTCTTACACTTCAGTATGAAGGAAATGACGGAACAGTTTATGCAAATATTGACACAGTTGATGTAGCTGCGAATACATGGACACAGCTCGCCAACAAGAACTATAAAATCCCGGCAGATGCCAAATCACCAATGCTTGTTGTAGAAACAAACGGTTCTACTTTAGGTGAATTCTATATTGATGAAGCAATCGGTGCAAAGGCCGGTGTAACAATCATGCCGGTTGATGTTGCAAGTCCTAGCCTAGGCGGTTCATCTTCAGAACCTGATACAGGATCAGGCACAATAGATACAGCTGACGGCGATGCAATCTTCAAGAATGTTACAGCACTCAAGAGCTATAAGAAAGACGGCGAAAGCAATGTCCTCTGGACACAGCGTTTCGGTGCAGACCCTGGCTTTATGGTATATAAAGACAGACTGTATGTTTATACAACAAATGATGCGCTGGAATATAATTCACAGAATAAAGTTCAGGTAAATACATATAACTGCCAGACAATCAACTGCTTCTCAACAGCAGATATGGTAAACTGGACTGACCATGGTGCAATTCCTGTTGCAGGCAGAAATAACGGCGTAGGTGCGGCAAAGTGGGCAAGCTATTCATGGGCTCCGGACGCTGCATGGAAGACAATCAATGGTAAGGACAAATTCTTCCTTTACTTTGCAGACAGCGCAGGCGGTATCGGTGTTCTTTCGGCTGACAGCCCGACAGGACCATGGACTGACCCTATCGGCAAGGCACTTATCAACAAGAGTACTTCAGGTTATGGTAATGTAGAATGGCTCTTTGACCCGGCTGTTTTAGTTGATGATGACGGTACAGGTTATCTCTACTGCGGCGGTGGTGTTCCGAACGGAAAGGCAGCTGACCCCGGAACAGCAAGAGCAGTTAAGCTTGGTGCTGACATGACAAGCCTTGCAGGTCAGCCTGTCACTATCAATCCTCCATATCTTTTTGAAGACTCAAGTATCCTTAAGGAAGGAAATACATATTATTACACATATTGTACAAACTGGAATACAGGCGGCAACAATATGGGAATCAAGAATGCCCAGATTGGTGTTATGACAGCAACAAATCCTCTAGGCCCGTTCACATACAAGGGTATTGCATTTGGCAATCCTGCTGAATACGGTCTTGATGGCGGAGGTAATAACCATCACTCATTTGTAAAGTTCAAGAATAAGTATTACGTTATCTATCACAGCCGTAATCTTTCAAGAGCAATGGGCGTTCAGGCAGTAAATACTGACGGTACAATTGATTTAGGTGGTAACTATCGTTCACCACACGTTGATGAAGCAACACTTTCAAACGGCATGTTCAAGGCAACAGGTTCAATGAAGGGTGTTTCACAGGTTCAGACTGTTGACCCATATTCACTCAATCAGGCTGAAATGATGTCTAATCAGTCAACAGGCATCAAGGTTAATGGTCTTGGTGACACAACAGTCATCGCAGATAAGGGTGCATGGCTCAAGGTTTCAGGCGTGAACTTCTCAAAGGGCGCATCAAGCCTTAAAATCAAGGGTTCATCATCAAAGGGTGCAACAATCAAGATTTGCAGCAGCGTTTCAGGTGCGGCACTTGGTTATGCAAAGCTCGGTTCAGGCATGACAACTGTGGAAGTTCCTGTTTCAATCGGAACAGGTACAAAGGATATCTATTTCGTATGCAGCGATGCAGCTGTTCTTGATAACTGGCAGTTCAGCACAGAAGGCTCAGTTCAGGAGGAAGTTGTTGCAGAATTTGCAGAAGGTACAACAGTAAAAATCAAAAACCAGAACAGCGGACTTTACCTCAGAGTTGACGGCGAAGAAGCAACAAGAGGTAATGTAATGCAGGATGAATATGACGAATCCGAAGCAATGTGGCGTTTATACAATGCCGGCAATGGATATTACTACATAATGTCGGCTCTCTATGATGGTGCAACACTTCCATTATGGGTTGACAGCGAAACAAACAATATTGCAGTAAACTATAAGTTTGCAGAAATTGATGAATGTAAGTTCAAGTTTATCAAGAATAGTGATGGCTCATATGTAATTAAGTCTAAGTCATCTGATGATGCAATGGCAATTGAAATTGCAGATGCTTCAAAAACAAATAAGGCTAATGCACAGCAGGGCACAGCATCAGGCAAAACTCACCAGAACTGGGTTCTTGAAACATGCGGAGAAGTCGGAATAAAGATGGATACTGATGTTGTTTATACATTCAAGAATGTAAACAGTTCAATGGTTATTGATGTTGAGGGCGCTAAGTATACAGATGGCACTAATGTTGACCAGTGGACTTCAAAGGATAAGGATAATCAGAAGTGGACTCTTGAAGAAGCTAATTATGGTTACTATTATATCCACCCTGTAGCTGACAAGAGCTGCTATCTTACAGTTGACAGCTCTGCAAACGTATTCATTTCAAAACCTACAAAGCCTAACTCAATGATGTATTTCAAGTTCAGAAAAAATGTTGATGGTTCCTATACCATTACATCAAGAACAGGAACAGGTGCACTTGCAGATACAAAGGTAGTTGAAGTTGCAAATGCTTCCAAGGCAGATGGTGCTAATATCCAGATTTATGCACCAAATGGTGAATCATGCCAGAAGTGGAATATTGTAACTGAAACAACAACAGCTGTTGTAACAACTACAACAAAGACAACTACAACTGTAACAACTATTACAAAGGCTACTACTACAAAAGCTCCTGAAACAACAGCAAAAACTACAACAACTGCTCCTGTAACAACAACTAAAAAGGCTGATACAACAACAGCAAAGGTGACTACAACAGCTAAGGTAACAACAACCAAGAAGGCGGTTACAACAGCAAAGACAACCACAGCTGTTAAGGTAACAACAACCAAGAAGGCGGTTACAACAGCAAAGACAACCACATCAGTCAAGGTAACAACAACCAAGAAGGCCGTTACAACAGTAAAGGCAACCACAACTGTTAAGGTAACAACAATCAGGGTTACTACAACTGCCAAGAAAACAACAGCACCTATTACAACAACAAGACCTGTTACTACATCGACAATTCCTGCAATTCTTCCGGATGGCGAGCTTTATGGTGACGTTAACCTTGATGCGGAAGTAAACATTGCAGACGTTGTACGTATTAACATGTATCTGCTTAATGGAAGAGATAATCCTCTCAGCATAAATTCAATGGCAAACTCAGACTGTGAAAGAAACAACGTTATCAATGCAGCAGACAGCACACTTATCATGAACTTTGTTGCAATGATTATTGAAAGATCACATCTTGCGTAAAAATTCACTATGACACAAAAAAGACGTATGCGAAAGCATGCGTCTTTTTTTTAATTCAGTCTGTTATTTCAGTAATTCACGTTTCATTTCACAAACATCAAATACATTCAGTATACCGTCTTCATACATATCAGCATTTTCCTGATTTGCAAGCTTTGCATCGGAAACGGCCAGCAGCCATTTCTGAAGAAGAACGATGTCTGCGGCATTTAATATGCCGTCATTGTTAACATCGCCTCTGACAGGCTGAACTTCCTCTGATTTTGTGAGGATTTCAGCATTTTTAAAAGTGATTTCACCGCTGAATGCAGTAACTGAAATACCGTCAAGCTCGCTGATACTAACCTCCAGCTGTGTCAACGCAGCCGATACATCTTCTGCAAGAAAAACTGCCTTGTCTCCGTTAAAGTAAAAAGGCTGTATAGTATGCCATATAGAAGGTGTCGACGACCATCTTTGCAGTGCGATTACAGGCGGATAGCCCGTTGCACTCTCATATTCAACCTCAATGGCGTATGTATTGTCAAGACTGTCGAGAGTATTCTTGTCCAGAGAAATTTTGTCTGTGGCGTCACTTTGTAACTGCTCGTGTAAAGTGTAGTTACTGCATGGATATTTGGCTACGTTTGAATAGAGTATATTGCCTTTTGGTGTTTCTCCCTGACGTTCGAACAGCTCTGTCAGTGTTACAAATTCATAGCCCTGTTCGATAAGCTGAGGCATTAATATTTTCAAAGCTTCAACTGTTTTGGTATTTCCGGCAGCGTCATGAAGAAGAACGATAACGCCGTCCTTTGCACCGTTCAATATGAAGTCGGCACGGTCCTGTGCCGAAACATTATCCATATAGTCCTTGCAGTCAATACCACAGATAAACGGTAAATCAATTGTGTCATACATGCTCTGACTTACATCAATAAAAGGAGGACGGAAAAACTTTGTGTTTTCTCCTGTGATTTCATATACTTTTTCATCAACGTATGAGATTTCCGCCTGTAATTCCTCAGCGGACATCTTTGACATGTTTGAATGAGTTTTAGAGTGATTGTTGATTTCCATTCCCATGTCATAGGCACGTTTTACTGTAACTGCACTTTCGGCGTTGATATTGTCACCTATCAGAAAGAATGACGCCTTGGCGTTGTATTCATCTAAAATATCAAGCACATCATTGGTAGTTGTCGTGTTAGGACCGTCATCAAACGTAAGTGCAATCAGCTTTGTATCCTTTTCGCTTTCAGCATTTACAGTAAAAAGTGGGATACTGTTTGGAATAATCACCATTGCCATAACTGCACACAGTAATTTCTTTACTCTTTTCATATCTTACCTCGCATATCTTTTTACAGATTGTTGTTTATGCCTTTATTGTAACATATCTTTGCATAATTTTCAATAAGGAACTAATGCGTGTCCTTTAATATTTTATGAACCTGTACCGCTGTATTTCAGTGCACCATACATCCAGAATTTATAGCTTGCCCAGAAGAACAGTACGCCAATCAGCGGCGACAGCCACGACAGAATCGGTATTTCCTCAGGGCGAAGTATTACGATACTCGGATAGTATGCGATAAATGCAATTGGCATAACGAATGTGAAAATAAAGCGGAATACAGGACTGAAAATTGTAATCGGATATTTTGCATAGTCCTTGAAGCGTGTTACAAGGTCGAGTACATAGAATGAGTTCTGAACCCAGAAACAGGTTGCTGCAGCCGCATTCTGAAGTGAAATCATAATGAGTGAAGCTGTAATCAGGAACACTATCAGCTTTAGGAGCATAAGTGGTGTAAAGTCAAGTTCGAGATTGCTCCATGAATATGCAATTGTTCCGATTCCGAATGCAAGCTGTCCGAGCCCTTTGATGTCAAATACTTCTGACTGGTAATAGAAAAACAGATTGATAGGACGGAAGCAGTATTTAACAAAATCGCCCGAATACACATACATTCTCAGACTCCAGTTATTATCAAAGAAGCATTGTACAGGAGTCAGCGAAACAAGTGAAAACCCGTACAAAAACAGCATTTCGTAATAACTCCAGCCGTTAATTGACGGGAAGCTGCGAAACAGTATCCAGAAGCTTATAAAGCCTGCAATATTTGTGAAAATCATACCGATTGTGGAAATGATAAAATCCGCACGATAACTCATTTTGCTCTTTAAGTCCTGTGCAAGGATTTTACCGTAAATCCGCAGATAAAAGCCTAAACCTTTTCTTTTCATAATATCAGCCTCCGTTCACAGTAATCTGCCTCAGTGATATCTTCCAGAAAAGCTTGCTGAGAACCATCATAACAATAACCCAGAAAAGCTGTACGCCAAGTGTTGTCAGAATAGTCTGCGGCTGAGGATTTCCGTCAAGCAAAACTGACAGCGGTGCATTGTAAATTGACTGGAACGGCAGATAGTATACAATTGTTTTAAGCGGTTCAGGGAAGAATGCGAGAGGAACTGTTGCGCCCGACAAAAGCATAACAATTACCTGCTTCATGATGTTTATACCCCATATGGATTCGGTATAAAGACAGATTGTTCCGACAAGAAAGTCAATGCTGTAGTTTATAGAAACTGCCATAATAACAGAAATTACGAAAAACAGCAGATTTGTTCCTAAATGTATAGCACCGTTTGTAACAACTGCCACAACAATGAATGTAGGCAGGAATGTGAAGAAAAACTGTGTTACAAACGTACCTGAGTACGACCAGAACATATACTTTCGGTACTCCATAGGTTTCAGCAGGTCGAGAGCAATTTTTCCCGACTGAATGCCGCGTCCCATTTCCCATACTATGTACATTTCCATAAAGTTGAAAAGCGCTGTTGCAAGTACGAGATAAATTAGCGTATCGGAGAAAGTCATACCGTTAACGACATCGGTGCCTGCTGATGCGTAAATTGCTTTCCACAGAAAATATACCACTATAAGATAAAGCAGATTTCCTGCAACAATAACGAGTGTTCCAAGACGAAATTGCAAAGATTCAATTATACCTGCACGGGTAAGGGTTAGAAATTTTTTCAGTTTCATTGAACACCCTCCTCGTAGATTTTCTTGATAACCTCCTCTGTGGAGATTTCTTCAAGCTGCATATCACGGATGTTGTAGGATTTCTGAAGCTGTGAAAGAACCTCCATAACCTTTGATTTTTCTTCGTCAACAAGAATAGAAATCCACTCGTCATCAGCATAAACCCTGAAATCAGGAAGCTCTTTGTCAATCTGCTCGGCAAGCTGTTTCATGTCGCCGTCAATGCGGATTTTCAGTGTTCTGTATGAACCGAAGAAGCCTTTGAGGTGTTCTATGTCATTGTCATAAAGCATTTTGCCCTTGTCAATGATGACAATACGCTGACAAAGAGCGTCTACATCGCCCATATCATGTGTTGTGAGAATAACAGTTGTATTCTTTTCCTTGTTCAGAGCGTGAATGAGCGTACGTATTTTCGCTTTCATGGAAACGTCAAGACCGATAGTAGGCTCGTCAAGAAATACAATTTTCGGATTGTGTAGAAATGCCGCAAGAATATCGCTTAAAGTACGCTGTCCGAGAGACATCTGGCGTACAGGCTTATGTAATAACGATTCAATATCAACAAGTGATTTGTAGAGCGTGAGCATGTTTTCATAGTCCTCGTCGCTTACCCCATAGATATCCTTTAATATTTTAAAGGATTCCACAAGCGGCAATGCCCACCACAGCTGAGAACGCTGTCCGAATACAACACCGATTTCCTGTGCGTTCTTTGTTCTGTTATGATAGGGGACATTCCCACCGACGAGAATTTTTCCCGATGTAGGTTCAAGTATGCCCGTCATCATTTTGATTGTTGTTGATTTTCCAGCACCGTTAGGACCTAAGTATCCGACAATCTCACCCTGTTTTATGTTCATGCTGATGTTGTCAACAGCCCTTACTATTTTATAGTCTCTTGAAAACAGGTCTTTCAGACTGCCCTTAAGTCCCTCACGGCGGTTAAGTACCTTGAATTCCTTTGTAATGTTTTTGATTTCAATAATGTTTGACATGATAATTACCTCACTTTCGTGTGGCGGAAGATGAATTTTCGATTTGCCCTGTGACAGGACATGGAATTGATTATTTTAGTATATCTTAATAATTAACGTGTGTCAAGGAAATACGGGCTTTTGTGTTCGTTATGTAAAAAAATGTTATACCAAATTGTGCAAGTCTACAAAACTTAATTTTTTTTCTGAAAAAAGTGAGTTTTTTATGAGTTTCAGTCGTCTAATAAGTGTAGACGTTATAGGTGAACCGCATTACATGAAAATAGTCGTTTTTATAAATAGTAAAGTTTTTATTGATTTGATTTTCTATATGTGATATACTCAAAATATATAAGTTTTTGTAAGAGGGTGGGGTGTTTTTTTGGATTATACTATCAGCATAACAAATAAATGTAATTTGAAATGCAGTTATTGTTATGAAAGACATCTGAATACAGAGTACGGACATATTAATAATGAAACAATGAGAAAAATTGCAGATTTCATAAATTGCCAGGGTAATGCGGGAACTGTTTATCTTTTCGGCGGAGAACCTCTGCTTTATAAGGAAACTGTAAAATTCTACTGTGAAAACCTCAAAGCCAGACGATTTGTTATAACCACAAACGGAACACTTCTTGACGAAGATTTTGTGAAGTGGTGTGCAGACAGAAAGGTTATTATCAATATGTCTCACGACGGCATTAAATGTACAGAACGTGGCGCTGATACAGCGCTTCTTGACGCAAATCTGAAATTGCTACTGAAATATCAGCCCGAAACGCTTGTACAGCTTGTTTATACTGAGGATACACTTCCTGACCTTTATGATAATATTCTGTATCTGAAAAATCTTGGCGTAAAAAAGGTTTCTGCGGCAATGGATGCATTTCTTACTCCCGATAATCCCGACAGTTTCGGTGATATCTTAAGGGAACAATGGAAGAAAATTGCAGGAATACAAGATTTGTATGTATATGAGCTTGCTTTGAAAAAGAAAGCGATAAAAGAAAATAAGCCGGGAACATGTGAAATCTGTAAAAAGAAAATTTTCATAAACTGGGATGGAAACTTCTATCCGTGCATACAGTTTCAGAACAAACAGGAATACCGCTGTGGTGATATTTTTACAGGAATTGAAGCTGAAAAGGCAAGAAAGGCACATCCTGACTATTCAATGGTTTCAGAGAGATGCAATGGATGTGAAATAGTTCAGTATTGCCGTAATTCCTGTGCATGCAGAAAAATGGGTACAACAGGTACTGTGAGAAATATTTCGGAAGCAGCCTGTATGGAAGAGCAGGTGCAGATTCTTACTGCGCTTGAAATAATATCTAAAGAAAATGGAGGTAAAATATAATGAGAAAGTTCACAAAAGAAATAACTGCGCTTATGGCTTCTGTTGCGGTTAGTGCGGCTGTTGGCACAACTAATGTAAGTTCAGAAGAAATTGTTGAAACTGAAGGCGTAATTGCGGCGCCTACTGAAATTGTTGAGACTGCGGGTGTTGCATTACCAACGGATGATTGTACTGATCCAACTTTACCACCTGTAGACGGAGGGATAATGCCGCCTGACGACTACACCGATCCGACAGAACCGATTCCGCCACTGGCAGGGGAACCGACGATGCCCGATGAATACATAGAGCCGACAACTATAACTGAACCGACAGAAGAATTTCCGCCTTGTGCAGGTGTGACACTACCGGCTACTGAACCAACAGAAGAGTTCCCGCCGTTGGCAGGAGTCCCAATGCTTCTTGATGGTGATATCAATGGTGATGGTTCGTTTGACGTTGCTGATGTTGTTACACTTCAGAATTATCTTTCGGGAAAAGGTGATGAAGGCATTGATCCTTATCTAGCTGATTTTTGTTTGGACGGAGAGATTAATGTATTTGACCTTGTAAAGATGAAGCGTGAGTTGATTGAGCAAAGTACACCTGAGCTTTCTGAAAACAATTCTTAAACAATAATATATTTGTTTATACTGCGACAATTTACAAAATGCTTGACAAATAATCCAATATATTGTAGTATATTATTATATACAATAATTTCAGGAGGAAATTAAATAATATGGCTCTTTTTAATATAATGGAAGAATTTGTTGAAGAAGCAATGGACACTCTTATTAAGGAAAGTGATTGCTGTAATTGTTATAAATGTCGTGAAGACATTAAATGTATTGCTCTCAATTCGCTCCCTGCAAAATATGTAAGTACCAGAAAAGGTGAACTTTATTCAAAGTTGGAGCAGACTGCATTACAGTATACAATTGATGTAAATCTTGCTTGTATGGACGCAATCAAGCTCGTAAAAAATCAGCCGCATCATGAAGAAGAATAGTCCTTCGTAAACTTTTATGTATTGACCAAATTTAAGCCTTGCTGTTGTATTTTTCTTACAACAGCAAGGCTTTTTCTTGTTACCAGCCCATTTCCATAAGCCAGTTGTTAAGCGCTCTTTTACGCTCTCTCATCTGTGAAGCATTTTCGTATTTGCCTAAATTATATTCACCCTTTATATTTCCGTCAACTATATACATAACTCTCGTACACTTTGCGGCAACCTTTACATCGTGAGTAACAAGCATGATAGTAGTTCCGTCGTTATTGAGCTTTGCAAGCTCCTCCATAACCTCGTCTGAGGAAGTGCGGTTGAGAGCACCTGTCGGTTCGTCTGCAAAAATCATCTTAGGACGATTTATCATGCTACGGCAGATACAGGCTCTCTGAAGCTGTCCGCCCGAAACCTCGTTTATATCGTTGTCCGCAATATCAATGATACCAAGCTTTCTCATTAAATCCTGTCCGCGCTTTACAGTTTCCTTGCGGCTTTCATTATTCTTTTTTGACTGGCAGGCAGGAAGAACAATGTTGTCAAGAACTGTAAGATTTTTGAGCATATACATCTGCTGGAAGATAAAGCCCATTTCGTCAAGTCTGAGACTTGCAAGCTCTTTCGACTTCATTTCTGCGATATTCTTTCCACAGAAATGTGCTTCACCGGCAGTAATACTGTCCATACCTGAAACAGCATAAAGAAGAGTTGATTTACCTGAGCCTGATGGTCCCATAATCGCTACCATTTCTCCTTCTGAGACAGTGAAGTTTACGTTTTTCAGAACGTTGTTCTGACGCTTGTTTACAATATATGTTTTGCAGAGGTCTTTTACTTCGAGAATATTCATAATAATTTCCTTTCTTATTCAATGGTTGTAGCCTGTGAAGCCTTGATTTTTTTCGTGTAAAGTGATGTCAGAACCGAGCTGATTATTGTTACAAAAAGAAGAATCAGAGGATACAGTAAGAAAACTTCAACAGGATTGATTTTATACTCAACACCAAATGCTGCACCCATCATTTTAAATATAGGTGTGATAGACAGCTTTGTAATAGGCGTCGAAAGAAGAATAGCTATAACTGATGAGATTAATCCGATAATTACAAATCTCATTGAGTGCCACTCTACTATTGAAGATGTTTTAAAGCCTATCGCCTTGAGAGTTGCGATTTCGCCCTGTTCCTTTGCTATAAACGAGCGTTCCATAAGAACAGTAACGAGCGCTGAAATTATTGTAACAAGTGCGAGTGTAAGATATTTTACGGCGTCGATTGCTTCTGCAACACCTGTCATAGTCTCAACCATTTCGCCTGCGGTCATGACAGCATCATCACCGTATATGTCCTTCATTTTTTCAATTCTCTGTGAAACTGTCTTTTCGTCAGGGTTGTCTGTGAAGTCAGCCTGAATTGCAAAGCAGCCTGAAATCTGTGAGAAATCCACTTCTGTGTCCTGGTGAAGTCTTACGCCCTCACCAAGATTGTTCATGCTCTGATAGTAACCTGTTACAATATATTCCCTTTCACCAAAGCTGTGATAAATTGTAATTGTATCACCAATTTTTGCGTCAAGCTTTTCTGAAACTAAAGGAGTTATTGCGATTTCGTTTTCATTCTGCGGAGCTGTTCCCTCGTGGTACTCGTACATATCAGTTGTGGTATTAAGCCCGTAAAGAGTTATAGACTTGAAATTTTTGTCTCCGTGTGAAAGATTATACTTGAAGTAAAGCTCAAGTGAGCATTCGCACGGCATATCATTTTCAGCCATTGTATTTTCAATTTCATCAAGTATTTCATCAAATTTTTCACGTTCGCCGTTAGTAATAGCTTCCATGACTTTTGTATTTTCTGTTCCGAGATAAGCATCGCTATTGTGAGTACCAAATACATTAATCAGCTTGTCACTGCGGAGAGTGTTTGAAGTGTTTACAAGAACAAGAACAATAACCATGCAAAGTGTATAAGTAAAAATAACTGAAAGATAACGTCTTGGGGAGCTTAAAATATCGTTAAGTGCCATAAAGAAAGATGGCTTTCCTTTTGTCTTTGAAAGACGTATAACACTTTTTGTTTTAAAACGTTCTCCTGTCTGACCGTTTCTTATAGCGTCAATAGGAGTGAGCTTCTTTACCTTTGAAGTACAAAGATAGCAGAACAGTAATATTATCAGAATTATTGCAACAGAGCATATAAGATTGATTAAAAGTGTGTTTTCACCCTTTATCACAATGGTTTTTGATACGTTGTCAAGAAGCATTTTTCCGAACGGAATGCTTGCAAGCAGTCCTATGAATGAACCTAACAAAGCCATTGCAAGATACTTTGTAAGATAAAGAAGTCGGATTTTTCTGTTTTTAATTCCGATAGCCTTCATAACTCCTATTTCTCTGAATTCTTCTGACAGAGTAAAAGTAATTGTGAATTTTAAAACTACAAATGCCACAAGAATAAGGCAGACACTTATTATAAGAAGAACGCCTGCAATTACCATATCAAGCACATATGCCATTTCTATCATGGATTTATCGCCGTTGAAAAAAATATTTTCAGTTTCGTTGATAATCCCTGTAAGTTCATTTAAGTCATTTGTATTTATATAGCATAGTGTTCCGTAAAGGACTCCCTTTTCGTTTGCTGAGTATAAATAATCAAAGTCCTTGTCATTTAATATGAATCGCGTCATTCCCATAAGGTCAGAGCCTAAGACAGCGTCCTTACAGCTTTCTGCTACTCTTACATCAAGAGTTTTACTGCCGATTTTAATTGTAAGTATATCGCCTATCCTGATATCGGAATTCGCAATAGCCTTTCCTGAAAGAACTACTGTACCTTCCTCAACGCCGGTAATCTCTTCATTTTTCATATCAAAATATTTTGTCTGTGCATCGTCAAAGGACATAATAATTGATGTGGTTTTAAAATCTATTTCCTTTCCGTCAAAGATGAAAGCATTGTTTTCTGCAAGAATTATTTCCTCATATCCGTAATCTGTAACACATTCAACATCAGTAAGCTTTTCGTCCATTGATTTGGAAGAGTCTCTGCCCTTTAATGCCAGGAAGTAATCAGGCACATCTGAAATTTCGAAATAATTGTCAAGTGCCGTAGTGACGCTTAAGATGTTATTCACACTCGACGACACGAACATGGTTGCCAGAATGATGAAAATCATAAGAATCACGTTCATCGCTCTTTTTCGTTTGAGGTCCTTTTTTAGAATATTGAGATACATTTGAAAAACTCCTTTCATTGCTGTGATTACATTGTAACATAGAAATTATTAAATAATCCTTAAATCTGATTTTTTATACTACATTTTAAATATAACTGTTGTTTTCGATTGTATCCCTTATGCGGCTTTTTCTGAATCTGTATTAAAATAATGTAAGTTGTCCGGTAAATAAATGACTATTTATGCTCCCAGGCTTTCTCTGTATTCAAGCGGCGTCGTGCCTGTATTAGCTTTGAACTGCCTTGAAAAATGTGCATAATTACAATAGCCGCAGTGCTTTGAAACATCGCTGATGCTGAGATTTGTGTTAAGAAGAAGCATTTTTGCGTGCTCAATTCTGCCGTTAATTATGTCCTGCATAAAAGTAACACCAAAATATTTTTTATACAAGTGCTGGAAATTTGACTTGCTCATACGAACTTCATGTGCACTGCGTTCCACAGAAAAGAATAAATAATCTGAGCTGTAAATCCTGTTTCTGACAGCAGAAAGAATCTCATAATAAGTGTCATGCCTGACGAGTTGTTCAGGCGATGACTTTTCACTTACATAATTAAACAGCAGAGACATATAGTTTCTGATATTACTTTGCTTATGGCGATGATTTGAATAAAACTCATTAGCTATGGATTTTATACAGAAGCTTACAAAGTGAGGATTATCAAGCTCAACAGGAGTTTCGTAATCAAGTCCGAGTGAAAGAAATTGATTTTCCTCATCCTCTTCAAAATGAAAGTGAATCCAGTCATTTGAAAAAGTCTGTTTTGGTATACAGCGATAATATTGCGGTCTGCCCTGTGGATAAATGAAAAAAGAATTTTTGGGTATAGTAACGTCTTTTCCGTCAATTGAAAAAATGGCATCAGTTTTTATAAGAAGTAATAGATTATCACCGCTTCCGTT
This sequence comes from uncultured Clostridium sp., assembly GCA_964621265.1. GTDB lineage: Bacteria > Bacillota > Clostridia > Oscillospirales > Ruminococcaceae > Porcipelethomonas. The sequence continues at coordinate 9,736 of CAZULQ010000027.1, read as the reverse complement.
GGGACGGTCGATGAAAAAATCCGAATCGTGGCAATGGTTATAACCGATGTTGTTGATAATCATAGGCTCACCTCTGTTTTCAGTAAATTAGAATCTATCTATATTATAAGCGACTGTGATATCATAGTCAATATAATCATAAAACTATTTTGCATAATATGTTATAATTATAGCACGATATATCATTGAATACATATAGCATAATTGATATAATTATTATATATTGAATAAATTAATTGTTCAAATTGAATATATGATAAAGAAGTTACTATGAAAGGATTATTACTATGAAGCTTAAAGAAAAATTCATATCTGCGGCACTTTCTGCTGTTATAGCAGTTGCGTCGTTGCCGCAAAACTCCATGCTTGTCAGTAACGTTCATGCCTCTGATTTTCCGGTTTACATAAACGAAATCTGTACACAGAATAAAGCTTGTCTTGCAGACAGCTACGGTGTATATTCAGACTGGATTGAGCTTTACAATGCAGGAAATACGGATATTGATTTGTCAGGGTACGGACTTTCGGATAAAACAACCGAACCTCTCAGATGGGTGTTCCCGGACGGCACGTTAATCAGATCAGGTGAAAGAAAGGTTATATTTGCCTCAAAGCAGCTGTCAACAGTAGCTGAACTCCACACAGGCTTTGCACTCAGTAAAAACGGTGAAACAATTGTTATGAGCAATCCTCAGGGGGAAATAATCCAGCAGGTTACAGTACCTACCCTTGCTGAAGACAGTTCATACGGCAGAACACCTGATGGCGGTAATACATTTGAAGTGATGAATGCAACACCTGGAAGTGAAAATGAAACAGTAATTTCTGCACCTGTTTTTTCATCAGGATCCGGCTTTTATGGAACAAATTTTGAGCTTTCACTTTCGGCGGCCGATAATCAGACGATTTACTATACCGTTGACGGAAGCGATCCGACCGTTTCGCCTACAGCTCAGATTTACACAGGCGCAATTACAGTTTCAGATCGTACAAATCAGCCTAACCTTTACAGTGCCTATGCAGAGGATGAAAACTCAGCACAGTCAATTTGCCGTGGTGTAGGTTATCAGAAGCCGACATTTTCAGTTGACAAAGCAACAGTAGTGCGTGCAGCAGCAAAAAGCGGAAGCGGTCTTTTCAGTAATGTTGTAAGTCAGACATATTTTGTGACAACAGGTGAGCTTGCACAATACAGGAATCTGACTGTTGTTTCACTTGTTACAAATCCTGATAATCTGTTTGACTCTGATAAGGGTATTTATGTCACAGGTAATAAATATCTCAACTGGAAAAACAGTGGTGAGTATAATCCGAATAAAAGCGTCTGGGACACTGATAATGTAACCAATTACTTTTCAAAGGGACGTGAATGGGAGCGTGAAGCATCTGTAACATTCTTTGAAAACGGTGAAGTTGTCGCAGAGCAGAATATGGGCATAAGAATAAAAGGTGCTTCCACAAGAAACGGTGCACAGAAAAGCTTTAACCTTTATGCACGAAGTGAATACGGTGCGTCAAAAATTGAATATCCGATTATCAATGGGAATTATTCTTACGATGGTACACCGATTGAAAAATATGATTCACTTTCGCTTCGTTCTGTAAGCGATGAGGTACGTCTGCGTGACGGATTTGCACAGAAACTGATTTATGACAGAGAAAACATCACCAATCAGGACATGAAAAGCTGTGTTGTATTTTTAAACGGTGAGTACTGGGGATTATATGAAATTACAGAAAAGCTTTCAGATTACTTTATAGAGTCAAATTACGGCATAGAAAAGCAAGATGTTGCAATGATTAAAAACGGTGAACTCGAAGAGGGTGAACAGACAGAGCTTGACAGCTTTATGAATTTTGCGGATACATACTCAAAGATGGATTTGACAAATGAAGCAAACTATAAAGCCGTTTGTGATTACATTGATATTGATTCGCTGATTGAGCATTATGCAGCAGGTTTATATCTTGGTACATTTGACTGGCCGAATTATAACTATGGTATCTGGAGAAATACAGGGGCTGAAATTGCAGGTAACAAATACAGCGACGGAAAATGGAGATTTATTTCATTTGACTTTGACTATACAATGGGAGCAACCTATGCTGATTTCGGCGGAGTTGAAGGCTTTGCATATGACAGCTTTCAGCATATGAATTCAGGTTCGGCAGGAGAACCGACAAATCTTTTTATAGCACTTCTGAAAAACAAGGATTTCCGTAACAGATTTGCTTCTGTTTACTGTGACTATGCAAATGAAGTTCTAAAAGCTGATAAGGCAAGTGATATGGCGTATTATTACAGTGACAACTATACTGACCAGCTTGCCAATAGTACTGTTCGCTGGTGGGGATATTTTGGTGGTTCTAAAAATAATAATATTATCCATCATAAGGATTTGTACCGTAATTCAACGCTTAATAATATTGTCAGATTTTTTCAGAGACGTGCAGAGTACACCCTTGAGGATATGAAAAACTATCTCGGTCTTAACTCTTCACTTCAGACTATTACGCTGAAAACAAACGGAAACGGTAAAATCCAGATTAACTCAATTGTTCCTGATACAGCTTCAAACGCATGGAGCGGACAGTATTATTCTGATTGCCCTGTAACTCTTACAGTAATTCCTGATAAAGGTGCTGAGTTCAGTGGATGGGGCGGTGACATTACAGGAAATGAAACAACCGTTACTCTGACGCTTTCAGAAGCAATGTCAATAGAAGCGAATTTCAAAGAAAGCTTAAAAGGCGATGTCAATGCAGACGGTAAATTTAATGTTGCCGATGTAGTAGACATGCAGAAATGGATGCTTAATTATAACGTTGAGCTTGCTAACTGGCAGGCTGGTGATCTGATAGCGGATGATAAATTAAACGTGCTTGACCTCTGTGCCATGAAACGTATGCTTATAAAATAAAGTACAAGTATTATAATAGTAAAAAGCCTCATGCAAAAGCATGAGGCTTTAATATTAAATAGATTTTTCGCTGGCTTTTGCGCCAAAAGTGCAGAAGTAACTGTATTTTGTCTGTCTTATTGTATAAAAATGGGTGTATTGAAATTATAATAATATGTTGCAAGAATATGGAAAATATAGTATAATATTGTAAATATATGTTTGTGCGGAGGGATTACTTGTGAAAAAAGGCTGGTGCTTTCCTGATAATAATAATGGGCAGATTACAGGCATAAGCGAAGCGGGGATAGAAACATTTAAAGGAAGTCCTATATTATCTTTGGCAAGAGAGATTTGTCAGAATTCCTTAGACGCAAGATTAGATAACGAAAAGCCTGTTATAGTTGAATTTAAAGTTGATAGTATTTGTTCAGACGAAATTGAGGATTTTGATAAACTCAGAGAAGCGTTGGTTCTTTGTAAAGAATTCTGGATAAAGAATAAGAACAGTAAAACTGTAGATTTTTTTGAAAGAGCATCTTTGACAGCAAGTCAAAAAGAAATACGGATAATGAGAGTAAGTGATTATAACACAACAGGTCTTACAGGTTCAAGGGAAAAGTATAATACACCATGGCAAAATCTTGTCAAATCTTCAGGTGTATCAGATAAAAGCGGTTCATCAGGAGGCAGTTTTGGTATAGGTAAATCTGCCCCGTTTGTTTGTTCAGATTTCAGAACTGTTATTTATTCGACACTTGACTGTGAAGGTGTTTCAGCTTCTCAGGGTGTTGCACATCTGGTTTCTTTTGAAAATACTAACAGCATTTCGCAGAAATATGTGACACAGGGAATAGGATATTATGGAAATACGGAAGATAATTCTCCGATTCCTGAGATGATGTCAATAGGGAAGTATGTTCGTACAGAGTCGGGCACTGATTTATATATTCTGGGATTTACAGATAATTCTGAATGGGAAGATGATATTATAAATGCAATACTTGACGGATTTCTTATATCAATTATAAACGGTGATCTTATTATAAGAATAGAAAATCAGGAGATTAACCGTGACAGCCTTTCTGAATACATAGATAAATACAAGGATACGGCACAGTTGGCTTATAATTATTATCAGGTATTGACTTCTGATAAGACAGTTGTATTTAGGGATGATTTTAAAGGTCTTGGAAGCATCAAATTAATGGTGTTACTTGATTCAGAGCTGAAAAGAAGAGTACTTGTAACAAGAAAAAACGGTATGAAGATACTGGATAAGGACCGAATATCCGGCACTATATTTTTTGCGGGCGTTTTAATACTTGAAGACGAAAAAATCAATGCATATTTTCGTGAAATGGAAACCCCTCAGCATGATGACTGGCAGCCCATGCGACATACCAGACCTGCAGAGGCTAAAAGATATAAAAACGAATTGTTCAGATGGGTTAAAAATAATATAATTGAGCTTGGTCGTGAAGCAATTTCTGATGAGACAGACGCCGAAGGTGTTGGCGATTACTTACCCGATGAGGTGTTGCTTGAAACTAGTGATGAAAAAAATAATAAAGCAGAAGTTCTTGAAAATGTAACCAAAAATATTGAAATTACGGAAATAAAGAATATTATTGTGAAAAAAGGAACTCAGCAGAATAATTCCACAGGTATGGAAGGGCAAATCGAAATACCGGGATTCTATAACGAAGAAGCTGATGATAGTATAGCGTTTGTTCCGGGAAAAACAATGAATGATAAGGTTGGCGGACTTGGAAAGATGGTTCCTGGGAGAGAAGATGAAAATGGCAGCAATAAGGTAAATAAGAATATCAGCATAAAACCGATGTATATGAGACTTTTTACATCAGATTATGAAAAAAATGAGTATACATTATCTTTCTTACCTGAATACTCAGCTAAAAATGCATATGTAAAAATTTCATTTGCCGGCGAGCAAACTGCTTTTAAAATTCCTGTTAAATCTGCTAAATCCTCTGGTATCGAACTTAAAACCAATAAAAACAAAATACTGATTGGTGATATAACAGAAAACTCAAAAGTATCAATAAAATTTGAAATTGATTATGAGGATGCATGTTCAATGGAGGTTTGCCTGTATGGAACTAAAATATAAAATCTTTCCTTATCCGGTTTTATGGAATGTACATGATGATTTTAAAACCACATCGTTTAATTCGGATATTAAAGTTGAAAAGACGATAAAGACAATCAGAATTTCAGTTGACTTTATTATTGATAACTGTGAACTTGAAAAATATATTAATGAAAAAAATGCAGAGTATCTTGTTCATGTAGAATGTCCATTGACAGCTTATAGAAAGGTGTTCAGTTCATCTGATAAAAGAATTGAAATTGAAATAAATGAATCAGAGCTTAACTCTAAGGTTTCAATATGCACATTTATTGTTGCAAAAAGGAATATTGACGATTATAGAAATTATGATTTTAATGATGATTACGCTGGCGTTTCTTTTAAAGTCAAACGAGGCTCTATACTTGCAATTGCCGATCAGCTTCATGTGAGAATAGATAAAAACACTGACGAACTTGCAAATCTGCCATCTATTATTTCAATTGTAAAAAAAGAAACAAATGAACGTTTTGGGATACAGGTTGATATGACTTCCGACAAAATACAGATTCATTTAAACAGCAAGGATTATTCTGATTATATGTTGATAAGTAAGATGCATGGCCTAAGCCAGACAATGCATTCTTCACTTATCCTTCCTGCATTGATTTATGTTTTTGAACAGTTGAAATGCAATATGGAAGAATACGAAAGTTATAGATGGTTCAGATCAATAGGGTTGGTTCTTAAAAAGCATAATATGATTTTGAATGAAGAACTTCTGCGGGATAAAACATCTCTTGAACTTGCACAGAAACTGCTTGATATGCCAACAGAAAGAACTTTTACTGCACTTTTAGCCTTGAATAATCTGGAGGAAGAAGATATATGAAATTACAGTTTCTGAAAGAAGATGCGCTATATCAGCTTAAGGCAAATATAAATTATAACAAAGAGATGTATTCATCAGATTCAAATGATTGGATTTATGAGTATTTTGGGGCTGATAACAGTCCTTTTTGTGAATTAAAAAATAGTGTGCCTGAATTTGACATGTTTATGGATTCTGATCATCCTGAAGGTACTGACGTTGAAAATGCAAAAAGACTTTATATGGCTTTGAAGGATATAACCCCTTCTCAGGCAACAGATGAAAGACTGTGGGCGGGGCTTGCACATGGACAGCTCTGGAAGTATATGCAGTACAGATTAAAAACACAGACTAGAAGTCTTGATTCGGAAAGTATAAAACATAATTTCTTTTTCAAACACGGTATAAATCGTTCCCTTATTATGCATCCGATTGCAAGATTGTGGTGGATTTCTAAACATGTATATGATGAAACAAATAAGGATGATCCTTTTCATTTAATGAGGTATTTCAAAACAGGTTCACTTTCAAATGATTTGACATTATTTTCGAGTCATTTTACTCATAATCCAAAGATAACAAATGCCATATTAAGTTCTGTTATGTATATTGAAGATTTTGGTATAAAGGTTAATGAAGCTCAAAAGAGAAGCCTGATCAGGTATGTTAATATGCTTGGCGGTACATTTATACTTGATTATCTTACAAAGGAAGAGCTTGAGTATAAGATTGTGAAATATTATAAATCAGCGTATGTTGAGGGTGATTATTTCAGAGTGTGAATTTAATCCATATGTTTAATAACAAATTGATTGAGACCGACTGTATTTGCAGTCGTGAGACTCCGAAAAAAATGTGTGAAAAGAATAAATACTTCCTGAAAGTTACAGCTTAAAGCAAGAGCAAAAACTTGAAAGGAAGTATTTTTATTATGCAAAAAGCATCAGATTTTAAGCGTTATCTAAAATTATAATTTTCAGTATCTTTAAACATCATTGACAAATATCCTAATGAATTATATAATGCCAGTATACTCAGAAAAAATCTAAAAAACACAAAAAATCATGTAACCTTTTGTGTTTTCATGCGTCTTATAGGTGTATCACTTAAACGGAGGTGAGAAATTGACTATGAAAAGCGATGTGATTGAGGAGCTTTTCAGGAAATATTATAACGAAGCATTTCTTTACACATTATCAATATGCAGGAATCGTGAATTAGCAGAAGATATAGTACAAACAGCGTTTTTCAAGGCTCTGTCAACGGCTGACAATGGTATAAAAAGCTTCAAGTCATGGCTTCTTACAGTATGCAGAAATGAATACATGACTATTTGTCGCAAACGAAAGAAGCTCTCGCCAGACGAGCCGGATGAAAACATTCCGGACGAAAACGAGAAGGTGTTAGAGACCATCATAAAAAAAGAGGAATACCGTGCGCTTTACCGTGCAATTTCTCTGTTGCCTGATATTCAGCGTGAAATTGTAGTGCTCTATTATTTTTCGGGAATACCACTTAAATCAATTTCGGAAATTATAGGCAAGACCGAGAGCAACACAAAGGTGCTTATGCACAGAGCAAAGAAAAAGCTCAAAGAAATCCTGGAGGTAGAAATATGAACTTTAACGAGATATATGAAAAATACATAAATGGGAAAGCAACACCTGAGGAACTGAAATTGATTGAAGAAGAAACAGAAAGGCTCAGACGCAAAAATCTGTTGCTTATCGAAAAGCTGATTGAAAATAGTGAAGCGTGAAGGGAGAAAAAACATGAATTTTGAAGAAGCATATAAGAAATACAAGGACGGCTCTGCTGATGACAAGGAAAAAGCTTTTGTTGAAGCTGAGATTGAAAAGGCAAGAAAAATCAGTGCACTGCTTGACAGCGAAACTGATGAGGAGAATAACCACGATGATGAACTTCTCGAAGAAGCGGACAGCGAGCTTATAAAAAAAGCGAAAAAGGCATTTATGAAAAAAACAACTCTCAGAACAATAATTATAGTTGTATTGTCAATTGTAGTGATTGCGGGACTTGTTGCAGGTGTTATTTTTGGTACTGCCTATTACTTTGCTTCGTCAAATACAGAAATCACTGAGGATGAGGCAACTGAAATTGGCATGGAATGCATGGCTGAATATGTCGGAACGAATGAGGGAATTGTTGTGCGTTCAGTTGAGCGTGAGCTTGAACCCGAACTTAAGCTTAGCGATTCGATTTTTGTTTACGACCTTCACATTCAGTTTGAGGACAGACAGTATAAGATTGAAGTGAGTTCGGTTTCGGGATACGCTAAAGTAGTAGATATCGGCAGAAAACCTGATAAACCTGATATCCCTGAGCCACCTGCAATCGGTGAAGATTGTGAAACAGATGAAAAGTGTAAAAACTGATGGAGAGTAAAACTATGAACAGAAAGAAAAATATACTTTTAACAGCACTCGTTCTAATTCTCGGTATGTGTGTATGCTTTGCGTCAGCAAATGCTGTCCCTGATAATCGTGGAGAGCCTTCAATTACAGTTTTATGGTGCGTTATAATAGCAGCTGTAAGCATTGCTGTAGCGTTTATTGTTGTTTACGCCATGTTGCCATTGCTCGACAAAATAAAGCTGCCGGATAAGATTGCGGAACTTATAACCGATAAAGTCAGAAAGATGATATATGCCGTTTTAGCATGTGTACTTGCGGCACTTCTTACAGCGGGTTCAATTGCTCTTTCAGTATTTCTTGCTGAAAGCTTCGTCAGCATGAAGGATACTAAAAAAAGTGATATCAGCAGAGGAACGATTGTAAATGAAACTGACATTTCGCTTGATGATTACAACGAAAACATAACTATCACAAAGGGCGGAGAATATACTCTCAGCGGAAGTATTGCGCACACTGTACTTATTGATGCAGATGACAGAGTAACATTAAACCTCAATAATGTTAATATCACAGGAGATATTACATCTGCTGTAACGAACGTCGGAAATGAGGAACTTGTTGTAAATCTGCCGAAAGGAACTGTAAATACTCTTACAGACAGCGGATATTCTACAAGTGATGGATGTCTGTATTCAGATGGCAACCTGTTTATAAGGGGTGAAGGTATACTTAATGTATTTGGAAAGCAACAGGAAGGAGAAGGGATTTCAACCAAAAACTGCGACATTACAATCGACGGCGGTATTATAAATATCGAGTCAAATGATGATGGTTTCAATGTTGGCGGTGACGGTGGTGTACTCACAATAAATGGCGGAACTATTGATGTAAAAGCAGGTGGAGATGGTCTTGACTCAAACGGAACAATTGTCATAAACGGAGGCGTTGTCAGTACCGTTGGTTCGGGGAGCGGCGGAAATTCAGGTATTGATGCAGAAAACGGTTACACAATAAACGGAGGCAATATAGTAATTTTCGGTGCGGGAAAAACAGATATGCCACAAAGCGGTTCTGCACAGAAATATCTCTGTTTCAATATTTCGGAAACAGTACAGTCCGGAGAAATGCTGACTTTATGCGATGCAGAGGAAAATGAAGTTTTTAGTTTTGAAATGAAAAATCCTGCTGACTGCATAATAATAAGCTGTGCTGAACTTGATGACGGTACATATTTTATTAAAGATGCAAATTCGGAAGTTATTGTAACTGCTAAGTAATTGTTTGAATAAGGAAGTCTGTAATGAAAGGCTTCCTTTTTCTATCGTAACAAAAGAGTGGTAACATTAGTTACAACAACAGAAAATCAGAACCACCCGAAAACGGGTGGTTCTGATTATGAATTATAGTAAGTATTCTCAAAACTGCGGTTCTGAAAAATAAACCGTGTAAATAGAATCAACCCAACAAAAATAGACTATATTAAAAATGCAGCCGAACA
>CAZULQ010000026.1:0-27289 GCA_964621265.1 uncultured Clostridium sp. | reverse complement strand
TTGGTGACCCGTACGGGAATTGAACCCATGATTCCGCCGTGAAAGGGCGGTGTCTTAACCTCTTGACCAACGGGCCATATATGAAGCCGCTTTATGCGGCAATTTTTGTGTGCCCTTGCACACGATTCAGAGAAAAAATACAAGAAACAACTTTTGCTGTTTCTTGTATAGATTTGTTGGTGACCCGTACGGGAATTGAACCCATGATTCCGCCGTGAAAGGGCGGTGTCTTAACCTCTTGACCAACGGGCCATATGGTAGCGGCAGTAGGATTCGAACCAACGACCAATCGGGTATGAACCGAGTACTCTAGCCAACTGAGCTATGCCGCCATATATTTTTGTCGAATTTCGCTTACCGCTTCATGCGACTATCTAATTATACACGAAGTCTTATAAATTGTCAAGATGTTTTTTAAAAAAAAATCTCTTTTGTAATAAATTACAATGGAAAATGTGACTAGCAAAAATGTTTTGTTGAAAATGTAGAACTGTAAAAATATTATCTTCTTATTTGCATGCGGGAGTGCAAAAATCACCCCATTTTTGACTATTAGTGAACGGCGTTGATAAAAGCTGTTACAAAATTTAGAAAGGGGTTGTTTTTATGACCGAAACAAACAAGACAAGGCTCTGTGAGCAGTTTTGCAGCAACTATGCAAGGCTCGGGGATATTTTTGAGGCAGCGCTCAGGGCAGGATTTTCTCCTGATACTGCACTGGCTGAAGCGTCGGCGATACTCAGCCGTACAAAATATCGCAACCTTATTATGAACCTCAGGCGAAAAAATATTCCGCCAAAGGAGGTTGTCATGACGGGACTTGAAAGGCTTGCATTCGGGCGTGCAAATGATGCGGCACTGCTTGTTTTTTCGGAAGAACTTCCGTCAGCTGAGACAATCGATTCACTTGACCTTTTCAATGTATCAGAGATGAAAAGAATCAAGGGCGGAGGCGTTGAAATCAAGCTTTTTGACAGACAGAAGGCTATGGAGCGTATTTATGAATATGCATCCGGTGAGGACACCGTTTCTGCCGCTTCCAACTTAATTGAGGCGCTTGCGGGAAGTGGGGCTGAGTCCTGCGATGAAATTTAAGAAGTTCTCCGCAAAGCAGAAGCTTGCGATGTGCTGGTGGCTGACGCCTGAGCATCGCAGTAAGGACGCTGTAATCTGCGACGGCGCAGTACGTTCGGGAAAAACTCTTTGCATGTCAATGGGGTTTGTAAGCTGGGCAATGACGTCATTTTCGGGCTGTTCATTTGCTCTTTGCGGAAAGACTGTGACATCGCTGAGGCGTAATCTTGTCGAGCCGCTCTGCAACATTCTCGGGAGCATGGGTTTTACCTATTCTGAAAAGGTGAGTCGAAACTACATCGACATTTACTTTTCAGGACGCAAAAATCGTTTTTACCTTTTCGGCGGAAAGGACGAGGGGTCAGCGTCACTTATCCAGGGCATGACGCTTGGTGGTATACTCATGGACGAGGTTGCACTCATGCCACGTTCCTTTGTGGAACAGGCTATGGCAAGATGTTCGCTCTCAGGCTCTAAAATGTGGTTCAACTGCAATCCCGACAATCCCTATCACTGGTTTTATCGTGAGTGGATTAAGAAAACCGATGAGAAAAACGCTCTTTATATTCACTTTACCATGAAGGATAACCCTTCGCTTACGTCTGTGATACGAAAGCGTTATGAGCGGCTTTATTCGGGAGTTTTCCACGACAGGTTCGTGCTTGGAAAATGGACTGCGGCAAGCGGCGTTGTCTATCCGATGTTCTCGGAAAAGGAACATACATTTGAAACAGCGCCCGAGTGCTCACGTTTTATCGTATCCTGCGACTATGGCACAGTCAATCCGTCATCATTCGGCTTGTGGGGCGAATGTGAAGGCGTGTGGTACAGGCTTTGCGAGTATTACTATGATTCACGCAAGGAGGGAACATCAAGAACTGACGAGGAGCACTACAACGGTCTGGAGCGTCTTATCGGTGACAGAAACATTGAATTTGTTATCGTTGACCCGTCTGCGGCAAGCTTTATTGAGTGTATAAGACGGCATGGCAGATATCATGTAAGACCAGCCAAAAACGATGTGCTTACAGGCATAAGACGAGTGGGCGACGCTCTGAAGTCAAAGAAAATCATGATTTCAAAAGTCTGTACCGATTGTCTCAGAGAATTCGCTCTCTACTGCTGGAATGAAAAGACGGGCGGAGATGTTCCAGTCAAGGAAAACGACCACGCTATGGACGACCTGAGATATTTTGTCAGCATGGTTATAAGTGAAAATTGTGCAGACAGCTTTTTTGTAGCTTCGCTTGCACGCTGAAGGAGGTGAGATAATGAAATTATTCAGGAAAAAGAAAACTGAAACCATTCCGGGAAAAGCCGCTGTCTATTCGGCAGTACGCTGTGCAGAGGACAAGCAGCTGCTCCCCGAAAGCGTTGAGCACTGGGAAAAGGAGATTTATGACCGACTCAGATTTACAGTACCTGTAATCGATGCCGCAATCAGCAAAATTGTCAGACTTACAGGCGGTTACAGGGTTATCTGTGAGGACGAGAGCATGCAGGAGCTTATGGACAGCTTTGTGTCGGACGTTCCTGTCGGTCTTACAGGGCAGTCACTCCAGAGCTTTACAGACGTTTATCTTGATAGTCTGCTGACCTATGGAAACGCAGTAGGCGAGATTATTCTCGATCCAGAGACGTTGACGATAAGCTCGCTCTATAATGGCGACCCGTCAAAAATTGCAGTCATTGCAGACAAGAAAACAGGTCTTCCTGTTTACTGCTTAAAGCGTCAGGGCAACAAGCTGAGTGCGGTTTCAAATCAGAATCTTATTCTGTTTTCAGCGCTCAGTCCGCCTGCGGGAAAGACTATGGGTGTGTCGGTACTGAGAGGTCTTCCGTCACTGAGCAATGTGCTCATGAAAATTTATAATTGTATAGGTCAGAACTATGAAAGGTCAGGCAATGTCAGATATGCCGTTACATACAAGCCGTCAGGCGACAGCTCGGAAATGGCATATTCAAGAGAACGTGCAATGCAGATTGCAAAGGAATGGTCTGACGGCATGACAGCCGCAAAAAACGGCGAAATCCGTGACTTTGTCGCAGTTGGCGATGTGGATATAAAGGTAATCGGGGCGGATAATCAGCTGTTTGATACGGAAGTGCCTGTACGTCAGATTATGGAGCAGCTTATTGCAAAGCTCTCTGTACCGCCGTTTCTGCTGGGACTCAGCTGGTCCACAACAGAGAGAATGTCATCACAGCAGGCGGATATTTTAACATCTGAGCTTGAATATTACCGCAGACTTTTAACACCTGTTATTAAAAAGGCGGCAGGCATGTTTTTAATGCAGTGCGGCTCTGACAGCGGTGTGACAGTTGAGTGGGACAATATCAATCTTCAGGACGAAACGGCTCTCGCCGAGGCAAGACTTAAGAATGCTCAGGCAGAGGAAATCGAAAGAACATTTGAAATGTAATTTTAGGAGGAAAAAATTATGTATAATGAAATCAGACTTGAAAAGGGACTTTACAATCTCGCAGGCAAGAGCTTTATGCAGGCTCTTGAGGAAATTGACCCGACTGCTAACTATGAGGGCACACCTCTTGGCGGTCTTGACGCTTTTGAAAGACAGCTCAAGCGTTTCGATATCAAAATCAGCGGCGAAAACTGTGACAAGGTTGAAAGATTCTTTGTTACAACAGAAAGCGCGGTGCTTTTCCCTGAATTTGTAAGACGTGCTGTAACAGCAGGTATGGAGGATTCTGTTTTAAGCGAAATTATCGCTGTAAAGACAGTTTCTGACAGCAATCAGTACAGAGGCTACAATGTGACAGCCGATGCTGAGTATACACTCAACACAGCTGAGGGCACAGCGCTCCCTGAAACATCAATCAAGGAGGCGGAAACAGCTGTTAATCTTCTCAAGTTCGGCAGACTTATTACTGCTTCCTATGAGGCTGTAAGACAGCAGAGACTTGATGTGTTTGCGCTTACTCTCCGTTCAATCGGCAAGAAGCTTGCTGACGCTATGGTAAACAGCGCTGTGACAGTACTCAAAAATGACTCTGTTTCTCAGTCAATCGCAGGCAGCGCTCTTGCATTCGGCGATATCACATCGCTTTTCGGAAGCTTTGACGGCTTTGATATGACAGCGATTATTGCGTCACCGAAGAACGTTGCGGCGATTATCTCAATGACTGAATTTTCTGACGCAATCACATCAGACGAAAAGGGCAATATCATTCTGCCGTTTGGTACAAAGCTTATCAAGTCATCACAGATTGATGATAACACAATCATCGGTCTTGACAACAGATACGCGCTTGAATTTGTCACAAGCTCAGAGCTTGTTATGGAATCTGACAAGCTTATCGACCGTCAGATGGACGCTTTCACTGTTTCATGTAATCTTGTTTTCAGAAAGCTTATCCCTGAGGCAGTAAAAACTCTTGCACTTGCTTAAAAAACAATGAAATTATGCCGACTGTGTTGATTCACAGTCGGCAAATTCAGAAAGGATAATATTATGGAAATGAATGAAATTCTTGAAAGAATAAACAGCTTTACAAGACGTGAGCTTAAAGAGGACGAGGTCTATATTTTTGATGTTGTTCTGTGTGACAACGAAATCGACAGGGACAATGAAAGATTCTCAATAAATGCTCTCAAAACGCTTGAAAAGCTCTTTGTCGGCAAGACTGGTATATTTGACCACGACGCCAGAAGCGGCGGTCAGACAGCGAGAATCTTTGCGACAGAGCTTGTGACCGATGACAGCATTAAGACTGCGGCGGGAGAAACGTACACATATCTCAAGGGTATGGCGTATATGGTGAGAACTGATGAAAACGTGAGTCTTATCCGTGAAATCGACGGCGGTATAAAGAAGGAAGTGAGCGTTTCATGTGCGGCTAAAACGAGAATGTGTTCTGTCTGCGGCATTGATTTAAACAAAAAGAAATGCTCTCACAGGATTGGTAAAATCTATAACGGAAAGATAGCACACGTTATTCTCGACAACATCACCGACGCTTATGAGTGGAGCTTTGTTGCTGTTCCTGCACAGGTGAATGCGGGTGTTACAAAGCGTTTCTGTGGCGCTGAGATGAGAGAGGACAATTCCGCTATTATGGAAAAGCTCTGTGAAAATCTTAAGGCTGATGTTTACAGGCTCTGTATGGCAGGCGGCTCTGCTTCATACGCTAAGGTGCTTAAATCTGCGGCAGATAAAATGAGTGCTGAGGAGCTTCTGGAGTTTAAGAATGCGCTTGAAAAGCAGCACACTTCAAGGTCAGTCTCTCAGCTTGAAATGGCTGAGGATAATTATAACGAATTCAGAATGGAGAGTGTTTCAAAATGAATATGATGCAGATAAATTCGCTTTTCACACTCTTTTCGGGTGAAACTGACCTTAACAAGTATTCTCCGCTTATTGATTCGGCAGTATCACAGGTTACTTCACAGCTGAGAGAGGGCGCTGATATTTCTGACACAAGACTTGATTATCTCTGTGCGGCGATTGCAAATTACAGATACAGTCAGATTGTCTGCGTCAAAAACAAGATTGCCTTTACTTATGCAGGCACTGCTGATTCAAAGGGCAATTCGCAGATGGAATATGACCTTGCAAAGGGTCTTATGACCGAATTTTACAAGGCGGCGTCCGACCTGCTTTCGGACAACAGCTTTGTATTCTCGGCGATTGCATAGCAAGGAGGTTTTTATGGCAGGGTTGAATGTTACAGTAAACAGGATTTACTCACTTCTGAAGAGAACGCTTTCCAACGTTTACAATGAATATGAAAAAATACCCGTCGTAAAACACGAGGATATTTATATTGTCTGCTCTGTTCCTGTAATCCGTCTTGAAAACAGGCTTTTTTCGGGTGACGCAAAGTTTTTTGACGCTAAATACAGCTTTCGTGTAAGACTTCTTGCACAACCTGATACAAACCCTCTCCTGCTTTACAGAATGCTTGATGAGCAGGTGCTCGGTGCTGTTTCTGCGGAGGGCTTTGAGATTACGGGTGCAGAAATAAAGGCACCTTATCAGGACAATGGTTTAAAGCGTATCGTGCTTGAATGTACTGCGGAAATTTCGGGCAGAACGGAGGTTTCATATGGAGCATAGCATAAATTATGAGAAAAAAGTTGTGGCACAGCTTGAAAATGTCAAGATTTACGTTCAGTCGTATGAAATCACAAGAGAGCGTAAATTCAGCTTTATGAACTGTTCGGGTGGCGGACTTTACCTTACAGACAACGGAACTTATCCGTCTTATCTTAAAATAAAAGGGACTATTCTGCGTTCGGAATGTCCGCTTCCGAGTGTTGAGCTTGAAACCTATGCTGATAATGATGTGAGATTTTTCCTTAATATGGACGGCATATATTTTAATGCGGCATATCTTAAAAGCTTCAGTTTAGTGACCGATACAGGCTCTGATATGGTAAATTGCGAAGTGGTGCTCTGCTGTACTATGGTTGAGGAGGGGGTGACTGACGGTGTATAGTTTTAACATAAAAATGTACGACCTTGAGAATAATTGTCAGACTGAGGCAAACTGTCTTTATTTTCGTTTTGTCAAGGATGTGTACACACCATATGTTTATTTCGAGGCGAAGTTTTTAAGCTCGGTTTTTGATGTGAGAAAATACTCGCGTCTGGAATTTCGTATTTTTTCAACGCTCATGCATGTCGGACTCATTGATTCCATTGACGTCAAACGCAAGGACAATAAATGTATTGTAACTGTAAAGTCAAAGGGATTCACATCGCTCCTGTGTCAGAATCAGCCGACACCTGGTATGCTCACAGACATAGACCTCGGCGGAATTATCGCTCTTTGTCCCGATATTCCGTATATCTCATATAAAAACAGCGACGTTGAAAACTATATGTACATAAAGGAGGGTTCAACCATCTGGGACGCAATATGCAATCTTGCATATCGTCAGACAGGGATACATCCGTACATAATAGGCACCAACACCGTCAGAATAACAAAAAAGGAACCGTCGAGAGAATTTACTCTGACGGAACCCATTATCCTTGAAACAGGTGTTATTCATGATTCAACGAGAATTATAAGTGATATTCACATGCAGGACACTGAAGGAAACTATGACGTTTACTCAAAGAAAAATACTGCCGCTGCAGAGCGGAATATTGTGAGACACAAGCAGATACCGCTTGACTATCAGTTTCTCAGCGACCCTGAAAAAGCACTCGATTACAGGTTTGCTTACAGCATGAGAGGAAGCGTCTGCAACTATGTCAGATACGTCGGTTTCCACTTCCAGGACCTGTTTGACATTGTGAATTACCCCGGGTTTACGGGCAAGCCGATTCACAGGCTTGAGCTTATGTTTGACGGGTCAAACCTCATGACAACAGTCGGAATCTATAATGACAGCTTTTTTAAAGGTTAACCTGTAAGAGCGTCAAGCGAAAGATTCGGGAACGAGCTGAGGAGTGTAATAAAGGTATAGACTACGATAGGAATAAGCAGTAAAACAGATGAAATCGCTGTGCCGTTGCGAAGCTTCTGATGAGGCATTGTAAACGGCAGGCGGTTTTTCTTCATAAAGAAAATCCACATGATAAATCCGAGTATTGCAAGTGCAATCAGAATAAGTGAGCAGACTGCCGCAAGCGCAAGATTGTCGAGAACGCCTGAATACGAAATCGCTATTGAAACGATGTTTGAAAAGGCGTGAACGATTATCGACGGAACAATTGAATTATGCTTTATGTCAATGTGCGCTAGGAATATGCCCATGATAAATGCGAAAATAAACTGGCTCATGTTGCCGTGCATAAGTCCGAAAAGAAGTGAACTCATGATAATTCCGAAACGCTGACTTACACGGGAAAGATTTTTCAGTACAAACCCACGATACATAAGCTCCTCTGTAACAGGGGCTACGATGCATGTATAGAGGACTGTGATGATAATTGATTTCGGGTCGGTGTAGCCTAAAATTACATCTGCGCCTGTCATATCAGCGCCTGTGAAAATCTGGAAAATAACGCCTGCAAAGCCTCCCGCATAACGTATAAAGAAGGATATCATGCAGTAAATCATGATAGCTTTGAAGGTTAGTGCCGTCGTTTTAAAATAGGACGAAAGCTTTATTTTTGTAATTTTCGAGCCGACGAAAAACGCAAGCAGATTGCATATCATGAACGTCAGGAGAGTAAGTCCGATTGAAACCGAGGAGTTGCCGAAAAATATGTCGAGCCCTCTCAGATACTGCGGAGTAGCGTCTGCGCCTGAAATCCCGTCCACATTCATTGTTATATACCTGAAAAGCAGGTCAAAGCCGATTGCGAAAATATAGGTCAGAAGGAAGTGAAACAGAATGACAAGTCCTGTCATATTGAAAAAGTGACGTATTCTGCTTCTTTCTGATTTGGATGGTTCAAACGGTATCTGACATCCCGGAATTGCAATCTGTGGAACAATTTCAGAATAATCGCTGTTGTAATCTTCATATTCTGTGAAGTTTTCAAACGGATTCTGAGGGTTTATAGGCGGAACACCGCTTATGTTCTGCTGCGTGTTTTCAGCAGGGGTGTTATACATAAAATTATCCATTTTTATTACCTGTCTGCGGCACTTTTTCTGCCGCATTCTTTCTGTTAATTTAATGCTTATTATATTATATATCATTTTTTACATATAGTCAAATAAAATTCGATAAAAAGTTGTAGACAAGGACTAAAAAATGTGCTATAATATATTTAACACATCATCATAAAGAAAGGAAAATAAAAAATGCTTCATGAAAAGTCATGCGGAGCTATAGTTTTTCGCAAGTTTCACGGTAATATTGAAATTCTTCTTATAAAGCATGTCAACAGTGGTCACTGGTCATTCCCTAAGGGACATGTTGAGGCGAATGAGACCGAGCTTGAAACTGCAAAACGTGAGATTATGGAAGAAACAGGAATTGACGTTATTTTAGACCCGACATTCCGTGAAACAGTTTCATATTCTCCGAAAAAGGACACACAGAAGGTTGTTGTCTATTTTCTGGCACAGGCTAAAAATTACGATTTCAAGGCTCAGGAGGAGGAAATCGCTGAGATAAGATGGGTTGACATCGGCTATGCTGTGAACATCTTAACCTATGACAACGACAAGGTGATTGTAAACAAGGCGAAAATTGCCATCAAGGAAAGAGTTTAGGTGCGTGACCGCACAGGACGATTTCGCCCTTTTATCATTCTGAGAATCGTAAGATAAGGCACGACCATTTATTTGTAGGGGACGGCGCCTTCGACGTCCCGAGGTGCGTGACCGCACAGGACACATTCGCTCTTATACCATTCTGAGAGACAGAGGATAAGGCACGACCATTTTATATATAAGCATAATAAAATCCAGAGAAGACATGAATCTTCTCTGGATTTATTTTCGTTATGATTGCTCTGTATTAAACTCAGAGGTGAATTTTTTAGTTTCCTACCTTGATAATCTTATTGTTTAAAAGATTCATGATTAAATCCATTCTAGCCTTGTCCTTGAATTCAGGCTTAATCATGTAGTACATATAGCTTTCAATGAGATTGAAAATATTTGCAGTTCTGCCCTCAATCTTGAACTGGTTAAAGCCCATCGGGAGATACTTTTCATAAATATCATCAGGAGTAACGTGGATTGAGTGCTGTCTTACGTCAACAGCGTCATAGTTCATATAAGGACAGCCGAGATTTGCTTCAACCTCCAGACCGTATTCCTTAGGATTGAACGGCTTGTGAGGATACTTTTTCAGATGCTCGCAGTATGCAATCTGAGAAAGACCGATATCACGATAATGCTTGACACGATTAGGACATTTCGGCTGACAGCATGCGTTAACGAGTATTTCACATTTTTCCTTGTCTTCAATCTTTTCGAGCATTTCAAAATTGTTGTTGAAATCATAGTCGATAACGACAATGTCATAAGGCTTTGAAAGCTCGTCGTTGAGCTTGTTCATATCTGTGATACGCTTGCATGTTGAGCTTGTAACAGTATAGCCGGGATAATTTTTTCTTATGTATTCTTCGAGAATCGGCGAAACTACAATAACACCGTTCTTGCCGTTGTTTGCAGTTTGGAGTACGAAGTTGCAGAATTCATCGTCAAGGTGCTTTTCTTCAAGCATAGGGTTTGTGAATGTAAATCTCAGAGGAATTCCGAGCTTGTCAAAGCTGTTGACTACTGCTCTTACGTATTTTTTATCGCATACGCCGCCGAGACTTCTTCCGCCATTCCAGAGTGACTGCGGGAATGTGCCGTAGATTGAGGCGATTTCAACGCCTTCACGGAAGTATTGCGGACAATTTTTCAGCATTGCGAGAAAAACCATCTGAAAACGATAATTTATTGCAAAGTCAGGAAGATGGAATTTTACTTTCATAGTTTTCTCCTTTTGTAAATTTAACAGTTTATTTATAATATTGTATCATTTTTTTGGTGAAATGTCAAATCGAACTGTCGTCTTGACAAGGTATATATTTTAATGTAAAATAAACATAATAATTACCAATAGGAGAAATAATATGCATTTATGCTTTTTAAGAGAATTGTTCAGGCAGTATGAATCTGAGTTTCGTGAAGAAAAAGGTGTAGAATATGCTATAATAAGACATAGTGAATTTGAGGATTATATCGAAGTTAATTATTGTTCTAATGATTATTATACTTACTGGGTTGGGTTTGCAACACAACATATAGATACTTCCTCGAAAGATGAAGTTATAGACTTTATCACAGAGATTATTGATGCAAAGCTTGCTGCAATTGAATTTTTTAACGGTGAAATGCGTAGATTTGGCGGAAGTATTGCTACAAGTAAGCTTGATAATATCACCTATGATGAATTGCGAAGTCATTTTGGATATCAGTATTATGATATAAGTAATCTTACATTTAAAGTAAGAGCGTGGGATAAAAAATATTGCTTTGATGGAAGATTTGAAGCCGATAAAAAAATAATAAAGGAATTTGTATAAACAACAAGTAGGGGCCGATGCCCACATTGACCCGCAAATAAACAATGTAATTCTGGGGCTGATGTGGGCATCAGCCCCTACATCATAAAACAAATTTATTGATTTTTTGAAATAATGACTTTTTAACAAACTAAAGGCACCGCAAAAGCGGTTCCTTTAAACATCAGTCCATTTTTTTGAGAAGCTTTTCAACGTCCTCATTATGTCCCAAAATAACGATATGGTCATTTCCCGTGAAAACATATTCAGCAGTCGGGAGTGCCTGAATGCTGTTGCCCTGCTTGATTGCAAGAATGTTTATGCGGTATTTTTTTCGTGCATCAATTTTTAAAATGCTCTTTCCGACCCAGTTTTCAGGAATAGGTGTTTCGTAAATACCTGTTTCCTTTGTAAGTTCGATATAGTCAAAGATGTTGTTTACGCTGCATCTTGTCGCAAGCTTGACAGCGCTGTCCCTTTCAGGGTAGGTAACTTCATCAGCACCATTTCTCAGAAGGAATTTTGCGTGGATATTGGTGTTCGCCTTACTGATAACCTTTTCCGCACCCATATCATGAAGCAGGCTTGTGATTTCAAGACTGCTCTGGAAGTTTTCACCGATACACACAAAGCAGATATCAAAATTCTTGATACCGAGAGCTTTTAAGGTGTCGAGCTTTGTGCAGTCGCCGATTTTTGCACTTGTAACAAAAGGCATTGCCTCCTGTATTCTGTCTTCGCTCAGGTCAACTGCCATAACCTCGTCGCCGAGCTCATAAAACTTTTTTACAAGGTGAAGACCGAATCTTCCGAGACCGATAATAAGAATAGATTTCATGTCAAATCTCCGTTCCGCCGTTTTAAGTACGGCTTTTTTAACCTATATTAACCTTTTCCATTGGATTCTGAACTGTGTCATGGGTTTTGTGTTCTGTAAACAGAAGCGCAAATGAAAGGCTTCCAACTCGTCCGCAGTACATAAGGAAAATCAGTACATAGCGTGCGATTGTGTCAAGCTCACGGGTTATGCCCGTTGACATTCCGACGGTTCCCATAGCTGAGACAACTTCAATTGTAACATCAACAAGTGAAAATCCCGGGTTTGTCATACATATTATCATTTCACATACAACAATGAGAGTGAGGTTTATTGTAACAACAGTTGCCGCTCTCTTGAGAACGTCCGGTTCAAGACGCTTTTTAAGCACATTGATTTCACTCTTGTTACGCAGATTGGACCATACGGATAAAAGCATAATCAGAATTGTGATTGTCTTTACACCACCTGCTGTTGAACCAGGGTTACCACCGATAAACATGAGGATAATCGTGAAGAGCTTTCCAGCAGGTGACATTGCGCCTATATCAATTGTGTTGTAGCCTGCGGTTCTCGGCGTGACCGCCATGAACGCTGAGGCATTGATTTTTTCCTTTATGCCGAGTCCTTCGAGGACAGTGTCACTTTCTGTTATATAGAAAAGAAGTGTTCCGCCGATAACAAGTACAGCAGTGGATAAAAGCACCAGCTTTGTATGAAGCTTATAATGTGAAAACCTGAATTTATTTACTGTTATATCGTCCCACACAAAGAAACCTATGCCGCCTATCAATATGAGGAGAATGACTGTTATATTCACAACTATATCATCTCTGAACATGGTGAGTGAAGAAAATTTATCGTATCTTCCCATAAGGTCAAACCCTGCATTGCAGAAGGCGGTGATTGAGGTGAAAATACTGTTGTATATTCCGATTCCGACTCCCATTTTCGGGATAAAACGTGTTGCAAGAGCCGCCGCACCGAGTATCTCAATAGCAAACGTTCCTATAAGAATTTTTTTGACAAGCCTTACAATTCCGCCGATGTACATCGTGTTTACACTTTCCTGCAGCAGACTTCGCTCACGAAGCCCGATTTTTCGCTTGAAAAACATCGAAAACATTGTCAGAATTGTCAGAAATCCCAGACCGCCTACCTGTATCAGACAGAGAATGACAATCTGTCCGAAAAGCGTCCAGTGGGCGTAAGTGTCCGCAACAATAAGCCCTGTAACACACGACGCTGAGGTTGAAGTGAAAAAAGCGTCGGTAAAGCTTGTTGAGCAGCCGTCTCTTGTTGCAATCGGAAGCATTAAAAGTATTGTTCCGATTACAATGAGTATCATAAATCCGAGGGCGACTATTTTCGGATAGGTCAGCCCCTGGGTAAAAGTCCTTTTCATGTTAAGACTCCCTTTATTATGTCTGTATTATTAAACGCATATATTATACATCATTTTAACGATACTGTCAATTGAAAATATCACCTAAATATGTTATAATACTAATAATATTTTTTTACGGAGGGACAATATGCCGTTAATCATAAACAACATAAAGGGCGGGCTTGACGAAAAAAACGCTTCTGTCATAAAAAAAGGACTTAAAAAAGCAGGAATACCTGAAAAAGAGGTGCTCAGAAGCGGAATTTACAAGACCTCGCTTGACGCAAGAAAGCGTGACAGCATTCATTTTGTGCATTCGGTTTATATTGAGCTTAGCGACGTGGAAAGCGAAGAAAAATATACAGCCTCTGACATAAGAAAAATTGAAAAAAGCGTTTTTGCGCCTGAAATATCAGGCGTGAAAAAAGATGGACGCATTGTTATTGCAGGCTTTGGTCCTGCGGGAATGTTCTGCGGACTTGTCCTTGCCGAAAACGGCTATAAGCCGCTGATTTTAGAACGTGGCGAGGACGCAGAGGCGAGAGTTGAAAGCGTAAGAAATTACTGGCAGGGCGGAAGCCTTAACCCCGAATCGAACGTTCAGTTCGGAGAGGGCGGTGCAGGTACGTTCTCGGACGGCAAGCTTACAACGAGAATCAACGACCCTCTTTGCAGATATGTCCTTGAGCGCTTTACGGAGTTTGGTGCGCCAGAGGAAATACTCATAAAGGCAAAGCCGCATATCGGAACGGACAATCTCAGAGACATTGTCAGAAAAATCCGTGAAAGGATTATTGAGCTTGGCGGAGAAGTTAAATTCAGTACAAGACTCGATGACCTTGTAATTGAAAACAATGAAGTTAAAAAGGCTGTATGGAACGGCGGAGAGGCTGAGACAGCGGCAATTGTTGCGGCAATCGGACATTCTGCGAGAGACACCTTTGAAATGCTTTGCAGAAAAAATATTTTCATGGAGCCGAAGCCGTTCTCGGTGGGTGTGCGTATTGAACATACTCAGAAGAGCGTTGACGAAAGTCTTTATGGTTCACTTGCGGGGAATCCGCTTCTGCCTGTCGGTGAATATCAGCTTTCGCACAGGAGAAAGGATGGAAGATGTGCCTATACATTCTGTATGTGTCCGGGAGGACATGTTGTTCCGGCGGCAAGCGAGGATAAAACGACAGTTACAAACGGTATGAGTGAATTTGCAAGAGACGGCGAAAATGCAAATGCGGCGGTAGCCGTGTCAGTTTCGCCAGAGGATTTCGGCGGCGGAGTACTTGGCGGCGTTGACTTTGCAAGAAAAATCGAGCAGGTGGCGTATAAAGCCACAGGCAATAAAGCGCCCGCAACGACTGTCGGCGGCTTCTTAAACGGCAGTCCGAGCGTTAAAACGAGCATTAATCCTACTTATGACAGGGGAGTGGAGGCGTGCGATTTAACGGGTATTTTCCCGAAATATGTAACCGACACTCTTGCTGAAGGGCTGAGAGTATTTTCAAGAAAGATGAAATGCTTTGGTGATGAAAATGCGCTTATGACCGCTCCCGAGACGAGAACCTCCTCTCCTGTAAGAATATGCAGAACCGAGGAGAGAAACAGCGTTTCGCTCGGGAATTTCTATCCGTGCGGAGAGGGTGCAGGCTATGCAGGCGGAATTATGTCTGCGGCGGTTGACGGCATAAAGACAGCGCTTGAAATCATGAAAAGAATTGCGCCGTGATATAAATTCAATAACATAAAAAAGGGAGACCATTGGTCTCCCTTACTTTATTAATGTTCGAGTAATATTCTTTCGTCGCAGTATTCGCATTCGAGAGTATCGCCTTTTCCGATAAATGATTTCGGCAGATAAGTATCTGTATTTGTGATACACTTCGGATTTGTACAGCATACATCACGTCTTACAATTCCCTCAAGCGTTCTTGACGGTGAATCGGACTCTAAAAGCGTCATGATAAGTGCCATTCTTACATACATGCCATACTTTGCCTGTTTGAAATAAACAGCTCTTTCGTCGTCATCAACATCGTCTGTTATCTCATCAACTCTTGGCATCGGGTGCATTACAATCATGTCACGGCGTGCGTGGCTCATTTTTTTCTTGTCGAGCACATAAGTATCCTTTTCTGCGAGATATTCCTCCTCGCTTGCAAAACGCTCACGCTGTATTCTTGTCATATACAGCATGTCAAGGTCGTTTATGACTTCATCAAGGGAAGTCACTTCAGTATATCTGCTTCCGCTTGCTGTGATAATATCCTTTATATAGGAAGGAAGTCTGAGATTCGGAGTTGAAATCAGTACAAATGTGTTTCCGGGATATGCAGACAGCGCCTTGCAGAGTGAATGAACCGTTCTTCCGTTTACCAAGTCTCCGCAAAGACCGATATTGAGATTGTCAAGTCTGCCCTTTTCCTCATAGAGTGTGAGCAGGTCTGTGAGAGTCTGTGTCGGGTGGAGATGTCCGCCGTCGCCTGCGTTTACAACAGGACAGTCGGCTGTGAGAGATGCCGCCTTTGCAGCACCGGGCTGTGGGTGACGGATAATAACAATATCAGAATAGCTGCTGACAATTTTTGTTGTATCCTTAAGGCTTTCGCCCTTTGCAACAGAAGATGTTGACGGGTTGTCAAAGCCGATAATGCTTCCGCCCAGACGTATCATTGCAGACTGGAATGACATCTGTGTTCTTGTGGATGGTTCATAGAAAAGCGTTGCCATGATTTTTCCGTCACAGGCATGCGTAAAGCGCTGTGGATGAAGGTGAATGTCATGCCCGAGCTCAACAACCTTGTTCCACCATGAAACGGGAAAATCGTTTAAATCTATTAAGTGAGGATACTGTGAAATCATTTTGACCTCCTTGAATTTTAAGCTCTTAAAGAAGTGATGAGCCGTTTACAATCATCTTGAACTTGACGCCCAGGAATGCGCATGCACGCTTGCAAAGCAGCATTCTGTTGAGGAAAATCTCGAAGTATTCGAGAACAGGTGAGATTTCCGTATCAATTGTCAGGTCAAGAATGATTGATTTTTTGCTGTCGCTGAAATAAAGCTCCGATTTTTCAACGGCATAGTTTACTCTGTCGTGAATATCGAAAGTCAGAAAGTCATGGTTTCTGACACGGCTTCTGCGCACGTCTGCCTTGTCTGCAATAATAAGCGCCGCTGAAATAGCGTCAACAGGCTGTGCGGTTGACTCGTCGTGGTTTCCGATTGCAGAAATAATCGAGCATATTTCATCAGCAGGCATGCTTAAATTGTCGAGCAGACGAAACGCCATGACAGCACCGCTCTGTGCGTGGTCAATACGGTTTATAACGTTTCCGATGTCGTGCATGATGCCCGCAACCTTTGCAAGCTCTGCCTGTCTTTCGCTGTAACCGAGCTCAGTTAAAATCATGCTTGCATTCTGAGCGACAATTTCAACGTGAGCAAAGGAGTGTTCTGTATAGCCCTGTGCTTCGAGCGCTCTGTCCGCACGGCGGATATACTCCATAATGTCGGGATTCTGCTTTATATATTTATAAGTTACAATACTTGCCATCTGTTAAATCCTTTATTTTACAAATTCGCTTCCCTCAAAGTATACGCCATACCATACAAGGAACATGAAAACAGTCCAGATTTTTCTGCTGTTATCAGCCTTGCCGCCTCTGTGGTCGTCAAGGAGCTTTATAAGCATATCGCAGTTGAAATATTTTTTTGCAGCGTCGCCTGTGAACTTATCCTTTACGAGATTGTAGTACTTGTCTTCCTTGAGCCATACTCTGATTGGAACAGGGAAGCCGAGCTTTTTCTTGGCGGCAGTTTTTGCAGTCTGAGGAGGAGTGTCCTTTTTAGCTGCTAAACGCATTGCGTATTTTGTGATATACTTTGTGTTCTTGTCTGTTGCTTCCTTGTGTGTGACTCTGTATCTTCTCGGAATCTTTTCCGCAACAGCCATAACCTCCTTGTCGAGGAACGGAACACGAAGCTCGAGTGAATTTGCCATGCTCATCTTGTCGGCTTTGAGGAGAATGTCGCCTGTCATCCACATGTGAAGGTCAAGATACTGCATTTTTGTTACATCGTCCTTGCCCTTTACTTCATTATAGAAAGGCTTTGTGAGGACAGTCGGGTCAGGAGCGTTTGTCTTGATTTTAAGAAGCTTCTTTCTTTCTTCAGGGCTGAACATGTATGCGTTACCAATAAAGCGTTCCTCTAAATCCTTACCCTTTCTGATAAAGAAGTTTACGCCACGCTTTGCAGGAAGCTTTCCTGCAAGCTTTCCGACGCATCTCTTGAAGCCCTTCGGAAGCTTGTCGTAGAACGTGCCGTCAGGTTCGCTGTATACGTTATAGCCGCCGAAGATTTCGTCGGCACCTTCGCCTGAAAGTACTACCTTAAGCTTCTGTGAAGCAATATTGCAGACAAAGTAAAGCGCAACAGCGGCAGGGTCTGCAAGAGGTTCATCCATGTGATACTGGATTTTTTCAAGACTTCCCCAGTATTCCTCAGGAGTAATAACCTTGCTTGTGTTTTCCTTTCCGATAGCCTTTGAAAATTCCTTTGCCCATCCGATTTCGTTGTAGCGTTCATCGCTTCCGAAGCCGACAGTGAATGTCTTGTCAACGTCCGCAACAGCGGCAACATAGCTTGAGTCAACGCCGCTTGATAAAAAGCTTCCGACTTCAACGTCGGCAATTTTATGAGCCTTTACGGAGTCGTGGAAAATATCTGAAATTCTGTTTACCCATGTATCAAGGTCAGGCTTTTCGTCTGCTTCAAAATTAATGCTCCAGTAACGGCTTATATCAAGCTTGCCGTCCTTGAATGTGAAGTAGTGAGCCGCAGGAACCTTGAACACTCCCTTGAAGAAGCACTCAGGCTGTGCTGAATACTGGAATGTGAGATAGCTTTCAAGCGCAGCTGTGTTGAGTTCCTTTTTGAAGTGAGGGTGTGGCAGGAAGCTTTTTATTTCAGAACCGAATAAAAAGCTGTCGCCTGAGAGAGAATAGTAAAGAGGCTTTATTCCGAAGAAATCACGAGCGCCGAAAAGCTCACGCTTTTTCTTATCCCAGATTACAAAAGCAAACATTCCTCTGAGCATGTTCAGAAGCTCCTTGCCGTATTCCTCATAGCCGTGGAGAAGAACCTCCGAGTCAGCATGAGTTCTGAAAACGTGTCCCGCCTCAACAAGCTTTTCACGAATACCCTGATAGTTGTATATTTCGCCGTTGAAAATCAGCACCATTGAACCATCTTCGTTTAAGATAGGCTGGTCGCCCTGTTCAAGGTCAATGATACTCAGACGTCTGAAGCCGAGAGCAACTCCGTCATCGATATAGGTGCCGCCAGAATCCGGTCCTCTGTGAATGATGGTGTTCATCATGCTTTCGAGAACTCTGTTGGAATTATTTATATGATTTGTAAATCCGACAAATCCACACATATTGTTTTTCCTCCGTTAAAAATCTTCTTATATTTTATATTATACTATATGTTTGACATCTTTGCAATAATTATAGAATTAATTTGATAAAAACTATTGCAAAAATTTTGCAGTTGAGTTATAATTATTTTATGGATTTTTATAAAGAAAAAGAAAAAATCCTGTCGAAAAAAAGAATTTTTCTGCCTTATGGCGTTTATTATATATTTACAGGAGGCATGGTCGTGGCAGTAAGAGGACCAGAAGCCTATTATCACACAAAAAAGAACAACAAACCGGTTATCAGATTCAGGCTCAAGGCCGCTTTTCTGATAGCTGCCGTAGTTTTTATTGCATGCTTTGTGATTTACATGGCTGAAGCTAATATTTCATCGAAACAGCAGAGTGAACCCGGCTTTTCTGCCGACAGCAGTGCTGTTTTATCAAATACAACCGAGGCTGAGACAACGCCTCATGACGAGAACCGCAAGGCTCTCATAAACCCCGTTCCTGCGTCTGACCCGAAGAGTGAAGCATACTTCGGAAAGTGCATGTTTGTCGGGGACTCGATTTCCGTCGGATTTTCCGATTATCAGTTTATGTCGGCTAAAAATGTAATTGCCGAGATAGGCATGAATATTGAAAAAATCAATACTGACCCTATGAAAACCGCCTATGGTGAAGTGACAGCGCTCGAAGCGCTTAAGGCGGCAGACCCCGAGAACGTATACATCATGCTCGGAAGCAACGGTATTGCATGGCTCCCGACAGATACTATGATTGAATATTACTCGGAATTTGTGGACAAGGTTATGACAGATATGCCTGAGGCTGATATCTACATTCTCTCAATTCCGCCTGTTACAGCGGAAAGGGAGACTGCGGAAAATGAGCCTATTCTGAATTCAGATATAGATAATTATAATTCAGAGCTTCTTAAAATGGCAAATGAGAAACAGATATATTATGTGGATATTAATACCATTCTGAAAAACAATGACGGAAAGCTCCCGTCTGAGCAGGCTCAGGACGATGGTATGCACTTTGTAAAGGATACTTATTCAGTTGTTGTGGATTATATTCTTTCACATACGGCTGAGTGAGTAATCAGATAAAAAAGAACAAAAAATATAAAAACAGAAGGGACAACAAAAAATGAAAAAGAGACTGATTTTACCCGTAATGCTTGTTATTGCGTCCGTATTTTCACTTTCGGGCTGCAGCGAGGAACCAAAGGAAGCTGAAAACGCAACTCCGACAAAGGCGATAAGCGAAATTACTGCCGATGTACTGAACTGCGGAATTGAATTCCCTGAAATGGTTGAGGTTTCAGAAGAAAATTTCCAGATTAAATACAGCCTTTCTGAAGGTGATTACGAAGAATTTTCACTTTGGTGGGCAGGCTCAGGCGCTGACGCCGATGAAGTGTGCATTATAAAGGCGGGCGACAAGGAAAAGGTGAAGAAGGCCGTTGAGGACAGACTTGAAGGTCAGAAGGAGACTTTTAAGGACTATGTTCCTGAGCAGTATGACAAGCTTTGCGAAACAGAGGTTAAGACAAAGGGCGACTATGTTTACTGGCTCTGCACAAACGACAATGAAAAGGCACAGAAGGCGCTGGACGCTGATTTTAACTGATTACATATTCGGGTGTGTTCTCGACTGAGCATACCCGATTTTATTGACGAATTTACACTTTAATACGATAAACAGTGATTTTTGGAAGGTGAATATTGAAATTGTACAGAAAAATTCTTTCTGCATTGACAGCTGTTGTGGTTTCTTTTTCCATGGCGGTGCTTACAGGTTGTGAGAAGGAAGCTCCGGAGGGCGCGGGTTATACCTTTGAATACGCCCTTGCAGGTAATCCCGAAAGTCTCGACCCTCAGTTTTCAACCAATGAATACGCTAAAACTGTAATTGCGAATATGTTTACAGGACTTATGAAAAACGGTGACGATGGCAAGCTTGAAAAGGCGATAGCCGAAGATTATTCGGTTTCAGCCGACGGGCTTAAATATACCTTTACGCTCAAAGACAACTGTTTCTGGTACTATGATGCTGACAGGGACAATGAGACGGATGACAATGAGGTTACGCCTGTTACAGCGTATGACTTTGAGTTTGCGTTCAGAAGAATCTTCAATCCAGAAACACGTTCTCCGCATACGGAGGATTACAGGTGTCTGAAAAACGCAGGCAAAATCGCAAGCGGAATTGTAGATTACACTGAAATCGGCGTCAAGGCCAAAAGCGATACTGAGCTTGTGTTTGAGCTTGATTATCCGAGTGCGGAATTTCTGCAGTCGCTGACATTTACAGCCGCAATGCCGTGCAATCAGCAGTTTTTTGAAAATACAAAGGGAAGATACGGGCTCGATGACAAGTCGGTTCCGTCAAACGGCGCATTTTATATAAAGCAGTGGTTTTATGACCCTTATGGAAGCGATAATTTCATTTATATGTCGAAGAATTCTGTGAACGATGAGTTTGACAGGATTTATCCGTCCAGTCTGAATTTCTATATAAAGAAGTCAAAGACGGAAGCAGATGAAGCGTTTTCTTCAGAAGGCTCGAATGTGCTTATTTCTCACGAGTATGACAAGAAAAAATACGAGAAAAATGATGCTAAGGGTTATTTCAGCAAAACACTTGGAATTATTATAAATCCTGACAACAAGCAGTATGGCAATATCAATATCAGAAAAGCGCTTGCCTATGGTATTGACAAGGAGGCGTTTGCCGCAGAGCTCCCTGAGGATATGACGGCGGCTTATGGCGTTATTCCTCCAGGAGTAACATTCCTTAACAGAAGCTATCGTGAGATAAATTCCGACAGGGTTGCGGCAGTTGCTGAGGACGGTACTCTTATTGAATATGATTCAGCGTCGGCGCTTGAGTATTACGAAAAGGGCATGAAGAGCATGGGGCTTGAATCGCTTGAAAATATAAAGATTCTGGTTCCGGAAAACTGCATGAATACTGAGTATCTCCATCTTGTGACACAGAACTGGCAGACACTTTTCGGATTCTTTATAGGTATCGAAGAAGTTCCGCAGGACGAATACGACAGCCGTCTTAAAAACGGAGAGTATACAATGGCGATTTATCCGCTTTCGGGCGAATATAACAGTCCGCTTTCTGTGCTTGAAAACTTTCTGAAGGACAACAACAGTTTCGGTTATTCCAATGTAACACTTACTTCGGTTGTTGAGGAGCTTTCAAAGCTCGCAAGCTTTAACGAGGGCGTTGAGACATATAACAAGGCTGAAAAAATAATTCTTAACGATTTTGAGTTTATACCTGTTTTCTATAAGCAGGAGTTCAGCATTCTCGACTCAGGCAACCACGATATCATTTACGACCCGTTTACATGTCAGCTTGATTTCAGATATGCCAAGTATTACAATTAATAATGAGATAGCAGGGCGTGTAATTCACGCCCTGCTCTTATACTGTTTTATCAAAATGTACATATTAGTGCAACCTTACAAACTGTGATAATACATTTTGCACAAGGTTTGCATTTTTTCAAAAAAGTGGTTGACAAATACGGGTGAAAGTGATATAATAATATACGTTGATTGAACAGATTATGCAGGTGTAGTTCAATGGTAGAATTCCAGCCTTCCAAGCTGGCTACGTGGGTTCGATTCCCATCACCTGCTCCAGTATGCGCCTTTAACTCAGCTGGATAGAGTAACTGCCTTCTAAGCAGTAAGCCATTGGTTCGAGTCCAATAAGGCGCGCCAAAATACGTCTCACACTGAGGCGTATTTTAATATGGTGGGTGTAGCTCAGTTGGTTAGAGCGTCGGATTGTGGTCCCGAAGGTCGTGGGTTCGACCCCCATCTCCCACCCCATAAGAATAGGCACTTTCGAGTAATCGGAAGTGCTTTTTTCGTTATTCTCTAAGATTTTTTCTAATATCCGTTTTTTGAGAAATATAATCTGAACACAGCCTCCTGTTTAAAAGGAGGCTGTTCAATTGTTCAGAATGTCAGCTTTTCTCCGCCTGATTCTGTATTAAAAAACATAATGTAATAAATCGGGATGTAGATTATCTTTCCATTTTGCGTCACATTTCTTTCATTGGAAACTACAAAAGCCTTCTTTATATGATAATCCTCGTTTGATACAAAAGTATTCAGCGCACTATGAACGGTGTAGTCCTTGCCCGACTTCACTTCAATCGGAACGGCGGAAAGGCTGTTGTAATCGTCAATGAGGTAATCTACCTCACCCTTGTTTCTATTGTCGTAATAGAACAGCTTGTGTCCGTGAGCAATCAGCTCGCTTGCAACAACGGTTTCATACACTGAGCCGAGATTTATACTTCTTTCATCGTAATAAATCGGGATGTAGATTATCTTTCCATTTTGCGTCACATTTCTTTCATTGGAAACTACAAAAGCCTTCTTTATATGATAATCCTCGTTTGATACAAAAGTATTCAGCGCACTATGAACGGTGTAGTCCTTGCCCGACTTCACTTCAATCGGAACGGCGGAAAGGCTGTTGTAATCGTCAATGAGGTAATCTACCTCACCCTTGTTTCTATTGTCGTAATAGAACAGCTTGTGTCCGTGAGCAATCAGCTCGCTTGCAACAACGGTTTCATACACTGAGCCGAGATTTATACTTCTTTCATCATCAAGCACCGCACGGATGTTGTTGCCGTAGAGAATGCCCGTGAGAATTCCCACATCGTTGAGATAAAGCTTCAGCAGATTTTTTCCCGTTGACTCAATCAGTGGAAACGCAGGATTTGAAATCGCCTGAACATTCAGTGCTATACCTGCACTTATAAGATACTCGAACTCATCGCAGTAGTCATTGAAGGTTTTGCCTTTCTTGTTTTCAATGCTCTGTGCAACGACACGCTTTTTCTTGTTCTCCATATTCGACGGAATAAGGTCATACACTCTGCGTATTTTCAGCTTGTTTTCCTCGTCATACTTTGAAGCGTCTGCGGCATAATAGTCGTGGATTTCCTTTTGTATCTCACGGACAGACTGAATATTCTTTTCTTCAAGATAGGAATTCACAGCGTCGGGAAGTCCGCCTACAAGTAGAAATTTTCTGAACATATCCATCATCTTGTTGTGCATAGGCTCATCAAGAGCTTCAAGACGTTCAAACTTTTTCTGCATAGAAGTGATAACAAGCTCGTTCATTCCGTTTGCATACAGGTATTCCTCAAAATCAAGAGGGAACATTCTGACCTTGCGTATGCTTCCCATAGGAATTGAAGTGGTCTGCGAAAGCGTAACGCCAAGCAGAGAACCGCTTGCGATATATGTGAACCTATTGTCCTGCGATAAAAATTTCAGAAGGGTCAGCAGATGAGGGTAAGCCTGAATTTCGTCAATGAATATCAGAGTGTTTTCTTTTTCCTTCATCTTTCCGCCAAACAGCATACTCACTTGCAAGTAGAAATCCTCAATAGATTTTGTATTTGCAAAAAGGCGAGCACCGAGAGAATCCTCAACCATATTTATTTCAATAAAATTTTCAAAAAGCTTTTTACCGACGTGGCGGATAATGTAGGTCTTGCCGACCTGACGAGCGCCGTCTATCAGAAGGATTTTCTTTGAATCGGACGTCAGATGAGCTTCAATCACTTTTTCAATCTTGCGGTATAACATAAAAAGCACCTCCGTAATGACTTTTCAAAGATATTATATCACATAAAATCTGACTTTTCAATAGAAATATGTCGATTCATATATAACTTTTCAAAATACCCCTGCAATTGCAGGGATATTTTTATTGAACACTTGAATTTCAATCGTTACTTTCATTTTTGAAAAGTTCTGAAAAACAACTTTTTTCGGCAAAAAAATATTTTTTCAAAAAAAGCTTGACAAAAACAGCTTGTTGTGATATAATATTAAAGTACTCAATGCGAGTGTGCTGGAATAGGCAGACAGGCACGTTTGAGGGGCGTGTGTCGCAAGGCGTATGGGTTCAAGTCCCATCACTCGCACCAACAGGATTTGTTTTATGCAAATCCTGTTTTTTTATTATGTGCTGACAAGGAGAAGCCTATGATAAAATTTAAAGCATTAATGTGTTTATTTCCTCTGATGGAACTTGCATCATGCATGGCAGAGGATTATCCTACACAAAGCTATACAATAGTAAACAATTTAAATGAAATTTATACCATAGAGTATACTGAAACATCAGGAATGCCAGATAATGGTGTTGATATTGAGATTCGTAATTTTGAAAAGAGTATAGCTTATTATTTTGGCGGAGATTATAAGCATATTGAAAAAACTAAGCCACAAAGGATAATGTTTTTATGTGATACAGGTGAGTATGAATTGTATTATATGAGTGATAATTATAGTGATTATGAATTAGATTATTCGGGAAGTGAATATACTGACTATATTATAATAAATGGTGAGAATGATCTGGGATTTATGAACGACGTTGCAAATATTCGTAGAGAATGGATAGAGGTTATACAAAATTATAAAATTGAAGAATACAAAATGCTAGCAGAAGATTTACAAAATAATTTTACAGAATCCGAACTCAAAGAAAAATTTGTAAAATGCGGTTATGACTATACTGCTATAATGTATTTATATGACCTGGCGTCTTAAAGTGATCCCCGTCCTGCGAAAGCAGGGCGGGGTAAACAAATATAGAATTAGCCTTTGCGGATTATGTTTTCGAAATAATAAATAGCTGCCAGGATATCTCAGGATTTTAAAAGGGAGAAGCTTATGATAAAAATTAAAGCATTAATGTGTTTATTTCCTCTGATGGAGCTTGCATCATGCATGGCAGAGGATTATCCTACACAAAGCTATACAATAGTAAACAATTTAAATGAAATTTATACCATAGAGTATACTGAAACATCAGGAATGCCAGATAATGGTGTTGATATTGAGATTCGTAATTTTGAAAAGAGTATAGCTTATTATTTTGGCGGAGATTATAAGCATATTGAAAAAACTAAGCCACAAAGGATAATGTTTTTATGTGATACAGGTGAGTATGAATTGTATTATATGAGTGATAATTATAGTGATTATGAATTAGATTATTCGGGAAGTGAATATACTGACTATATTATAATAAATGGTGAGAATGATCTGGGATTTATGAACGACGTTGCAAATATTCGTAGAGAATGGATAGAGGTTATACAAAATTATAAAATTGAAGAATACAAAATGCTAGCAGAAGATTTACAAAATAATTTTACAGAATCCGAACTCAAAGAAAAATTTGTAAAATGTGGTTATGATTATACTACTATAATGTATTTATATGACCTGGTGTCTTAACACGAAAACTGAACATAAACAAAAAGCGGACTTCACATTAGTGAAATCCGCTTTAATTTTATGCTTTTGAAATATTAACCGAATGCCTTTGCAATTGCACCAAGTCCGCTTGATGACTGCTGCTGAGGGCCGTTTGAAGTTCTCATTGTTGTGCCGTCGGCAGTTGGAGCCATGAGAATCTTACCTGTTCCTCTGAATACGTTGACAAAGCCTTCGCCGCTGACAGCTGAGCCGATTAATGACTTTGTTGACTTTTCAGATGTGAACTGGAGTGATGGTGACCATGCAATAGCCATGTTACCGTCGATTCTGATTTCGTCATTTTCAAGAACAATTTCGATAAGTTCTTCTCTTGGAATAGCACTTTCGAGTGCTACAACGCCGTTACCGATAAGTGAAAGGTTGAAGAGACCTTCGCCGCCTACAACAGCTGAAGCAAGGCTGTTTCTCTTAACAATCTGTTCCTGTAATACGTTGTCACATGCGAGGAATAAGCCGTCATCGAGAACGATTCCGCCGCCCCAGTCAGCAGTATTCACGAGAATGATGTGTCTGTATGTAGGTTCGAGCATAAGGAAGCCAACGCCGCCGTAGATAGGCTTTGCAACTGATTCGCCTGTAACTGCGCCCTTGAGAGCCTTTCCGAGGAAGCTGCCAACGCTGTGTACGCCTGAATCCATCTGGATATTACCTGTTGTCCACTGCATTGCGCCTGCCTGGATTTTAACTGCATTTCCCTGAAGATTACAGAGAATCTGACGCTTGCGAACGTTCATTTCCTTCATGTAATAAGCAATTGCAGCAGAACCCGGAGTTACGCTGAGGTCAGCCTGGTGTTCATAAACGTTGAAACAGCCGAGCTGGTCCTTTAAAACGATGTTTTTGTTGTCAAAGAAATTGTTAAATGTAACCATTGTTAACATCTCCTGTAAATTTATTTTGTATATTAATTATATACCTTTTTTCGACAATTGTCAACAAATAAAATCAATGCCTGTTCAGGATTGTAAGGACGACATAGTAAAATACGAACGTCTGAGAAAAAGATGGGATTACTAGATATAAACCCGATAACGTTCTTCCGGGATTGCTCGGCTGCTATATGACTATATAATATTTGAAAAGTAAACGATTAGGATAAAAAGAAAACCGCTCCTCAAATAATGAGAAGCGATTTGTCCTTGCCTGTAACGCTGAGAAGATTATCAATCTTCTCTAAGGTGACGTGCTGAGCTGACTTATCGTACTCACGCAGAGTACGTTCTCCAACCTGAAGGTACGAAGCTAACTCCGTATCGAGTCTGAATACAAAACCGTGTAAATGGTAATAATACCCACAAGAAAACTTGG
>CAZULQ010000025.1:0-27968 GCA_964621265.1 uncultured Clostridium sp. | reverse complement strand
ACCTGCGGCATCTTGGTCCCAAACCAAGCACTCTACCAAACTGAGTTACGCCTCGTTATTTTCTTTTCGCTGACCTCGTCAATCAGCTTTATTATTATACACAATTCAACACGTTTTGTCAACGCCTTTAAACGCGGTTTGTACACATGCACAACTAATAGTTATTACAACTCTCTGTCTTACAGCAACATAAACAAAAACAGAGCCGATTTTGCAATCAGACTCCGTTTTTGGGGTGCTGAAAAATTATTTTCAGACAAAAATCCCCGCAATATTTGAAACAAGTGCGCACAAAATTGCTCCGAAAAGAGTCGGAAGAAGAATTGCCGCCGCTGTCCACTTAAAACTTCCCGTTTCCTTTTTGATTGTAAGACAGGTTGTGGAGCACGGAAAATGGAACATTATAAAAATCAGCACGCATACAGCCGTAATGTGCGTCCAGCCGTTTGCGGCAAG
The DNA here is from genome assembly GCA_964621265.1 of uncultured Clostridium sp. Classification (GTDB taxonomy): domain Bacteria; phylum Bacillota; class Clostridia; order Oscillospirales; family Ruminococcaceae; genus Porcipelethomonas. Next base: position 27,512 of record CAZULQ010000025.1, on the reverse strand, counting down.
AAGCTCGCCGAGGGCATTGGTGCTCTCAGCCTCAAGAAGCATTCCCGATGACGTGTAGCACATAAGCATAATCGGGATTACGATTTCGTTAGCAGGAAAGCCAAGTATAAACGCAAGAAGAATTTTCCCGTCCATGCCCAGAAACCTGCCGGGCGCCTCCAGAAATTCTGCAAGGTGACTCAAGACCGCTGTGCCGCCTATATCAACGTTAGCGAGAATCCAAATCACAAGTCCTGCGGGTGCCGCAACTGCACACGCTCTCCCGAGCACGAAAATCGTCCTATCGAAAACTGAACGCACGATAACTCTGCCAATCTGCGGACGGCGGTATGGCGGAAGTTCAAGCGTGAAAGCGGACGGCACCCCCTTTAAAACGGTGCGCGATAAAATCCACGACACCAAAAGCGTTGCCAGAACGCCCGCCACGATAACACCAAGAAGAATCAGTGCGGAGGTCAGGGTTTTTCCGACGCCCGACGCTGACGCCGCAAAGAAAATCGTTATAATGGATATGAGCGACGGGAAACGTCCGTTACAGGGCACAAAGCAGTTTGTCAGCATCGCAATGAGACGCTCTCTGGGCGAATCTATGATACGGCACCCCGTTACCCCTGCGGCGTTGCACCCAAAGCCCATACACATTGTAAGAGCCTGTTTTCCGCATGCGTTTGCACGACGGAACTGTCTGTCAAGATTGAATGCCGCACGGGGAAGATAGCCAACGTCCTCTAAAAGAGTGAACAGCGGAAAGAAAATCGCCATAGGCGGCAGCATGACAGATACGACCCATGCGAGTGTGCGGTAGACGCCGTCAACGGCAAGGCTTACAACCTTTTCGTGACAGCCTGCATCAGCAAGGAACGACGAAAGCTTATCGCCGAGAGAAAAAAGCAGGTCAGAGAGAAGTCCTGAGGGGTAATTCGCCCCGACAATCGTAATCCAGAAAATAACGCCCAGAATACCGAGCATTATAGGTATACCGAAAATTCTGCTTGTAAGTATCCTGTCGATGCGCCTGTCACGTTCATAGTATTCAGGATTACTGTATGTAACGCTTTCCGAGGAAATCTTCTCGGCGGCGTGGATAATGCCCGAAATAATCTCGTCAGAGATACTCTGAGGGTTATAGCTTTTTCTTGCAAGTGCTTCACGGCACAGATTAAGCGTACCGAAAATTTCATCTTCTATATCAGTATCAAGAAATCCGTTGAGCGATTCTATGAGAGTGTCATCTCTGTCAATAAGCCGCAGGGCAGTCCATCTGGGCGAGATTCTGCCGCCTGTAACGGGCGTGAGACGGTTTGTAAGCCTTGTTATCTCCTCCTCGAGAGAACGGCTGTAAGACGGCAGAAAAACATTCTGTGGCGGATTCTTTATAACATGCTCCACCATATCCATTAAATTATCAAGTCCCCTGCCCTCCCGTGCCGTAACCCCGACAACGGGTATGCCGAGAATCTCAGACAGCTTTTCTGTATCAACGCTTATCCCCTTTTTCTCAGCCTCGTCAAGCAGATTTATGCAAAGAACAGTCCTTGACGTTATTTCCATAGTCTGCAAAAGCAGATTGAGGTTTCGCTCAAGACAGGTTGCGTCACAGACAACGATTACAGCGTCGGGCTCCGAAAAGCAGAGAAAATCCCTTGCCGCCTTTTCCTCGGCGGAGTGCGCAAAAAGAGAATAGGTTCCCGGCAGGTCTGTCAGAGTATAGCCTATCCCGTTATGCACATATTTCCCCGAGGCGTTTGTGACCGTCTTGCCCGCCCAGTTGCCTGTATGCTGGCGAAGTCCCGTGAGGGCATTGAACACAGTCGATTTCCCGACGTTCGGGTTTCCTGCGAGAGCAACGAGGTATTCCTTCTCCTTTGCCTGTTGCTTTGAAGTGTTATTCATAGTTTCCTCCTTATCAGTTCTCATCGGGAAATTATATGACAAACACAGAATGTCCGATACATAAAGGAGCGAAAAAGACTTCTCAATATCGCAAAACGAATATTATTTATCGAATAACATTAATTTATTATCGTTTATATTGCATAAAAGAGCGTGTCAGAATTGCGTGCGCAATTGTACAGTATGCCGATATTTAATGAAATTCGATAAATACTAATTGACAAACGTTAAAACAGGTGCTATACTGTGTACATCAGCTGAGAAAAAATATTTTTTAGTGATAAGGAGATTATTATGGAAAACAAGAACATTAAACGAATCAACACAATCGGTAAGGTAAGCAGAGTGGTTATAATCCTTTTTGAAATTGTAATCATCTGCGGAATTGTAGGCGCAATACTCGCAGGCAGTGCATTACTTGCAATGCCAAAGGACTTTATAACAGTAAACGGAAACGCATCGGCAGAAATCATGATTGACACAGACAAAGCACCGCTTCTTCTTGACGCAGACGATTTTGAGGAGCTTGAGGGAGCAGACAACATTGACCTGGATTTTCTTGACGTGTTCCTCGACGTCAAGGTCAACGAAGCTGAAAACGGCGTTGTAGCAATCAATGCAAATGCAGGCGCTGACAATGCCAACACACGCATTATAACTCTCAGCCTTGGTGCTGCGGCATTCGTCGGAGCGGTTTTACTCGGAGCAATTTTAGTTGTTGCAATTTTCGGCTACAAGCTTGCAAAGGCTTTCAGTACATGTACATCGCCTTTTGAAGAAAATGTAATCACACGCATGAAGCGTTTCGGCTATTCACTTATCCCATGGGCTGCTATTACATGCCTTTCATCAGATTCAGTTTCACTTACTGCAGTACTCTTTGCGGTTGTTGTAATTCTCATCACTCAGATTTTCTCATACGGCGCTAAGCTCCAGCAGGAAAACGATGATATGGTTTAAGGAGAGAATATGGAAATAATTGTAAGACTTGACAGGGTCATGGCAGACAGGAAAATAAGCCTCAACGAACTGAGCGAAAAGGTCGGAGTAAGCAACGTCAACCTTTCAAAGCTCAAGACAGGCAAGGCAAGTGCGATAAGGTTTTCAACCCTTGCGGCAATATGCCGTGCACTTGAATGTCAGCCGGGTGACATACTTGAATATCAGCCGGGCGACACACCCGAATAAACAAAAAAGAGACTCCCTAAAAAAGGAGTCTCTTTTTTGTTATAATTAAATTACTGGTTATTTTCGATGTAGCTTACAATGTCGCCAACTGTCTTGATGCCTTCAACAGCTTCGTCAGGAATTTCGATATCGAATTCTTCTTCGATTGACATTACTAAGTCAACAACGTCGAGTGAGTCAGCACCGAGGTCATCAATAATAACAGCCTCCATCTTAACTACGTCTTCTTCAACATCAAGCTGGTCAACGATAATATCCTTTACCTTGTCAAAAACCATCTTATTTCTTCCTCCATTGTCTATATTTTATATAAAGGCTTCTTGCCTATATAACTTATTGTGAAAAGTGTCACTCTGTGAACTCTCCGATTTTCCTAAACTTAGTGTACCTTGCTTCGAGCAAAATGTCAATATCTTTTTGCAAATTTTCCTTTATAGTATCTGACAAAAATTCCTTGATATTTTCTGCTATTTTATATAAATCGTAATGTGCACTACCGTTAGGTTCTTCGATTATAGCCTCAGCAACGCCCATTTCAAGCATATCTTCAGCTGTAATTCTCAGGATTTCGCAGGCTTCTCTTTCTCTTGAAGCGTCCTTCCAGAGAATACTTGCCGCACCTCTCGGTGAAATAACCGAGTAGAGAGCGTTTTCAAGCATGGCAAGCTTGTCGCACACGCCGAGCGCAAGCGCACCGCCGCTTCCGCCTTCGCCGAGTACTACTGATGTAACAGGTGTTCTAAGTCGCATAAATTCCATAAGGTTTTTAGCGATTGCCTCGCCCTGTCCTCTTTCCTCAGCCTCAATGCCGCAGAATGCACCGGGAGTATCAATAAAGCAGATGACAGGTCTGTGGAACTTCTCAGCCTGCTTTGCAAGTCTCAGCGCCTTTCTGTATCCCTCAGGATGTGGCATGGCGAAATTGGTTTTCTTGTTTTCGTTCAAATCCCTGCCCTTGACTTCGGCAATAACCGTTACAGGAATGCCGTCAAGGCTTGCAATACCGCCTAAGATTGCCGCGTCGTCACCGTAAAAACGGTCGCCGTGCATTTCGTAAAACTCGTCAAAGATAAGCGGAATATAATCATTTATTGTCGGACGCCCCTTTTCACGAAGCAGCTCCTGTCTTTCCCATGGAGTTCTCTTGTTCATAGCTTAGCGTCCCTCCTTTTCAGGCAGATAGCCGTGAAGCTTCATAACGTGCGAGAGCACGCTTCTCATCTTCTTTCTTTCAACTATCATATCAATAAAGCCCTTTTCGAGCAGAAATTCTGCAAGCTGGAAGTCATCAGGAAGTCTCTGCTTGATTGTTCCCTCAATAACTCTCCTGCCCGCAAAGCCCACAAGTGCCTTCGGCTCAGCAATAATGATGTCGCCGAGTGACGCAAATGAGGCTGTAACACCGCCTGTTGTCGGGTCGGTGAGAACTGTTATATAAAGCTGTCCTGCGTCATCATGACGTGAAACAGCACCCGAAGTCTTCGCCATCTGCATGAGAGAAACAATTCCCTCCTGCATTCTCGCACCGCCTGAGGCAGTAAAGAGAATAATCGGCATTTTCTTTTCGGTTGCATACTCAAAGGCTCTTGTAAGCTTTTCGCCCACAACGCTTCCCATTGAAGCCATCATGAATCTTGAATCCATAACGCCGATTACAACAGGAATTCCTCTGATTGTAGCTTCGCCTGTAACAACAGCGTCTTTAAGTCCTGTGGACTTTCTGAGCTGATGTGCCTTGTCTGAATAGCCAGGGAAGTCAATCGGGTTTTTACTCTTCATTTCAGCGTCGATTTCACGGAATGAGCCTTTGTCAACAGTAATTCTCAGTCTGTCCTGTGCAGTAAGTCTTGCGTGGTAGCCACAGCTCGGGCAGACTCTGTTCATTGCACTGAATTCATCTTCAAAAACAGCACTTCTGCATCTCGGACATCTGAAAACATTATCCTGTGTTCTGTTATCTGCGGCAGTCTCATTGCCGTTGAAACGGGTCTTAACGACCGTGAAAAGATCCTCTAACATATTTTAACCGCCGCCTTTCTATTTGTCAAATTCAAATGTTTCAAGAAAACGGTTGTTATAGTCACCGCTTTCAAATGCGTCGCACTTAATAAGAGCAAGCTGGAAATCAATGTTTGTATCAATGCCGTCAACAATAAACTCTGAAAGCGCCCATTTCATCTTCATGATTGCTTCCTCTCTTGTCGGAGCGTATACAATAAGCTTTGCTATCATTGAGTCGTAGTAAGGCGAAATTGTATAGCCCTGATAAACAGCAGAGTCTATTCTTATTCCGGGACCGCCGGGGATATTGAGCGCCTGGATTTTACCGGGTGACGGACGGAAGTTAAGCTTTGGATTTTCAGCATTTATTCGGCACTCAATTGCGTGACCACGGACTGCAATATCCTCCTGCTTATAGTCAAGAGGCATGCCTGCCGCAATCTTAATCTGTGCCTTTACAAGGTCGATACCTGTTACCCATTCGGTTACAGGGTGTTCAACCTGAATTCTCGTGTTCATTTCCATGAAGTAGAAATCCTTGCCGTTTTCAACAAGAAATTCAATTGTTCCTGCATTGTGATAACCGCACACCTTAGCGGCAGTTACAGCCGCCTGACCCATTTTCTCTCTCAGCTCAGGAGTCATAACAGGGCTCGGACTTTCCTCTAAAACCTTCTGGTTTCTTCTCTGCATACTGCAGTCACGCTCGCCGAGATGTACGACATTTCCGTGCTTGTCAGCAAGAATCTGGATTTCAATGTGTCTCGGATTCTTAACAAAGCGTTCCATATAAACAGCGTCGTCACCGAAAAAGCTTTTAGCCTCAGCCTGTGCCGCAGTAATCTGACCTGCAAGCTGGTCCATGGATTCAACCATTCGGATTCCTCGTCCGCCGCCGCCCGCTGAAGCCTTTACAAGAAGCGGGAAGCCGATTTCCTTTGCCGCCGCCTCTGCCTCTTCAACAGTTCTTACAGCGCCCTCAGAGCCCGGGATAACAGGAACGCCTGCTTTTTTCATGGTCTCTTTTGCATTCGCCTTGTCTCCGAGCATTTCAATTGACTCAGGGTCAGGACCGATAAATTCTATATCACATTTTCTGCACAGTCTTGCAAATTCCGCATTTTCGGAAAGAAAACCGAAGCCGGGGTGAACAGCGTCACAGCCTGTAATCTTACACGCCTCAATAATTGCGTTCATGTTAAGATAGCTGTCCTTTGTCGCCGCAGGACCTATGCACACAGCCTCGTCAGCAATCTGTGCATGAAGTGCATTTTTGTCAGCAGTCGAATAAACAGCAACGCTTCTTATGCCGAGTTCACGGCACGCTCTGATTATTCTGACGGCAATTTCGCCTCTGTTGGCAATCAATACCTTATTAAACATTCTGTTCGCTCACTTTCAGGTTCACGTTATTTTGTTGAAATTAAGGTGACACCGCACAAGGATTGCGGTGTTGCCTTATTACTTGATAGCGAAAGTAATTTCCGCAGAAACTGCTTTCTGTCCGTCAACAGTGGCAACGCCCTTGCCGACGCCGATAGGTCCCTTGACCTTGATTATCTCAACCTCAAGCTTTAATGTGTCGCCCGGAACGACCTGTCTTTTGAACTTCGCCTTGTCGATTCCTGCAAAAAGACCAAGCTTGCCCTTGTTTTCAGGAAGTGCGAGCATAGCAACACAGCCTGCCTGTGCGAGCATTTCAATCATAAGTACGCCAGGTGTGACAGGGTGCTCAGGGAAATGTCCCTTGAACCAGAAATCCTCAGCCTTGATGTATTTTGTTGCAACAACCTTTTTACCCGGCTCGATTTCATTTACCTCGTCAATTAAAAGAAACGGGTCTCTGTGAGGAATAATCTCCATAATCTGTTCTTTATTGTAAACAACCTCAGACATGAAAAAACCTCCTTATTCGATAATCATAATCGGCTGGTCAAACTCAACAGGAGTTGCGTCCTGAATGAGAATTTCCTTTACAACACCGTCAAATTCACTCTGAACCTCGTTCATAAGCTTCATTGATTCGATAATCATTAAAACGTCGCCCTTCTTTACAGTATCGCCGACCTTTACAAACGGTTCCTTGTCAGGACCGGGCTTTGAGTAGAATGTGCCGACGATAGGTGCCTTTACAACGTTGCCGCTGATTTCAGCAGCCTTTGCAGCAGGTGCTGCCTCAGCCGCAGGTGCCTGTGCAGGAGCCGCCATTGCCACAGGAGGCATTACAGGTGCGCCCATTGGTGGCATAACAGGCTTCTTCTGGCACTTTTCAATAACGATTTCACAATCGCCGTTCTTGATTTTGATTTTACCGAGCTTGCCGCTTTCAACCTTGTCAGCAAGCTTATTGATTTCGTCAAAAGTGAGATTGCATGCAATCATTTTTTCGCTCATATCCGTATCTCCTTAATCAGTAACCTTTTTAAGACAAATTGTCGCATTATGACCGCCGAAGCCGAGTGAGTTTGAAAGAGCCGCCTTAACAGGCATTTCAACGTTACCGCTTACGCAGTAATCAAGGTCACATTCTTCGTCAGGTGTGTTATAGCCGACTGTCTTATGGATAAAGTCATTCTTTATGCTAAGCGCTGTTACAACCGCTTCAACACCGCCTGCCGCACCTAAAAGGTGACCAATCATAGACTTTGTTGAGTTGATTTTAACGTTTTTAGCGGCGTCGCCAAGCGCCTTTTTGATAGCGATAGTCTCATACTTGTCGTTAAGACCTGTTGATGTACCGTGGGCATTGATATATGTCACGTCCTCAGGCTTTAAACCTGCTTCTGTGTAAGCCTGCTTCATAGCCGCTGCCGCACCTTCGCCCTCAGGGTCAGGTGAAGTGATGTGATAAGCGTCACATGTTGCGCCATAGCCTGCGATTTCAGCGTAAATCTTAGCGCCTCTTGCTTTTGCGTGTTCATACTCTTCAAGCACCAGCATACCACAGCCTTCGCCGAGTACAAAGCCGTTTCTTTCCTTGTCAAAAGGAATTGAAGCCTTCATAGGGTCATCTGACTTTGTAAGAGCCTTCATGTTGTTAAAGCCTGCGAGTGTGAAGCGGAGAACTGTTGATTCTGTACCGCCGCAGAGTGCAACATCAAGATAGCCGTCCTTGATTTTTCTGAATGTTTCGCCGATAGCATGTGTACCTGAAGCACACGCTGTAACTGTTGAGAAGTTGTCACCCTTAAAGCCTGTTTTCATAGAAACCTGACCTGCCGCCATGTTACCAATCATCATTGGCACATAGAAAGGTGATACTCTGCCAGGGCCCTTTTCATTGAACTTGTCATACTCTGATGTAGTAAGACCGATACCGCCGATACCACAGCCGATAATAACGCCTGCTCTGAACGGGTCAATGTCCTTGAAATCAGAACCGCTGTCCTTTAATGCTTCGTCAGATGCAACAACTGCAAACTGAGTGAAGCGTTCCATTTTTCTTGCTTCCTTTTTCTCGATAAAGTCAGTCGGCTCGAAGTTTTTAACCTCGCCTGCAACCTTGACACCGATATCCTCAGTATCAAACTGCTCAATCTTATTTATGCCGACTTTATTCGCTTTTATGCCTTCCCAGAACTCAGCAACGTTGTTGCCGAGAGGGTTGACTGTTCCAAGTCCTGTAATTACAACTCTTCTGCTCATAATAAACCTTACATCTCCTGTTTCTTACATTGAAAGTCCGCCTGAAATTTCAATAACCTGTCCTGTTACATAGCTTGCATCGTCAGACGCCAAGAATGAAACAACACCTGCGATTTCCTCAGGCAGTCCATAGCGCTTCATAGCAATAAGCCCCAGCATCATATTTCTCTGCTCCTCAGAAAGCTTATCAGTCATAGGAGTTTTGATAAAGCCTGGCGCTACGGCATTGACAGTGATGCCTCTTGAACCGAGTTCCTTTGCAACTGTCTTTGTCATACCGATAATAGCCGCCTTTGAAGCCGCATAGTTCACCTGTCCCGGATTGCCGTAAAGGCCTGCAACGGAAGCAAGGTTTACAATCTTGCCGCTTCTCTGCTTCATCATAATCTTTCCTGCAAGCTTCATCATGTTGAAAACGCTCTTCTGGTTTACGTTTATAACCATGTCATACTGTTCTTCTGACATTCTTGCCATAAGACCGTCTCTTGTGATACCTGCGTTGTTGACTAAAACGTCAAGTCCGCCAAAACGTGCCTTAACTGCGTCAACCATTTCCTCACACTGAGCGTAGTTAGAAACGTCAGCGCAGAAAACTTCGCATTCCACTCCTGTTTCCTTGATTTTATCCACTATATCATTATCCTTGAACATGTCCTCGTTTAAATCGTTGAGGGCAATGTTAAAGCCGTCATTTGCAAGTCTCAGCGCAATAGCCGCACCGATACCTCTTGATGAACCTGTTATAAGAGCAACTGCCATTTTAAGTTACCTCCTGAATTTGTCTATGAGAATATTATAATCAATAATATCTTTGTAAAGCTTTATTTTTCTGCCGTTTTCAAAGCGTATAACGGCGTATCTGCCGCACTCCTTTGAAATCACCGCATTTTCTGCGCAAAGCACAGTCACAAAGGAAGGCTTGGTACTGCTCTGCAAAAGCTCACGCATATTTTCTTTATCTTTAAGAAAAGAAAGCGTAGCGTCCTGCGCCTGCATTACCTTGTTAAAGCGCTGTGGGGTCGAAAGACTTCTGCCTACGGGAACATCTGCCTTGACATAGTAAACAGTGCCCTTAAAGCTTACCCATCTTTCATAGTTTCTTTTTATTCTGCGTGAAAGCTTAATACTATAAACAACCACACAGACCATACACAGCACAAGCACCGCCAGAACAAACAGGAGCGAAAGCTCCGTTTCCTGTGATGTGACCTTTCTTACTGCATCACGGTTTTTCTCAGAATCCCTGCCCATAAATATAAACAGCGGAACTGTTAATAAAAGCAGTAAGACAAATGCGGATACGGAAAAAAGCAATACCTTTTTTGCTATATCCCCTCTTGTGACAAGGGGGTATCTGAAAATTTCAAATGAGCCTTTAAATGCTTTTAATTCAAAATTGTCCATGTGCACTTCCTTAATCAGAAAATTTTGTAAGTCATTTTTGTTATTCTCTAAAACATTCCTCACCTTATTTTCAAGCCTGTCAAAACTTCCTATCCCCATTTCCGACAATTCATAGTCATCTTCAAGATAACTTATTTCCGAATATGGTTTATAACGCAATCCAAGCCTGCTCAATAATGTTACTGTTTCTTTCAGAGATAATTCCTTATTTTCATAACGTTCCCCGACAAGCTTTATCAGATAATAACAAGCTATGAGAATATTCTTTTCTTCACATATAGCGTAAAAATAACCATAATCATGAAGAATATCAATAAGCTCACTTCTGAGAAATTTCCATTCCTTAGAAAGCAGCATTGCTATATCGCAATACATAACATCGGGAGAGTCATTTTCTTCAAGCTGAGCAAAAACATAATCTGAAAGATTATCAATTGTCAGCAATCCAATATCTATGCCCGTTATGAAAAATTCAAATGCTTCAAATTTATCTGTTATAGGTGGAAGCGAAATCATTTATTCAAAAGCTTTGAAGCTTCTGCAAACATCTCTTCAATAATATCCTTGCAAGGCTTAACGTCGTTAATCATACCCGCAATAAGTCCGCAGAGGAATGAACCTTCTTCGAGGTTGCCGTCCTGAACAGCCTTTCTGAGTGAGCCGAGTGTGATTTCCTCAAACTCGTCCGGTGTGATTGTTCCCTTGAATTCGCCTGCGGCTAAGTTCTTGGCAAACTTTGTCTTGACGTTTCTGCAAGGGTGACCTGTTGTTCTGCCTGTTACAACATTATCTGTGTCCTTGGCGTCAACAACAAGCTTCTTGTATGTTTCATGAATCTGACATTCATCAGCCGCCAGGAAACGAGTACCAACCTGAACGCCCTCAGCGCCGAGCATGAATGATGCCGCAACGCCTCTGCCGTCTGCGATACCGCCTGCGGCAATAACAGGGATTTCAACTGCGTCAACAACCTGTGGCACTAAGCACATTGTTGTGTTTTCGCCGATGTGTCCGCCTGATTCAGTACCCTCAGCAACAACTGCGTCAGCACCCGCTCTTTCCATTCTCTTGGCAAGGGCAACAGATGGCACAACAGGGATAACCTTGATTCCTGCTTCCTTCCATGCCGCCATGAATTTACCAGGGTTTCCTGCGCCTGTTGTAACAACAGGTACCTTTTCATCTATAACAAGCTGTGCAAGCTCCTCAGCGTTAGGGCTCATGAGCATGATGTTAACGCCGAACGGCTTGTCAGTCAGTTCCTTTGTTCTTCTTATCTGGTCACGGAGATAGTCAATCGGTGCTGAGCCGCCTGCGATAAGTCCGAGACCGCCTGCGTTTGAAACGGCTGCTGCAAGAGTGCTTTCAGCAATCCATGCCATACCGCCCTGAATGATAGGATATTTTACGCCTAAAAGTTCTGTTATTCTTGTAGTCATAGTAGAAACGTCCTTTCCGATTAAAATTCAAAGATGATAGCACCATAGGTAAGACCTGCGCCGAAGCCTACGAGTCCGACCTTGTCACCCTTCTTGATTCTGCCGTCCTTAACGGCCTCATCGAGCGCAATCGGAATTGACGCACTTGAAGTATTTGCGTGCTTATCAAGATTTATGATAAACTTATCCATTGAAACGCCGAGGTTTTTAGCGGCTGTTTCAATAATTCTTACATTCGCCTGATGCGGAATGATGTGGTCGAGAGTGTTCAAATCAAAGTCGATTTTCTCTGCCGCCTTTGTAAGAGCGTTAGGAAGCGCCTTTGTCGCAAACTTATAAACCTCTCTGCCGTCCTGATAGAGATAGTGGGCATTTGATTCAGGGAAGCCGTCGTCAACTCTGCCCTCACCTGTCATGAATGCATTTGCAGGTGGAAGTGAACGTGCGAAAAGGAACTTCGCTCCTGTGCCGTCAGCGCCTAAAAAGCTTGAATAGAGAGCGTCGTCTGCTCTTTCCATTACAATTGCCGCCGCACCGTCACCGAAAAGTACACATGTACTTCTGTCTGTATAGTCAGTGATTTTAGTTAAGTTTTCATTCGCTACTACAAGCGCATACTTTATATCATTATCAGTCTGTAAATATCTCTTTGCCATGTCAATGCCGTATACACAGCCTGCACATGCACAGTTTACATCTATTGTCATTGCATTTACGGCACCAAGCTCTCTCTGAATCATACATGCCATTGAAGGTGTGTAGTAGTCAGGAGTAACACTTGTGTCAATAATAACTCCGATTTCCTCAGGAGAAATTCCTGCTGCGGCGATAGCGTCCTTTGCCGCCTGTGCCCCCATGAACCATGTCGGTTCACCGTTTGAAACGAAGCGCTCCTTCATTCCTGTTCTTGTTGTAATCCATTCATCACTTGTATCAATGAATGCTGTGAAGTCCTCGTTCACTACTTTTTTCTGCGGCTGGTAATTACCAGTACCTAAAATTCTTATTCCAGGCAAAAAAATTCCTCCTTGAAAGTTGTCATATCCTTAATTTTGTGGTATAGTTATATATGGCATACGCCGGATGTGTTTTCACGGTCATTAAGTCATGAAAGTGAAATCAATCATATTTTATTGTAATCCATTTTTAACTTTTTTGCAATGTAATAATTGCTTTTTTATGGCGGTCATTTTAAAATACCGCATTTTGCACAAAAATGCAACTATTGTTTTGTAAAAAATAACTACAAAAATTTTAGTGATAGGAGTATATTAACTATGGCAAAAACAGCATTTTTATTCTCAGGACAGGGTTCACAGTATCCGGGCATGGGTAAGGAGCTTTTAGAGGCAAACCCTGAATTCGCTTACATCTATGAAAAAGGCTCTGAAATTTTAGGCTTTGACTTAGCAAAGCTTTCATTTGAAGGCACAGAAGAAGAGCTTGCACAGACATGCAATTCACAGCCTGCAATCATGGCTATGTCACTTCTCTGCTTCGAGGTTGCAAAGAAAAACGGTCTTACATTTGACGCTGTTGCAGGTCACTCTCTCGGCGAATACGCCGCTATGGCGGCAACAGGAATGCTCTCTCTTGAGGACGCATTCAGGGTAATCAAGGCAAGAGCGGCGGCTATGGACAAGGCTGGAAAGGAAACTGAGGGCGCTATGTATGCAATCCTCAAGAAAACTCCTGAGGAAATCGAGCAGATTTGCGAAGAAACAGAAGGCTATGTTGTACCTGTAAACTACAACTCCCCTGCACAGACTGTTATCGCAGGCGAAAAGGCGGCGGCTGAAAAGGCGGCTGAAGCGTTCACAGCGGCAGGTGCAAGAGTTGCACAGCTTAAGGTTTCTGCGGCTTTCCATTCAAAGCTTATGGAGGGTGCGGCAAAGGAATTCTATGAAGCAATCAAGGACATCACATTCAACAAGCCTTGCGTTACATTCTATTCAAACGTACTCGGCGAAGAAATGACAGATTTCTCAGACATGCCGTCAATGCTCGCAAAGCACATGGTTTCACCTGTACGCTTTACATCTGAGCTTGCAAAAATGCAGGAAAGCGGCATTGAAAACTATATCGAGCTTGGTCCTAACAAGGTGCTGACAGGTCTTGTAAAGAAGACTCTCAAGGGTGTTAATGCCGTTAACATTGAAAATCCTGCAACACTTGAAAAAGCGCTTGGTTAATCCGGAGGAACAGTATGAAAAAATATGCATTAACAGGTCATTCGCTCGGACATTCAATGTCACCTTTTATACATAAACGTCTTTTTGAAGAAATGGGAAAAAGTCAGGATTATACACTCGAGGACATCGCTCCGGAGAGCATGGAAACAGAGTTTCCGAAGCTTCTCAGAGCGTCTGAGGGACTTAATGTCACAATCCCTCACAAGGTTGCTGTAATACCTTTCCTTGACTCACTTGATGAAAGTGCGAAAAGATATAATTCTGTAAACTGCATACATAACAAGGGTGGCGTATTCACAGGCTACAACACAGACTGCGACGGTTTTCTGCGCTCTGTTCCAAAGGAAAATTTAAGCGGAAATGTGCTTCTCCTCGGCTGTGGCGGCGTAGGCAGAATGATGGCTATTGAGGCTGCAAGACACGGCGCTGAGCTTACAATCGCAATTATCCCTGAGGCACAGCAGATGGCTGACACACTTGTAAAGGAAATACTTGAAGCATACAGCAGCACAAAAATTGAAGTCGTTGACATAAAAACAGTTTCGGGCGAATACGACCTTCTTATCAACGCAACACCTGTCGGAATGTATCCGAATGTTGACGCATGCCCTGTAAGCGAGGAAGTAATCGGAAACTGCGGCGCTGTGTTCGACGCAATCTATAACCCGACAAAGACAAAGCTTATTAAAACTGCGGAAAGCAAGGGTATCTTAGCTGTCGGCGGAATGTCAATGCTGGTACTCCAGGCGGTTGTTGCCCACGAAATCTGGGACGGCGACAGCTATACAAACGAGCAGATTGAAAAAATTATCTCTGAGGCAACTGAAATTGTTGACAGGGATTTTAAGTAAAGGAGAAATCGCATGACTGTATTTCTGTGTGGATTTATGGGCTGTGGAAAAACGACAGTCGGCAAAAAGCTTGCTGAAATCTGCGGCTGTGGCTACTGCGACATGGACGAGCTTATCGTTCAGAAGGCGGGAATGTCAATTCCCGAAATTTTTGAAAAGTATGGCGAGCCGCATTTCCGTCAGATGGAAACTGAGCTTATAAGGGAGCTCGGAAGCTTCGGCGGAGTTGTATCATGCGGAGGCGGCGCAATGCTCAGCGACGTAAACGGTGCTATTGCAAGGGAAAACGGCGTTGTGGTGTTTCTCGACACACCTTTCAAATCATGCTATTACCGCATTGCAGGCGACAAAAACCGTCCGATTGCCGCAAGCCGTACGAGAGCCGAGCTTGAAGAGCTTTTCAATGAGCGTTATCCGAAATACAAGAAAAACTCAACCTTTTCTATAAACTGCGAGCATGGTCCTCTCATGCTTGCTAAAGAGATTCAGAAGAATCTTGAGGTTTACAGATGAGTGTTATTGATGTAATCGCAAACCGACGCAGTTACAGAGGAAGGTTTAAGCCTTCCCCTGTTCCGAGAGAAGATTTAATAACAATAATGCAGGCAGGACTTGCGGCGCCGTCGGGCTGTAATATGCAGACAACGAGTCTTATTGCAGTTGATGACAAGGAGGTTCTTGAAAAGCTTCGTGCGGTTATTGACCCGCCTGTCGGAGAAACTGCTCCTGCCATAATATGCGTTCTGACGCATAGAATCAATGCATACAGGGACAAGTGCTTTGCCGTTCAGGACTATTCAGCCGCAATCGAGAATATGCTTCTTGCGATTGTTGCGCTCGGATATCAGTCCTGTTGGTATGAAGGACATATAACCGATGAAGATAAAATCGGATACAAAATGGCTCAGATACTGGGTGTACCTGACGATTATGAGCTTGTATGCTTTCTGCCTGTCGGAATTGCTGAAGATGAAGTGAAATCACCGAAGAAACGTTCATTTGAAGAGCGTGCATGGTTCAATTCATTTCCCGATGATAAAATATAGACAAGGCCTGAGAAGATTTATAGTTCTTCTCAGGCTTTTTATTGACGATAGTCAGATTTTGCGATATAATAATTATATGGGTGTCTGCATAAAACGGTAGGCGGTTTCTCCCTTGCAAGGGAGGTGATATGCTATGACTATTTCAGAACTGTTTCAGTTTGTTATCATGCTCACTGGCATTATCACTCTTGTATACAAGGTCACAAAAGACATTTTTAACAAGAAATAGTTTTCAATACATAAAGAAAACACCGCCCATCTACCAAATGCCGCGGTGTTTCTTTAAACACTAAATTTTGGGAGAAACCGCTTATCGCAGTCACCCTTTTTTATTATTGTACCATTTTGCGCTTATTATGTCAAGCACTTATAAGTCCAATCAATCCTTATCAAGCGGGAGTTCAACCTTAAACGCAACAAAGCCGTAAGGCGGAAGTACAAGTCTTTCACCATATGTCACATCACCGTAAAGAGTGAAGTAATACGGACATGGCTTTGCCTCTGTCTTTGTGCCGTCGATAATCTGTTCCTGTCCCGAACGGTTGATAAACACAATTACAGCCTTTCTGCGATTGTTTCTTGATCTTGAAAAGGCAATAACGTTATCGTCCATATAAAGGAATTTAAGAGTACCGTCTCTGAAAACCTTTGACGAATTTCTTATTCTCGCAAGAAGCTTTACATAGTCAACAAGCTCCTTGTCTTCCTTGCCCCATGGGAAACAGCGTCTGTTGAACGGGTCCTTATAACCCTGAACGCCCGCTTCGTCACCGTAGTAGATACAAGGTACACCGGGGAGGAAGTACTGAAGTGCCATAGCAACCTTCATTCTGTTCTTGCCGAGGTTATATTCATCGTCTGTGAGCTTTCTGTTGCACATCCAGTCCTTATCCTTGCCCTCACAGCTTTCACCGCCGAGTACATTAATTGCTCTTTCGATGTCGTGAGTTGAAATACTGTTCATGAGAACGTCAACTGTCGGCTTAGGATAGTTTTCAACGATTGTCATAACTCCGTTTCTGAAGTCATAAGGGCTTCCGCCGAGAACATAGTTCATAATCGCTGAACGGAATGGATAGTTCATAACAGAGTCAAGCTGGTGACCCAGCAGATAACGTCTCTTGACGCCATAGCTTTCCTTGTTGGATGCGTCCTCCCATACCTCACCGATAATGATTTTTTCATTACCGTGCTTTTTAACGCACTTGTTGAGGTTGTCGAGAAATTCGTCAGGGAGCTCGTCGGCAACGTCAAGACGATAGCCTGCCGCACCGAGACTTATCCAGTAGTCAAGTACACCGCCGTCTCCGCAGATATAGTTTGTATACTTGTCGTTGTTTTCCTGAACGTTCGGGAGAGTGTCAATGCCCCACCATGCTTCATACTTGTCAGGATATTCCATAAAGGTATACCATGGGAAGAATTCGCTGTCAGGTGAGTTGTATGCACCGACGCTGTCATAGCGTCCGAACTTGTTAAAGTAAATACTGTCAGCACCCGTATGTGAGAAAACGCCGTCAAGAATTACTGAAATGCCAAACTTCTTAGCGTCCGCACAGAGATTTTTAAAGTCATCGTTTGTGCCAAGAAGCGGGTCGACTTTTCTGTAATTTGCTGTGTTGTAACGGTGGTTTTCGTGAGACTCGAAAATCGGGTTCAGATAAATGCATGTAACCCCGAGGCTTTTGAGGTACGGAAGCTTCATTGCAACGCCCTCCAGGTCTCCTCCGAAATAGTCGTTATTCCAGACATGACCGTTTTCATCAGGCTTATAATAAGGAGTATCCTCCCAGTTTTCTCGCATAACTCTGTCTGTCGGAACATTGTCCTTTGCCTTTCCGCTCTTATTGAAACGGTCAGGGAAAATCTGATACATGATACCGCCCTTTAAGAAATCAGGTGTTTCAAATTCCTTGTCATAGACAGTAAGCTGATATAAGTCGCCGAAGTTTATACTGCTCTCGTGGCATGCTGTTTTCTTTATATAGTTTCTTGTGCCGTTCTGTTTATATGAGAAATAGTAATAATGAACGCCCTCATGCTTTGGCACATAAGTCGCCATATAGACATTATAGTTATCTGTTTCTTCTTCAAGGTTCATTGAAAGGAATGTTTCCTTAAAGCCCGTTCTGAAAATAACCATAACAGGTACAGGCGGAAAATCGAGAACAATGTCTTTTGGCAGTCTGATACGAAATTCGCATTTTTCACCTTTTTTTATAGCGCCGAAAGGATTTTTGTAGCTCAAATCCCAGCTGTCGTAAATCTTTTTCATAAATGCCTTTCTCCTGTTTTAATTTACAAAAAGGAGCCGACTTTTACGGCGGCTCCTTTTTTTCAGGCTGTTCGCCTTAATATATTCTATGAATTAAAGACACCAGATGTCCTTAGCATATTCTGTAACAGCTCTGTCAGCTGCGAATACACCGGCACCAGCTGTGTTGTTGAGCGACATCTTAGCCCACTTTGTCTGGTCCTTATAGCACTCAGAAGCATAAGCCTGAGCCTTTCTGTAAGAATCAAAGTCAGCAAGAACCATGTATGGGTCGATATCCTTGAGTGAGTTTGCAACATCGTTGAATGTGCAGCCGTTGATGCCGCCATACATTCTGTCGATAGCTGTCTTGATAACAGGGTTTGATTCATAGTATGAACCAGGATTATAGCCCTGGAACTTGAGTGCGTTAACATCTTCTGTCTTCATACCGAAGATGATGATGTTATCGTCACCAACAGCTTCCTTGATTTCGATGTTTGCACCGTCAAGTGTACCCATTGTTACAGCACCGTTGAGCATGAGCTTCATGTTACCTGTACCTGAAGCTTCTGTACCTGCGAGAGAAATCTGTTCTGAAATATCACTTGCTGGCATGAGAAGTTCTGAAAGTGTTACCTTATAGTCTTCAAGGAAGTATACTGAAAGCTTCTTTGAAATCTTAGGATTCTTTCTGATTTCTTCTGAAATAGCCCAGATAAGCTTGATAATCTGCTTAGCAAGGTAGTAACCAGGAGCAGCCTTTGCAGCAAAGATATATGTCTTTGGTGCGAAATCAGCGTCAGGGTTGTTGAGTAAGAAGTCATAGTCAGCGAGAATGTTCATAACATTTAAGTGCTGACGCTTGTATTCGTGGAGACGCTTAACCTGAACGTCGAAGATACTGTCAGTATTGAGAACAACACCGCTGTTCTTCTTAACGTATTTTGCAAAACGTTCCTTGTTTTCCTTCTTAATCTTCATAAGCTGGTCAAGAACAGCCTTGTCGTTTTCAAATACGCAGAGCTTCTTGAGTTCGCTTCCGTCGTGGAGGAACTTGTCGCCGATTTTTTCCTTGAGAAGATTTGTAAGGCCAGGGTTTGACTGATAGAGCCATCTTCTGTATGCAATACCGTTTGTAACGTTCTTGAACTTTCTTGGAGTGTCCATGAATTCATCATTGAATACGCTCTGCTTGATGATTTCAGAGTGGAGCTTAGAAACGCCGTTTACGCTGTGTGAAGCAACAACACAAAGAGTAGCCATGTGAATCTGGTTGTCCTTGATGATTGACATTCTTGTTGTCTTCTGGCTGTCGCCGTTGTTTCTTTCCATAAGCTCAGCGCAGTAACGGTTGTTGATTTCAACAATGATTGAGAAGATACGTGGAATAATTCTCTTAACGAGGTTAACATCCCACTTTTCAAGCGCTTCTGCCATAACTGTATGGTTTGTGTAAGCGAAAGTATTTGTAACGATGTGCCATGCCTTTTCCCATGAATAGCCGCAGTCGTCGAGAAGAACTCTCATAAGCTCTGGGATAGCAAGTGTCGGGTGAGTATCGTTAACGTGGATAGCAACCTTTTCGTGGAGGTTGTCAAGTGTGCCGTAAACTGACATGTGGTTGTTTACGATGTCGCCTACTGATGAAGCACAGAGGAAGTACTGCTGACGGAGTCTGAGTGACTTACCTTCGAGGTGGTTATCGTTAGGATATAAAACCTTTGAGATAGCGTTTGCAGCAGCGTTCTGACCGAGAGCCTTTTCATAGTCGCCGTGGTTGAACATTGACATATCAAAGCTTGGAGCCTTCGCAGCCCAGAGTCTGAGTACTGATACACCGTCACTGTCGTGACCTGAAACGTACATATCGTAAGGAATAGCCTGAACTGTTGAGTAGTTAACGTGTGAAATGTGGTGATACTGATTATCCCAGTATTCGTGAAGCTCACCTTCAAAGTGAACGTCGATAGCAAGCTCAGGTCTTGGGTCGAGCCATACTGAACCGCCAGGGAGCCAGTTATCAGGAAGCTCTGTCTGCCAGCCGTCTTCGAGCTTCTGCTTGAAGATACCGTATTCATAACAGATTGAGTAACCCATTGCAGGGAAATTCTGTGTTGCAAGTGCGTCGAGGTAGCACGCAGCAAGACGTCCGAGACCACCGTTACCGAGACCTGCGTCAGGTTCGTAGTCGTAAATGCTTTCAAGCTTTACGCCGTAGCCTTTGAGCATCTTTTCAACTTCGTCAACGATTTCGAGGTTGTAAAGGCTTGTCTTGAGTGAACGTCCCATAAGGAATTCCATTGAAAGGTAATAAATCTGCTTCTTGCCGTCTGAATGTACCTTGTTGATGTACTTCTGACGCTTGCCCTTTAAGAAATCAGATACGATTGCTGAAAGTACCTGATAAATCTGCTTATCCGAAGCTTCCTTAGGTTCAACATTATACTGATGCTGAAGCTTTTC
Organism: uncultured Clostridium sp.; assembly: GCA_964621265.1. Lineage (GTDB taxonomy): Bacteria > Bacillota > Clostridia > Oscillospirales > Ruminococcaceae > Porcipelethomonas. The sequence goes on along the minus strand of CAZULQ010000025.1, from coordinate 7,133 downwards.
GACAAACTGTTCTTTAATCTTTGCGATTTCCGGTTTAATTGCCATTATTTTCTCTCCCTATCTTTAATTTTAAAAGCCCCGTTGCGGGACTATATCATGTAACATTATACTATAATCCTGACCTTTTTTCAATAGCACAAAATTTTTTTCGCCATAATGACAAGTTTTCATCGTCAAACTGTTCAAATTTTAATTAAGTTTTTCTTGTAAAGTGCCTAAATTCTGTCGTCAGAAGGCAAAAAGAATACTGTTTGTATAAGCAGCAAACTTTATACAAACAGTATTTCAAGATTATCCTATAACTTTTTTCGCTATATCGCAGCTTTCCTTTGCGTCCTTTGCATAGAAATCCGCTCCGATTTTTTCAGCGTATTCTGGCGTGAGCACCGCACCGCCGACAACAATTTTGCATTCATGTCCGCTTTCACGGATAAGCTTTATAGTCTCCTCCATAGCGCCGAGAGTTGTAGTCATAAGCGCTGAAAGTCCGACAAGCTTTACATCGTGTTCAACCGCCGCCGCAACAACGTCCTCACAAGGCACGTCCTTGCCGAGGTCGATAACCGTATAACCGTAGTTTTCAAGCAGAACCTTTACAATATTCTTGCCGATATCGTGAATATCGCCCTTGACGGTCGCAAGAACAATCTTTCCACGGCTTACAGGGTTTGAGTTTTCATTCGCCATTTTTTCCTTGATAACAGAGAATGCCGCCTGTGCCGCACCTGCCGTTAAAATCAGCTGAGGCAGGAATATCTTTCCGCTTTCAAACTGAGTGCCCGCCTTGTCAAGCGCAGGAATGAGTATCTCATTGATAATTTCCATCGGCTCTCTTTTTTCAAGTTCAAGAGCCGTCGCCTTTGCGCTTTCCTCCTTAAGCCCGTTTTCGACTGCGTAAGCAAGCGTTACACCCTCTGTCTTTGCCACAGAGGCAGCAGCGGGTGCGGCGTCGTTATAAGCCGCAATGAACTCAGCCGAGTTTTTGTCGATGTTTGAAAGGAGCTTATACGCTCTCACAGCGCCTGTCATGGCGTCAACATTCGGATTTATAATCGGCAGGTCAAGACCGTAGGTCAGCGCCATTGTAAGGAAATTCTGGTTTATCATAGGACGGTTCGGAAGTCCGAAAGAAATATTTGAAACGCCAAGAACTGTTTTAAGTCCAAGCTCTGATTTAACGCGTCCGAGCGCTTTGAGCGTTTCCATAACGGCTTCCTGCTCAGCTGATGCTGTAAGAGTTAAGCAGTCAATATAAACGTCCTCTTTCGGAATGCCGTATTCAAGCGCTCTTTTCAAAATCTTTTCGGCAATTGCAAATCTCTGCTCTGCCTTAGGCGGAATACCGTCCTTGTCGAGAGTGAGTCCGACAACCGCCGCACCGTATTTCTTGACAAGCGGAAGAACAGTCTCGAGCGATTTTTCCTCACCGTTTACTGAGTTTACAATCGCCTTACCGTTATATACTCTCAGCGCCGCTTCGAGTACTTCAGGGATAGTTGAGTCAATCTGGAGCGGAGTATCGGTGATGCTCTGAATCTGCTTTACCGCTCTTATCATCATTTCCTTTTCGTCAATTTCGGGAAGTCCGACGTTAACGTCAAGAATATCAGCACCTGCATGAATCTGCTCAACTGCCTGATTTAAGATATAACCCATATTGTTTTCACGGAGAGCTTCCTTGAAAAGCTTTTTACCCGTCGGGTTAATTCTCTCGCCGATAATTCTCGGCTGATTTATTACAATGGTCTTTGACGGCGTACACACAGCCGCACATTTTTCCGCTTTTGTTTTCTGTGGTACCACATCGCAAAGTTCGGATTTGAGCGCCGCAATGTATTCGGGAGTTGTTCCGCAGCAGCCGCCGAAAAGCTTGACGCCCTTTTCTGCCGCAACCTTCATTTCCTTTGCAAACTGCTCGGGCGTTACGTCATAAGCACCCGTTACAGGGTCAGGAAGTCCCGCATTCGGCTTTAATATTACAGGGATATCCGTCCACTTCAAAAGCTCCTCGCAAAGCGGTGCAAGCTGCTTCGGACCGAGTGAACAGTTGATGCCGACAGCGTCAACCCCGAGACCATTCAAAACAAGCGCCATTGAGGATATACAGCAGCCCGTGAAGGTGCGGTAGTTTTCCTCAAATGTCATGGTGCACATAATCGGCTTATCGCTGTTTTCCTTAGCGGCTAAAACTGCCGCTTTAAGCTCGTAAAGGTCGGTCATGGTCTCGAACACGATAACGTCAGCATCACGTCCTGCGATAACCTGCTCCTTGAAAATGTCATAGGCTTCCTCGAAAGTGAGCGTACCGCTCGGCTCTAAAAGCTGTCCGACAGGACCGATATCAAGTGCCGCAAGTGCCTTTCCGTCACACGCCTTTTTCGCAATCGCAATACCAGCTGATACAACCTCTTCAACGCTCTTATTTTTAAGCTTATACCTGTTCGCACCGAAAGTATTTGCGTATACAATCTGAGAGCCTGCCTCAATATATTTTCTGTGTACGCTTTCGATAAGCCCAGGGTTTTCAAGGTTTAAAAGTTCGGGAGAAGCGCCCGCCTCAAGACCCGATTTCTGAAGCATTGTTCCCATAGCACCGTCAAGCAGTACAACATTATTATTTTTCAAAAGCTCTTTAAAATCCACAATGGTCACCTCTTTTTCTGTATACACAGCTGTCCGCCATATTGCAGCAGGCACAGCCGCGTCTTTTCTGCGGCAGGGGGCTTTCTGATATTCCCATAACCGCTGTAACCGATTTCCTCGGAATCAGTATATTGTTACTCCCACAGCAAAGTCCCGTCTGTTTCTGAGCGCTTAAAGTATCGAGAAACACACCCTGCAATTCAAGCGGCAGGTCGCCGTAGCCCGGCGAAAAACGCCACGTCAGAAAGCATTCGGGTAGCTGTTTTTTTATTTCCTCGTCGCATCTGCGGCAGACGTCCTCAATCGCCGCACTCGCCATTGCGTCCATGGCAAATGCCGAGGAAATGTCGCTTACTTCAAGAGTGCGTATAAGCCTGTCGGTATCGCCGCCGAGCGTTGCACACATTAAAACAACCCTGTCGCACCCCTCAAGATGCGCTTTTATATCATTGCCCGTAAGTGTCAGGGCAGTGTTCAGAATCTTAATGCCCTCAGCCGTGTTTTCGATATCAGACACTCTGAATGTCCATAAAGGACGGATTGTCTCAAGCAGTTTTTCTTCGCAGTCACAAAGAAGTCTCATGAGCGTATCGCTCACTTCTCCCCTGTGTCCCATATACCGAAGTGCCTCTGATTTACTTATGCTGTCAAGAGTTATATTCATAAATTATCCTTTTATAATATTTCCGACTGCCTCTGTAATTCTTCTTGCAACGTAGGAATTATTCATTGTGTAAAGGTGGATACCGTCAACGCCGTTTGAAACAAGGTCAACAATCTGGTCGATTGCATAAGCGATACCTGCGTCACGCAGAGCCTCGGGATTGTTTTCATACTTCTGCATCATCTTTGCAAATTTAGGCGGCAGACTTGCTCCACACATTGAAACCATTCTCTCAATTGACTTCTTGTTTGTAACAGGCATGATACCCGCCTCGATAGGCACGTTTATACCTGCAATTTTTGTTTTCTCAATAAATGAGTAAAAGAAGCTGTTGTCAAAGAAAAGCTGTGAGATAAGATGTGACGCACCTGCTTCAACCTTTTTCTTGAGGTTCAGAACGTCCTGTACAATATCGGGAGTATCAATATGACCCTCGGGATAGCATGCGCCTGCGATGTCAAAATCGCCGTTTTGCTTTATAAACTCAACAAGGTCGCTTGCATACTTGAATTCCTTTTTCGGCTCGATATCGGGGTTTATGTCACCACGGAGCGCAAGCACGTTTTCAATGCCGTGCTGTCTGAAGTCTGCAAGAATAGACTTTATTTCGTCCTTTGTATAGTTGATACAAGGCAGATGAGCCGCAGGCTCAATGCCGTATTTATCCTTGATTGTCTGTGCAATTTCGCTTGTGGAAACGCTCTGTGAGCTTCCGCCTGCGCCGTATGTAACGCTGATAAAGTCGGGCTTTAGGTCCTTGAGCTCTTCAAGCGTATTGTAGATTACCTCAATCGGTGCTGTCTTTTTCGGTGGGAAAATTTCAAACGAAAAAACAGTACCCTTATCAAACATTTCTCTGATTTTCATTAGTCAATACTCCAGTCTATTTCATCTATGCCATGTGATTTCAAAAATTCATTCGCTCTGGAAAAGTGTCGGCAGCCGAAAAAGCCGTTATACGCTGAAAGCGGACTCGGGTGTGCACATTCCAGTACAAGATGTGCGGGATTTGTCAGAAGTTTTTTTTTCGCTCTTGCATTCGCTCCCCAGAGGAGAAAAACCATCGGCTTTTCACGGGTGTTCAGAAGCTTTATAACGTTATCCGTGAAAAACTCCCAGCCCTTTCCTTTATGGCTGTTTGCCTGTGCCTCACGGACTGTCAGCACGTTGTTTAAAAGCAGTACACCGCTTTCCGCCCATTTTGTAAGCTCGCCGTGTTTTCCCGTGTTATCAATTCCGAGGTCTGATTTTATTTCCTTGAAAATATTTACAAGTGATGGCGGAGGAGCAACTCCCTTTTTAACGGAAAAGCAGAGCCCGTGTGCCTGACCGATACCGTGGTAAGGGTCCTGACCGATTATAACAGCCTTGACGTTCTCAAAAGATGTATACTTGAATGCGTTGAATATATCATACATTCCGGGGAAAATTCTCTGCGTTTTATATTCATTTATGAGAAACTGTCTTAAATTCAGATAATATTCCTTTTTGAACTCGTCACAAAGCAACTCGTCCCAGTCGTTTCCGAACTCTACCATCAAAATTTCCTCCTCAGACGTTATATTTATTATTTTAACATAGATTTACACTATGGTCAATGTTTTTTTACAGAATATGAAAAAATATCAGTATTGACATAAACTTTTGTTTGGTGTATAATATATAAAAAGGGTGGCTGCGATAAGCGGTTTCTCCCGTAATGTGAATGTTTAAGAAAACACCGCAGCATTTGGAAGATGGGCGGTGTTTCCTTTTTATGAGAAACTACTTCTTGTTTTTATAAATACACACCCATGTATGAGTAGGGCGATTATTTTTTCTGTCCTAAGGGATGTCGAAGGCGCCGTCCCCTACAAAATAAATGGTCGGAACAAAAAGAAAACCGCACTTCACAAAGTGAAGAACGATTTGTCCTGTGCGGTCACGCACCCGCCTACCGTTTTATGCAGACACCCATAAGTATAGTATACATTGATTTTACAAAAAAGTCAATAAACAGCAAGCACTCCTTTATGGAGTGCTTTTTTATTAAGACTGCTCTTTTACAATTACCCCGTTTATCATGACCATTTTCGGCTCTGACATAATTTCAAGCGGATTTTCGTCCTTTTCATAAAGCTGTAAATCGGCGTCGAGCCCCTTTGCAATACTGCCTGTTCTGTCTGAAATTCCTGCCGCCTTTGCCGCATTTACAGTTATGGTTCTGAGTGCCTCATCGAAATCAAGTCCGCCCTTTACGGCTATTGCCGCAGACAGAGGAAGATACTGAATCGGAATTACTGTGTGGTCGGTACAGATTGCAGTCAGAACGCCGTTTTTCACAAGCTCGGACGGATTTTTAATCTCAAGCGACTGCATTTCAGGCTTACAGCGGTCGCACAAAATCGGTCCTGCAATGGCGGTTACGCCCTCTTTTCCGAGAATGTCCGCAACAAGATGTCCCTCTGTTGCGTGAACGATAACAGGCTTTATGCCGAATTCCTTTGAAATACGAAGTGCTGTGAAAATATCGTCCGCTCTGTGACAGTGAAAATGCGCAGAAATCTCGCCCTTTAAAAGCGGCACAAGCGCCTCACACTTCACATCAAGCTCAGGCAGGTCGGAGTTTTCGCTGTCGTTTTCATATTCATTCAGGTCACCAAGATATCTTTTTGCCTTGGCAAGCCCCTCTCTGATAACAGCGGCTGTCGCCATTCGTGTAACGGGAGTCTCGTCCCTGTCGTTATAGACTCTCTTGGGATTCTCACCGAGCGCAAACTTGATTCCGATTTTGTCAATTATCATATCGTCAATACGTCTGCCGAAAGTTTTTGCGGCTATAATTTCGCCGCCGCACGGGTTTGCACTCCCGGGACTGATTACAGCTGTTGTGATACCTCTCTGCACCGCCTCACTAAAACAGCGGTCAAGCGGATTTACACCGTCTATAACTCTCAGATGAGGAGTGAAAGGGTCGGTTGCCTCGTTGCAGTCATCACCCTCGAAGTCTATGCCGTTTTCGATGATTCCAAGATGAGTGTGTGCGTCAATAAAGCCGGGCATGAGAAGTCCTCCACCGCAGTCGTAGTCATCGGCGTCAGTTTTGTCGGGAGCACCCTCATGTACAGCCCTGATTTTACCGTTTTCGATTTCAACGTATCCAAAAAACTCGCCATTATCGGTCATAGTTTTAATCCTTGCATTGTAAATTTTCATTTTTATCTCCTTTTTTACGCTTTCTGAGTTCTCTGAAAAATTCTGAAAGTATCCCCGAACACTCCTCCTCCATAACACCCGACAAAATCTCAGGCTTATGGTTATAAGGAAGCGAAAACATCTCCTGAACGGAGCTTACAGAACCCGATTTATAATCCGAAGCGCCGTAAACAAGACGTTCAAGCCTTGAATTTATTATAGCGCCACAGCACATAGGACACGGTTCCAGCGTCACATATATTTCGCAGTCGATAAGTCGCCAGCCGTGGAGCGTTTCGGACGCTTCCGCAATTGCCGCTATTTCTGCGTGGGCAATCGGATTTTTGTCCGTTTCACGCCTGTTGTATCCCCTGCCGACAATTTTTCCGTCACGCTTTCTGACTATCACCGCCCCCACGGGTACTTCACCCATTTCAAACGCCTTTCGTGCAAGCAGAAGTGCTTCTTTCATATAGTCCGTTTCCGACATGCTGCTGCTCCTTTATTCTTTCTCCGTATAATAAAAAAATCCTAAGACAAACTGTCTTAGGATTTCACACACACCAAGGATATTTCCCCAGTGAATTGGAGCGGATTACGAGGCTCGAACTCGCTACCTCCACCTTGGCAAGGTGGAGGTAGCGAGTTCGAG
>CAZULQ010000024.1:0-28291 GCA_964621265.1 uncultured Clostridium sp. | reverse complement strand
TGGACGAAAAATGGAACGCTTTTATGCAAAGCGGTAAAATATCCGATTATCTTGATTATAAATCGGCAGAACGGCAGTATACACAAAAGGCAGGTGAGGGCTGTGGAAATTGTAACATATCGGGGAATAGTACTCAGGGAATTTCCTGTCGGGGACAACGATAAGTATATACACATTTTCACAATACAGCAGGGTGTTATCGAAGCTCTTGTAAGGGGCGGTCAGAAGATGCTCAGTAAAAACTCCGGGGCAATTCAGCTTTATGCTTATTCTGATTTTTCCCTGCGTCATGATAAAGGAAAATATTATCTTGACAGCAGCCAGCCTGTCAGACTTTTCTATAAAATCCGTGAAGATCTTGAAAGGCTGTCTCTTGCGCAGTATATAAGCGAGGTCGTGATTTATGTTACGGGTCATAATGAACAGAAAGCAGACGTTATGCGTCTGCTTCTCAATACTCTGCACTTTTTATCCGAGGGCACAAGAACATGCCGTTTTCTGAAACTGCTTTTTGAAATGCGTTTTATGGCGGAAATAGGTATGATGCCTGATATAGTCTGCTGCGGGGTGTGCATGAGCTATACTGCTGAGGAGATGTATTTTGACCTTATCAGTACAAAGCTTTATTGCTGCGGCTGTGCAAAGCAGTCTGATGAGGAGACATTTGTGAAAATACCGGCATCGGTGGTACACGCTCTGCGGCATATTGTTCTGACTGATTTTGACAGGCTGTTCAATTTCAGACTGTCTGATATAAATATGAGAAGACTCTCGGAAATAACTGAGCGTTATCTGCTGATACATCTCGGCAGAAGCTTTAAAACACTTGATTTTTATAAAACATTAGGTACAGATTATGAATAAATATTTTAAAACACTTGAATTACATAAGGTGCTGAAAATGCTGTCTGAAATGGCGTCAAACGACAAGACAAGACAGATGGCGCTGGAGCTGGAGCCGTGTACGGACTACGACACAGTATGTCTTGAAATGGACAAGACTTCACAGGCACTTAATCTGGCGGTGACTTACGGTACACCGCCGTTTTATGAAATAAAGGATGTGAGTGCGTCACTCAGACGTGCGGCGTCGGGTGCAAGAATATCACTTCGTGAGCTTCTGGAGGTTAAAAGCCTTTTAAACCAGATATGCGCACTTTCAGACTGGTATTCACACTGCGAAAATGTTGAGACAGAGCTTGACTATCTGTTTTCAAATCTTCATCCGAATAAATACCTGCAGGAAAAGCTTGACCGTTCAATTATCTCAGAGGACGAGATTTCTGATGCGGCAAGTCCTGAGCTTGCGGCGATAAGAAGAAAAATAAACCGTGCAGGCTCAAAGCTGCGTGAAACACTCGATAAGATGATTCGCTCTGAATCTGTTCAGAAGTCCCTTCAGGAAAACATTGTCACAATGCGTGACGGAAGATTCGTACTTCCTGTAAAGGCGGAGTGCAGAGGAAAAATCCAGGGACTTATTCATTCTTCATCTGCAACGGGTCAGACTGTTTTCGTTGAGCCGATGGCAGTAGTTGAGGCGAATAATGATATCCGTATGCTCGAAGGACAGGAGCAGGAGGAAATCGAGAGAATTATAACAGAGCTTTGTCGTGAAGTCGGAGACATTTCAGATGAGCTTATCAGAGGCTATGACGTCTGCACAGAGCTGAATCTTTACTTTGCAAAGGCAAATCTTGGTGCGAAGATGAAGGCGTGTGCACCTGAGATTACCAATGACGGCAAGCTTTGTCTTAATAAGGCGAAGCATCCGCTTCTCGACCCGAAAAAGGCTGTTCCGATTGATATAACTCTCGGCGAGAAATATAACGCACTCATTATAACAGGTCCTAACACGGGCGGTAAGACAGTTGCGCTTAAAACTGCAGGACTGCTTTCAGCGATGGTTATGTGCGGTATGCTTATTCCCGTTTCCGACGGAAGCAGTGTTTCGGTGTTCAGCCATATTCTTGCGGATATCGGCGACAGTCAGAGCATTGAACAGAGCCTTTCAACCTTCTCCGCACACACAAATAATGTTATTGAAATTATAAATACAGCCGACGACCGTTCACTCGTTCTCATAGACGAGCTTGGTTCGGGTACTGACCCTGTTGAGGGTGCGGCGCTTGCTGTATCAGTAATTGAGCGTCTAAAGGACCAGGGCGCAAAACTCATGGTTTCAACTCACTATCAGGAACTCAAGCTTTACGCTATTGAGGGTGATGATGTTGAGAACGCAAGCTGTGAATTTGACATTGAAACGCTTCGCCCGACCTATCGTCTGATTACAGGCTCTCCCGGTAAGTCAAATGCCTTTTCGATTTCAGCGTCACTCGGTATGCCTGAGGACGTAATTGCAGGAGCAAAGGCGCTTGTGAGCGATGAAAATACACGCTTTGAAAAGGTTGTTGCACAGCTTGAGGAGTCAAGACGTCTCCTTGAAAAGCAGAATGAAGAACTGCGTCAGCTCAGGGCTGAGGCTGAGGAAAATAACCGTAAGCTGAAAGCTGAGCTTGAAGAACTCGAAAAGAACAAGGAAAATCAGCTTGAACAGGCACGTCTTAGAGCGATGAGTATTATTGAAAGTGTAAAGGCTGAGTCAAACAGCCTTATGGACGAGCTTGAAGCACTCAAAAAGGAAAAGGACAAAAAGGATTTTGCAAAGCGTTACTCCGACCTTAAGAGTCACAGCAAGCATAGCTTCAATAAGATGTATGACACGGCAAATCCGATTACTGAAAAGACTGACGACGGCTATCGTCTGCCGAGAAAGCTCAAAAAGGGCGATACTGTCTGGGTGCGTGATATTGACAAGCAGGGAACTGTCTGCGGCGAGCCTGATGAAAATGGTAATGTTTTCGTTCAGATGGGCATTATGAAAACCAAGGTTTCGGTTATGCAGTTAAAGCTTGTTGAGGAGCAGAAGGTAACCTTCAAAAGTAAGCCTGTTACTACTAGAAACGTGCGCAGTAAAATGGAACGCAGAGGTACTATGGAGCTTGACATAAGAGGAAAGGCGAGCGATGAGGGCGTTTATGAAATGGAAGCCTTTATTGACAGTGCAATTATGTCGGGAATTTCTATGGTGACGATTATTCACGGTAAGGGCACGGGCGTACTCCGTGCGGCGATTCATCAGCGTTTAAAGCGTATGAAGCAGGTTAAAAGCTTCAGACTCGGTCTTTACGGCGAGGGTGAAAACGGCGTTACGATTGTGGAGCTGAAATAACATGAAAATCGAACACATTGCAATGTACGTTTCTGACTTAGAGCGTGAAAGAGCATTTTTTGAGAAATATTTCTGTGCGAAAAGCGGTGAGATGTACCACAATAAGAATACAGGTTTTCGGTCGTACTTTCTCAGCTTTTCGGACGGCGCAAGGCTTGAAATTATGAATAAGCCAGGCGTTGCCGAAAAGGGTGATACCTTGCCCGTTACGGGCTTTGCGCATATTGCGATAAGTCTTGAAAGCCGTGAAGAGGTTGACAGACTGACTGAGATGCTCCGCTCAGACGGCTTTGAGGTGATAAGCGGTCCAAGAGTTACAGGGGACGGCTACTACGAAAGCTGTGTTCTCGATTATGAGGGAAACATGATTGAGCTGACTGTGTGAAAAAAATCTCAAAAACCCCTTGACAAAACTGCAAAAATACGTTATTATAATACCATAACTAAATGCAATGACGGGAAATAAAACCGCAGATGGATTTTCAGAGAGCTGCCGCCTGGGTGTGAGGCAGTATTCCGACACGGTCATAACTCCTCCTTGAGCAGTTCGCTGAAAGCTTTGGCAATTAGGCAGAAACGGGTTCTCCCGTTACAGAGAAGCGCATTGATAGATGCGGCAGAGTGGGCATTTAATATGCCAAAAAGAGTGGTACCGTGGAGTATATTATGCTTCACCTCTTTAGAATTTAAGAGGTGAAGCTTTTTTGTTGCACCTGTAGACAACACCTCACAAAGCACGCCTGATGGCTTTGCACAAAATCTGATTGCAAATTTTCCGTCATCCTGCACATAAATTTCTTGACATACGCCAGTATGCCTTCAAAATTTATATACAATCTGACAAAAAATCTTGCTAATCATCTTTCGCACAATCTTTGTGTGGTATTGTCTAAATTTAAAATCTTGAAAGGAAAGATGTGTAATGAAAAATTTTGAAAAGTACACAAGACAGTATTTTAACGTTGAAAATCCGCCTATGAAATGGGCACAGAAGGATTACATAGACCATGCGCCAATCTGGTGCAGTGTTGACCTCAGAGACGGCAACCAGGCGCTCATCAATCCGATGACTCTCGATGAAAAGCTTGAATTTTTCAAGTATCTCGTAAAAATCGGCTTCAAGGAAATTGAAGTAGGCTTTCCTGCCGCTTCAGAGACAGAATATGAATTCTGCCGTGCGCTGATTGAACGGAAGCTCATTCCTGATGACGTTACAATCCAGGTTCTGACACAGTCAAGAGAACACATCATCAAGAAGACTTTTGAAGCGCTCGACGGCGCCAAGAACGTTATCGTTCACCTCTATAACTCAACATCTGTTTCACAGCGTGAACAGGTGTTCAGAAAGACTAAGGAAGAAATCATTGATATTGCTATAATGGGTGCTAAGCTCTGTAAGCAGTACAGAGAAAAGGCAGTCGGCAACTATCGTTTTGAATATTCACCTGAAAGCTTTACAGGTACAGAGCCTGAATTTGCTCTCGAAATCTGTAACAAGGTTATCGAAATCTGGGAACCTACACCAAATGATAAGGTTGTAATCAACCTCCCTGTAACTGTTTCACACTCAATGCCACACGTTTATGCAAACCAGGTTGAATATATGTGTGATAACCTCTTAAACCGTGAAAACGTAATCGTATCTCTCCATCCGCATAACGACAGAGGCTGTGCTGTTGCAGACAGTGAAATGGGTCTGCTCGCTGGCGCTGACAGAATTGAGGGTACACTCTTCGGTAACGGTGAAAGAACAGGTAACGTTGATATTATCACACTCGGTATGAACATGTTCTCACAGGGTGTTGACCCACAGCTCAACTTTGAAAATATGCCTGAAATCACAGAAATTTACGAGAGAATTACAGGCATGAGAGTTTATGAGCGTCAGCCATACAGCGGACAGCTTGTATTTGCGGCGTTCAGCGGTTCACATCAGGACGCTATTGCAAAGGGTATGAAGTGGCGTGAAGAAAAGAAATGCCAGCACTGGACAGTTCCATATCTCCCGATTGACCCGGGTCATGTCGGCAGAGAATACCAGACTGACGTTATCAGAATCAACAGCCAGTCAGGTAAGGGCGGTATCGGCTATATTCTCGAACAGCAGTTCGGAATCATTATGCCGACTAAGATGAGAGAACCTTTTGGCTACCTCGTAAAGCATGTTTCAGACAACGCTCACAGAGAGCTTATGCCTGCTGAAGTATATGATATTTTTGCTGACGCATTTATCAATAAACAGGCACCTGTAACCTTCAAGGAAGCACATTACGTTCAGAAGGACGGAATCCAGGCTTATGTTACAGCTGAATACAAGGGCGAAACACTTGATGAAAAGGCAAATGGTAACGGTCGTCTCAACGCTGTCAGCAAGGCACTCATGAAAATGCTCGGCGTTAAATATGACCTCCATACATATACAGAGCATGCTATGGAACAGGGCGATACATCAACAGCTGTTTCATATGTTGGAATTACTGACGAAAAGGGTAACAATTTCTGGGGCGTCGGAATCGAAACTGATATTATTGATTCTTCACTCAAGGCACTTTTCAGCGCAGTAAACAACATGCTTCTGGGATAATTTTCAGTTAATTGTCACAAAAACAGGGTTGACACATAGGGTTAATAAGTGTATAATTAGTTCATAAGTCTGAATTAATTATATAACTAAAGGAGTATTTTAAAATGTTGGATATAAAGAAGAAAATAATAGCTATTATGACAATCTGTGCTATGGCTGTTTCAATGTCTGCTTGTTCAGATGACGGCGAAGACAAGGGCGGCAAAACTGCAGAGGATATTAAGGTTGCAACACTTACACCTGAAGAAGCAACAGAAATGATGCAGGATCAGTTTAAGATTGAAGAATTTACACAAGGTTATGTTGGTGAGCTTGGCCAGGACCCACAGGAAGCACCTGTTGAGCAGGACCCTGTTGAACAGGACCCTCAGGAATCACAGGGCGGCGAAAGTCCGATTGTTGATGAAAACGGTTCAATCGTAGATAACGTTGACATGGAAATCAGCGCAGTTGACAGCAATGCCGGCGAAGGTGGCAACTCAGATGGCGGTAACGTTCCTGAAGGCGGTAACAATGCTGCTGAAGGTGACGTAAATGCAGACGGAAATAATAACGCAGATTCAAACGAAGGCGGAAACTCTGCTGTTGTTGAATCATCAGGTACAAAGAAGATTCAGCAGGCTTTCTGGATGAACCTCAACGGCGACTTTAATTTTGAAGGTGAGTTTATTACAGCTACATTCAAGATTAAGGAAACAACAGCAAACGGTACATATCCGATTACTCTTGAATGGCTCGACTTTGCAAATATCAAGGGTGTATCACTTGATGATGTATCAGGTATTGACGGTGCTGTTGTTGTTGGCGGTACTGCTGAACAGAAAGACTTTACAGATGGTTTCCAGGTTAAGGCTGACTGCGTAAGCGGTAATCCCGGTGATGAAGTTACAGTTACATTCCAGATGAAGAATAACCCTGGTATCTGTGCTTGTGTATTCAGATTCGGCTATGACAGCGATGCTCTTGAATACGTTGGCGGTTCAAAGGGTGCTGACTTCGTGAATGCTTTAACAACACAGAATGTACAATAAAATTCAAAAGGACTGCTTTATGCAGTCCTTTTCCTGTTTTATAATAAAAAGTGACTGCATATATAATGCAGTCACTTTTTGTATTAGTATGTGTTATGAGTTCCGCCCGGGAAAGCGTCAAGCTTTTTTGTGAGATAATTCTGAAGCATAACTGCATCTGCAACATTCAGCTGTCCGTCTGAATTGATGTCGCATGCCGCTGAAAGTTTTGTGTTATCTTTAGGTGCCATAATATTTCTTCTCAGTACGATAGCGTCGAAAACGTCAACATCGTCGTCGAAATCTGTGTCACCGATAAGTGTTTCGTTTACTGGAACAGTAACATCTTCAGCACCTGTGTAGGTCTCTGAAGGTGCTGTCACTTCTTTGCTGAAAAATCTTATGAAATCCACAGAACCATTGAAACAGTTTTCTGAATTGTTGTCTGCGCCGAGTCTGTAAGCCGCTGTGCCGTCAGAAGTGTTTACTGCGCTTGCGATATCGTCAGGATTAAGTGTTATATTACCGCTTGTTTCTTCGTTGTTAATAACAAGCTTTGCTGTATCGCCGTTGAGAATCACTCTTATAACAGCCCATTTTCCGAGTTCAAGCGGCTTTGCTGTGGAAATGCTCTGAACGTTGTTTCCGTCAGAGAAGATAACCTCTGCATTACCGTTGCTGTTTGCTGAAACAAGCTTTATGTAAGCATCTTTGTTTCCGAGATGGAGAATTGTCTGTCCGTTTTCACCGCTTCTTGGGAGTACAGCAAGCTGAATTTCCATATCATCTGTGTAAAGCACGCTTCTGTCGAGAGCTGCAAAGTCATCTTTACCGTCGAGCGTCAGAACGCCGCTTGCTGAAGTGCGTTCATTTTCCCATAATGGATTGCCATATGTCGAGCCATAGGTTGAAGTGTATCTGTCCTTGAATGAAAGACTGCTGTCAGAACCGAAGTCGTAGGCATTGATAAGACCATCAGTATATCCCAGAGCGTCAACGTATGACTGTGCTGAAACCCAGCCGAATGCAGTACCCTTTGTGACAGTCTTTCCGCCGTCATCATAATAGTCGCCGTCAACGGCTCCCTGTCCTGAGATGCTTCCGTTTGCCATACAGAAAGCCATACCCTTTGCAACGGCATAATCTGTCATCTTGTATTCGCCGTAAACGCATGCACTTTCGATAACCTTTGCGTTTCCGCTGACATTGGCTCTGCCCATTACAAGAGCATAATCATCAACACGGACATTCCCGGAAATTGTAGCGTTTTCAGCAATTATTGCGTAGCCTGAGATTACAGCGTTGTCTGAAACTGTTGCTGAATCCTGGACGACCGCATGGTCTTCGATTCTTGCATTTCCTGTAACCTTAGCGCTTCCGAGAACCATAGCGTCCGGAGCGACATAAACTGTGCTGTCAACTGTTGCATTGTCTGAAACAAGACCGCCGCCGTTTGAATGGTTGTGGTATGATTCCCACCAGTTCTGACCTGTCACAACTGTACGCTTTTTGATATCAGCGCCGTCAATTGTAAGTGAGTAAGGATACTGCTGTTTATCATTGAAACCAAAATTCGATTCTGCAAATTCAGAGTCGGGACCGTATGGCAGACCAACCTTTGTGTATGTGTTGTTGTCAGGTGTTGCAACAACAGAAACATAAGCGGCTGAAAGGTTTGCTTCAGTATTTACAGTACATGTTTCGCCGTCTGAGAAAAGGTCGGAATATCTGAATGTTCCGTCGCTCAGACACTGTACGATACATGCTCTCCAGTCAGCACCTTCAATGTTTGTAAGACCATTGAGCTTTACTGAAATTGTACTGCCTGTAACGTTAAGAGGGATAATGTTCAGACCTGCGTGCTGAGGTGCACGTTCAGTCGGAACCTGATATGTATTTGGCTGTCCTGCAACAGGTTCTGCCATTGTGTAAATCTGCTGCCAGTTCCAGCTTCCGCTCTGGAGAAGCTGATTTAATCTTGAACGGTATGCATCACCATTTTCAAAATCGAGTGATGCGATTCTCTTTGCGAAGTGTCCGAGCGTATCTTTAAGGTCGGCAGGCGCTAAACGCTCAACCATGTCAAGCGGATATTCATCAACCTGTCCCTGCTGAAGCATGGTTTTCATAAAGTCTGAGCCATAGCCTTCGAGGTTGTCAGGGTTTTCGGTTAAGTACTGTAAAAACGGCCATGCCGCATAATAGTCACGTCCGCATGGGAAGGTGAGACTTGAATTTTTGAGATATGTTTCAAAGAAGTCTGTGCCGAAACCGGTTTCATCAGTTGAGTAGTCGCTGTACAGATACTGTTCTCTGAACCAGTTACCCATTGCCTCCCACCATGCATAGGAATATTTGTTTGTGTTCCAGCCGAGCTGATGCGCTGTTACAACGTGTCCGAATTCGTGAGGAAGTACCCATGACGGAGGATTGTACTGCATTGAGTCAACACAGCAGAACATATAGGCGTATCCGCCCGAGTCGTAGGACATATATGCCCAGTCGTCCGTCATGCCGTCAAGACCTGTTCCCGAAATGTAGATGTTTGTTTTGTAGTGGTTTCCGTCACGGAGAGAAAGGTTTACTGACTGTGACGGTGCCGCCATTTCAAGGTCCTGCATGTAAACATTCCAGCAGTCCTCAAGATTTTTTGCATTTCCGGCAAGGAATTCCTGAGTTACCTTTGAAGCATCACCGCTGTTGCCCCAGATAAACTGGAAATGCTCGGATTCGTAATAGTTGTAGCCGCTGCCGTAGTTATAGAACGGGTCACGGACTAAATACTGTTCCTCGGCGGCTGTGCCTGCCATAGGATACATAAATGTCGTTGTCATAGCTGCCGCAGAAAGCAAGGCTATGAGTCTCTTTTTGAATTTGTACATAATTTCTCCTTTTTATATCATTTTAATGTATTTTAATTATATATTATACAAAAGTATATGTCAATCTGTTAAAATGTACGGATTTACCGCTTTTTTATTAGTATAAATGCATAGCATAAAATGTACAAAATTCCGGTTGCAATTATTTGCATTTAGTGGTATAATAAATGTAGTATGTCAAAATGGGAGGGATATGTGTGTACGTTGAAGAAAAAACATGCGGAAGTGTAATGTTTATCCGTGAAAACGGCGTAAAAAAATATCTGCTTATAAAAAATGACAGCGGACATATCGGTTTTCCGAAGGGACATATCGAAGAAAATGAAACTGAAAAGGAAACTGCCGAAAGAGAAGTGTTTGAGGAAACGGGTCTTAAAATAGAGGTTGATGTAAACACGAGGCAGTATTATTCCTATGTCAGGGACAACAGGATTCTCAAGCATTGTGTATATTTCTGCAATGAGTTTTTTACTCATGATATAAAACTGCAGGAAAACGAAGTTTTCGGAAGCTGGCTTGTTCCTTATGCAGAAGCGCTCCGGCTTCTGAATTATCCTCAGGACAGAGTTGTTCTGACAAAGGCGGATAAGATGTATGACTAAAAAGGAACGTGCACTTCTGCTGTGCAGCACGCTCGAAGAGCTTTATCCTGATGCTTCATGTTCACTCAATTACACTCATCCTTATGAGCTTATGATTGCTGCAAGGCTTTCAGCGCAGTGTACAGATGCAAGGGTTAACGTTGTAACAGAAACGCTGTTTGAAAAATATCCGACGCTTGAGGCTTTCGCAGACGCTGATATAACAGAGCTTGAGGAGGCTGTCAGACCGTGTGGATTTTTCCGTGCCAAAGCAAAAAGCATAAAGGAAATGGCGAATCAACTTCTCTGTAATTTTGGCGGACAGGTCCCTGATAATATGGATGACCTTCTGACGATTTCAGGTATCGGCCGCAAAACTGCCAATCTCATGATGGGAGATGTGTGGGGAAAGCCTGCGATTGTAACCGATACGCATTTTATAAGAATTACAGGCAGAGTAGGGCTTACGGCAAATAAGGAGCCGCAGAAGGTTGAAAAAGACCTGCTTCCGCTGATACCACCTGAAAAATCATCGGATTTCTGCCATAGAATAGTGCAGTTCGGACGTGACGTGTGCAGTGCGAGAAAACCGCTCTGCGGAGAGTGCGTCTGTGCGGATTTCTGCAAATACAATAAAAAAGGAAAGAATTGATTATGAAGATATTTCGTCCGCTAACCTATATGGTTGCAGCGGCAGCGATGTGTATTCTCTGCTTTTCGGGAAACGGGCAGTATGTTTATGCTGTTTATGCTCCGACCAGTGAAAATGACATAGTTGAGCAGCCCGACAATCCGTTGGCTGAGAAGAATCTTGCCAGGGAAAAAATACAGAGCAGCCGTATAAAGCGGTATGTTCAGTTATATATATCGGCATGTCTTTCAAAGCAGTGTTCTGAAAATGATAATTTTGAAGGAACCGAGACACCGTGTGATTCATTGTTCACAGGAGCGTATGACATTGAAAATGATGCTCTGTATGAATATTTTCTGATTGGATTACCGGGGAATCGTTCGCCATGATTGTTTTCTGACGGAATGTATTGACAAAAATAGTATAATATTGTAAAATGATTATATGTATTGCTTTAAAGTATCGAAGAAAATAATAAAAAGGCGGATTATTAAATGGGTATATTAAGTAAAATTTTTGGTTCATACAGCACAAAGGAGCTTGCAAGAATTGAACCAATCAAGAAAAGTGTTCTGGCATTAGATGAAAAATTCCAGGCAATGTCTGATACAGAGCTTAAGGCTCAGACACAGAATTTCAAAGACAGACTTGAAACAGGCGAAACCCTCGATATGATTTTACCTGAAGCTCTTGCAACAGTAAGAGAAGGTGCATACAGAGTTTTAGGCAAGAAGCCTTTCCCTGTACAGCTTATCGGTGCGATTGTTCTTCACCAGGGCCGTATTGCCGAAATGAAGACAGGTGAAGGTAAAACTCTTGTTGCCTGCGTTGCTGCATATCTCAATGCACTTTCAGGCAAGGGTGTACACGTTGTAACAGTTAACGACTATCTTGCCAAGACACAGTCTGACGAAATGGGTAAGGTACTCAGATTCTTAGGTCTTACAGTCGGCTGTATTCTTCACGGTCTTACAAATGACGAAAGAAGAGCGGCTTATAACTGTGACGTAACATATGCTACAAATAACGAACTCGGATTTGACTATCTGCGTGACAACATGGTAACATACGCAAAGGACAGAGTTCAGAGAAAGCCTAACTTTGCAATTGTCGACGAAGTTGACTCAATCCTCATCGACGAAGCAAGAACACCGCTTATCATTTCAGGCCGTGGCGACAAGTCAACTGAGCTTTATGACATTGTTGACAAGTTTGCAAAGAACCTTGTTTCAACTACAGTCGTTGAAATGGACGGTAAGCAGGACCAGGATGAACTCAACGACAGCGTTGACTACATCATTGATGAAAAGGCAAAGACTGCAACAATTACAAGAACAGGTGTCAAGAAGGCTGAAAGATACTTTAACATTGAAAACCTTATGGACCCTGAAAATATGACACTTCTTCACCATATCAACCAGGCAATCAAGGCACACGGTGTTATGCATGCTGATATTGACTATGTTGTTAAGGACGGCGAAGTAATCATCGTTGACGAATTTACAGGCCGACTCATGCTCGGACGTCGTTTCAATGATGGTCTCCACCAGGCTATCGAAGCCAAGGAAAATGTAAAGATTGCCCACGAGTCAAAGACTCTTGCTACAATTACATTCCAGAACTACTTCCGTCTTTACCAGAAGCTTTCAGGTATGACAGGTACTGCCATGACTGAAGAAGACGAATTCAGAGAAATCTATAAGCTCGACGTTATTGCTATTCCTACAAACAAGCCTGTAATCCGTATTGACCATTCAGACCAGATTTACAGAACAGAAGCTGGTAAGTTCAAGGCAATTATTGAACAGGTTATCAAGTGTCACGAAAAGGGACAGCCTGTCCTTGTTGGTACTGTTTCAATTGAAAAGTCAGAGCTTCTCTCAGCAATGCTCAAGAGAAAGGGCGTAAAGCACGAAGTACTTAACGCCAAGTATCACGCAAAGGAAGCTGAAATCGTTGCTCAGGCAGGTAAGTTCGGTGCCGTTACAATTGCTACAAACATGGCTGGTCGTGGTACTGATATCATGCTCGGCGGTAACGCAGAATTCCTTGCTAAGGCAGAAATGCGCAAAAGAGAATATGAAGAAGATGTAATCAACGAAGCAGTTGGCTTTGCTGATACTGATAACGAAGAAATCCTTGCAGCAAGAGCTGTATATAAGGAACTTTATGATAAGTATAATGAAGAGGTTAAGGTTAAGGCTGAAAAGGTAAGAGAAGCCGGCGGTCTTTTCATTATCGGTACAGAGCGTCATGAATCAAGACGTATCGACAATCAGCTCAGAGGACGTTCAGGACGTCAGGGTGATGATGGTGAAAGCCGTTTCTTCCTTTCTGTTGAAGACGACCTTATGAGAATCTTCGCAGGTGACAGACTTGAAAATATGATGAACACTCTCAATGTTGATGAAGATATGCCGATTGAAAGTAAGATGCTTACAAGAATCATCGAGTCATCACAGAAGAAGGTTGAAGGCAGAAACTTCAGCATCAGAAAGAATGTCCTCAATTATGATGACGTACTTAACAAGCAGCGTGAAATCATCTATACACAGCGTTCACAGGTTCTCGACGGCGAAGATTTACACGGAAGCATCCTTGCAATGATGAAGGACCTTGCAGAAACATCTGTAAACAACTATCTCCTTGATAATGACGACAAGGAAAACTGGAACCTCATCGGTCTTAAGGAACATTTCCAGGGCTGGGTACTTCGTGATGAAGACCTTGATTATGAAGACGATCAGCTTGATGAAATCACAAAGGAAGATATTGCAAAGCTTCTCTCAGACAGAATGACAGAAATCTATGCTGCCAAGGATGAAGAGTACGGCGAAAATATCATCAGAGAACTTGAAAGAGTAATTCTTCTCAAGGTTGTTGATACAAAGTGGATGACACACATTGATGACATGTCAGAACTCAAGAAGGGTATCGGTCTCAGAGCATTCGGACAGAAGAACCCTGTTGTTGAATACAGATATGAAGGCTTTGAAATGTTTGACGCAATGGTTGAATCAATCCGTGAAGATACAATCAGAATGCTTCTTACAGTAAGAATTCAGAAGAATGAACCATTAAAGCGTGAACAGGTTGCAAAGCCTGACGCTCCTAATGCAGGTTCAGTACCTGTTTCTTCATCAAAGAAGAAGCCTGGCGACAATGATTTATGTCCATGCGGCTCAGGTAAAAAATATAAGAAGTGCTGTGGTTTAAATCAGAACTGATAAAATAAAAAGAGAGGGTTGAGCCCTCTCTTTTTTATACCTTTACGGTTTTAGTGTTCGTGATGATTGTGATTGTGTTGTTGTCAGCGTCAACGGTTATTCGTTTGCCGTCGTATTCGGCTATATCCTCGGAAACTGAGGTTATGTAAGGTATGCCAAGCGCTCTGGCGAGTATTGAAGAGTGTGCATTGACTGAGCCCTTGTATGTAATCAGTGCTGAAATCTGTTTCGGATTGAACTCGATTATCTCGCTTGGATTGATTGTTCTTTTGTAGATTACAAGATTGTACCCTGAAGGTGCGGGAATCGGTGTCTGACTTGTAAGATTTCTGATTACTCTCGAAGAGAGGTCTCTGACATCGTCAGTTCTTGCCATCATGTAGTCGTCTTCGGTTGCTTCAAGCTGTTCAATATTTTCAGCGGCAACGAGAGAAACGGCGTATTCAGCTGCAAAACCTTCCTTAATTTTGTCACGCACCTTTTCAGTAAACTCGATGTCGTGAACCATCATTTGCTGTATAACAAAAATTTTAGCCTCTGCCTCATCAACCTTGTGGAGCGCACGTTCATATACCGACTGCAGCTGATTCAATGCGTCAGCGCGTGCTTTCTGAAACCGCTCAAGCTCCTTTTCAAGATTGTTGTGGTGAAGAACTGTTGCAGTGTAACGGAATGTATCCATTACATGCAGAAATCCCGAACCCTTCCCGGGACTTATGACTTTTCCGTGTAATATGTTCATAATTTTACCATACTTTCATTTTTATGTATTTTTATTATAATATAAAAGCTTTCGTTTGTCAATTATAAATAAAAAATAAGGCATATTTTTAAGAAAATATGTTAATGGGTATTGACAACAGGAAAATAGTGGGTTATAATATATTATACAATATTTGAAGGCAGATTTCTTTTTTTAATGGGAAAAATAACGAAAAAATGTTTACATTTGCCTTTAAATGTGGTATAATATTATTGTTGATTAAAAATGAACGGAACCGGAGGCATGATTTGGAAAAGGAACAGCTTATTGCAGAGTTGAAGTTTATTTTAATAAGAGCTGTTTTTCTTGATATTTCAGCTTATCTGATTTCCGTTATATTTTTAGGGTTTACAGTTTCCATGGCAACGGGGCTTATCCTCGGAACCTTCGGACTCCTTGTAAACTTTATCCTGCTTAACAGGTCAGTCAGAAGTATTGTAAAAAGCGGAGGAATTAAGGCACAGCAGAGAATGCTTTCGGGATACATGACAAGATATGCAGTAGTCGGTGTGATTGTTGCAGTATCGGCAATTCTGCCCTTTGTAAGTATCATCGGTGCGATTATCCCTTATATTTATCCTCAGCTTATTTATGCAGGACAAGTATTTTTGAAGAAAGGGGATTAAGACCGAATGAAAGTGTCTGATTTTTTTCAGGGCGTAAAGGAAGTAGAAATCGGTGGTCCTAAGATTGCGTTCAGCTTTGATGTTTTCGGTGTTACAATCAACATAACCGAAACAATAATTATAAGCTGGGGAATAGTTCTCGCACTTACACTTTTAGTACTTTTCCTGACGCACGATATGAAGAAAAAACCTGAAAAGAAGCGACAGGTTATTGCAGAATTTTTGGTTGAAACAGTAGATAATCTTGTGACAAGTACAATGGGCAAGAAATTTAAGTCTTTCGGACCATATATTGCGGCACTTTTTGCATCATCAATTTTTGGAAGTCTTGTAAGTCTTCTGGGCTTAAGATCCGTAACAGCGGATTACAGTACAACGCTTGCATGGGCACTCATAAGCTTTATTATGATTGAAGTTGCGAAAATCAAGCATGACGGAGTCGGCGGATATTTAAAGAGCTTTATCAATCCGCTTAACCTTGTAAGTGAAATTGCAACACCTGTTTCAATGTCCTTCCGTCATTTCGGAAACATTGTCGGTGGTATGATTATTACAAGCCTTATTTATTTTGCTCTTACAGGTCTGTCTGCTATTATAGGGCTTGCTGTCCCGATATTTACAGTCGGTGTTCCTGCAGTATTGTCGCTTTATTTTGATTTCTTCTCAGGCTTTATGCAGGCATTTATTTTTATTATGCTTACAATGTGTTACATTGAAAGTGCATGCTCGGACGAGTAAACGAAATGGTATTATAAACCTTGTCTCCGCAGGGTAAACAAATCGGAGAAAACATCAAACCAATATTTATTAAAAGGAGTTTTAATTATGGAAAATGCAATTGTTATGGCAGCATCAGCAATAGGCGCAGGTCTTGCAATGATCGCAGGTTTAGGTCCTGGTATCGGTGAAGGCTTTGCCGTTGGTAAGGCATGTGAAGCTATCGGCAGACAGCCTGAGAGCTCAGGCGCAGTAACAAGAACAATGCTTCTCGGTTGTGCTATCGCAGAATCAACAGGTATCTATTCATTAGTAGTAGCTCTGATTTTACTGTTTGTTAACCCATTTATCTGATAATTATTTTAAAAACAAAACATTAAATCCGGAGGAATAGGAATGCTGGAGATTTTATCCATTGACATCGGTACGATTATTTTTACATGGTGTAATCTGCTGATATTGTTCCTGGTATTCAAGAAATTTCTTTTTGGACGAGTTCATAAAATCCTCGAGGACCGTCAGAACGACGTAACTGAGGTTTACAATAAGGCAGACGAATCCTTAGAGCATGCTAAGAATCTCGAAACAGAGTATACAGCGCTTATGCAGAATGCCAAGGAAGAATCCGCTGAGATTATCAAGACAGCGTCCAAGAAGGCTCAGGTGCGTTCAGACGAAATTATTGCTGACGCCAAGAAGGAAGCAGGAGCAATTCTGGCGAGAGCCGACGAAGATGTCGAAAGAGAAAAGAAGCGTGCTCAGAACGAGCTTCGCGGAGAAATTTCAGAGCTTGCCGTTATGGTTGCTCAGAAAATCGTTGAAAAGGAAATCAGCGAAGAAGATCATGACAGATTTATCAATGACTTTATTGAAAATGTGGGTGATTTGAAATGACAGGCGATGTAGGGAAGCTTTATTCCCAGGCACTTTTTGAAATCGGCCTTGAAAACAATACCCTTGATGAGCTTGACAGCGACATGAAGCAGTGCAGGACAATTTTTGAAGAAAATCCTGAACTTGTAAAGCTGCTTTCTTCACCTGTTATAACAAATGATGAGAAAATCAGTGTTATAACAAAGATTTTCGGTGAAGAGGGAACTGTCAGGGACTTTATCTGCGTTGTTACGCAGAAGGGCAGAATAGGCAGTTTTTCGGATATCGCCGAGGAATTCAGACTCAGATGCTTTGAAAAGAATAATATTGCGGAAATGACAGTTACAACCTGTGTTCCGCTTAAACCCATACAGAAAGAAAACCTTATCAAAAAGCTTGAGGAAAAATCAGGCAAGAAGGTTTCACTTTCAGAAAAAACAGACCCTTCGATACTCGGCGGTATTATTGTTGAATACGGCAATACACGCCTTGATAACAGTATCAGAGGAAAACTTGAAGCTGTTGAAAAGCAGCTCAAAGCTTAAAATATAACAATTAAAGAAGGTGTATGAATGAATTTACGCCCGGATGAAATAACAGGAATAATCAAAGAGCAGATTAAGAATTTCAGCTCTAAAATTGAACTTCAGGACGTGGGTACTGTTGTAACTGTCGGTGACGGTATCGCAACTGTTCATGGTCTTGAAAAATGTATGTCCGGTGAATTGCTTGAATTTGAAGGCGGAGTTTATGGTATGGCGCTCAACCTCGAAAGAGACTTTGTTGGTGCGGTTATGCTCGGCTCGGACGCTGAAATCAAGGAAGGCGATTCCGTAAAAAGAACAAACAGAATTATGTCTGTACCTGTCGGAGAGGAAATGCTCGGAAGAGTTGTTAACGCACTCGGTCAGCCTATCGACGGCAAGGGTCAGATACTCACAGATAAAACAGAGCCGATTGAAAAAATCGCCCCTGGCATTATCACAAGAAAATCAGTTCACAAGCCACTTCAGACAGGTATCAAGGCTATTGACTCAATGATTCCTGTCGGCAGAGGACAGAGAGAACTTATCATCGGTGACAGACAGACAGGTAAAACTGCTATCGCACTCGATACAATCATCAATCAGAAGGACCAGGACGTAATCTGTATTTACGTTGCAATCGGTCAGAAGCGTTCTACTGTTGCAAATGTAGTTGAAACACTTGAAAAGGCAGGCGCTATGAGATATACAGTTGTAGTTTCTGCGACTGCTTCAGAGCTTGCACCACTTCAGTACATTGCGCCTTATTCAGGCTGTGCAATCGGTGAATACTTCTTGAATCAAGGCAAGGACGTCCTCTGTATCTACGACGACCTTTCCAAGCACGCTGTTGCTTACAGAACACTTTCACTTCTCTTAAAGCGTCCACCTGGACGTGAAGCGTATCCTGGTGACGTTTTCTATCTCCACTCAAGACTTCTTGAGAGAGCGTGCTGTCTTAATGAAAACTATGGCGGAGGAAGCCTTACAGCTCTTCCGATTATCGAAACACAGGCCGGTGACGTTTCAGCGTATATCCCGACTAACGTAATTTCTATTACAGACGGTCAGATATTCCTTGAAACAGACCTCTTCAATTCAGGCGTAAGACCTGCCGTTAACCCTGGTATTTCAGTATCACGAGTTGGTAGTGCGGCACAGATTAAGGCTATGAAGAAGGTTTCATCATCACTTAAGCTGACATATTCACAGTATCGTGAGCTTCAGTCATTCTCACAGTTCGGCTCAGACCTTGATGCTGATACAAAGGAAAGACTTGCTCTCGGTGAACGAGTTGTTGAAGTGTTAAAGCAGGACAGAAATTCACCATTTACAGTTGAGCATCAGGTTGTTATTATCTATGCTGTAACTCATAACTTCTTAAAGGAAGTTGATGTTAAGGATATCGGTGAATATCAGGAAAGCCTCTTTGACTTTATTGATAATTCACATCCTGACATTATAAGCTCAATTACTCAGACCAAGGAGCTTACTGCTGAAAATGAAGCGGCACTTAAGGAAGCTCTTACAGACTTTACAGCAAAATTTGTTGCTCAGAAGGCTTAAACGGCGAAAGGTGATATTATATGGCTTCATCAAATATGAAAGACATCAAACGCCGTATAAAGAGTGTTGAGAGCACAAGGCAGATTACAAAGGCAATGGAGCTTGTTGCTTCGTCAAAGCTGAGAAAGGCAAAGGAAAAGGCTGATAACTCAAAGCCGTTTTTCAATACGCTTTACGAGACAATGTGTGAAATTGCATCATCGGATAATACTTTCAATTCAATTTACACAAGCAAGCGTAAGGCAAAGACTACACTGCTTGTTGTAGTGGCAGGTGACAGAGGTCTTGCAGGCGGTTTTAATGCAAACGTGTTAAAGCTTGCACAGCAGCGCTGTGATGAACTGAAAAACGAGGGTGAGGTAGTTATACTGCCAATCGGTCGTAAGTCAGTTGAGTATTTTGAAAAGCGTGGCTTTAAGATTATGACACGCTATGAAAATATATCTGAAAGCCTTACAATTTACGGTGCAATGAGTATTGCAGACAAGATAATTGATGTCTATAACAAGGATAAAATCGACAGAGTCGAATTGTTTTATACCGACTGCGTTTCACCGCTTTTACAGGAAGCCAAGAGAATGCCGCTGATACCGCTTGATATCGAGCCGTCAAAGGAATATAAGGGACTTACAAACTATGACCCGTCTCCTGAGGCAGTTTTTGACTCGATTATTCCAAGGTATCTTGCAGGTGTACTTTTCGGCGCAGTTGTTGATTCGTTTGCGGCTGAACAGGCTGCAAGACGTACTGCAATGGAAAACGCAACGGATAATGCAAATGAAATGATTAGCGGACTTTCACTTATGTATAACAGAGCACGTCAGGCGGCGATTACTCAGGAAATTACTGAAATTGTCGGCGGTGCAAGTGCACAGAGCTGACATGGCTCTTAATCCGCTTTAAAATTGCAGCAGGTGAGATTTTCTTTAAATCTCTGCTGCAACCTAATCAGGCGCCAAAGCGCCTTATATACGGAGGAAAATATGCAGAATATCGGAAAAATCGTACAGATTATCGGTGCGGTAGTAGATATACGCTTTTCCAAGGACAGTCTTCCGAATCTGCTGAATGCTATTGAGGTTGACAATCAGGGTGAAAAGCTTGTTTTGGAGGTTGCTCAGCATATCGGTGACGATATTGTTCGCTGTATTGCTATGAGCAGTACCGACGGACTTGTAAGAGGAATGGACGCCGTTGATACAGGCGACTCTATCAAGGTTCCTGTCGGAAAAGAAACTCTCGGAAGAATTTTCAATCTTCTGGGTGAACCGGTTGATGAACGTGAACCGGTTGAAACTAAGGAAAAATGGAGTATCCACAGAGAGGCTCCAAGCTATGAAGAACAGACTGCTTCTAATGAAGTTCTTGAAACAGGTATCAAGGTTATTGACCTTATCGCTCCTTACCTTAAGGGTGGTAAAATCGGTCTTTTCGGTGGTGCCGGAGTTGGTAAGACAGTTTTAATTCAGGAACTTATCAATAACGTTGCAAACCAGCATGGTGGTATTTCAGTATTCACAGGTGTTGGTGAGCGTACAAGAGAAGGTAATGACCTTTACAACGAAATGACAGAAAGCGGAGTTATCGACAAGACTGTTCTTGTTTACGGTCAGATGAACGAACCACCTGGAGCAAGAATGAGAGTTGGTCTTTCAGGTCTTACAATGGCGGAATACTTCCGTGATGTTGAAGGTCAGGACGTTCTTCTCTTTATCGATAATATCTTCAGATTTACACAGGCAGGCTCTGAGGTTTCAGCGCTTCTCGGCCGTATGCCATCAGCCGTTGGCTATCAGCCGACACTTGCAACAGAAATGGGTGCGCTTCAGGAAAGAATTACTTCTACAAGCAAGGGTTCTATCACATCGGTACAGGCTGTTTACGTTCCTGCCGATGACTTAACTGACCCTGCTCCTGCTACAACATTTGCGCATCTTGATGCTACAACAGTTCTTTCAAGACAGATTTCATCACTCGGTATTTATCCGGCTGTTGACCCGCTTGAAAGTAACTCAAGAATTCTCACTCCTGAGGTCGTAGGTCATGAGCACTATGAAGTTGCAAGAAGTGTACAGACAATTCTTCAGAGATATACAGAACTTCAGGATATTATTGCTATCATGGGTATGGATGAGCTTTCTGACGAAGATAAGCTGACAGTTAACCGTGCAAGAAAAATCCAGAGATTCCTTTCACAGCCATTTACTGTTGCTGAACAGTTTACTGGTATGAAGGGTAAATATGTTCCGATTAAGGAAACAATCAGAGGCTTTAAGGAAATTATCGA
Source organism: uncultured Clostridium sp. (assembly GCA_964621265.1). Classification (GTDB taxonomy): domain Bacteria; phylum Bacillota; class Clostridia; order Oscillospirales; family Ruminococcaceae; genus Porcipelethomonas. The sequence continues at coordinate 6,788 of CAZULQ010000024.1, read as the reverse complement.
AGGTAAGCATGATGACCTTCCTGAATCAGCATTCCTTTTTGTCGGAACAATTGACGAAGCAGTAGAAAAGGCTAAAAAGGGTGAAGCTTGATGAAACCGTTCACACTTAAAATCATAACACCGGAAAAGGTGTTCTTCGACGGCGAAACAGAGCAGATTATTGTCCGCACAACTGAGGGCGATGTCGGCGTACTCGCAGGTCATGAAGATTATGTGGCAGACTTGCCCGCAGGACCTTTCAAGGCAAAGGTTGACGGAAAGTTTAAAATTGCCGCAATTTCGGGTGGAGTATTGAAGGTTTCAAAGGAGTCTACAACGATTCTTGCAATGGCTGCGGAATGGTCGGACGAAATTGACCTTGACTGGGCAAAGCGTTCTCAGGCGGATGCTGAAAAGCGTCTTAAGGAGACAAAGAGTGATTTTGAGCACAGACTTGCTGAAATGAAGCTCAAGCGTGCGCTTAACAGAATAAATATTTCACAGATGCAATAAAAAACAGGGGACGTTCAAAAGAGCGTCCCCTGAAATAATTGGAGGAAAAATGAAAAAGTCAATTGTTTATGAGCGTAAGCCGTTTTACTACGAAACCGACCGCATGGACGTTGTTCACCACTCAAACTATATCCGCTGGTTTGAGGAGGCGAGAATACATTTCATGGAGGAGGCTGGCTATTCCTACGCGCGCATTGAAGCTGAGGGGATTATGCTGCCTGTTCTGTCTGCGGAGTGTCAGTACAGAAGCTCAGTAAGATTTGGTGATACCATTCTGATTGAAGCGTCGATTTCTGAGTTTAACGGCTTCAAGATGGTGATTGAGTACATAGTAACTGATAAGGAAAGCGGAGAACTTCGTGCTAAAGGCAAGACTACCCATTGCTTTACCGACAGTGAAATGAAGCCGCTGAGGATTAAGAAGTCATTTCCTGAGCTTTATGAGTTATACACTGAATATGCTGAAAAATAAAAAAAGCAGGGCACAGACCCTGCTTTAATTCTTTATATGCGCAGTAATAATCGTAAAGCTGTGAGAATTTACTGTAATTATTATATTATCATTTTCACAGTAGAAATTCTTCCCGCTTTTATAAATAGTGCAATTGTCATCAGATATTTTCTTTTTGCAATATTCAACCACATCATCGCAATCAGATTTAAGATTCTTCTTTATGCGTTCAATACCAAGTGGGGTTGTATGAATATGGCTTAAATTACTGAGCAACATGTTTTTGTCAGTCATTATTCTGCTCCAGATAAGGCTTTAAATATTGTCCCGTATAGGACTGCTCACACTTTACAATTTCCTCAGGTGTACCTGTTGCAACAATCGTTCCGCCTCCTATACCGCCCTCAGGACCCAAGTCAATGATGTGGTCAGCTATCTTGATGACGTTCAGATTGTGCTCGATAATCAGCACGGTGTTACCTGTGTCAGCAAGACGCTGAAGTACCTCGATAAGCTTGTGAACATCGGCTGTGTGCAGACCTGTTGTCGGCTCGTCGAGAATATAGATTGTCTTGCCTGTTGCACGCTTTGAAAGCTCGGTCGAAAGCTTGACTCTCTGAGCCTCACCGCCCGAAAGGGTAGTAGCAGGCTGACCGATTTTGATGTAGCCGAGACCTACTTCCTGCAAGGTTTTAAGCTTGCGGAAAATCTTCGGGTGGTTTTCAAAGAACTGTACACCCTCATCGACAGTCATTTCGAGCACATCGTGGATTGACTTGCCCTTGTAGTGAACTTCAAGAGTTTCACGGTTGTAGCGCTTGCCCTTGCAGACCTCGCAAGGAACGTAAATATCGGGCAGAAAATGCATTTCAATTTTCTTGATACCGTCACCCTCACAAGCCTCACAGCGTCCGCCTCTTATATTGAAGGAAAAGCGCCCTGCACCGTAGCCACGGGTTTTGGCGTCGCTTGTCTGAGAGAAAAGCTCACGGATATCAGTGAACACGCCTGTATAGGTTGCAGGGTTGGAACGTGGAGTTCTGCCGATTGGCGACTGGTCAATGCAGATAACCTTGTCGAGATTTTCAAGACCCTCAATTTCCTTGAATTTACCCGCTCTGATTTTTGCACGGTTGAGCTTGGCGGCAAGGTGTTTATAGAGAATCTCGTTTACAAGCGATGACTTACCAGAGCCCGAAACGCCCGTTACGCAGATAAGCTTGCCAAGTGGGATTTTAACGTTCACATTTTTTAAGTTGTTTTCCGCAGCGCCTTTGACAGTAAGATAGCTTCCGTTTCCCTCACGTCTTGTTTCAGGGAGCGGAATTTTCTTTTTACCGCTTAAGTATTCGCCTGTGATTGAGCCCTTGCATTTGAGCATGTCCTCAACAGTACCCGAAAAGACGATGTTTCCGCCGTGAATACCGGCGCCGGGACCAATATCAACGATATGGTCTGCGGCGAGCATTGTGTCGTCGTCGTGCTCAACGACAATGAGCGTGTTTCCGAGGTCGCGCAGACGCTTTAAGGTTGCAATCAGCTTGTCGTTGTCACGCTGATGAAGTCCTATACTCGGCTCATCGAGAATGTAAAGTACCCCCATAAGCGATGTACCAATCTGTGTTGCTAATCGTATTCTCTGGCTTTCACCGCCTGAAAGTGTGCCCGAAGAACGGGCAAGTGTCAGATACTCAAGACCGACGCTCATAAGGAAGCCCAGACGCTCCTTGATTTCCTTGAGTATGCGTTCAGCAATCAGCTTTTCACGCTCAGTAAGTTCAAGTGAATTTATAAACTCAAGCGCCTGAGAAACAGAAAGCTTTGTAAATTCCATGATGTTTTTGCCGCCTACCGTAACGCTCAGACTTTCCTTTTTAAGTCGTTCGCCCTTACATTCAGGACACTTAATTTCGTTCATGACGTCAGCAATATCATTTTTGGAATACTCGCTTTTTGATTCCTTGAATCTTCTTTCAAGATTGTTGATAACGCCCTCGAATTTGCCGTATCTCACACCGCCGCCGAATGAATCAATGATTTTCAGCTCAATACGCTCGTTTGTGCCGTAGAGGAAAGCGTTTGCGACCTCCTCAGGCAGGTCCTTGAACGGTGTGTCAAGGCTTATATTGAATTTTTCAGCAAGACCATTGTAATACATCATAGCAATTGAGCCGTCAGTCAGCGTATTCCAGCCGCTTGCCTTGATAGCACCCTGACGTATGCTCAGATCCTTGTTTGGTACAACAAGGTCAGGGTCGATGCGCTGGAATGTTCCTAGACCTGTGCACTTAGGACACGCACCGAACGGGTTGTTGAAGGAAAACATTCTTGGGTTAAGCTCGTCAATGCTTATGTTGTGCTCAGGGCAGGCATAGCTTTGAGAAAACATGATTTCCTCGCCGTCTATAACGTCAACAATCAGCATACCCTCAGACAGATTCATGACAGTTTCAATACTGTCCGTCATTCTCGACTGAATGCCTTCCTTTATAACAAGTCGGTCAACGATAATTTCAATGTTGTGCTTGATGTTCTTGTTAAGCTTGATTTCTTCCGAGAGGTCGTACATAATCCCGTCAACTCTTGCACGGACAAAGCCCGAGCGTGAAGCGTGTTCAAGCTCCTTTGCATAAGTACCCTTTCTTCCTCTTGCAATCGGCGCAAGAAGCTGGATTTTCGTACCCTCAGGAAGCTCCATGATTTTGTCAACAATCTGGTCAATAGTCTGCTGCTTTATCTCACGTCCGCAGACAGGACAATGCGGAATACCTATTCTTGCGTAAAGCAAACGCAGATAGTCGTAAATTTCAGTTACTGTCCCGACTGTTGAACGTGGATTTTTAGATGTGGTTTTCTGGTCGATTGATATAGCAGGGGAAAGTCCCTCAATGCTGTCAACATCAGGCTTTTCCATCTGTCCGAGAAACATTCTCGCATAGGACGAGAGACTTTCCATATAGCGTCTCTGACCGTCCGCATAAATCGTATCAAAAGCAAGAGAGGACTTTCCTGAGCCCGAAAGTCCCGTCATGACAATCAGCTTGTCACGGGGGATTTCAAGGTCAACATTTTTGAGATTGTGCTCCCTTGCACCTTTTATAATAATTTTGTCGTTCATTTATAATTCCTTTCAGGATTCCTCAAGTTCCTTGATTTTATCTCTGAGGTACGCTGCATGCTCAAATTCAAGCAGCTTTGCAGCCTCCTTCATTTCTGTTTTCAGTTTTGCAATAAGCTCCAGCTTTTCCTTCTTTGAAAGCTTTTTGCCTGTCTTTTTCTCGACCTTTTCCTTTGAAGTGATTTCGAAAACCTTGCGGATATCCTTTTTGATAGTCTGCGGTATGATACCGTTTTTCTCGTTGTATTCAATCTGGAGCGCACGTCGTCTTTCGGTTTCGGTAATCGCCTTTTCCATTGATTTAGTAACGCTGTCGGCATACATTATAACCTTGCCCTTGGCGTTTCGTGCGGCTCTGCCTATCGTCTGGATAAGCGAGGTTTCACTTCTCAGGAACCCTTCCTTATCGGCGTCTAAGATTGCAACGAGCGATACTTCAGGGATATCAAGTCCCTCACGGAGCAGGTTGATACCAACGAGTACATCAAACTCGCCCTCACGCAGTTCCTTTATGATTTCCATACGCTCAATTGTATCGATATCGTGGTGGAGATATTTCACCCTTACTCCCGCATCGTCAAGGAAGTCGGTTAAATCCTCAGCCATTTTCTTTGTGAGCGTTGTAATCAGCACACGCTCGTCGATTTCCGCCCTCATGTTGATTTCAGAGAGAAGGTCTTCAATCTGACCCTCAATCGGCTTTACGATGATTTCGGGGTCAACAAGACCTGTCGGTCTGATAACCTGTTCAACAACCTGCCCCGACTTTTCACGCTCGAAATTGCCTGGCGTTGCGCTTACATAAACAGCCTGGTTTACATGACTGTAAAACTCGTCAAAATTAAGCGGTCTGTTGTCAAAAGCACTCGGCAGTCTGAAGCCGTAGTCAACAAGCGTAGTCTTTCTTGCCCTGTCACCTGCGTACATAGCACCGACCTGTGGAATTGTAACATGGCTTTCGTCAACAAACAGCAGAAAGTCCTTCGGGAAGTGGTCGAGAAGCGTCATAGGAGTACTTCCCGGCGGACGCCCAGAGAGTATTCTCGAATAGTTTTCAATGCCGCTGCAAAAGCCTATTTCCTGAAGCATTTCCATATCGTAATGCGTTCTCTGAGCGATACGCTGAGCCTCCAAAAGCTTGTTTTCCGACTGGAAATATTCAATACGTTCTGCAAGCTCCCTGTCAATTTCCATAATAGCGTCATGCATTTTCGAGCCGCTTACGATGTAGTGGCTTGCAGGGAAAACCGCCGCATACTGAAGCGTTGCGAGGATTTCACCTGTGAGTACGTTTATCTCGGAAATTCTGTCAATCTCATCTCCGAAGAATTCAACTCTTATTGCGTTTTCATTGGATGATGCAGGGAATATCTCCACAACATCGCCCCTTACTCTGAATTTGTTTCTGACAAAGTTAAGGTCGTTTCGCTCATACTGTATTGAAACAAGCTCGTCAATAAGCTGTTCACGGGATTTTTCCATTCCTGGGCGCACTGATACCATCATTGAACGGTAATCCTCAGGACTACCGAGAGAGTATATACATGACACACTCGAAACGATAATAACATCGTTTCGCTCAGCGAGTGCGGCAGTTGCCGAGTGGCGCATCTTATCAATCTCATCGTTTATTGATGAGTCCTTTTCGATATATGTGTCAGTTCCAGGGATATACGCCTCAGGCTGATAATAGTCGTAGTATGAGACGAAGTACTCAACTGCGTTGTTCGGGAAAAATTCCTTGAATTCCGAACAAAGCTGAGCCGCAAGGATTTTGTTGTGCGCTAAAACAAGCGTCGGCTTATTGACATTTGCAATAACGTTTGCCATCGTGAAGGTTTTTCCCGAGCCCGTAACGCCAAGGAGAGTCTGCTCCTTAATGCCTGAGTTTATACCGTCTGTAAGATTCTTTATTGCCTGCGGCTGGTCACCCGATGGCTTGTATTCAGTTACCAGTTCAAATTTTCTGTTTTTCATGAAAGCTCCTTTATTTCAGCATTGAAAATGCTCCCGAATCTTTAAGTGAAGTGGCATCATTTCCCGAAACGACAATATGGTCAATAAGGTTTACGCCGATTGGCTTTAGGATTTTGTATATTTCACGTGTTGCCCTGATATCATCACTTGACGGAAGTGCGTCACCATTCGGGTGATTATGCGCAATTACTATATTCTCGCATTTGTTCTGATATGTAAATTCCACTATCTTGCGGACATTGATTCTGACGTCTCCAGGCGAACCCTCAGCGATAACCGTTTCGTTAATAAGCATAAGCTTGTCATTAAGGCACACTACTCTGACCCTTTCAGAAGTTTCACCGAGGAATCTGTTTACGAAGTATTCCGACATTGCTTTGGTTGTCTTCAGATATACATTCTTTTCCTGTGAAGCCATGTATGCTTTGGCAAGCTGTGGAATCATTTTAATCAGGACAGCGCTGTTTTCCGTTATTCCCTTGATTTTCATAAGCTCGTTTATGTCAGCGTCACAAACGCTTCTGAAAGTATCAAATTCCTTTATAAGCATGTGCCCGAGCTCGTTGGTGTCCTTTCTCGGGACAGAGTAGAAAAGGAGCATTTCAAGTATTTCATGCGGTTCAAAGGTTTCAAATCCTGTTTTCAGGAACTTTTTTCGCATTCTTTCCCTGTGTCCTTCGTGATTAAAATCAGCCATAATTCCTCCGATAAGAAAACAATCGTTCTTTTTTGATATATATAGTATAAACT
>CAZULQ010000023.1:313-28941 GCA_964621265.1 uncultured Clostridium sp. | reverse complement strand
CATTGTTTGACAATCGTTTGAAACTGGCTGCAGATTATTATAATGATAAATATTATTTATTTATGATAAACTGTTGATTTTGTAATCATTTATAAATAGCGAATTATGCATTTGTACCAAAATATAACGGGAGGTTGTTATGCCTAATTTTTCTTACGTTGCAAAGGATGCTTATGGTAAAACTGTACGTGGCACCATTGAGGCAGCTGATGAAAAAGATTTTCTTGATAAAATACGTAAAAAGGGTCTTTACTGTACTGATTATTCCCAGGCGGCAGAAAAGGCTGTAAAGAAGCTTAAAAAGTTTAAGACAAAGGATTTGGCGTTTAACTGTCGTCAGCTCAGCGCAATGCTTACATCAGGTCTGACACTTGTCAAGGCGCTTGATATTCTTGCAAGGGAACAGCCTACGGATGCGGCTAAGGCAGTCTGGCAGGATATTTACGAAAATGTGCAGAAGGGTGAATCATTTTCTTCAGCGCTTGAAAAGCATGCGGGCACTTTCCCTCAGTTTCTGATTTCAATGGTAAGTGCCGGTGAATCGAGTGGTTCGCTTGACGTTATCATGCAGAGAATGTCTGACCACTATGCAAAGGAAAATAAGATGAATAATACTGTCAAGAGTGCTATGACTTATCCGATTATTCTTCTTTTCCTTTCGGTTGTTATTGTAATTGCAATGTTCGCATTCATCATGCCGACTTTTGCTGAGATGTTCACAGACCCTTCTCAGATACCTACTCTGACCCGTGGAATGCTTGCAATCAGTGACTTTATCATTGACCGCTGGTATATCCTCGTGGGTGTTGTTATTGTACTTGTTTTTGCTGTACGTTACGCTTTAAAGGTGCCGTCAGTACGACTGAAATTCGACAGATTTCTGATTAAGGGACCTGCATTCGGAAAGCTTATTGTTACAATTTATACAGCAAGATTTGCAAGAACCATGTCATCGCTCTATTCAAGCGGTATTCCTATGGTTGAATGTCTCTATCGTGCTTCGTCAATTCTTGGTAATTCGTATATTGACGAAAAGTTCAAAACGGTAATTGATGAAGTTAAACAGGGCGCAACCCTTTCTTCATCTGTTCAGCGAACTGACATATTCGATTCCATGTTCTGCTCTATTATTTATGTAGGTGAGGAATCCGGTTCGCTCGATGAAATTCTCACAAAAACTTCTGACTATTATGAAGAAGAATCTGACTCAGCTGTTCAGAGACTTGTTTCACTTCTCGAACCAGTTATGATTATTGTTTTAGGTGTTATGGTTGGTTTAATTGTCGCATCAGTTCTCCCAGCACTTTACTCATCATTTGATACTATAGGATAATTTGAAAGGACGGAAATAAATGCTTTCATTTGATATAACAGACAAGAATATCAGAATTATAAAGGGCACAGAAAGTAACGGAAAAATTAAGGTGCTTGACGCTGCTACTATTGATATTGAAGATAACAGCATTGAAAATGGTAAAATTGTTGATATAGCAAGTGTAGCTTCGCAGATTGGCGAGGTTCTTAAATCCCGAAACATGAAGGAAAAAACTGCGGTTTTAAGCATTTCATCAAATCTTACAATTTTTAAGGAGCTTTCTATTCCAAAGGTGAGTTCCAAGCAGTTTGGTAAGATGGTTAGTGCTGAAATGCAGGCACAGCTTAGTATCGACGATACATACAGCATGTCATATGTAATTGTGGATGAAACAAAAACTGAAAATGAGGGTAAGGTTTCTACAATTGTAAACATACTTGCAACAGCCTGTCCGACAGATATTATCGACAGCTGTAAGCAGCTTTTCTCTTCACTTTCGATTTCGCTTAAATCCATAATGATTGGATGCAACTGTATTTCAAAGATTATTCTTTCAGATATCAAGTCACGTCTGAAGATGCCTCTTCTCGCAGTACAGATTGACAGAAACTTTTTAAGCATAAATCTTTATGATGAATCAAATCTTGCGTTTTCAAGATTTACAAATGTAGATCCTGCTGACTATGGTTTTTCATCTGATTATATGACTCAGGCAGTCAATGAAAATATCTTCAGAATGCTTCAGTTCCACAAAACGAGAAAGGACGCCGATACAATTGAAAATGTAATTTTCTACGGCGATCTTGATAATTTTGAAGATATACGCACTGCTATTGAACAGATGGATCTGAATGTTTCTGTAATCAATGTTCCGCCTCAGGTCAAGGGCTGTGACGGTATTGATTTTTCACAGTATGCAAATGCAATTGGTGCACTTTTCAAAAGAGACAAGACAAGGGAAAAGGTAAATCTGCTTGACTCAGATGTTTCACCAAAGAGCAAAATGAAGTCAGATACGTCATATTCAGTTCTGCTTCTCGGTGCGCTTGGTCTTACTACTGCTGTTATTGCGGGCATATACTTCAGCCTTGATATGCAGCACCAGGAGCTTAAGGACGAGTTATCGTCAATAGAATATAATATGAACAACGGCGATACACTGGAAAAGAAGGAGCTTTTTGATACATTGTCTGCGCAGGAAGAAAAAATCAATCAGTACAGACTCAATATAAGTGCGGCTGCTGATGCATTCAAAACACATCCTTCGATTTCAAATGAATATATTCAGATTATCGAAACAGAAATGGTAAATGCAGGCAATGAGCTTGGCCTCTGGACACAGATTACTGATTTTTCATACAGCGGTTATAATGTATCACTCAGTATAAGAACAGCTGCAGACGGTGACCCGTCACAGAGCCTTCCGGCGCTTATAGTTGAAAAATTATTGCTTCACCCTGAATTTGCAGATGTATTATATAACGGATATAGCTTATCTTATGATGAATTCGGAGCAAAAATCGTAGATTATGAACTTAATATACCGCTTTCACCGATTGAACTTCCGACAGAAGCGGTAACTGAATAACAGCGAAAGGATAGTTTATGCAAAAACTTAGTTATAGAGACAGAGTAATTGTACTGGTAGTACTTGTAGCCGCTATTATAGTTGTCGGCGTTGTAATGTTCATAAGTCCGAAGCTTGATGATATTTCATCAGCTGAAGAATCACTTGAATATACAAAGACACAGTGGTATGAACTTGAAACAAAATTAAATCAGGTTGATACAATAACAGAGCGTGTTCAGACAAAATATGATGAATGCGTTGAAATAGGAAGCCTGTTTGTTGATATCAAGCGTGCGTATACTCTTGAACGTTTCATTCAGGAGTATATTGACAAAAACGGAATTTATATTACATCAAGTGCGGCATTTACTGACCCGTCAATTGTGACACTTGAGCCATATTCTCTGGCAGTTGATTCATTGGACTATGAAATTGGCCAGTCTGCTGACCTTACTGTGACACCTGGTGATACACAGTCAAAGGAAGAAGAAAAGGTTGAAAACCAGAGCCTTCCATGCGGCACTATAACAATAGATTACAGTGCAACAAGGGCAGGACTTATGCAGTTTATGCAGGATATAAAGGAATCAGGAAAGTCAATTGAGATAACTTCGATTACTATCGGAGGCGGTTCATATAACACAAGTCCTGAAGCAATTCTGACAGGTGATATTTCAATTTCGGTTTATTATGCAGAAATGATTTCTGATGTTGATATCGGAACAATTCCTGAAAAGACAACTGAGCCGTAAGTTACATAAAACATTATTATAGTAAGCGGGTGATTGTATGAATGAAAAAAACAGTGGAAAAAAGGTTAAGGGGTCGGTTTTATACACAGTAATTTCAGTTATGATGGTTATGACTGTGCTGGTTTTTGCGGCACTTACCCTTGCTGCGTCTGCACACAGACGTGCGGCTAATTCATACGCTAACAATCAGACCCAGTATACAGCGCGTTCTGTAATTGATACAATCTGCGAGGCTATGCAGAGTAATCCGGAATTCAGTAGTCAGTTTGCATCACTCGAAAGCGAGGGGCAGGCTATTGAAGTAGCTGTTGAATTGCCGGGCGGAGATAAATCTATGGGTACTATTGTGGGTAATCCTACGATTACTCTGCTTGGAACAGGTACAGAGTACGGATATAATTCATCAAAAAATATGTATAAAATATCTGCAACTGTTAAAATGTCAGGGCAGGAGAATACTGTTGCGGGTTATTTCCTTGCTGAAAAGGTAGATAACAGCATGCCGTTTAACTATGCACTTGTTGCGCTTGAAAGTACCAGCGGAGCCGATAATATGGGTGTAATGGGCGGTGCGAGTGTAGGTGTTAATGGTGTATCAAACTGGCAGATACGAAATCAGAATGCTGCTATTCAAAGTCCTGTTAATGTTAACGGCGGAGTAACAGTTTCGGCAAATGCATATCTGCTTTTGTCAAGGGAAAGTGAAGGTATTTATATCGGTGATTATCTTAGATTTGACAATGCAGGACATCAGATTCAGTCAGACCTTAATCTGGATAAAAATAATAACAACATAATTGATTATGATGAAATGATAAATTACAAAAGCTTACCGTATATCTATGTCGAAAAAAACATAAACTTTGGTGACCGTTTCAGATTTGCGTCAAAAGAAAATCCTGTTATTGTTATGGCTGATTCCATAACATTCCAGGATAAGGCTTCATATATATTCGGAGATGTGTATTTATATGCTCAGCATGATCCTCTGACCAGTATATTCTTGTCAGCGACTGATGCAGGAGTGAGATCATGGGATGAAGGCTTTGTGAAAAAGATTGATAACCATACCGGTCTCAGTTATACGGGTGGTAATATATATTCACTCGGAAAGCTTGATATATGGTGTGGCAGCGGTAATGTGGGGAATCAATATCCTCTGGCTAATAATGTTCTTGCTGACAGTGTTAATCTGAGAGCTTCGGCGACGACTGAAGGCTGTATTGTTGCTGACAGCATTAATATTCAGAATACAGCCGTAGATGCAACTTTTGAGGACGGATTGTATGTTGATCCTGATAACCTTATTCACACAAACAGTATTGATTCCTCACCTGTTTATGAATTTAAGATTAATGGACATAAGTATACTCCACCTGTACTTGAATCAAGAGATGTAAATCTACTTACACAACAGTATAATGGGGTAACTGATGAGGAATCAAGTAAAAAGCCTATTGATTTAAGGTGTAGCACATATCAGTTAATGAATTTTGATTTTTCAGATTATGTTCCTGAAGGTACAGATAAAAGAACTTTAACTCCACTTTCTATTACGATTAGTTTGTCTAAAAATCAGCGTTATGATCCCATGAAAGATGAATATGTTGATGAGCATTATTTTGGCGATAGTGTAAAAGCATATATAGATTTTTATAGCTATAATGAAGCAGGAGGATATTATGAAGGCTATTCTTCCGGCTCTGTTTCTGCTGACATAATGATTAATGGGGAAACTACAATAAATATATCCGATTTGAATTTGAATTATACAAAGGGACAAATTAAAGTTAAATTCTGGCGTGGAGAATACTTGGATGAAAATAAATACATAGTTGTTGACCCGATAACTGCAGATTTTCAGCTTAAGGCTGATAAGATTGAATATTACATCGCTAGTCAGATGGATAACAGGGATTACCTCAGAACTGTAAACGATTATGCATTTAATGAGAATGACAATGTAATTTGCATTGACGATATTGACAAGTCTGTAAAGCTTGAGAAGTATGAAGATGGCTTTGGCGGCTATGAGCTTAAGATTTCCAAGGCTGATTTAACTGCGATTGAGGAAGGTGAGGAAACAGATTCAAATAGTGTTACATATACAGAAATCGGAACATATGACTATGAAAACTTAGATAGTTATGCTGATTTTCTGCGTGCAGTTGTTGACACAGTAACGTTCCCGGATTCAATGAAAAAGGTTGAAAAGCCTGATACAAAACCCAGAGTATATGCGCCTGAAATAGTTGATGTGAGTTTTCTTGAGTGGACATCATATGAAGATGTATCTAAAAATTCTGTTGCTGTTTCAAAACAGGAATATGAGGCAAAGATTCAGGCCGATAAAGCGTTTGACCATATAAGTGAGACAGAAAATCTCGTTTATGATTTTTCAATCGGAAATGGGCAGATGAACATATATGAGGGTGGTTTGCTTAAAGAGGAAAAAGTGACTGTGGCAGGCTATGAGGTTACTTCATCATGTACATTTAAGGGGTTCATGAATAAAGCAATAAGGATTTCTCCGTCTGCTGAAAATATCTATATAAAAATAGGTGAATATTGCAATTTTGGACAGACAACTATTATTGTGGATGATGATAATGGAAAGAAAAAGGTAAACTTTTTGCTTGAAGGTGGAACGGAATTTCAGACACAGGCTGTTTTGATGACAAAGACTTATGAGGAAATGTATAATGCCGGAATGTTTGATGTAATACAGAATCCATCTGAACAAAAACATATTCCCGGAGTATTCTTCTTTGCAGAATATGACAAATCATCGGATACAAAAATCACCATTTCCAATGACGCAGTTATAACAGGATATATAATGGCACCAACAGCATATTTAGATGTTACAAAGCCACTGGGTAAATCGTATAAATATGTAACAAACAGGCTTTATCTTGATAATGACGCTTATGGCAATACAGCAATTAGTTCCAGTACTATTTCGGAGATAGAAAAATCGGGTATAGCTGTAATTGGTGGCATTATTGCAGAAAAAACCAGTCTTGCAAATAATCCGGGATGTCTGTATGTAAACCCTAATGCTCTGCTCGAAGTCAAGGGTCAGAAGGAAATGACGCTTAATGACTATGACTGCCTGTATTACCAGGCGTATTAAGGAAAGGAGTGCAGAAAATGAAAAAAATAAGAAAAAAGCTTAAGGCAATGACTCTTGTTGAAGTTATTGTTGCGCTTGCTGTTTTTGCAATTATTTCTGCGCTTCTTGCTTCAGCATGTGCAAATGTATGCAGTATAAGACAAAAAGCAGACAGACTTAATAAAAAGATATCAGTTGAGGCACCTGCGGCAGAACTAAAAGACGATAATCATCCCGTAACTGACGCTTCAGGCAACTCTGAAACGACCATGACTCTGACAGTCGGCGGCAAGTCGTTTGAAGTTTCAGGAAAAAAATATGTTACAAATGATCCTGATAACAATTATGAGGACGGTGGAAATTTCAAGTATTTTATTCCTGATGAAAAAAATGATCAGGAGGTGCCATAATGAAAAAGCTAAAGGGTTTTACTCTTCTGGAACTTATTGTTGTTATGGCAATATTTTCGATGATTGCCGTCGGTGCTTTAGCTATTGTTCAGCCTGCAATGCGCCTTTTTACATCAACCTCTCAGCAGGAGAATATCAACGCCTGTACTGACAATATGAAGCGCTATATTGAGGATAATCTTCGTTATGCCGATAAGCTTGTAAACTGTGTCGGATTTGAAAAGCTTGAAGATATTTACGTTACCGATACATATAATTATGTGTACTATGATGAAATGAGTAAGGAGAAAAAGACTGAGGAAAAAACAGGTGTTTCAGTACTCGGTTATTTCAGAGATGTTTATTATCCTTATGTTAATTCAGATAGCGGAATTGAATATGATAACGTATATATCATGGAAATTGACAATGGAACAACATCTGCGCCTGTTGGCAGGGTGAGAATTTATAAGGCAAATCTGAGTGACGGTTCATATGTACTTGATTCGGAGCTTAATACCGAGTTTTACAATGATTATTCATATAACATTAATTTTGGTGTCATAAATGATGATAAATATTCAGGTATGAACACAGCGAAGGACGAAATGTATATTGATATTTTTGAAAAGGATGGCAGCTCATTTGAGGATTTTGGCGTAAAGCTTGAAAGTGGTCATGATGTTACATCAGCCTTGTATCTTATGAATATACATGGTCTTAAAACCAATGTGACAATAGGAGTTGACGAGAGTAGCATACCTGTAGTAAATTCAGGTGTTACAAAGCTTACGACAGTTGTCAACAATGATGAATCGACGTATTGTTCTAAATACTACTTCATCTACACAGTTCCTGAGATAATTATTCCATAAAAAATCAGGCAGTTTAAAAACTGCCTGATTAATCATGTGAACTGACTGAGATATGTATCTGCGATTTTTACACCCCAGAGCGTTCCGATGAATAGTCCCATTGCAAGATAGGGACCGAATGCGAATTTCGATTCTCCGCTTGAACGCTTCTGAATCATACCGCCGAATGCGGCAATGATGATACCGAAAAATGCAGAAATTAAAACCGCCTTTGTGCCGATGAGGAAACCCGAGCCGAGCATCAGTAATGTGTCTCCAAGCTCGATTCCACGAACTTTTTCACCCGTTCTGTGCTTTATAATCGCTCCCGAAATTTCACCAATGAGGAAAAATGGTACGCTTATTATAAGGCTTCCCGTTATTCTTTGTGATATGCTGAGACTGTCTGTGAAAAGTGCGGAAGCTGCTGCGACTAGCCCTACTGCAATCAGCAGACTGATGTTGATTTCAAGCGTATCGAAATCTATAAAGCCGATTGTTATCAGAACCGAGAAAAAAATACAGGTTAAAATCGAATTGATATTGAAATCCATAACCATAAAGGTTATAATATAAATAAGAGCATTTAAAAGCTCAACCACAGGATATCTTGCGGAAATTTTTGCTTTACAGCTTCTGCATTTACCCCTTAGGAAAATCCAGCTGAAAAGCGGAATCAGGTCATAACGCTTGATTTTAGCGTTGCATCTGACGCAGTGAGAGGAATTGGTAATCAGCGATTCTCCGTTTGGAAGTCTGCATATTACGACGTTCAGAAAACTGCCTATGCAAAGTCCTGAAATAAAAATGAGTGTATAGAATATAATATAAAACATTGGGTCAAGGTTTTCCTGACCGAAAAGTGTGTCGGACATATTTTACCTCCGATATTATTGTATTGTATATATTTATTTTAACACATAATTTCGTTAATTACAAGTTTAATTTAATTCGGAGGAATTTACAGATGAGAAATATGAGAATAGGTGATTACCTTGTTTTAAAGGAACTTATCACCGAAGAACAGCTTATGAAGGTCTTGCAGGCTCAGAAGGACTCAAACGGCACCAAGCGTTTTGGTGAAGTTTTAATAGAGCTTGGATTTCTGTCGGAAATAAAGTTTGCACAGGCACTTTCAAGTAAGCTTAAAGTACCATTTGTTGACCTTTCGAATATGAAGATTGATGAAGAGGCGGCAAGCAAAATCCCTGAAGCGCTCGCTAAAAAGCATACTGTAATCGGTATCAACATACAGGGCAAGCGTCTTACTGTTGCAACAGATGACCCTATCAACTTCAATATTCTTGAAGATATCAAGATTTCAACAGGCATGGACACCATTCCTGTATTCGCAACAAAAACTGCAATCAACAAGGCGATAGGCAAGATATACCAGAAGCAGAGTGTTGACAGCGTTATCGAAAATGTTGCACAGCACAGCACAGAAACCAAGGAAGACGACGCTTCCAAGGAAAGAGTTGAAAGCGCACCTATTGTTAAGCTTGCGACTACTATTGTAGAAAATGGTTTCCGTGCCGAAGCGACAGATATTCACATTGAACCGTTCAAGAAGTATACAAGAATCCGTATCCGTGTAAACGGCGACCTCGTTGAGCTTATGAACGTTTCAAATGTTGTACATAATTCCCTTGCGACACGTTTAAAGCTTGTCAGCGGCATGAATATTGCTGAAAAGCGTATTCCGCAGGACGGACGTTTCACACAGGTTGTAGACGGCGTTACTCTCGACGTCCGTGTATCTTCAATTCCGACTGTAAACGGCGAAAAAATCGTTATCCGTATTCTTTCAAGCGGCTCGATTGCGCTCAGAAAGATTACAGACCTCGGTATGACGGATTATAACTACGGAATGTTTGAGAAGATGCTCAAATGCCCTCACGGTGTTATCCTTGTAACAGGTCCGACTGGTTCAGGTAAGACAACAACTCTTTATGCGGCACTCGGTGAAATTGCCAAGCCGAATGTTAACGTAATCACAGTTGAAGACCCTGTCGAAAAGAACATTGACGGCATAAATCAGGTACAGGTTAACACAAAGGCGGGCATGACATTTGCGGCAGCGCTCCGTTCAATTCTCCGTCAGGACCCTGATATCGTTATGATTGGTGAAATGCGTGATACTGAAACTGCTGAAATCGGTGTAAGAGCCGCTATCACAGGTCACCTTGTGCTTTCCACACTTCATACAAATGACGCTGCTTCAACAATCACACGTCTTGTTGACATGGGTGTACCGTCCTACATGGTTGCGTCCTCGCTTATCGGCGTTGTTGCACAGCGACTTGTTAAGGTGCTGTGTCCTAAGTGCAGAAAGTCAAGAATGTCAACTGCTGAGGAAAATCACCTTATGGGTCTTGACCACTCAATTGAAATCTATGAAGCCTGCGGCTGTTCTGAGTGTAACAACAGCGGATATAAGGGCAGAACTGCCATTCACGAAATTATTCACTGTACGCCTGAAATTTCAGAGCTTATCGTTAACGACGCAAACAAGGAACAGCTTGAAAGAGCCGCTAAGGCACATGGTACAAAGCTTCTTCGTGACAATGTTTCCGTACTTGTCCAGCAAGGCAAGACTACTATTGACGAGCTTGTAAGAGTTACATACACAATTTAAAGCAGGAGGACCGAACACATGATTGAAATTAACAAAATTCTTGACGAAGCAAGAGCACTCGGCTGCTCTGACCTTCATTTCACAACAGAAGTACCGCCCGTTGTGCGTCTCCACGGCTCACTCAAACAGATGTCAAACTATCCTGTTCTGACAAATGACGTAATCGTTGACGTTATGAAACAGATGACTAACGACGAGCAGAAGGCGAGTATTGAAAAGAATATCGATACTGACTTTTCTTATGTAACAGACAGCGGCTTCCGTCACAGAGTTAACGTTTATTTTCAGAGAGGAAACGTTGCAATCGCAATCCGTCTCCTGAGAAACGATATCCCGACTCTTGAAGACTTAAAGCTTCCACCGATTCTCGGTGATTTCTGTAAGCGCCCGAGAGGACTTATCCTTGTAACAGGGCCGACAGGTTCAGGTAAGTCAACAACCCTTGCGGGTATGATTGACTATGTAAACGTGCACAGAAGTGCGCATATCATCACAGTTGAAGACCCTATTGAGTATGTGCATGAGCATAAATGCTGTATGGTGAACCAGCGTGAAGTCGGAATGGACGTTCCTGACTTCGCAGCAGCCCTCAGAGCCGCACTCCGTGAGGACCCGGACGTAATCCTCGTCGGAGAAATGCGTGACTTTGAGACTATCTCAGCGGCTGTTACAGCGGCTGAAACAGGTCACCTTGTGTTCTCGACACTCCATACAACAAGTGCTTCCGATACAATCAACCGTATCATCGACGTTTATCCTGAACACCAGCAGCAGCAGATTCGTTCACAGCTTGCAAACGTTCTCGTTGCTGTTATTTCCCAGACTCTTATTCCGACTTCTGACGGCAAGGGACGTATTGCGGCGCAGGAAATCCTGAACGTAACTGACGCATGTTCAGCGATGATTCGTGATAATAAGGTTCATCTTATCCAGTCGGCTATTCAGACAGGTAAGGCAAACGGCATGCAGTCGCTCGACCAGGAGCTTGCGAGACTTACAAGAAGCGGCATTATCAGAGAAGAACATGCGCTTGAAAAATGTCACGACAAGCAGGAATTTTACAGATTCCTTAATGCAAGATAATGCGTTACGCATTAAAATCCAATTAAATTTTGTATATATTGACGAAAATCAAGCGATTTAAAACGTTTAAAATTGGTTTCGTGTAAAAGATTTTCAAATCTATTGACAATATATCCCCGTTATGTTATTATATATACATACCAAAGAGAACCGAAATCCCAATAATCGGTTTAAGCAAATTGACTAAAAATTGTTTGACTAATTCTAGGAGGTTATTTATGAAAACAACTAAGGAAAGAAAAAGACTCAGCGCATTATTAACTAAGGCTTCAAAAATCAAGAAGGAAAAGAAAGCTAAGGGCTTTACACTCGTTGAACTTATCGTAGTTATCGCAATCATCGGTGTTCTTGCAGTTGTACTTGTTCCTAACATGCTCAGCTACATAGACAAGGCAGCTCTCTCAACAGCTAACGACACAGCAGCTAAGATTGCTGAACAGGCAAATCTTATCGTTGTTGACCTTGAATCAAGAGATAGAGCTGATGGAGTCAAAGCGATTAATAGTACATACACTGAGGCTGACTTAGCTGATGATGATGTTGATAGCGTTGGTTATCAATTAAATAATGCTATACCAGACCTTAAGAAAAATGGAGATAAATTCTTCATGGAAATTAAAGATGGTTCTGTTCTTTATGTAGTTTATGCAGAAGATACTTCAACTGATGAGGTTGGTACTTGGCCAAAGCTTACAAATCTTGATGTAATTAAAGATGGTTATAATATTACAAACTTTAGTGATGGTAAGTATGCACAGAGTGGTAAATCAACCGATATTAAAGCTGCTGGTGGCGGCGAAGATGCCGGTGACGACGAAGGTTAATAATAACACAATTCAAGTTTTCCCTTCCTGAAATAAATTAAAGACAATAAGGTTCCCGGTGTCAGGGAACCTTATTTGCATGATAGACCAAAGGGGGTCAAAATGAAAAGAAAAAAACTCTCCGCCTTTACGCTTATTGAGCTTATGGTTGTAATCGCAATTGTCGGCATACTTGCCGTTGTTGCGGCACCGAATATGATAAGATGGTTTAATAAATCGAACTATGATACTGCGCAGGAAAAGGCGATGTCGATTCTGAATTCCGCACAGACGGTCATGCAGAAATATGAGGCAGTTGACAGAGCGATAGAGGATAAAAAGTTCTTTAAGGAAGACACGGTTTATAAATTCGGCAATCTCTCCGTTAACATCGACACTCCCGAATCTTCCAAAATTAAGGACGATTTTTACAATAAGCTTTCTGCTCTGAACACAAATCTTGAAAGCTGTTCATGGGCGGTAGTCGTTGAAAACTATAAGGTGACTCATGTTCTTTACGCCGACGATGAAAACGACAGATACGTCGGAGTTTACTGCGGTTGTGCGGCAGACCACGCTCCCGACAACTACGATGAATACACAGAGGGGACAATTTTAGAAAAGCTCAATGGTCTCAGCTGACTATTGACATAATCTGCATTGAATGTTATAATTATAGTCAACGTCAAAATATTTTGACAAAGAGTAAGAATATGGAGGGAATATTTAATGCAGTGTACAAAATGTCATAAAAAAGTGTACGCAAATGAATTGTGCGTATGCGGAGAAAAGGCACCAAAAAAGCATAATGTGGCGGTTGCAATCAATTCGATTATCTGTTTTCTTATCGTTTTAATCAGCACAGTATGTCTTATTCTGACACTTTCGCTGAGAACGGTTGTCAACGACAATCTGCTTGTTGACGCTATTGAGGACGTGAAGCTTGCAGAACTTCGTGTCGATGACAAAAAGCTCAACGAATATATCTATGATGAATTTATCGAAGACGAAAGAATTACGATTGATAATGTCAATAATCTTCTTGAAGAGCCGTTTATTAAGGACTTCTTAATCGAAAAGGTTGAGGCTTATAATGACTACCTGCTTGACAAAGCTGATGCACCATACATCACAGCTGATGACGTTATCGGTCTTATCGAAGAAAATGAGGAGCTTCTCTATGAGGAGGCAGGACTGCGTTTTCTTGATGCTGACAAGGAAGAACTCCGTCAGGAGCTTGAGGGACTTGATGAGTTTAAGGTGTTCACAGACGATTTTCTGAATTCATATTTCGGTTCAGCGCTTGTGCAGACATATTTTTCAGGAGCTAATGCAGTGTTCCTTATTGTTCTGCTCGTTGTTGTACTGATTCAGTGGTTTGTTGTATACGTTGCAAATTCAAGACGTGCCGGTAAAATGGCGCTTAAATACGGTATCGCTGTGCTCATTCCGTCAGTTATCTTTATTGCGGGCGTTCTGACACTTGTTATAATGCCGTCGCTCGAAATCGCAGACGAGCTTCTTGCGTCAGCAAAGTTTACATTCCTTATAAACAGCCTTATTATGCTTTTTGTGGGCATTGTTTTCACAGTTATCGGCATTATGTCGGGCAGAAGCTATAAGAAGGCGAGAGCCGTTGCGAAGAGGGTTCAGGACGAAGCTGTTATGCAGTTTGAGGAAGAACAGGTTAATGGCGGTGAAAAACCACAGGTACAGGATTTAACTGAAATTACAGTTAATCCGACAGAAACTCTTGACCTCAGTGAGGTTGCGCCTGTTGAGGCAACACCTGTTGAAGAAGCACCAAAGCAGGAAAGTGCGCCTGAAAACAAGTGTCCTCAGTGTTCATTTGTGAATAGAGAGGGTGCGGCGTTCTGCAGCAGATGCGGAACAAAGCTTTCAAAAACGGAGGCGTAAAAAATGGACTATCAGCTTAAAGCGGTCAGCACCGATGAAGATATTCTTCAGCTTGAAGCCTTAGCGCATGAAATCTGGAATCAGCATTTTGTCCCGATTATCGGGCAGGGTCAGGTTGACTACATGCTCGGAAAGTTTCAGAGCTTTGCACCGATGAAACAGCACATTTCCGAGGGAATGAATTACTATATGCTGAGTGTCGGCGGCGAAAATGTCGGCTACTGCGGTTTTAAGAAGGACGGCGAGCGTGTCTTTTTAAGCAAGCTTTATCTTAAAATTGCTCACAGGGGCAAGGGATTTTCTAAAATCATGCTCGAAAAGGTGAAGCAGTTTGCGGCTGAAAACAGTCTTAAGGCTGTATATCTGACTGTCAACAGACACAATGACGACACTATTGCAGTTTATAAGCACATGGGCTTTGAGGTAATCGACTCGGTTGTTGCCGATATCGGAAATGGCTTTGTTATGGACGATTATATCATGCAGCTTGAATATTAAAGTAAACCCCCGATGAGTATTCATCGGGGGTATTTGCTATTTCAGTATACCTGCTTCATACATACAGTCTTCAGCGATGTCTTCTACCCATTCTGTCAGAAAAGCTTCAAATGTCATTTTGTGAAGCTTGCAATAGGCATGGTCAAATTCATAGAAATTTTCGTTATTGTCGATAACAAGCATTGAACCATCACCGATATAATGACCTACAATATAACACTCTTCAAGTTCTTCAATTTCATCACAGACAAATCTTTTTATTGAAGTGATTGGAAGCAACTCTGCACTATGGCTCATGTCAAGTCCATTGGAAAGAAGATACCAATTTCTTAAGTCGGGAGAAAGCTTGACATTATTTTCAATTTCCCAGTTTGATATCTCTTCTTCAGTTACAGGCGGAAAGACCTTGTAGCTGTCATAATTTGCTTTTTCAAGTGCGTCAAATTGTTCTACAAGTTTCTTGTATTTTGAATAAAGTGGATTATTGTTCATAAATTACTCCTATTATATAAAGCGACTTCTGACGCAATAGTCAAAAGCCGCTTTTATTTTATATGAAATTATTTAAGCGCGTCCATTGACTGCTTAATCTTAGCCATTTTTTCTTCTGCCTTTGCAAGCTTAGCCTTTTCAGCCTCGATAAGCTTTTCAGGAGCCTTTGCAAGGAATCCTTCATTGTTAAGCTTACCGCCGAGGAAGTCGATATCCTTCTGAACCTTTGCCATTTCCTTTTCAAGACGTGCAATTTCCTTGTCCTTGTCGATAAGCTCAGCAAGCGGAATAAAGAGTCTTGCACAGTCAGTAACAGCAGTTACAGCGTCCTCGATGTCATACTTTTCAGCAACTTCGATTTCAGAAGCTGAAGCCAGCTTTTCAAAGAATACTGAGCATGAGTTAAAGAGGTCAGCATACTGTGTTTCAACGAAAATCTTCGCCTTAACTGATGGCGGAACGTTCATTTCAGTTCTTCTCGCTCTTACAGCCTTGATAGCGTCGATAATCTTCTGGAAGTCCTCTTCTTCCTTTGCAAATGAATACTTTTCATCGTAAACAGGGAAGTCAGCGAGCATGATAGGACCGCTTTCGTTTGTGAGTACCTGCCAGATTTCTTCTGTGATGTATGGCATGAATGGGTGGAGGAGCTTGAGCATACCCTGCATTACCCAAACGAGAACTGCCTGAGCAGTTTCCTTTGTCTTGCCGCCTTCCTGTATACGAGGCTTTGTAAGCTCGATGTACCAGTCACAGTAAACGTCCCAGATAAAGTCGTAAAGCTTAGAAACAGCAATACCAAGCTCAAACTTGTCAAGGTTTTCGTTAACTTCCTTTGCAAGAGTGTTGAACTTGCTTACAATCCACTTGTCCTCGATTGTAAGGTCGTCTGGGAGTCCCTTAAGCTCAAAGCCTTCGTCGAGATTCATCATGATAAATCTTGAAGCGTTCCAAAGCTTGTTTGCAAAGTTTCTTGCAGCCTTAACCTTGTCGTCAATGTATCTCATGTCGTTACCGGGTGAGTTACCTGTTGCGAGCATGAATCTGAGTGCGTCAGCACCGTATTCGTCAATAACTTCAAGAGGGTCAATACCGTTTCCGAGAGATTTCGACATCTTTCTGCCCTGTGAGTCACGAACAAGACCGTGAATGAGAACAGTATCAAACGGAACCTTACCCATATTTTCAAGACCTGAGAACATCATTCTGATAACCCAGAAGAAGATGATGTCATAGCCTGTAACGAGTGTATTTGTAGGATAGAAGTATTCGAGGTCTTCAGTCTTTTCAGGCCAGCCGAGTGTTGAGAACGGCCAGAGCGCTGATGAGAACCATGTATCGAGAGTATCAGGGTCCTGACGCATTTCCTTGCCGCACTTAGGACATACAGCCTTGTCTTCCTTTGTAACAACCATTTCGCCGCAGTCGTCGCAGTAGAATGCAGGAATCTGATGACCCCACCAAATCTGTCTTGAAATACACCAGTCACGGATATTGTCAAGCCAGTGGAAATAAATCTTGTCAAAACGTTCAGGAACGAATTTAGTATCGCCGTTCTTAACAGCGTCGATAGCAGGACCTGCAAGCGGCTTCATCTTAACGAACCACTGTGTTGAAACTCTTGGCTCAACAGTTGTACCGCAGCGGTAGCATGTGCCGACATTGTGGCTGTATTCCTCGATTTTAACAAGTGAACCTTCAGCTTCGAGGTCAGCAACGATAGCCTTTCTTGCCTCGAATCTGTCCATGCCTGCGTACTTCGGATAATCCTCAGTAATCTTAGCGTCATCAGTCATAACGTTGATAACAGGGAGATTGTGTCTCTGACCAACTTCAAAGTCGTTAGGGTCGTGTGCAGGAGTAATCTTAACAACGCCTGTACCGAAATCCATTTCAACATAGCTGTCAGCAACAATCGGAATTTCTCTGTGAACCAGAGGGAGAATTACCATCTTGCCGATTAAGTGCTTGTAGCGTTCGTCCTCAGGGTTTACAGCAACGGCTGTATCGCCGAGGAGTGTTTCAGGACGTGTTGTAGCGAGCTCTAAATATTCGTCGCTGTCCTTGATTTTATATCTGAGGTGCCAGAAATGTCCTGCCTGGTCCTCGTATTCAACTTCTGCGTCAGAAAGTGAAGTCTTACAGTGAGGACACCAGTTGATGATTCTTTCGCCTCTGTAAATGAGTCCCTTTTCGTAATATTTTACAAAAACTTCCTTAACAGCCTTTGAACAGCCTTCGTCCATTGTAAAGCGTTCTCTTGACCAGTCACATGAAGAACCGAGCTTTTTAAGCTGTTCAACGATTCTTCCGCCGAATTTTTCCTTCCATGCCCACGCACGTTCCATAAAGCCTTCTCTTCCGAGGTCTTCCTTAGTAACGCCGTCAGCCTTCATAGCTTCAACGATTTTAGCTTCTGTTGCAATAGCTGCATGGTCAGTACCTGGAAGCCAGAGTGCTGAATAGCCTGACATTCTCTTCCAGCGGATAAGGATATCCTGAAGAGTTTCATCAAGGGCGTGACCCATGTGAAGCTGACCTGTAATGTTCGGTGGCGGAATTACGATTGTGTAAGGCTTCTTTGTCTTGTCAACCTTCGCCTTAAAGCATTCGTTATCATTCCAGAACTTATAAATTCTGTCCTCAAAATCCTTTGGATTATAGGATTTAGCAAGCTCCTTGCTCATTTTAACATCTCCAATTCATTATAGTACAAAATAAAACAGCCCCGCAGAGTGAGTTTATTTACTGCTTTAAGGCTGTCATAATACATATTAATTATATTATTGCATAGCAGTAAAACGTCTAGTTACTGACGTTTCTGACTATGTATTCGCTTGTATAGAAATGAATAATCATAACTAACCCCGCTCAGAATATATAATTACTCTTATAATTATACTTTAAACAGGCAAATTTGTCAAGAATAATACCTTTATTTTTCACAATAATATAAAAAAAGTTCTGAAAACTTGCAAATTAAATGGATTTGTGTTATTATAGAATAGTTTGAAATCGGTGAAAGGACGGAAATTATGGCTAAAAAGACTCAGGATTACGGCAATGAAGCCATTACCATGTTAAAGGGACCGGACAAAGTCAGAAAGCGTCCGGGGGTTATGTTCGGCTCAGACGGACTTGACGGCTGTGAGCATTCTGTGTTTGAGGTTATCTCAAACTCAATCGACGAAGCCCGTTCGGGATATGGCGATAAAATTATCATAACAAGATATAATGATGACATAATTGAGGTTGAGGACTTCGGAAGAGGTTGTCCTGTTGACTATAACAAGGCTGAGGAACGCTATAACTGGGAGCTTGTTTACTGTGAGCTTTATGCAGGCGGAAAGTACGACGAAAACTCGGACATGTATGAATATTCACTCGGTCTTAATGGTCTCGGTCTTTGTGCAACACAGTTTGCGTCAGAGTTTATGGATGTTGAGGTTGTAAGGGACGGCTATAAATACAACCTTCACTTTGAAAAGGGTGAAAATATCGGCGGACTTCAGAAAAAGAAAGTGTCGGGCAGGCATACGGGTACAAAAACCCGCTGGAGAGCTGACCTTGAAGTGTTCACAGACATTAAGGTAAGTGATGAGTATTTTAAGGATGTACTCAAAAGACAGGCTGTTGTAAATCCGAATCTGCTTTTTGTTTACCGTAATCAGAAAGAGGACGGAAGCTTTGAGGAAACAGAATATATTTATGAAAACGGCATAGTTGACTATGTAAATGAAATTGCGGGCGGAAAGAATTTTTCGAATGTTCAGTTCTGGACTGCTGAGAGAACAGGTAAGGACAGAGAGGATAAGCCTGAATACAGAGTAAAGATGTCATTTGCGGTTGCTTTTTCAAATCAGGTAAAGCAGATTGAATATTACCACAATTCAAGCTTTCTTGAACATGGCGGTTCGCCTGAACGTGCTGTAAGACAGGCTTTTGTGTCACAGATTGACTCATACATGAAGCAGAATGACAAGTATAAGCAGAATGAAAGCAAGATTACCTTTGCTGACGTTGAGGACTGTCTGATTCTTGTTTCGTCATCATTTTCAACACAGACTTCCTACGAAAACCAGACAAAAAAAGCGATTACCAATAAGTTTATATACGATGCAATGACCGAATTTTTAAAGCATCAGCTTGAGGTATATTTCATAGAAAATCCTGACGAAGCAATCAAAATCTGTGAGCAGGTGCTTGTAAACAAGCGAAGCCGTGAGGACGCTGAAAAGACACGTTTAAATCTCAAAAAGAAGCTTTCGGGAACAATCGACCTTGCAAACAGCGTAAAGAAGTTTGTTGACTGCCGTACAAAGGACGTTGACAGACGTGAGCTTTATATAGTGGAGGGTGACTCGGCTCTCGGTGCTGTAAAGCTTGCAAGAGAGGCGGAATTCCAGGCTGTTATACCTGTAAGAGGTAAGATTCTCAACTGCCTTAAGGCAGACTTCAATAAAATTTTCAAAAACGAAATTATCGTTGATATTATAAAGGTTCTCGGCTGCGGTGTTGAGGTAAGAACAAAATCAAACAAGGATTTGTCATACTTCAATCTTGAAAATTTAAGATGGAATAAAATCGTAATCTGTACCGATGCCGACGTTGACGGCTTCCAGATAAGAACGCTTATTCTGACCATGCTTTACAGACTTACACCGACTCTTATCGAGCAGGGTTATGTTTATATTGCGGAGTCGCCGCTCTTTGAAATTACAACAAAGGATAAGACATATTTTGCATATACCGAAAAGGAAAAGACTGATATATTGAAGCTTATCGGTGACAAGAAATTCAATCTTCAGCGTTCAAAGGGTCTTGGTGAGAACGAGCCTGATATGATGTCTCTTACAACCATGAATCCAGAAACACGTCGTCTTATCAAGGTTACACCTGATGATATTGAGCCGACAATGCATATGTTTGATATGCTGCTCGGCGACGATTTACAGGGCAGAAAGGACTATATCGCAAAATACGGCAGTGACTATCTTGAAATGGCAGATATTTCATAAAGGAGTGTGAGAAAAAATGGCAAAAAAACCGGGCAGGAAATCATCTGATGCAAAAAGAAATTATCCTGACGCGTATATTGAAAATGCGGGAATTGTAGTTCAGGAAAAGATTACCGACACTCTTGAAAAGAACTATATGCCATACGCCATGAGCGTTATTATTTCAAGAGCGCTCCCTGAAATTGACGGCTTCAAGCCTTCACACAGAAAGCTCCTCTATACCATGTATAAACAGGGGCTTATGACAGGAAAGCGTACAAAATCCGCAAACGTTGTCGGCGAGACAATGAAGCTCAACCCTCACGGTGACGGTGCGATTTATGAAACAATGGTAAGACTTGCAAGAGGTAATGAAACCCTTTTGCACCCTTATGTTGACTCAAAGGGAAACTTCGGCAAGCAGTATTCCCGTGATATGGCGTATGCCGCTTCACGATATACGGAAGTAAAGCTTGAAGCGATTGCAGGCGAGCTTTTTTCTGATATTGACAAGGATACGGTTGACTTTGTTCCGAACTATGACAATACAACAACTGAGCCGACGCTGTTCCCGACAACATTTCCGTCGGTGCTTGTAAACGCAAATATGGGTATTGCCGTTTCAATGGCGAGCAATATCTGTCCTTTTAATCTTGCAGAGGTGTGCGATACATGCATTGCGTATATAAAAAATAAAGACCATGATATTATAAGCACGCTCAAAGGACCTGATTTCCCTGGTGGTGGCTTTATGCTTTATGATGAAGACGAGCTAAAGGAAATATACAGCACTGGCAGAGGTTCTATAAAGCTTCGTGCGAAATATAATTTTGATAAATCCGCAAACTGCATTGAGGTTACCCAGATTCCATACAGCACAACCATTGAAGCGATTATAGAAAAGATTTATGACCTTATAAAACAGAACAAAATCCGTGAGATTTCATCTGTCCGTGATGAAACTGACCTGGGCGGTCTTAAAATCGCAATCGACCTCAAAAGGGGCGTTGACCCCGAAAAGCTTATGAACAGGCTTTTCAAGATGACACCGCTTCAGGATAATTTCTCATGTAATTTCAATATTCTCATCGGCGGTGTGCCGAAGGTTATGGGAATTGCTGAAATACTTGAAGAATGGGTTGCGTTCCGTGAAGAATGTGTAAGACGCCGTGTGTTCTATGACCTCGGAAAGAGCAAATCAAAGCTTCATCTTCTTAAAGGTATCGAAAAAATCCTTATGGATATTGACAAGGCTATAAAGATTGTCAGAGAAACTGAGGAAGAAAGCGACGTTGTGCCGAATCTTATGCTTGGCTTCGGAATAGACCAGATTCAGGCGGAATATGTGGCTGATATCAAGCTGCGTCACTTAAACCGTGAGTATATCTTAAATCGTCTTAAGGATATTGAAAATCTCGAAAATTCCATTGCTGAAATGGAAGATATACTTGCTGACAAAAAGAAAATCAGAAAGATTATCATAACTGAGCTTAAAAATGTCAGCAAGAAGTACGGCAAACCGAGAAACACAATGTTCTTCTATAAAAATGACATTGTTGAGCCGGATACAGAGGAGGAAACTCCCGATTATCCTGTCAATATTTTCCTGTCAGAGAGCGGATATTTCAAGAAGATTACTCCTCAGTCACTGCGTATGAGCGGCGAGCAGAAGCTCAAGGACGGCGACAGAATGACTGTCCACATTGAAACCACAAACAAGGCAGAACTGCTGTTCTTTACTGATAAATGTCAGGTTTACAAGGCAAAGGCATCAATGTTTGATGACACAAAGGCAAGCGTGCTTGGCGACTTCGTTCCTGTAAAGCTTGGTTTTGATGAGGGTGAAAACCTTATAAACATGACTGTTACCGATGAGAAGTTTGAAGGTTATATGCTTTATTTCTTCAGAAACGGTAAGGTTGCAAAGGTGCCGCTTAGTGCTTATCAGACAAAGACAAACAGAAAGAAGCTTGCGAATGCATACTCCTCAAAGCAGGAGCTCTGCGCTGTTATGCACATAACAGAGGACGTCAACATTATGATAAAATCCTCCGCAGGCAAGGCGCTTGCATTCAATTCTGCGCTTCTGACTCCTAAGTCAACCCGTGATACAATAGGTGTCCAGGTTATGACACTCCGTGGCGACGCTGTAATTGAAGAGGCTGTAATCATGAATGAGGAAGAAACAGCTAAATTCAAAAAATATATCTCAGCTAAAATTCCTGCAGCAGGAATAACATCAAAAAATCTTATGGATTTAAGCCAGATGAAGCTTTAATACAGAAAAATCCCCTTCGTTTAATACGAAGGGGATTTTGCGTTAGTTACAATCAGCAGCCACAGCCACAGTTGTCGTTGCAGCCGCCACAGCCGCAACCGCAGTTACTGTTGTTGCCACAGCTATTGCCGTTGTTACCACAGCAGAAGAAGATGATGAAAAGTAAGATAATAATCCAGCAGCATCCATTTCCTTCAAAACAACCCATAAATAAGCAACTCCTTTAAATAAAAAATTTGATGTATGAACTGAAACCGTTTTTGATTTCGTTTCATAGTACATAGTATGTTAAAACAAAAAAAGTGTTACAGATAAATGTGTTTCTCTTTCGACAGATATTTTATCGGTTTTATGGCATACTTGAATTAATGCTTATGGAGAGGTGCATGAAAATGATAAATAATTATGAGATGTATACAAGGAAGGTTATAGATTCAATTGAGCTTGCGATTGAATCAGCGTCTGCTATGGGTCATACCTATGTCGGAACGGAGCATCTGCTTCTGGGTATGCTTAAGGAAAACAGGAATGTTGCGGCGGCTGTTTTAAAGAAAAACGGTGTTACACAGGACGGAATGTATAATCAGATGGCAATGCAAATTGGGAAGGGTGAGGAAACAAGCTTGTCCGAAGCAAATCTCACTCCCGCTGTTATAAGAATTCTTGATGTATCTGTTGATATTGCTGGAACTATGAAAACCAGACTTGTCGGCACAGAGCATGTATTGATGTCGATGGTAAACGAAACAGGCTGCGGTGCAATTAAATTTCTGCAGTATTTTGGAGTAAGCCCGACTGTTTTGTACGCTGAATCCGTAAAGGCGTATAACGGCAATGTACCTGAGGGGATTGTGAGACGAAGCAGGAACGAGCGGAAGAATATCCCGACTCTTATGAAATACGCAAAAAATCTTACGGAAACTGCGTGGGACAGACAGGACGAAGCGCTTATCGGCAGAGAAAAGGAAATTGAGCGTGTTTTGCAGATACTTGCAAGAAAAAGCAAGAATAACCCCTGTCTTATCGGTGAGGCTGGCGTCGGCAAGACCGCCATTGCTGAGGGGCTTGCTGTTTTATTCGCAAAAGGCGAGGTTCCTGCTGAGCTTTGTGAGAAAAGTATTTTTTCACTCGACCTTACATCAATGGTTGCGGGTGCTAAATACAGGGGAGATTTTGAGGAGCGAATCAAAAACTGTATTGAAGAGGTTGTAAGGGATGGAAAGATAATACTTTTCATAGATGAGATTCACTCAATTGTAGGTGCAGGAGCGGCAGAGGGCGCAATAGATGCGGCAAATATCTTAAAGCCTCAGCTTGCAAGGGGTGAAATTCAGATTATCGGTGCTACGACGATTGAGGAATACAGGAAATATATTGAAAAGGATGCGGCACTTGAAAGACGCTTTCAGCCCGTTATAGTTGAAGAACCGAGTGAGCGTGAGACAATTGAAATTTTAAGCGGTATAAGGGAACAATATGAAAAATACCATAATGTAAAGATAAGCAACGATGTGATAAAATCGGCAGTATCGCTTTCTGTCAGATATATAAATGACCGTTTTCTGCCTGATAAGGCGATAGACGTTTTAGATGAGGCGGCTTCAAGGGTTAAAATTCAGCAGGCAAGAGGGCAGAAAAGTGACGTGAAAGAAAAAGAGTTTTCTGAAGAAATGCTGTCTCTTGAATACATTGAAAAGAATTTTGATGAAAAGATTTCGGAGAAAAAGTCTGAGCCTGCCCAAATAACGGTTGAGGATACGGCGTCAGTCGTTTCTCTCTGGACGGGTATACCTGTCAGCAAAATTTCGGGCAGAGAGGAAATCCGTTTAAAGTCGCTTGAAGATGAGCTTAAAAAGAGAGTTATCGGGCAGGATGAGGCAGTAAAGCTTGTTGCTGAGGCTATAAGACGTGGCAGAGCGGGACTACGTGAGCAGAACAAGCCTGTCTGTTCGCTGATTTTCATGGGTCCGACAGGTGTCGGCAAAACAGAGCTTTCAAAAGCGGCGGCTGAAATTATGTATAACAGCGGAAACAATCTTGTGAGAATTGATATGTCGGAGTACATGGAAAAGCATACTGTCTCGAAAATCATCGGTGCGCCTCCCGGATATGCGGGATATGATGATAAGAGCGTTCTGACGGAAACTGTCCG
The DNA here is from genome assembly GCA_964621265.1 of uncultured Clostridium sp. Lineage (GTDB taxonomy): Bacteria > Bacillota > Clostridia > Oscillospirales > Ruminococcaceae > Porcipelethomonas. The sequence goes on along the minus strand of CAZULQ010000023.1, from coordinate 4,088 downwards.
CAGAAAGCCTTACTGCGTAATTTTATTTGATGAAATAGAAAAGGCGCATCCCGATGTGATGAATCTTTTTCTGCAGATACTCGATGACGGAATACTGACGGATTCGACGGGAAGAAAAATCAGTTTCAGAAATACTATAATCATAATGACTTCAAACATTGCCTCGGACGTGATTGAGGGAAAGCAGACTCTCGGCTTCGGTGGGGACGACAGCGGTGAGATAAACTCAAAGGTTAAATCGGAGCTTAAAAAGTTCATGAAGCCCGAGCTTATCAACAGGCTTGATGAGATAGTCGTTTTCGGAAAGCTCAGAAAGCACGACCTGAAGAAAATTACCCGGAAGCTGCTTGCAGAGCTGCAGGAGCGTGCGGCAAAGCTTGGGATAAATATTGCCTATGATGACAGCGTTGCTGAGGAACTTATTGATGAAAAACAGATTGAAAAATACGGTGCACGTTATATAAAAAGAGAAATTGTAAAAAGAATCGAAAACAGAATATCAAGAGACATTATTGACGGAACAATTAAAAAAGGCGAGGATATCATAGTGAAATTCAAGGATAAAAAGCTTGATGTTATACCGTCAACTTTAAATCGCAAATAATTGTTTCGTAAAATAAACCAATTGTTTTTTATAATTTTACCTGTTATATAAAATATGAGTCAGGCTATAATATTAGTGCGGCATTAAATAAATTTAAAGGAGATTTCAGAAATGAAAGGTGAATTTACTCAGAAGGGCAAAGAAGCAATGGAGCGTTTTAAGATGGAAGCAGCCAACGAAGTCGGCGTAAACTTAAAGCAGGGTTACAATGGTGACCTTACTTCAAGAGAAGCAGGTTCAGTCGGCGGCCAGATGGTCAAGAAGATGATTGACGCTTACAAGGTTCAGTAATAAACTTTTAAGGGAAATGCCCGTGGAGATTTTTTCTTCACGGGTGTTTTCTTGCTGTGAAGCTCTTTGAAATGTGAGTGTCATTAAGACGTAGTATATGGGATAATATGACATAATTGTGCACAACTTTTTTGACATGAGTGGGTTATCTGATTTTTTGGATATAATATACAAAACAGGAAATAAAATGAAATATTTAGTGTCCGTTTGATAGAAATTATGGTGTGTTTTTTTACGAAAGCGAGTGAAGTGGCATCACATACATAAATCCATAGATTTTTATGCATATAAATCGCATGGTAAATATGTGCATGTTGCACAATTTTGAAAATAATTTCGCAATCCCCCTTGAAAAACTATTCAATTTGTTATATACTATAAGTGTGTGAACAAAAAGTATCTTTAGATAATATAAAAATAAGTAAAAAGATGAGAGGAAACTTCATAAGATAAAGGTATTTAGGCCCGTCAGGGCTTAAAATAGCGGGGGACCGCAAAAAATAAAAAACAGTGTCTGTTTTTATCACAGACAGAAAGGACAAATAGCAATGAAGAAGAGAAGAATTCTCTCGATCCTTACATCAGTTGCTATGGCTGCTTCAGTTGTAACAAGCACACTTGCTTCAACAGTTTCAGCTGCAACAGTTGTTGATAAGGATTCGACAATGGTTCTGCGTTTTGCTCCTGAAAAGACTTCTTTCACTATGGACGAAGTTAAGGCAGGAACAGCCAGAACAACAGTTGCACTTATGTGCGATCAGTACGATGCTGCTGAAGAAGTTACTCAGATTCTTACATCATTCAAGGGTAGCGCTGAAGGCATCAAGTTCCAGAACATCAATGTCACAGACCCTAACGCTTTCACAGTAGACGGCGGTTTCGGTATGCTCGCAATGGACATTGAAGTTGTAGGTTTTGACCCGGCAGATAACACAAAGATTACTGACCAGACTGGTTTCTTTATCCAGAACGGTGCAACTCCATTCGTTTTAGGTGACAAGAATAACTCAATCGTTACATTTGACGTTATTTTTGATTCATCAATGGCAGCAGGTACTTACACAGTTGACTTCATGGATAACTTCTCAGTTAACTCAGGTACAGTAGCCGGTGATGGTACAATCATCACAACATACGGTAATTCAGTAAATGCAAATTCTGAACCTGCTACATTTACACTCGGTGATGGTACAGAACCAACAGAACCATCAACAGAGCCAACAACAGAGGCTCCTGATACAACAACAACAACAACAATCGCAACAACAAAGGCTCCTGATACAACTGTTGCTGACACAACAGGTAATACAGGTTCAACAGCTTCAAGAGAATATATCGGCACATGTGATATCTGGGCTGATAAGGATGTTAAGGGCGCAGTAGGCGAACAGGTAGAAGTTAACTTCTATGCTGATACAAAGGGCAACGACATCAGAGGCTTTGAAGCTAGACCAATCTTTGATACAACAGCACTTAAGATTGTTGGTTACAAGTACAACACAGGCTTCATGGCTAAGCCAACAGCAAATGAAGAATTAGGTACATACGTTATCGCTTCAGCTGCTGCTAAGATCAAGAATGATCCAACAACTCCATACCTCACACTTACATTCGAAATCCTCGAAGGTGCTTCAGGTACATATCCAATCGACATTCAGGGTTGTAACGGTGCTGCAAACCCAGTTATCAACTACTCAAACGGCGGTGAAGGTACAACATACCTCGAAGCAGCTGTAACTCCTGGTTCAATCGTTGTTGCTGCAGAAGGTACAGACCTTACAGAAGATACAGACCCAACAAGCGAAACAGGTTCAACAGCTTCAAGAGAATATGTTGGTACATGTGACATCTGGGCTGATAAGGATGTTAAGGGCGCAGTAGGTGATCAGGTAGAAGTAAACTTCTATGCTGATACAAAGGGCGAAGACATCAGAGGCTTTGAAGCTAGACCAATCTTCGATACATCAGCTCTCAAGATTGTAGGCTACAAGTACAGCACAGGCTTCATGGCTAAGCCAACAGCAAATGAAGAATTAGGTACATACGTAATCGCTTCAGCTGCTGCTAAGATCAAGAATGATCCAACAACTCCATACCTCACACTTACATTCGAAATCCTCGAAGGTGCTTCAGGTACATACCCAATCGACATTCAGGGTTGTAACGGTGCTGCAAATCCAGTTATCAACTTCTCAAACGGCGGTGAAGGTACAACATACCTCACACCAAACGTAACTCCTGGTTCAATCGTTGTTTCTGGTGATACAACAGCAGATACAGACCCAACAGGCGAAACAGGTACAACAGCTTCAAGAGAATATGTTGGTACATGTGACATCTGGGCTGACAAGGATGTTAAGGGCGCAGTAGGCGATCAGGTAGAAGTTAACTTCTATGCAGATACACACGGCGAAGACATCAGAGGCTTCGAAGCTAGACCAATCTTCGATACATCAGCTCTCAAGATTGTAGGCTACAAGTACAGCACAGGCTTCATGGCTAAGCCAACAGCAAATGAAGAATTAGGTACATACGTAATCGCTTCAGCTGCTGCTAAGATCAAGAATGATCCAACAACTCCATACCTCACACTTACATTCGAAATTCTCGAAGGTGCTTCAGGCACATACGAAATTGATATCCAGGGTTGTAACGGTGCTGCAAACCCAGTTATCAACTTCTCAAACGGCGGTGAAGGTACAACATACCTCACACCAAATGTAACTCCTGGTTCAATCGTTGTTGACGAAGAAACAACATCTGAAGAAGAAACAACAGAACCAAAGGTGACAACAACTGTTTCAACAACAACAACACCTAAGGCTACAACAACTGTTTCAACAACAACAACACCTAAGGCTACAACAACTGTTTCAACAA
>CAZULQ010000023.1:0-213 GCA_964621265.1 uncultured Clostridium sp. | reverse complement strand
CAACAACACCTAAGGCAACAACAACAGTTTCAGCAACAACAACACCAAGTAACACAACTTCTAACTCAGGCACAACAGCTTCAAGAGTATATGTTGGTACATGTGATATCTGGGCTGACAAGGATGTTAAGGGTGCAGTAGGCGATAAGGTAGAAGTAAACTTCTATGCAGATACACACGGCGAAGACATCAGAGGCTTCGAAGCTAGACCAA
>CAZULQ010000022.1:0-29005 GCA_964621265.1 uncultured Clostridium sp. | reverse complement strand
GTATAATATATTTGATATTTTCTGTCCTTTTATACAGGACGAAAAAAGAGTTCACATTATTGCGAGGTGAAATTAATTGTCAGATGTACTTTCACAGAGTCAGATTGACGAACTGCTGAAAAATCTCGGTAATGCCGACGAACAGACTCTTGAGGATATGAGTGAAAACCTGTCTGAAAAGAAGATAAGGCAGTACGACTTTAAGGCTCCGAAGAAATTTACGAGAGAACATCTTAAAGCTATCGGTAATATATATGAATCATATGCAAGAATGTTTTCTTCATATCTTACAAGTATCACAAGATTCTACTGCAAGGTTGACGTGCTTCAGATTGAAGAACAGCATTTCTATGAATACAGCAATGCGCTTCCTGACTATACCATGATGGGAAATATAGACTTCACCTTCCTGGAAAAGGATGATATCATGGATGTCACATGTATGATTCAGTATTCAAACCCTGTTACTTTTTCACTTATAGACCGTATGCTTGGCGGCTACGGAAAAAACATGGACCTCGCAAGAAACTTTACTGATATAGAAATCAGAATCATGAAAACAGTATTTTCGAAAATGGCACTGTTTTTCAAGGAAGTTTTTTCACCTTATGTAGATATGGAGGTGGCGGTTTCGGGCATTGAAACAAATGCGAGAGTAAACCAGCCTATCTATGCTGATGAGGTTATCGTTCTTGCAACGCTCAATGTTGAATACAACGACGTAAAGAATGTTGTTACAATTGCTGTTCCTGCTTCAACTATGGAAGCTATTCTTTCAAAGGAATCATCAAACGGCGTCAAGAACAAGCGTGGTACAAAGCATAAGGAAAGAGAAGGTATTATAAAGAAGATTACCCGTTCTGAATTCAAGGTTGATGCTGTTCTGGCAGAAACAACCGTTAACTTAAGCGAAATTCTCGGGTTACATACAAACGATGTCCTGCTTCTTAATGTACCTATTAATAGTAACGTTTCATTGAAAATCAATGACGAAAAGCTTTTTGATGGAAAAATCGGTATATCAAACCATCGTAAAGCCATTAAAATATGTAATGTTTATAATGCAAGGAGATAAAAATGGGCCGTCTTGTTTTAGATGATATGAAATGCGACGCTCTGGGAGAGTTATTCAACGTCTCCATGGGCAATGCGGCTACTGCTGTTTCAGGTATGCTTGATGAAACTGTTTCTATCACTTCGCCGGCGGTTACAGTCAGCAAGGCAAGTGATGTTGTCAGGACAAAGCTTGGAAAGCAGGTAAAGGACATTCTTTTTATTAAAGATGAAGAATGTGTTTATGTTAAATTCAGCTATACCAAAGGTATAAAGGGCAAATCAGTCCTTGTTCTGAACCAGGATGATATGCAGCTTATTGTCAACAAGCTTATGGGCATGCCTATGGAGTTTGATGATGATTTTGAATTTGATGAAATGAGAATTTCCGCAATCTCAGAGGTTATGAATCAGCTTCTGGGTGCGGCGGTGACTTCAATGTCACAGTTTCTGAATACTCCGGTTGCAATTTCACCTCCGGAAACTGTTGTTTCGGCAGATACAAAGACTTTTTACAAGTCTCTTGGAATTGCGGCTGCTGATTCTGTCTGTGCAATCGCTTTTGACTTTGCAGTAGGCGAGGCAATTGACAGTCGTTTTATTACAGTACTCGAAGAAAGTGATGCTGCAAGAGTTTCAAACATCCTCATGGGCGTCGAGGAAGACGAAGAAGATGATGAAGATGAATATGAGGATGAAGAGTACGAAGAAGACGAAGAGGAGTACGAGGAAGAAGAGGAAGACGACGAAGAAGAATATGAAGATGAAGAGGAAGATGAAGCTGAGGAAGATGAAGATGAACCTGCTGCTGAAGCTTCTGTCGACGATCATGGTATAGATGAAGTCAAGATAGACGCTATCGGCGAAATTCAGAATATCATGATGGGTTCGGCTGCAACTGCCCTTTCAAACTTCATGAACGCAAAGGTGTGGATTACAACACCTAAGGTTGAAATCAATGAAGCATCGCTCGTTGACTTTGATGACCTTGAGCCTTCCATCTGTGTTAAAATCAGTTACATAAAGGGAATTCATGGTTCATCAGTGCTTGTTTTAAAGCAGGATGACGTTCAGATGATGGTTAATGCCCTTATGGGTCAGCCGATGGTTGTAACCGATGACTTTGAATTCGACGAAATGAATATTTCGGCGATATGCGAAATCATGAACCAGATGATGGGTGCGGCGGCAACCACACTTTCTGAAATTCTCGGAAAACCAACTGATATTTCAACACCTGAACCGACTGTTATTGACTCGGTTGAGGATATTCTGAGAGTTAACAATATTGAAAAGGACGATCAGGTCTGTGCAATTTCATTTGAGCTTACAATCGACGATATAATCAAGAGCCGATTTGTTACTATGCTTACAATTGATCTGGCACATGAGCTTGCTGACACAATGCTCAGAAGCTATTCAACTGACCTTGATGAATATACTGAAGAGCACGAGCAGAAGCCTGAGCCACAGCCTGAACCAAAGGCTGAGCCTAAGAAAAAGGCGAAGGAAGAAAAGCCTGCCCAGAAGGAAAAGAAGAGAGCAGAAAGACCAAAGCCTGCACCGGCACCAAGACCGGCAGCACCGGCTGAACCTGCACCAAGCAGGGTTGTCAATACTGCTGCACAGCAGCCTCTCAGAATGGAAACATTCAGTCCTGAGCCAATTGAGGACGAGGTTGACGGACGTTCGTTCCTGACAGAAAAGCAGTATAACAATCTTCAGTCGCTGCTTGATGTTCCTATGGAGGTAACTGTTCGTATCGGTTCAACAAGAAAGAGTATTGACGAAGTCGGTAACTTTACAAGAGGTACTGTTATTGAACTTGATTCTCTTGCAAATGAACCTGTTGATATTGTTGTAAACGGTAATCTTATCGCAAAGGGCGACGTTGTAGTTGTTGACGATAACTTTGCTGTTAAAATAACTGAAATTATTAAATAACATTTAAAATAAGACAAAAGGAGAAAATCTGTTATGAGTAAAATATTAATTGCTGATGATGCTGCATTTATGAGAATGATGGTTAAGGACGCTCTTACAAAGAACGGCTTTACTGATGTTGTTGAAGCTGCTGATGGTGAAATCGCATGCAATCTTTACAACTCAGAAAATCCTGACCTCGTTATTCTCGATATCACTATGCCTAACAAGACAGGTATTGAAGCACTCAGAGATATCAAGGCGGCTGACCCTTCAGCTAAAATCATCATGTGTTCGGCTATGGGACAGGAAGCAATGGTTGTTGAAGCTATAAAGCTCGGCGCTCTTGACTTCATCGTTAAGCCTTTCAAGCCTGAGAGAATCATCCAGGCTGTTACAAAGGTTCTGGGGTAACTGATTATGGGATTTAAGAATATTGACGAACTGGATGCCGTTCAGCTTGATGTTCTGACTGAGCTTGGTAATATCGGTACGGGTAATGCCGCAACCTCACTTGCCTCATTCATGGGAAAAGAAATCAACATCAACGTTCCGCATGTCAGAATTCTGGGGTTTAATGAAGTAGCCGATTTTGTCGGCGGCCCTGAAAGAATTGTTATGGGTATGCTCATAAAAATCGAGGGCGATATAAACGGAATGATTCTTTATGTCTTCGATGAGGACTTTATAAAGAATGTTATGAACGTTTTCTTCGGCAAGGAATTTACTTCCTTTGCTGAACTTGATGAAATGGAAAAGTCAGCATTCTGTGAGATTGGTAATATTATGGCAAGCTCATATGTCAATGCGCTTTCAAGTATGACAGGTATGTTCATAAATATTTCAACTCCGTCGCTTTGCATTGATATGGCGGGTGCAATTCTCAGTGTGCCTTCAATCGAGTTTGCAAAGGTCGGCAACAAGGTTTTATTTATTGATGACTCCTTTGGCTTTGGTGATGTTACAACAAAGGTAAAGAGCAACATGATTTTAGTACCTGAAATGGAATCCCTGACAAAACTTTTCAAAATGCTTGGGGTAATGTAAAATGCAGAGTGTTATAACTGTTGGAATTTCCGACCTTAGCGTTGCAAAGGCACCTAATGTTATTGCAACCTATGCGCTCGGCTCCTGTGTTGGCATTTGTCTGCACGACAAGTCGAGAAGTCTTGGCGGGCTTGCACATATCATGCTGCCCGACAGCAAGGAATCTGCAAATGTGGATAACAGCAGGCGTTACGCCGATACGGGAATCAAGGAGCTTGTTGACTCCATGCTGAGATATGGGGCTTCGATTCCTACTATGACAGCGAAAATTGCAGGTGGTGCACAGATGTTCCAGACACAGCTCAAGACATTTAACATCGGTGAGAGAAATGTACAGGCTGTAAAGCGCATTCTGTCAGGATATGGTATCAGACTTATCGCTGAGGACACGGGCGCTGATTACGGAAGAACAGTATTTTTCGATGTCGCAACCGGCGTTATGCAGGTGAAATCGGTCAACAAGGGAATAAAAAATCTATAAAATATAAACCGCACAGTGAAATGCTGTGCGGTTTTTGTGGTTTAGGGTGTAACAAAAAGGCGGTCAATGACCGCCTTCATTATTTTAATATAAACTTCATTAATTATTTTTCAGCTCATCGAGAATTACTGAAAGATTACTCATGTTCTTGGAGCATTCTGCGATTGAATCCTCAGTTGCCTTTACATGATTATCAATCTGCTTTGTGAAAGTATTGATTGATGTGATTGCATCTTCAATCTTGTCGGCAGTAATCTTACTCTGGTCAGCAAGAGCTCTGATTTCCTGAGTGATAACGCCGAAGCCTTTACCGTATTCTCTTGCGTGTGCCGCTTCAACATAGGCATTGAAGCCGAGAATCTTTGTGTTTGTTGCAATGTTCTGGATTTCCTTTACAGTATGCATTGCAGAGTTAACCTGTTCAACTGAAGTCTTGGCGATTTCCTCAAGGCTCTTTACCTTTCCTTCGAGTTCTTCCATTGACTGTTCATTCTGTTTTATAATAGCATTGGCTTCACTGATTTTGCTGATAATCTGAGCATTTTCTGTTGAAAGACCTGAGCTGTTCATAGCCTCAACATAGCTGCTGTACGCAATCTTTGAAAGCACGTTTGCAATCGTGCAGAGGAAATCCGCAGCCATGTCAATCTGGTGCTTTGGAACAATTTTAACCTTTCTGAGTGCGTTTATATATCTGTCCGGGTCAATACCGACCTCAGTTGCATATCTTCTGAACTGTTCCTCGTCCGGTGGTTCAGGAAGAACCTGTCCGCCGATGAAAGAACCGATAAATTTGCCGTTGAGCATGATTGGCGCCGCAAAGTCAACAAGTCCTGCGTGACAGCTGTAAGCCATGGCACGACCTGTACGCATAGTTCCTTCACCGCCCTGCTTGTCACACTGTTCACAGCGCTGACAGGCGATTGATGACTTTCTGTTGAGTTCCATACAGAAATCCGTGAAGTTACTTCCCTGTGTTACGGCAACACCGTTTTCGTCAGTTGTAAGAGCAGCCATACCGGTTGCATTTGAAAAGCCGTCCTGAATATCCTGAAGAGTTTTTACATCTATTAAATCGGTGAGTTTTAAGTTGTCGAGATTGTTCATTTTCCAGTCCTCCTGCTGACAATATTAGTATATCTTATATTGTATGATATTTTGATGTTTTTGTCAATAGCTTTGGTATATTATTTTCAAAAAAATCAAGTTGTTTTGTTTAAAGTACTTGACTAATGTGAAAAAAATTTGTATAATATATACATTGATATATGTTTCTGCAGAGAAGCTGCGTTTTGTTTGTGAATTTTATTATAAATAATTTAATGTGGTTGTGCATGTTGTATAAATGCTGTACGATTTGTACAAATTCAGCCCGTTGGTTTACGTTGTAATTATCAGTTTTTTTTAAATACTATTGTCAAATTACTGAAAATGTGGTATAATTAAATTTACAAAAAATGAAGGTTTAAGACTTCTCGAGGAGGAAGGCAAATGAATGAAACATCGTCATCAGAAAATCAAATGACTTCTGCCGAAAAAGCGGCGGCATTTATAGTTGCGCTGGGTGAGGAAACAGCTGCAGAGGTTTATAAATATCTGAATGATGAAGAAATTGAAGCACTCTCAATGGAGGTTGCAAGTATCGAAAATCTTAATCAGACTCAGATTAAGGATATCATGGATGAATTCTATGAGCTGATTATCGCTCAGAATATGATTGCGGAGGGCGGTAAGGAATATTCGAGAATGGTTCTTGAAAGTGCATTCGGTAAGGAAAAGGCTGCGCTTATCATGGAAAGAATCCAGAATTCAAACCGTGCATTCGAATTCCTGAAAAATGTTGACTACAAGAGTATTCTTACAATGCTCCAGAATGAACTTCCGCAGACAATTGCGTTTGTTCTTTCGCACATCACCTCAAAAAAATCCGCACAGATTCTCGCTGAATTCCCTATGGAGCTTCAGGTTGAGGTTTTCAAAAGAATAGCAAATCTTGACAGTACTTCTCCTGAGGTTGTAAGAGGCGTTGAGGAAATGATTGCAAGCAAGCTCGACTCTGTGGCATCAGTCGATACAACTGATTTCGGTGGTGTCAACTATCTTGCTGATGTCATGAACAATCTTGATATGCGAACAGAAAAGCTTATCATGGAAGAGCTTAATCAGACAGACCCTGAGCTTGCGGACGAAATCCAGAGAAAGATGTTCGTATTCAACGATATTGCAATGCTCGACAACAGAGAAATTCAGGCGTTCCTCAGAGAGTGCGATACCAAGGATATTACTATTGCTCTCAAGGCTGCAACACCGGACGTATCAGAAGTTATCTTCAAGAATATGTCCCAGCGTCAGCAGGAAACAATCAAAACAGACCTTCAGTATCTCCACAATGTGCGTATGCGTGATGTTGAAGAGGCACAGAGAAAGATTATCGCTGTTATCAGAAAGCTTGAAGAAAGCGGCGAAATTGTTATGTCCAAGGGTGGTCTTGACGAAATAATCCCATAAAAATTAATAAAACAGGCAGGTGTAAAATTATGAGCAGATTTGAATCGGGTATGGAAAGCATGGTGGATATGTATATCTACGAATCCACTTCCTTGCTTGAACAGCTTGATAACATTGCAATGAAAACAGAAAGCAACAATAAATTTGATGACGAAGACATTAATGAAATATTCCGTATAATGCACACTATTAAGGGAAGCTCAGCTATGATGGGTCTTGAGAATATGTCAACGCTCGCTCACAGTATCGAGGACATGTTCTTTATTATCAGAGAGGAAAAACCTGTTATTGAATCGGTTGAAAAGCTCTATGATATCGTTTTCTCATCATCAGACCTCCTGAAGGCTGAAATCGAACTTTTACAGGACGATGATTCTGTTCCGACTGATTTCAGCGCACAGATGGAAAAAATCGCACAGTTTGTTGAATACTTAAAAACAGGCAGAATGCCGGGCGAAGAGCCTGCGGCGCCGGAAGCGGCGGCACATGAAGCAGCTGCGGAAACAGCTGATGAAGCGGCGGCTCCTGGTATGATGGTTATAAGAGTTTTCTTTGAAGATAACTGTGAAATGGAAAACTTAAGAGCACTGCTTTTAGTCAACAAGGTTGCGGAATACTGCAGTGAGCTTGAATATGAACCTAAAAATATTGAAACTGACTCTCAGACAGCAAAGGCTATTGCTGAAAACGGCTTCCTTATCAAGTGCAAGACACATGATGATGATTATCAGCATGTTTTCAGAGAAATTGAGGACTCAATAAATGTCAAGTCCTATGAAATTGAACAGCAGCCTGCTGAACCTGTACAGGAGGAAGCGGCACCTGTTGCAGAAGCTGAACCTGTAAAGGAAGAAGTGGCTGAGGCAGTTCCTGAAATAAAGCTTGATGATGAACCTAAGGTGCAGGCGGCTCCTGTGGCGGCTGAACAGCCTAAATCTGCACAGACAAGTGAACAGATAAACAACAAGCTTTCACAGAAGAACAATAACCAGAAGGGCAAGCAGAGCCTTATCTCAGTTAACCTCAACAAGCTTGACCAGCTTCTTGATATGGTTGGCGAAATTGTTATTGCTGAGGCTATGGTTACTTCAAACCCTGACCTTAAGGGCCTGAAGCTTGACAACTTCCAGAAGGCTTCAAGACAGCTCAGAAAGCTTACAGACGAACTCCAGGATATCGTTATGAGTATCCGAATGGTTCCGCTGTCAGGCGTATTCAATAAGATGACACGAATTGTCCGTGATATGAAGGTCAAGCTCAACAAGGACGTTGACCTTGTATTCCAGGGCGAGGAAACAGAAGTTGACAAGAGCATTATCGACAACTTAAACGACCCTCTCATGCACATGGTGAGAAATTCCATGGACCATGGTATTGAGGAAACTGCTGAGGAGAGAGTTGCAAAGGGCAAGCCTGCAAAGGGTACAATCCAGCTTTCAGCCTATAACTCATCGGGTGAAGTTATCATCGTTGTTTCTGACGACGGTGGCGGTATCAACACAAAGAAGGTTCTTGAAAAGGCTGAGGCACACGGACTTCTCTACAAGCCTGCGGAGGAATATTCCGACAAGGAAATCTGCAACATGATTATGCTCCCCGGCTTCTCTACAAATACTGAGGTTACTGAATTCTCGGGCAGAGGCGTCGGAATGGACGTTGTAAAGAAGGGTATTGAAAAAATCGGCGGCACTGTTTCTGTTGAAAGTAAGTACGGCGTTGGCACAAACTTTGTTATCAGAATTCCGCTTTCACTTGCTATTGTTGACGGTATTGAAGTATCAGTCGGCGATTCAATCTTTACAATTCCTATCAACTCAATCAAGGAATTCATAAAGCTTAAGGAAACACAGCTTTTACACGATACATCACACAGAGAAATCGTTAAAATCAGAAATAAATGCTATCCGCTTATCAGACTTCATGAATGCTATGGCTTAGAGTCAAAAATCCAGGATATGAGCGAGGGCGTTGTTGTTCTTGTTGAATCAGAAGGCAAGAGCGCATGTATTCTCGTTGACGAGCTTATCGGCGAACAGCAGGTTGTTGTAAAGCCGTTCCCGCCAATGCTTAACCGCTATAACGTAAAACAGATTGGTATGAGCGGATGCTCAATCCTCGGTGACGGCAGTGTTACTATTATTCTTGATGTCGGCGGTCTTTTAGGCGACAACTGATAAGGGGTGAAATTTATGGCAAATGAAAATAATACACAGGCAGTAAAAAACGAAACAAACTCCATCGGCGGACAGATTCTGCTTTATTACATAGACGATGTTCTCTACGGCATAGAAATACAGTATGTTATTGAAATTATCGGTATTCAGCAGATTACGGTTGTTCCGGGTGTACCGGGCTTTGTAAAGGGTGTTATCAATATCCGAGGCAAGGTAGTCCCTGTAATCAGCATGAGAAACAAGATAAACCAGCCTGATATTCCTTATGATGACAAGACATGTATTATCGTTGTTGAGCTTGAGGGCGAAACAGTAGGTCTTATTGTTGACAGAGTAAGAGAAATCATGGCTGTGAAGCCGACAGATACATGCTCGGCTCCCGATTCCAAAAACGTCAATGAAAATCAGTATATCAAGACTATCATTGACTCAAACGGTGAAATCAAACAGCTTCTTGATATACACAAGGTGATACTGGAGTAAATTCATATGAACATCAGAATAACAGACAGTGAATTCAACAGACTAATCGGTTTCATGCACAAGACTTACGGCATTGACCTGAGCAAGAAGAGAGTCCTGATTGAGGGACGACTTTCAAATATGCTCGCAGAAAAAGGCTTTAAGTCCTATGACGAATATATGGATTCTGTCTTTGCTGACAAATCCGGCAGGGAAACTGTTGAACTTGTTAACAAGCTTACAACTAATCATACATATTTTATGAGAGAGCCTCAGCATTTTGAGTACCTGAAAAATGTTATTCTTCCACAGATTGAACGTAATTGTCACAGCCGTGACGTAAGAATATGGTGTGCGGCGTCCTCCTCGGGCGAGGAGCCATACACAATAGCCATGACAATTGACGATTATTTCGGAAGCAGAAGAATCGGCTGGGACCTGAGAATTCTTGCAACGGATATCTCAAACAATGTTCTCCAGAAGGCGAGAAATGCAACCTATTCGGCAGAGGCAATTGATCCGCTCCCGAGGGACTGGAAAACAAAATATTTTAAACGGAACGCTGACGGAACTTATACCGTTGTTGACAGAATAAGAAAGGAGGTTATCTTCAAGGAGTTTAACCTTATGGACAAAATTGTCTATAAAAAGCCCTTTGATGTAATCTTCTGCAGAAACGTTATGATTTATTTCGACGCACCGACAAAGGACGCTCTTATTGAACGCTTTTATGACGCTTCAAATGAAGGCGCATATCTTCTTATCGGTCACGCTGAAACAGTTTCTAAAAAATCAAGGTATAGCTTCGTCAAGCCTGCAATATATCAGAAAAAGACAAGGTAAGGTGACAAGGACATATGCTACAGAAAAAAATCAAGCTATTAATTGTTGACGATTCGGTATTTTTCAGAGAAACACTTGCCAAATTCTTTTTAAACGACAAGGTAATCGAGGTTGTCGGAAAAGCGGGTGACCCTTATGAAGCAAGAGATATGATTATAAAGCTTCGCCCTGACGTTCTGACTCTCGACGTTGAAATGCCGAAAATGAGCGGTATACAGTTTTTAAGAAAGCTTATTCCGCAGTATCCGATTCCAACGGTTATCGTTTCTTCGGCTCCTATCAAGGCGTTTGATGCACTTGATGCAGGCGCTGTTGATTATGTTAAAAAGGCGATGATAAAGTCGCCTCAGGATATGAACACCTTTGCGGCAGACCTCAGAAACAAGGTTATAACTGCTTCACAGGCAAAGGTTATTCAGAAAAAAGCGGCTCCTGTGGGAGGCGGTGTTGCGGCGCTTTCACCGACAATTACTCCTGTACAGGCTGCAAGAAGCGCAAACAAGGTTATTGCAATCGGCGCTTCAACGGGCGGTACAGACGCTTTACAGGTTGTACTGACAAAAATGCCGGCAAATTCCCCGCCGATTGTTATTGTTCAGCATATGCCGCCTGTATTCACAAAAATGTTTGCTGAGAGACTTGATAAGCTCTGTAAAATCCGTATAAAAGAAGCCGAAAACGGCGACAGGCTTCAGCCGGGTCTTGCGCTTTTGGCTCCCGGTGAGCTTCAGATGAAGCTTATGAAGGATTCGAGAGGTTATTATGTAAAGGTTCTGCAGGACGAGAAGATGTCGGGACACAGACCTTCTGTTGACTATCTTTTCAAATCGGTTGCCGAGCTTGTCGGAAAGGACGCTATCGGTGCTCTGCTTACAGGTATGGGTGCTGACGGCGCTGACGGAATGGTGGCTATGAAGCAGAGAGGCGCTTATACAATCGGACAGGACAAGGAAACATGCGTTGTATACGGTATGCCAATGTGTGCTTTTCAGAGAGGCGGCTGCAGTATTCAGGCACCGCTTGACAAGATAAGCGGTCTTATCTGCAAACAATTATAAATCGGAGGTATAAATTAATGGGTGACATCTTAAACAGATTTTATGAAGATGATTCAGAAGCAAATGAGATTATTGAACAGAGCGAAAAATACCTCTCATTTCTGCTCGACAAGCAGTATTACGCTTTTCACATAAACGATGTCCGTGAAATTATTGAAATGCAGGAGATTACTCCTGTTCCTGAATTTCCTGACTATGCAAAGGGAATTATCAACCTCAGAGGAGTGCTGATTCCTGTTATCGATGTGAGACTGCGTTTCTGCAAGGTTGAGGCTGAGTATAACGAAAGAACATGTATTATTATCCTGAATATCAAGGAAACTCTTGTTGGATTTATTGTTGATACAGTAGATGAAGTGCTTGATATTGACAAGTCTGACATTTCAGGTGTTCCGAAGCTTGCTGATTCATCAACAAGAAAGTTTATTACAGGCGTCGGAAAGACTGCAAGCAAGATTGTTATGCTGCTTAACGCTCAGAAAATGCTTAATGAAGAAGAAATTATGAGCCTTGATATTGACGGCGAAGAAGAATAGTTATTTATGCACCCGTGGCGGAAAGGCTGCGGGTGTGTTTGTTTGGTGCATTGTACATACCGTCAAGGTTGACATATCCCCGGAAATACGTTAAAATAAACAGAGATGACAGGAAAGGAGAGATGTTATGCCTGAGCCAAGACGAACGGTCAGAAGAAAGGTTAATTACTTCAGAATTTTCTACGTTGCGATGATTTTTCTGATTTTTATTCTTATGATTTATGGCGTTGCAAAAATTCTCAGTACATCTGAAAAGGAAGCTGTGGCAAACAAGGCTGCGGCTGAGAAGAATGCCGAAAAAATATATATCGAGCTTGAAACACAGGTTCCGACAATGCCGCCTCTGGAGCCTCCGCAAAAAAGTGATGATTACACTGAGCTCGGAAGCGATATTGTAAGCGAAGTCGGGCTTATTGTGAATGTGACGGACGGCGAAATTATAGCTGGCAAAAATCCCGATGCACGCATTTATCCTGCCTCTATGACTAAAATTATGACTCTCATTGTAGGTGTTGAAAACATGACCTCAATGACTGATACATTTACTATGACGCATGAAATCTTAGAGCCGCTTGTCAATGCAGACGCTTCAATGGCGGGCTTTGAGGACGGCGAAACCGTAACTGTGAGAGACATGCTTTATGGTACTGTACTGCCGTCGGGTGCTGACGCAACTGTGGGGCTGAGCCTGAAGCTTTGCGGTTCGGAAAAGGCGTTTGTTGAGCTTATGAACAAGAAGGCAGAGGAAATGGGACTTGAAAACACCCATTTTGAAAATTCAAGCGGTCTTCATCACCAGAATCATTACACTACTCCAAAGGAAATGGCGATGATTTTAGAGTATGCAATGCAGAGCGATATCTGCAGGACAATACTTTCAACATATGAGTATACAACATCTCCGACCACCCAGCACCCTGAGGGACTTGTGCTTCACAGCACCATGTTCAGCAAGATGTACGGCAATGAAGTACAGGGGGCGCAGATTATCGGCGGCAAAACAGGCTTTACTGACGAAGCGGGGCATTGTCTTGCGACTTTTGGCACAAAAAACAACAAGGAGTATATAACCATAACAGGTAAATCATACAGTGCGTGGAAGTCGGTGTACGACGCTTTTAACCTCTATGCGCTTTATATTTCACCGCAGACGGAGATTGTTATAACTCCCGAATAAAAAAAGATTGGTTTATTTCATGAAAATGTGAAAATTCACTTTACAGATTGACATTTTTAGTGTAAAATAATATAAAGGTGTTTTTGTAAAAAAATCCTTTAATAACATACATGAGGTGCATAATATGGGACTCAAATATAAAAGAATACTTTTAAAGCTCAGCGGTGAAGCACTTGCGGGCGAAAAGAAATTCGGACTTGATTACAGCATTATTACTGATATCTGCGAAAGCATTAAAAAATGTGCAGAGGCAGGTGTTGAAATCGGTATCGTTGTAGGCGGCGGAAACTTCTGGAGAGGCCGCTCAAGCGGCGGTATGGACAGAACAAGAGCTGACCATATGGGTATGCTTGCAACTACTATCAACTCACTTGCAATTGCTGACGTACTTGAATCAATCGGCGTTGAGGTGAGAGTTCAGACTGCTATCACAATGCAGCAGGTTGCTGAGCCTTACATCCGTCTTAAGGCTATGAACCATTTCAAGAAGGGAAGAGTTGTAATCTTCGGCTGCGGTACAGGTAATCCGTTCTTCTCAACAGATACAGCGGCAGCGCTCAGAGCAGTTGAAACTGAGGCTGATATCCTCTTTAAGGCAACTATGGTTGACGGCGTTTATGACAAGGACCCACACAAGTATGACGATGCTGTCAAGTATGACGAGCTTTCATTTACAGAAGTACTCAACAAGGGTCTTGGTGTTATCGACAGTACAGCGGCTTCAATGTGCCGTGACAACGATATGAGTCTGCTTGTATTTGACCTGAGCAGACCTGACAATATCTATGACGCAGTTATGGGCGAAAACGTAGGAACAATTATTAAGGAGAAATAATCATGAAGGAAACACTCAAAAAAGCAGAAGGCAAAATGACAAAATCACTCGACAGACTCACAAGTGAGTTTGCGGCAATCAGAGCAGGAAGAGCTAACCCTGCTGTACTTGACAAGGTTATGGTTGACTATTACGGCACACCAACTCCTATCAATCAGATGGCAGCAGTTTCAGTTTCAGAGGCAAGAATTCTCGTAATTCAGCCATGGGACGCTTCTACTCTCAAGGCTATCGAAAAGGCAATCCTTACATCAGATGTAGGTATCACACCTAACAACGACGGCAAGGCGCTCCGTCTTGTATTCCCTCAGCCAACTGAGGACAGACGTAAGGAGCTTTGCAAGGAAATCAAGAAGTACGGTGAGGAAACTAAGGTTGCAATCCGTTCAGTACGCCGTGATACTATGGAAGCTTACAAGACAATGAAGAAGAATTCTGAAATCACAGAGGATGACCTTAAAAACTGTGAAAAGGATATCCAGAACTTAACGGACAAGTTCTGCAAGAACGTTGACAAGCTTGTTTCTGAAAAGGAACAGGAAGTAATGAGCCTGTAAGCTATGGCGTTTTTCAGAAAGAAAAAGCCCGAACAGACAGGTTTGCCCGAGGTTCTTCCCGAGCATATTGCATTTATTATGGACGGTAACGGCAGATGGGCTAAGAAAAGAGGTCTGCCGAGAAAATTCGGACACAGAGAGGGTGCCAAGAATTTCAGAAGAATTGCAAGATACTGCAAGGATATCGGAATCAAGAACATCACCTTCTATGCGTTTTCAACTGAAAACTGGAAGCGTCCGAAGGACGAGGTTGACGCAATTATTGAGCTTTTCAGAGAGTACATCGTTGATGTAAGAAACTATATCGGCGAGGAAGTAAGAGTACTCTTTTTGGGTGACAAGTCAATTTTTGACGACGACCTTCAGAAGAAAATGATTGACCTTGAAGAAGACACAAAGGACAACGCTCAGATGACAATGCTTCTTGCCATAAACTACGGCGGAAGGGACGAGGTTGTTCACGTTTCAAAAATTCTCGCTCAGCAGGCGGCAAATGGTGAGCTGAATCCTGCGGATATCACTGAGGATATGTTCGGAACCTATCTTTACACTAAGGACGTTCCAGATGTTGACCTTATGATTCGTCCGAGCGGCGAGCTTAGACTTTCAAATTTCCTTATATGGCAGTCGGCATATGCAGAATTTTATTTTACAGATGTTCTGTGGCCAGACTTTGTGCCTGAGGAGCTTGAAAAGGCTATTGCTGATTTTGCGGGACGTTCAAGAAGATTCGGAGGTGTCTGATTTATGGGTACAAGAATTATTTCAGGAGCGATAGGTGCAGTTATTGCGGCGCTTGTAATCTGGCTCCATGATACATTAGTGCTGAATTTTGCCCTTGCGGCTATAATTCTGCTTATGCTCTATGAGCTTTTCAAGGCGGCAAGATGCATAAAGCTCAGACTTACATGTCTGCCTTGCTTTGTATATGGCGCAGCTATGCCTTTTGTTGTTACAACAGAGGCGGCAAAGTATAAGTTTGTGTTCGACCTTTTGCTTGTGTTCTTCGTAATGTTCTCATTCGTGGCACTTCACAACAGCGTCAAGTATTATCGTATGTTCTTTATTTTAGGCAGTACGATACTTGTTGTAAACTCAATGACAACGCTCATTATCATGAACGAAATTCCTGTTCATGGTCTTATGTATCTTATCATGGGACTGTGCGGAGCGTGGCTTGCGGATACGGGCGCTTATTTTTCGGGTACATTCTTCGGAAAGCACAAGCTTTGTCCTGAGGTAAGCCCGAAGAAAACAATCGAGGGCTTTGCAGGCGGTCTTATCGTTACAGGCGGACTTTTCATGCTGATTAACTTCATCTATGAAAAGCTTCTTCCTAAGTTTACTGACTATGCAGTTGATGTTACTTACTGGAAGGTTTTCCTGCTTGGTGTGGTGCTTGCTGTTATCGGTACAATCGGCGACCTTTCAGCGTCAGTACTCAAGAGACAGTGCGGCATCAAGGACTATGGCAACATCATGCCCGGTCACGGCGGCGCTATGGACAGATTTGACAGTGTGCTTTTTGTAGCACCTTGTCTGCTTGCATTTATTTCAATTGTAAATATATATAACTAAAGGGGCTTTTCAGCCCCTTTGTGCGTGAGTGCACTGTGCTGGTGCTCACATCAGCACGCATAAAAAATATTTCCATTTCTTTGTATGAGCAAAGAAATGGAGAAAGAAACACAGTTCTTTTCTTTGTTCACACAAAGAAAATGAATCAAAAGAAATGTAACGACTGCATAATTGCAGGCTAACTAAACTCCTGCATGCATGGACGGTGCATACTTCGCTCACCTGTTAAAGACACCCTTGCAAGCAACTGTTTAAAGCTTATGTAGCTTACAAAAAACATTTTTATGTATTTTATCAGTATGCATAGTCATGGGTTTGGAGAGCCTCAATGCGCTTACAAATTATGAGTTCTTGGCTTTTCTTTGCTTCTTTCTTTTCGTAGAAAAGCAAAGAAGTGTATTTCTTTCCCTCTTTCTTTGTACACGCAAAGAAAGAGGGGCATGAACGCAGGACACATTCGGTGCGTGGACGCACAGGACATTTTCGCTTTGTTATCATTTATAAAAACATTAAATAAGGCACGACCATTTATTTGTAGGGGACGGCGCCCTCGACGTCCCGAGGTGCGTGACCGGTTAACATTCATGAAAATAATCGGGTCGATGTGGGCATCAACCTCTACAAAGGTTAACAAAAACAGCGCGTATAAAAACAGATATATAAAATTAAAACGGAAAGGAACTGCATATAATACTATGGAAAAGAAAAAAACAATTTCAATTCTCGGTTCAACAGGTTCAATCGGAACCCAGGCACTTGATGTATGCAAAAAGCACGGCTTTAAGGTGAAGGCACTCGCCGCAGGCAGCAACTGGGAAATGCTGGCGAAGCAGTGTATTGAAACCGGCGCTGAAACAGCGTGCATATACAATGCGGAATACGCCGGAAACCTTGAAAACGCTCTTTCCGGCAGAGACGTTAAAATCCTTACAGGTATGGACGGTCTTTGTGAAATTGCGTCGGGTGATATTGACATACTTCTCAATTCCGTTGTGGGAATGATAGGCCTTTTGCCGACTCTTACTGCAATCGAAAACGGCAACGATATTGCACTTGCAAACAAGGAAACGCTCGTTGCGGGCGGCAACCTTGTTATGAAGCGTGCAGCGGAAAAGGGTGATATTGACATACTTCTCAATTCCGTTGTGGGAATGATAGGCCTTTTGCCGACTCTTACTGCAATCGAAAACGGCAACGATATTGCACTTGCAAACAAGGAAACGCTCGTTGCGGGCGGCAACCTTGTTATGAAGCGTGCAGCGGAAAAGGGAGTCAGCATTTATCCTGTTGACAGCGAGCACTCTGCGATTTTCCAGTGTCTTCAGGGTAACAGACGTGAGCAGCTCAAGAAGATTATTCTGACAGCTTCGGGTGGTCCTTTCTTTGGAAAGAAGCTTTCTGAGCTTTCGGACGTTACAATCGAACAGGCACTCAATCATCCGAACTGGAGTATGGGAAGCAAAATTACAATCGATTCCTCAACCTTAATGAACAAGGGTCTTGAGTTTATCGAGGCAAAGTGGCTTTTTGATTTAGAGCCTGAGCAGATTGAAATTGTCGTTCACAGACAGAGCGTTGTGCACTCAGCTGTTGAGTATGCTGATAATTCTGTGATTGCACAGATGGGCGTACCTGACATGAAAATTCCTATTCAGTATGCAATTCTTTATCCTGAGCGCTTTGAGTGTGACTGCAGACCGCTGTCGCTCACAGACTACGGCACTCTCACATTCGAAAAGCCTGACTATGAGACATTCAGATGTCTGACAGCTTGTATTGAGGCGATAAAAAGAGGCGGAGCATATCCGTGTATTGTAAACGGAGCAAATGAGGAGGCGGTAAAACACTTCCTTGCCGGCGAAATTTCCTTTACTGCCATTGGTGACCTTGTAAGCGGCGCTTTGGAGGAATTTCCGTACAGTGATATAGAAAATTACGAAGATGTAATAAAATGGGATGAAAAAGCAAGAGAATATGTACGCAATAAAATATAAATAATGCAGTTATATCCGGAGGCATAAATGAAGTATTTACTCGCAATTTTAATTTTCGGGATTATTGTTATGGTTCATGAGTTCGGACACTTCTTTACAGCGAAGCTTTTCGACATCAAGGTGAACAAATTCGCAGTCGGAATGGGTCCGAGTATTTTCAAAAGACAAAAGGGTGAAACGGAATATTCCGTAAGACTTTTTCCGATAGGCGGTTTCTGCGCCATGGAGGGTGAGGACGCTGAAAGCGACAGCGACAGGGCATTCGGCAAAAAGCCCGTCTGGCAGAGAATGATTGTAATTGTTGCAGGCGCATTCATGAACTTTGTACTGGGATTTATTGTACTGATTATTATTACATGCAATATGGATAAAATCCCTCAGATGTCAGTCAATTCCTTTAAAACCATTGACGCACCGACAGAAGTGGCTGAGTTTTATGAGCACAAAAGCGGACTTAAATCAGGCGATGAAATCGAGGAAATCAACGGCGTTTCAATTATAACGCACATGGACCTCAACTATGCGCTTACGCTCGGTTCGGGCTCTCACGATTTTGTGGTTGAAAGAGACGGCAGGGAAATTGAGATAAATGATGTCAGCTTTACCGACACACAGAGCGGTGAAAGAATGCTTATGCGCATAAACTCCGAGGAAAAAAATCCGCTTAATGTTGTGACCTATTCGGCAAAAACAATGGTTTCAACTGTAAAGCTTGTGTGGAATTCACTTATCGGACTTATTACGGGGCAGTATGGCATGAACGAAATGTCGGGACCTGTGGGTGTTGTAAAGGAAATGGGAAATGCGGCTGATGCGGGCGAGACGGTCGGCGATTCTGTGCTCAATCTTCTGAGTCTTACATCGCTTATAACAATAAACCTCGGAGTTTTCAATCTTCTTCCTGTACCGGCACTCGACGGCGGCAGATTCTTCTTCCTGCTTGTTGAGGCAATCAGAAGAAAGCCGATTAAGCCTGAGCATGAGGGCATGGTGCATATGATTGGCATGCTGCTGCTTTTCGGACTTATTATTGTGGTCACATTCAACGATATTATGAAATTATTTGCATAAGAATGCTGTGTTATACTAAAAGGAGCTTACTATGAGAGATATAAAAACGGTTAAAGTCGGAAATCTCCTGCTTGACGGAAGTAAAATCTATGTGCAGTCGATGCTCAACAGACGTTCAGACGATATTGAGGGAAGCGTTATGCAGGCTTATGAGCTTGAACAGGCGGGCTGTGAAATTGTAAGAGCGGCTATCCCTGACATGGAGGCTGTAAAGCTTATCCCTGCAATCAAGGAAAAGGTTTCAATACCGCTTGTTGCGGACATTCATTTTGATTACAGACTTGCAGTTGCGGCGGCTGAGGCAGGTGTTGACAAGATTAGAATAAATCCTGGCAACATCGGCGGCATGGAAAATGTCAAAAAGGTTGTTGACGCCTGCACAAAAAGAAATATTCCAATCAGAATAGGCGTAAACTCAGGCTCTCTTGAAAAGGAAATTCTGGCACGCTATGGTGCTCCGACTCCTGAAGCGCTTGTTGAAAGCGCACTTTATCACGTCAAGATGCTCGAACAGTTTGACTTTGAAAATATCGTTATTTCAATAAAGTCATCAGACGTCAAGACCATGATTGAAAGCTATCGCTTGGCGGCACTCAAGTGCAGCTATCCGCTTCACCTCGGTGTTACAGAGGCGGGTACTGAAAGAATGGGTATTATAAAATCTGCGGCAGGTATCGGTTCGCTTCTGTGCGACGATATCGGCGAGACTATCAGAGTTTCACTTACAGGCGACCCTGTAAAGGAAATTGCGGCGGCAAAGGATATTTTAAAGGCAGTCGGCAGGGGAAGCGGCGTACAGCTTGTTTCATGCCCGACCTGCGGAAGAACACGAATTGACCTTATTAAGACAGCTTCGCTTGTTGAAGATGCTGTAAAGGACATTGACAAGGATATCAAGGTTGCAGTTATGGGCTGTGTTGTAAACGGTCCCGGAGAGGCAAGAGAGGCTGATATCGGTATCGCAGGCGGCGACGGCTGTGCTGTGATATTCAAAAAGGGCGAGGTACTCAGAAAGGTGAGCGAGGAGGAAATTGTCCCCGAGCTTATGAAGGAAATTGAAAAGCTTTAAGGAGTAATTTTAAATGAACGAGATGAGACTGGGTGACTTTTTAAGTGAATACACTGAAGGAATCCCCGAAATTACCAAGGACGGAATGCTTTATAAGGTTACATATTCATCTAACCAGACGGAGATTTCTTTCTATGTAAAATTTAATAAGCTTATTCCGTACAGCGATGTTGTTGCGTTTGAAAAGCACCTTGAAACCTGTTTTCATCTCGACAGAATCAGTCTGTACTGCTCCTATCCGTCGGAGCTTTTCTCGATTGATTATTACTCCGAGCTTATTTCAAAGCTTAAAAGACGACTTGCGGTTGTAAATGGTTTTCTCGATAATGCGGACGTTAAATACGGCGAGGGACTTATTACTATTACAATCAAAAACGGCGGCTATGACCTGCTTATGAAGGCGAATTTCTGCGGCGAAATGTCAAAGCTTATCCGTGAGGAATTTGATGTTGATGTGAAGGTTGAGCTTGACGGTGAGCACAATGTCGACATTGAAGAGCACGACAGAAAAATGGCGGAAGTGAGGGCGTCGATGCCCGATTACTCCGAGCAGTTTGCTCCGCCCCCACCACCTCCGCAGCATGAGGAATTCGGAAGTCTTTGTGATGAAGAGGCGCTTTCACCTGACATGGAACTGCCGTTTGATATTGTACCTGATTCCGCTGAAATAATAAAGGGAAGAAAGATTCATGCTTCCCCTGAGCCTATGGGGCTTGCTGTGAAAAACCTCGACAGAAAAGTTACCTTAATCGGTGACATCTTCAGCGTCGGGGAAATGAAAACTACAAAAACTGGCAAGGAAATTCACACGTTTTTTATCACCGACTATACAGGCTCTGTACAGATGAAGCTGTTTATTTCTCCCGACAAGGACAAGACAGAAACAGGAAAGCTTAAAAAGGGTACAACTGTTTTAGTGTATGGCGATATTGAGTTTGACACATTCTCAAGGGACGTTACAATCCGTCCCGCTTCAATCGTGACACTCAAAAAGAAAAAGAGAATGGACACAGCTGAGAAAAAGCGTGTTGAGCTTCATCTGCATACAAACATGTCCGCCATGGACGCTATCGCTGATGCAAAGTCACTTGTAAAGCGTGCGCAGTCGTGGGGACACAGGGCAATAGCCATTACAGACCACGGCGTTGCACAGGCGTTCCCTGACGCTATGAATGCGGCGTATGGAGCTGATGATTTCAAGATACTTTACGGCTGTGAGGCTTATGTTGTAAACGATATTGTCCCGATGAACATTATCACAAAGGACGATATGCGAAGCGTCAATGATGAAATCATTATCTATGACGTTGAAACAACGGGACTTTCTCATGAAAGGGACAGGCTGACTGAAATCGGTGCCGTAAAGATAAAGAATCTGAGAGTAATCGACAGCTTCAATACAATGGTAAACCCCGGAAAGCCGATTCCGCCGAAGATTGTGGAGCTTACGGGTATTACTGATGAAATGGTGGCGAATGCTCCCGACGAAAGAGCGGCTGTTGAGGAGTTTTTCAGATTCTGCGGCGATAATCCTGTAATGGTGGCGCATAACGCCAAATTCGATAACGGCATGATTGATGCCGTATGCAGAAGACACAACATTCCGCATGAATATACTAGTATAGACACGCTCGTTCTGAGCAGGGCTATGCTTCCCGAGCTTGGCAGACATACGCTCGACAGCGTTGCCAAAAACTTAAAGCTCGGAAAGTTTGAACACCACAGAGCCTGCGATGATGCAATGATTCTCGGCAAGATTTTCATAACCCTTATGGAGCGTCTTGTGAACGAAAACGGCATTGAGGTTTTAGCAGAGCTTAATACAAAGGTTCAGAAAATTGATGTTAAAAAGCTGAAATACTATCACCAGATTATTCTGGTTAAAAATAATACGGGTCTTAAGAATCTTTACAGACTGATTTCCATGAGCCAGCTGGATTACTTCTATAAGCGTCCGCTTATGCCGAAGTCTGAGCTTATGAAGTACAGAGAGGGACTTATTTTCGGCAGTGCCTGTGAAGCGGGTGAGCTTTTCAGGGCAATGGTGGAAAAGCAGTCGGAAAAGGAAATTGAAGACCTGGCGAAGTTCTATGACTACCTCGAAATCCAGCCTGTACTCAACAATGAGTTCATGATAAGAAACGGACAGGCTGAGTCGATTGAGGAGCTCAGAGACTACAACAGACGCATTGTGGCGCTTGGTGACAAGCTTGGAATACCTGTCTGCGCAACCTGTGACGTTCATTTTATGGACAAGGACGACAGCATTTTCAGAAAGATTCTCATGAGCGGTATGGGATTTTCTGATGCTGACCAGCAGCCGCCTCTTTATCTGCGTACTACCGATGAAATGCTGGAGGAATTCTCCTATCTCGGTGAAGAAAAGGCGTATGAGGTTGTTGTTGAAAACACAAACATGGTTGCCGACTGGATTGAGAGACTGCGTCCGATTCCAATGGGAACATTCACTCCTGATCTGCCTGGTGCGCAGGAGGACCTGGTGCGTATAACAAATGAAAGGGCAAGGAGCATTTACGGTGACCCGCTGCCTGAGCTTGTTGAAAAGCGTCTCAACAGAGAGCTTGAATCAATCATAAAGCACGGTTTCTCGGTGCTTTACATCATTGCGCAGAAGCTTGTGTGGAACTCAGAAGAGCACGGCTATCTTGTCGGCTCGAGAGGTTCTGTCGGTTCATCGTTTGTTGCATCAATGGCAGGTATTTCGGAAGTAAATCCGCTTCCGCCGCATTATGTGTGTGAAAAGTGCAAGCACTCGGAATTCCTCCTCGACGGAAGTCACGGCTCGGGCTTTGACCTTCCGCCAAAGGACTGTCCTGACTGCGGCATTCCGATGATTCGTGAAGGACATGACATTCCGTTTGAAACGTTCCTTGGCTTTGACGGAGACAAAGCGCCTGATATTGACCTTAACTTTTCGGGCGAGTATCAGAGCAGTGCGCATAAATATACAGAAGAGCTTTTCGGTCCGAAAAACGTGTTCAAGGCGGGTACTACTTCGGGCGTTCAGGACAAGACTGCTTTCGGTTATGTAAAGCACTATCTTGAAGAGTCGGGGATTAACACAAACGCCGCTGAGCAGACAAGACTTACAATGGGCTGTACGGGCATCAAGCGAACAACGGGTCAGCACCCTGGAGGCATGGTTGTTGTGCCGTCGGACTATGACGTGTATGACTTCACACCTGTTCAGCACCCTGCTGAGTCGGTTGACTCGGACGTTGTAACAACCCACTTCGACTTCCATTCGCTCCATGATACTATCTTAAAGCTTGACGAGCTCGGACACGTCGTTCCGACCCTCTATAAGCATCTTGAGGATATGACGGGCATCAAGATAAAGGACGTTCCCGGCAATGACCCTAAGGTTATTGAGATGTGTACCAAAGCGGAGGTACTCGGCGTTACGCCTGAGGAAATCTTCTGTCAGACGGGAAGTCTCGGTATCCCTGAAATGGGTACGGGCTTTACAATTCAGATGCTTATTGACGCTCAGCCGAAAAAGTTCAGCGACTTTCTGCAGATTTCGGGTCTGTCGCACGGTACTGACGTTTGGCTCGGAAATGCAAAGGACTTGATTGATAACGGTATATGCACAATTTCAGACGTTATCGGTACGAGAGACAGTATCATGACTTATCTGCTCTATAAGGGCGTTGAGCCGAAGATGGCGTTCAATATCATGGAGTTTACACGAAAGGGTAAAGCACCGAAGTTTTTCACACCTGAGATTATTCAGATGCTCAAGGACCACGATGTCCCTGACTGGTACATCGAAAGCTGTCTGAAAATCAAGTACATGTTCCCGAAGGCTCACGCTGCCGCTTATGTTATTGCGGCAATGAAGCTCGGCTGGTTCAAGCTTTATAAGCCTGTTGAGTACTACGCAACCTACTTCACAACAAGAGGAAGCGACTTTGACGTTGAAACTGTTATGCAGGGCAAGGAGGCTGTACGCTCAAAAATGGCAGAGCTGAGGGCAAAGGGCAACGAAAAGAGCGCAAAGGAAAAGGATACTTATGACCTCTTCCTTATCGTTAACGAAATGATGTCGAGAGGCTTTGAGTTCCTCCCGATTGATATAAATCGCTCTCACGCCACAAAATATCTCGTTGAGGACGGCAAAATCAGAATACCGTTTGGTGCGATTTCGGGCGTAGGTGAAGGCGCCGCAATAAAGCTTTATGATGCGGTTCAGAAGAAGGACTATATTTCCATTGAGGAACTGCAGAAGAAAAGCGGTGCGTCAAAAACAACAATGGAAGCGCTTGAAAGTCTCGGCGCTTTGGGCAATCTTCCTAAAACAAGTCAGATGTCACTGTTTTAACTTGACTTAATTTAAATATCATGTTATCATGTTAGCATACTAAAGTGAATAAGGAGAAATTTCTATGAGAAGTAATAAACTGATTACTCCTGAAGGTACAAAAGACCTTTTATTTGATGAATGTATTATAAGACAGAGTGTTGAAAATAAAGTTCATTCGATTTTCAAAAGCCGCGGTTACTGCGAGCTTATAACCCCTGATATAGAATTTGCGGACGTGTTCAGTACAGAGTCTGCATATTTCCCGCAGGAAAAGCTTTTCAAGCTTACTGATTTAAAGGGCAGACTGCTTGTTCTGCGCCCTGATAATACAGTTCCGATTGCAAGAATTGTTGCAACACGTTTAAAGGACGCTGTGCTCCCTATGCGCCTTTACTATAACCAGGATGTGTTCACTCTTGAACCGTCCTTGAAGGGAAGAAGAGCACAGACAGCCCAGACAGGTATTGAGCTTATCGGTTCTTCTTCAAAGATGGCGGATTTAGAGGTAATCTCGACTGCTATTGAAGTGCTGTCATCATGCTCAGACGGCGAGTTTTCACTCGAAATCGGTGATATCCGATTCTTCAGAGAACTTGTTTCAAGACTTGACGCAACAGCTGAGCAGAAGGAAACAATCAGAGACTATATCGAAGCGAAAAACTATCCTGCCTTAAACGATATGCTCGACAGCATCGGCAAGAACGAAATCACCCATGCACTCAAGCGTCTGCCGAGACTTTTTGGCGGCGAGGAGGTTTTCGACAAGGCGGCTAAGCTTCTCTCGGGCGATATTGCTGACACAGTTTTAGCTGAGCTTCGTGACCTTTACAACAAGGTTTCCGGAATTATCGGAAGCGGCAAGCTGACGGTTGACCTCGGAATGGTAAACAGAACAGACTACTACACTGGCGCTATCATCAAGGGTTACCTTGAAGGCTATGGTGAGGAGGTTCTCTCGGGCGGCCGCTATGACAGACTTATTGCTGATTTCGGCTACGACGTTCCTGCGACTGGCTTTGCTGTGAATGTTGACGCAGTAACACAGGTTGAAATGAAGAGAAATCCTGTCACAGCTTTACCTGTTGATGTCATCGTACATGTTGATAAGGGCCATGAAATGGAAATGCTCGCTTTAGCTGACGATATGAGACGTGACGGAAAAAGAGTTGAGATTTCACTCTTTGATACATACGAAGAAACAGCAGAATACGCAAAGGCAAAAAATATAAGACATATTTATTCAAGCTTACATAAAAGCAAGGAGGTGCAGTAATATGCAGAAGCCACTGAGAATTGCTCTTACAAAGGGCAGACTTGAAAAGGATACTATCGGACTTCTTGAAAAGTCAGGCTTTGACTGCACAGCTGTCAGAGAAAAGGGAAGAAAGCTGATTCTCCCTATAAAGGACGCAAATATTGAAGTAGTACTTGCAAAGGCAAACGACGTTATCACTTACGTTGAACATGGTGTGTGCGACATGGGCGTTGTCGGCAAGGACACTATCATGGAAATGAGCGGCAAGTTCTTTGAGCTTGTTGACCTCGGCTTCGGACGCTGTAAGTTTGCACTTGCGGCTAAAAAGGGCGTTGATTTCTATGAGGGCTACGGCGTCAAGACAATTGCGACTAAGTACCCGAACGTTGCAAGAACATATTTTGAAAGCAAGGGCATGGATATCGACATTGTAAAAATTGAAGGCTCTGTTGAACTTGCACCGCTTCTCGAGCTTTCAAACGGTATTGTTGATATCGTTGAAACAGGTACAACACTTAAGGAAAACGGTCTTGAAGTGAAGGAGGATATCGCTCCGATTTCAGCAAGACTGATTGTAAATACAGTAAGCCTTAAACTCAGACAGAAGGAAATTGAAGATTTAATCAAGATTATCGAGGAGAACCTGAAATGATAAAGAAGATTTATGCAAACGGCAAGGACGAATTTGATTTTTTAGAACAGCTTAAAAAGCGTAACGGCGAAACTGACAAGAAGGTAACTCAGATTGTAAGCGAGATTATCGACAATGTCAGAGAAAACGGCGACAAGGCCGTTCAGGACTATACACTCAAGTTTGACGGCAGTCTGCCGCAGTACTATGAAGTGCCTCAGGAGGTTATTTCCGACGCACTCACAAACGCAGACCCTGAATTTGTAAATGCGCTCTTAAACGCTATGGAGAATATTTCCGATTTCCACAACCGTCAGAAGGTACAGGGCTTTGTTGACACAAAGGAAAACGGCGTTATGCTCGGTCAGAGAGTGAGGGGTCTTGAAAGAGTGGGACTTTATGTTCCGGGCGGTACTGCCGCTTATCCATCAAGCGTGCTCATGAACGCTGTTCCTGCAAAAATTGCGGGCGTTAAGGAAATTATCATGGTAACACCTCCTCTCAAGGACGGTACACCAAACAAGGATATTTTAGTTGCTGCCGCAGTATGCGGAGTTGACAGAATCTTTATGATGGGCGGCGCACAGGCTGTTGCGGCGCTTGCATACGGTACAGAAACAATCCCGAGAGTTGACAAGATTGTAGGTCCCGGCAACATCTTCGTTGCAACTGCCAAGAAGCTCCTTTACGGACAGGTTGATATTGACATGATTGCAGGACCGAGTGAAATTCTCGTTATGGCAGATGAAACTGCTGACCCGAAATTTGTGGCTGCCGACCTTATGTCACAGGCTGAGCACGACAAGCTTGCTTCATCAATCCTGCTGACTACAAGCGAGGAAATCGCTGACAAGACAATCGCTGAAATCGAAAGACAGATGCAGTATCTTTCAAGAAAGGAAATCATTGAAAAGTCTCTTGAAGATTACGGCGTAATCATCATCTGTAACTGTGAGGCTCAGGCTGTTAGTCTTGCTAACGCAATCGCTCCTGAGCACCTGGAAGTACTCATGAAGAACCCTACTGAATACATCGGCAAGCTTGACAATGCGGGCTCTGTATTCCTCGGAAACTATGCGTCTGAACCGCTCGGCGACTACTACGCAGGTCCGAACCACGTTCTTCCTACAAGCGGTACTGCAAGATTCTTCTCACCTCTTTCTGTTGCAAGCTTTATCAAGCGTTCAAGCTATATTTACTATACAGAAGAAGCTCTCAGAGAGGCTAAGGACGATATCGTTCTTATCGCCGAAAAGGAAGGTCTTACAGCTCACGCAAATGCAATCAAGGTGAGATTTGAAGACTGATTTTTGCGAAAGGAATGATTGAAATGCAAAACTGGGAAAGCAATGTCAGACGTGTGGAACCGTACGTCCCGGGCGAACAGCCGAAAGTGGCAAATGTTATAAAACTCAACACAAACGAAAATCCGTATCCGCCTTCACCGAAAGCGGCGGCTGTACTGGAAGCGTTTGAAACTGATAAAATGAAGCTTTATCCTGACCCCGATGCGACTGTTCTGGTTGACGCTCTGGCTGAAGTCTACGGCATCAAGTCTTCACAGGTTTTCGTGGGAGTCGGTTCTGACGATGTTCTCGCAACAGCGTTCATGACATTCTTTAACTCTGACAAACCGCTGATTTTCCCTGATATTACATACTCTTTCTATGATGTCTGGGCAGAAGTTTACAGGATTTCTTACAAGACAATTCCGCTGGATGATGATTTCAGAATCTGTGCGGATGACTATAAATGCGAAAACGGCGGCGTTATTTTCCCGAATCCTAACGCCCCGACAGGCGTACTCGAAAGCCTTGACATGATAGAGGAAATCGTTAAGGCGAACCCTCAGAGCGTTGTTATTATCGATGAAGCGTATATCGACTTCGGTGGACAGAGCTGTCTGCCACTCGTGGACAAATACGACAATCTGCTTGTTGTTCAGACTTTCTCAAAGTCACGCTCCATGGCGGGTATGAGAATCGGCTTTGCAATCGGTAACGAAAAGCTTATAAAGTATATGAATGACGTGAAATTTTCAATAAACTCCTACACCATGAACCCTGTTACACAGCTTTGCGGTGCGCAGGCTGTGAGGGACGAGGAGTATTTCAGAGAGTGTACAGGCAAAATCATTGCAACACGAGAGGCGACAAAAAAGCGTCTTTCGGCGCTCGGATTTGAGTTTACTGACTCAATGAGCAACTTCATTTTTGCAAGACACAAAGAAAAAAGTGCGGCAGAGATTTTTGCGACACTCAAAGAAAGAAACATTTTCGTTAGATACTGGAACAAGCCGAGAATTTCTGAGTATCTCAGAATTACAGTCGGCACAGACGCCGAAATGGACGCTCTTATCAGTGCACTGACTGAAATTCTCGGATAAGAAAGGATAACACATGAAAACAGGAACTGTTGAAAGAAAA
>CAZULQ010000021.1:0-29363 GCA_964621265.1 uncultured Clostridium sp. | reverse complement strand
GGTGTCTTTATTTGATTTGCGAAGTATGCACCGTCCATGCATGCAGGAGTTTAGTCAGCTTGCAAATTATGCAGTCGTTACATTTCTTTTGGTTCATTTTCTTTGTGTGAACAAAGAAAAGAACTGTGTTTCTTTGGCACTTTCTTTGCACAAGCAAAGAAAGAAACGTGCCGTTTCATCGCATTTCGCACTTTTATCATTTAGAGAAACATAAGTTAAGGCACGAGCCCGAGTGACCTCGGTGGACAAATTCGTTATACAGAAAAGAAATACTGTTTATTTTCTGGCTCGACCACCGAGTGACCTCGGTGGACAATTTCGCTCTTATATCATTAAGATAGACATAAACTAAGGCACGACCAGTGCGTGACTTTATAATACAATCGGGTCGATGTGGGCATCGACCCCTACAAAACAAACGGGCTGATTTAAAATCAGTCCGTCTGAAAAATCATTTTATTCTGCCCTTACGGCTCTTACCGTAACTCTGCTCTGACCGCTGAGTGTACATGTAAAAAGCGTCAGGTCCCAGCTGTCATCTGGCTCCATTGCGGAAATATCCTTTCCACTTACAATTTCCGTATTGACAACCTCATATCTGAAAATACGTCCGTCAGTTGCAATCAGATTGATTTCGTCGCCACTGCTGAGGCTTTCAATTCCCCCGAAATGCGAGCTGTAATTATGCGCCGCAATGACAATGTCATTTTCAAGAACGCTTCCGCTGTATCTGCACGGCGCAGTTTTCAGCTTATCATAACTCCAGCTGTCCATAACAGGCAGCTCAATGCCGATTGACGGCATTGAAATGTAGCCGATATAAAACTCGCCGTCAATTTCAATAGGCGGCAGTTCCTCTTCGGTCTCATACTCGCTGAAAAGGTCAGCACCCTCAAAGAATTCCGTCTCATCTTCAACGGGTACAATCTGTTCCTTAAGCGTTTCAAGCACACTCTGTGCCGCATCGCCGCTTTTTTTATCCTCCGAAACATTATAGAGCACAAGTCCTGCCGCCGCAAAAACAAGCAGTACCCCCAGCACTATAACGCTCAAACCAACCTTGCTTTTCATAAATTTACTCCGATTTTTTACTGCCTCTGAGTCTTAGTCCGACAATTATCATGACAATTCCGCCGCACGCCATAACAGGCACAGGCCACCACAACTGCCCCGTCTGAGGAAGCTTCTGAACTGAGCCGCCTGTCGCTGTAACGGTAATTGACGGCGGTGATGTAACCTGTTCTGTCACAGGCTGGGTTTCTTCGGAATAATCCGAGCCGTATTTGTTCTCGATTACATATTGTCCGTCGCTCGTTCTGTATGAAACCGAATACCCCGCAGGTACCACAGTTTCCTTGACACGCCATTCTGCATAATTTTCCGTAAACCAGCTGTATGTCCAGCTGTTTGAATCATCAAGTGTTACAGTTTCTTCAAGCACTCCGCCCTTATAAATCTCAACCTGAATTGCAGGGTGAAGCTGACCGCTGTCCGTCCAGATTTTCTTCAGAACGTGTGTGCGGCTTGTTTCCGAGAGGATTTTGTATATAACCTTAGGATATACCATAAGGTCAATTCCCTCATTGCCGACAGACGGATTTATCTCAACAAGCACCGCCGACGGTTCATATACTGTCTCACCGACATAGAAATTCTTGCCGCAGACCATATAAAGTCCCGATTCAAGCTTCGGGAAAACAAGGTAACCCTCTGCGTCAATGATTCCCTTGGCATCGCTTCCGATATTATCAATGACTGCATAGTTTTCAAGCGTTGCCGCCGCAATACTCAGCCCTTCAGCAGATGTGTCCGAGAGCGAAACAGGATATCCCGCAAACTTACCGCCCAGGACGTATTTTTTTCCGACACGCTCCCCTACCCTGTAAAGCGACCACTCCATACCCGAAAGTATTATATCATCTTTTTTGCAGATAAGCGTAAGCGAGCCCTTTATTGAATCGGCAGAACCGTGAAATGACATGCTGCAAAGCATACCAAGCGTAAGCACAAAGCAGACAGCTGCACAAAAACATCTGTATATTTTCTTTGTCATTCTAAGCCCCACCGTCCTTTCTCTTTTTATATCGTTCGATTACACCGCCTGCACCTGACTTTCGTTTTTTACCGTTTATAGTCCAGTAAATAATCAGTCCCACAAAAAGCGGAAACGCAATCAGCGGTACAACAAGCATCGAGTCAACAAGAACAGCCTCAGCAGTTACATTCACCTTTGCTGTGTACGCTGTTTCAATACGCTTTGAGCGGATAAGCAGTCTGTGAGTGTTAACGCCGTAAGGCGTACAGGTCATAAGCGTAACGTAATCTTTCCCCTCAACAGGCAAAAGCTTTTCGGCTTCGTCAGGCTCGACAATCATAATCTTCTCAACCTCATAGGTCAGAACCTCGTCGAGAATTGTAATCGTGAAGGTGTCCCCGACAACAAGCTTGTCAAGGTCGGAAAAAAGCTTTGCCGACGGCAGTCCTCTGTGGGCGGAGATTACAGAATGAGTGCCCCTTCCGCCAACGGGCAGAGACGTACCCTGAAGATGACCCGCCGCAATGTTCAGGACTTCATCGTCCGTACTGTGATATATGACAAGCTCGGAACCGATAGCGGGAATTGAGATATATCCCATAATACCCGTACCCGAAATATCAAGCGTTTCCTCATATCCCGCAACCTGTTCATAATCAGATAGCGGCTTATAAAGTTCGCCAAGACGTCTGTTGTATTCATGCGCTTTTTCAAATATTTCCTGCGTCTGATTTTCTCCCATGTTCGCAACTGTCTCTTTATAGCTTGCAACCGCACGGCTTTGTACCTTTGAGTTCCACCAGTCGCTGACAACAGGATAAAGCATTACGGAGAGTCCAACCAGCAGCATTATTACAAGCACCACTGTGGATATAATATTAAGTTTCTTTTTGCTCATTGAACCCTCCCTAATGCCTGTCGGCGATTAACGCCGACAGGTAAATCAGGTTATTTAATGTTTATTATTTGCTGCTCATTCTCTTCTTTGCGATGAGGAATACGCCTGCAACTGCAACGAGCGCACCGCCGCCAACGTAGAAGATTGTTGTACCGATGCCACCTGTTGATGGGAGCTCGGAACCTTTGTTGTTTACAATTTCTGCTGTGAGTAAACCTGATTCTTTTGTTACAGTAAATGAACCTCCAGTAACTGTAAGGTCAGTTATTTGAGTTTCATCATGTGTTGCTGAAATTGTAAACTCAATTGGTTCAATTGTATTATAGCCATCAGGAGTTTTTGTTTCTGTAAGTTTGTATTTACCGTCGTCAAGACCATTAAATATGAATTCAGAAGCACTTGTTCCTTCAATTGTTTCAACTTCACCCCAAGAAGTTCCATCATACTTTTCAAGCTGGAATGTTGCACCATTAAGTGGCTGATTATTCGAGTCAACCTTATTAATAACCGCCTTGTATGTAAATACTACTGCCTTTTTTACAGGAGTTTCACCCATACCTTCTCCTGTTGGATTATTTGAGTATTCAAGATATGCTTCGTTAGGGTTACCTGAATTACCAATTACAGCACCTGTATTAAGGGTTGCTGAATATGTTACTGTAATTGTATCACCTGCCGTAGCAGTTGTTGTTTTAAGGTTAGCAAATGTAATATCAAATGTATGACCGTCTGCACCTGGTACATTTACAGTATAGTCTGTATTTGCAGTAAGTGTAGTTTCACCAATCTTCACAACTACATCATTCTTAAATGATAAGCCGGTTGAAAGAGTATCGTGCATAACGAATTTGTATGTTGAATAGTCATCATAGTTCGCAGGAATTGTTGCTGTAAGCTGGAATGGAACCTCATCACCGATATCGTAGTCAGCTGATGTACCCCAGTCAGTCGAACTGTCTGTATCATTAACGTCCTGCACCTTTTTGTTAAATGTAGGAAGTTCAATCTTCGGTGCAATATCTTCATTAACACCATCAATTACCTCAACAATATAGCTTGTGTAGGTTGTATTTTCTCCTGTGAGTGTTCCTGTTTCCTTAACAAGGTAGTAACCATCTTCAAGCCCTGAGATTACATATTTATCATCTGTAAGTGTACTTGTTGAAACTGCATTTGTCGAATTAAGATATCCGCCGACAACCTTTGCAAATTCTTTTACATAATCAGGATTTGAATTATTATCCGCAAGAATTTTTGCAACGCTTGCTGCGTCAGTGATACTTGCAAAAGGTTTGCCATCACTAATTGTTATATCCTTAATTGCAGTAGTTAAGGCATCCCCAGCAGTAACACCATCACCCCACTGGATATTACCGAGTGCGTTGTTTGAAGCATTACCCGAGAAAATCTGATAAGCTTCATAAGTATGTCCGCTGGCATCATTAGTAATCGAAATTGAGCCTGTTCCTGCTGCAAAAGCAGTATAGCTCATTGTCATTGGCATCATAAGGCATGCTGAAGTTAAAAGAGCAGTTGCCATAGCCGTAATTTTTCTTAAAGTTTTTTTCATAAGAATCTCTCCTTTTTGTCAGCTCGGGATGTGAGGCGTCTCACACCCCGCTCAGCTGTGTTTTTTTATTTTTCTTCAATCGATTTTTTTCGACGTCTGATTATTATATTCACGATTAGTCCGCCAAGGATAATCGTAACTCCGGTAGTAATAAATGGATATGTGCCTGTACCGCCTGTTGCAGGGAGCGTAACACCCGTGTCAATAAGCTCATTATTGACTGTAATCGTGCCACCGCTTCCGCTGACGGAATTTTTAACGTTTGATGCGTCATTGTCGTCGTCTGTATACTCATAAGTAGTCTCATAACCGGGAATGGAAATTTCTTCAACCCAGTAATAATAGAGATTACCGTTTTCGTCGTATGCAGGGAGGTTATCAATAACCTTTTTCCAGTCGACTGACGCGCTGAGTGTAATTGTATCGACGTAAGTCGGGTCCTGCTGGCTCATGTACTGAACATCATCGCCGCTGTCGCTTAAAACACTCATCATGGATATGCTGTTTGAGACGGTTTCAACGTAGTTGATTTGGTAGGCTATGATGGTAATATCAGTTGAACTCCAGTTCTTCGTAAGATAAATTTTACCATCCGAAGCTTTTACTCCCGACTCAAAAGTAATAGTAACTGTGTTTTCGCTTATTGAACCGGAACAGTTCTTCATATTCGTTAAATAAGGTTCACTGTTTTCATAATTAATGTCAAAATGCGAACTATAATCTGAATTATACATAGTAAAATTAATATTCTCCATAGTATCAAAAACAATAATCAAGCTATCAAGCTCTTTTGCGGAATCTGCTAACAAATTTTTGGTTTCTCCATTAGCGAACACCAAATCCTCAGTATCAGGGATTTCACCAATATCCCCACCCTCAGTCGTCGTTGTAGTCGTTGTAGTCGTCGTCGTTGTAGTTGTTGAAGTTGAGGTAGATATAGATGTTGATGTCGATGTCGTCGGCTTTTCACCGTAATGACAGGTTATGTTCTCGACGATGATATCGCCATATTCACCCCAGTAACCAATCTGGAATACACCGTCTTTAATAATCTCAGAATACTGACTTACATCAAACAGATATTTTCCGTCACCAAGGTAAGTAAAGGTTTCTATAGAAGCCCAGTAGCCATCCGCTTGAGATGCAATATTCATTCCGACATTCATACCGCTTATTTGATCTGTTCTATCAATTTCAATTATAAATTCATATGGTTTTTCACCATACGGGAACAATGTACTCAAATCAACCTGTACATTACTGTTTTGGGTTAATTTATAGTCATATACAGCAATCTGTGTACCTTGCTCAGGAATCTGACTACTTACAATTGTCATTGTCGGTATGGTTGACGATGACACCGCCGTAGTGGTTGTCGTGGTAGTAGTTGTTGTAGTGGTCGACGTTGAGGTCGAAGTAGATGTCGAGGTGGTAGTCGTTGTCACGCTCGGAACCTTTGTCTTATCCGTTGACCTGTGAATGAGAAGCTCAACAATATCATCTGAATGGTTGTTTGAAGCAAAATTGCTCCAGATTTTTTTCAGCGTCAGAATTATATTACGTGAATTCACAAGCGTAATCCTGCCCGACTGTATACCTGTATTGTTCTGCTCTGAAACGAGCGTATAGCCCAGCACATTTGCCTCCTCAACTTTATAATAAAGCTGCTGGTCACTGTCGTTTTTAAGCGGCAGGTCTGTATAACTATAAACCCACCTGTTGTCGTTTATGACAGGTTCAGGCTGAGATATGCTGACATTCGTCCAGTTAGTCTTGTCTGTACTTGACATGAGCGTAAGCGTAATTCCGGAAGGTCTGCCGCTGCCCGAATCGTTCCAGATTTTTTCAACTGTAATGTCGGTTTTGTTGGTTGTCACGGTGTTGTTTTTGTTGATAATCGTAATAACACCTGTTTGTCCGTTATAGTTTTCATTATAGCTTACAACAAAGCCATCGGGAGGATTAACTTCCTCAACCTTGAAATACTGATAGTCCGATAATTGGTTTGGTGTGAACGAATACTCCCAATTATCCGAAGCTTTTATAACAAAGGTTTCCGATTCGTCATTCTTTATAAGCTCAAATTCATCGCTTGCCAAAATCTTTCCCCAGAGTTTGAATTCAATCTGTTCCGCGCTTATCATATCACTTGTCATCGGAGTGTTTTTAGCGTCGTGCCAGAGCTTTTCAACTTTAAGCGCACTGGAGTTTAAGATTTCAACCACAGCTTCACTGCTGTTTACGGCGTTGCCTGTGTAACCAGGGGTATATTCGCCGTATTCTTCGCCGTTTTTGTAACAGCCGTCAGAAGCGTCGAATGTGTAAATCTTTTCGTTTACTTTATAAGCTGTTTCACGGACATAGTAATAAATTGGTTTGCCGTTTCTGCCGTTTGGCAGTCCCTGCCATGTATGAGTACTTTCAAACGTCACAGGATTTGTAAGATTATCAATTCCCAGTTCCGCCGCTGTTGCCTTATACATTTCAGTAGGGAAGCCACTCAGCGTTTTTGTATATGACCAGTAAAGCGTTGCTTCAACAGAAGTATCGGATAAAACATTATCCCATCTTTTATTGACTGTAACATCAATAATTCTGTTGTTTGCAATTTCTATATTACCGCCTGTCTGGACTGTGCTGACATTTGAAGTCACAATCTCTTCACCGTTAACACCTTTCGGGAATGTGCTCACCGACGATGCATAAGTGAAATAGAATGGCTTTATCTTGTCTTCACTTTCGTATGTGTAAGTGTTGAAATTGTCTTTCTGCGGAACCTTTGTTTCAATAAGTGCATATAAGGAGCCTGCTTCAAGTCCCTTGACACCAAATGTTCCATTAACGTTTATTTCAACTGCAGCGTTTTCATCGTCTGACCAGTATTCACTTTCAAGCGTACCCTCATTTGCAAGGGCGTTTGAATACCACTTCCAGCCGGAATCGCTGTATTTGGCAAGTTTGAAGCTTGCGTCGAGACCTGTTATAGTGTGGTCACCGACGTCAACCTTTTTGATTTTCGGAATCATGTCAACAGATGACTCTGCGTTTCCGTATAAAATATCTAAGGTTGTTTCGCCTGATGAATCAGTTGTCGTTGTACTTCCTATGAGAGAAGCGCTGTTGTCAAACTTGAACTTAGTCTGTGATTTTGGTCTCTCGCCATCCTGCATAAGCTTTAAGGTGTATTCAACTCTCAGCGCCTTTGCATCAGGGAGAACAAACTTAAGTTCGGAAGTTGTGGTTTTTCTCATAACGGTAGCATTTACATCCTGAAGAATCGTATTCCACGTGCCGTAAACACCAACTTTATTTACACCCTTAGGAACTTCCACTTCGAATGTATATTCACCGTTTGAGTCAAAGTGTATA
Source organism: uncultured Clostridium sp. (assembly GCA_964621265.1). Classification (GTDB taxonomy): domain Bacteria; phylum Bacillota; class Clostridia; order Oscillospirales; family Ruminococcaceae; genus Porcipelethomonas. The sequence goes on along the minus strand of CAZULQ010000021.1, from coordinate 21,491 downwards.
GGCGCATTCTCATTGAGTATGTATTTTGTATTGCCTACCCACATCTGAATTTCATTATTTTTATCTTTATCCTGATTTGCATATTCGGTGTTTTTTAATGTTATTGTAAGCCTGTCATAATCTTTAAGATCGGTAAACTCAAAGGAACCGGTCTTGTTCGGCGTTACAGGAACTCTTGTATCAGGATTTGCAATAAACTGATAGGAATACTCAGAGCTTGAAAGCTCAGTAGGTGTACCGTCTGACGAAATCTCATAAACCTTAACACTATTTAAGAATACGTCAGCTACATTAAGTCCATTTGTCCAGTTATAGCCACCATCGGTTGAATAGCCCTTTAAAACAAAGTTATCATTTAAGATAAGCTCATCGCCGTTTGCGAGATCCTTGGCTTCAGGGTTTATATCAATTGTATAGGAAATATTGTTGTTACCCTGGTCAGCATTTTCCGAAGTTGCGCCTTCGCGCAATTTATACTTCTTGTCAATGAGTTCATCCTTTGTTTCCTCAGAAGGTCCGTCTGTCGACTCTTCCGTCGGTTCTTCAACCTCGATTTCCGGAACAACTGTAACCTCTGCCTTAACAGGGTTATATTTGTTTGTGCTTTCCGTAATGGAGTTTGAGATTTTAATACCTTCGTCTCCAGCTGTTTCAACACTCGGTTTAAGCTCTTCAACAGGAACCTTAGTATAATAGGTTATATAAGTAACATTCGACTTATTAAAGCCCCAGAGTGTAAAATTATCAGCATTATTCTCATAGGTATACGCATAATTTGCACCTGCTTCATATTGATACCATGTAAGATAATTCTTGTTATATTCATTATAATAGTAATATGGTGCATAAGGCTGTTCTGTTACAAGCGTATGCCCTGTCGGGAACTTATCAACCATCTTAAATGTAAAAGATGTATATTCATCAAAATTGATTTTCCAACCGAAAATGTAATACTCTTTATTATCAATTGTAATCTTTATTTTTTCAAGCTGATTGAGGCCAATCTCGTCAATAGTCTCGCCTGATGAATTTATAGCTGTCTTGCTGTAAGGCTGCTTATCAGGGTCATAAACTTCAACTTCGTATGTATTATCAGGCGGAGCCGTTGTGCCGTTAAACGAAGCCTTGTTTGAGAATGAAACAGTTTCAGGATTTTTAACCTGAGTCATATCAGCTGTTGTAAAATAATCAATCTTAACGCATTTATAGCCCAGACTGTCGATTGAGGAGCCTTCCTCTTTGTTGAACGTAATCTTAAAGCTTCTTGCGTTTTCAACCTTGCCGTTTTCATCCGTCGTAACAGGATTCTGACAGGCTGTGTCAGAGTAAAAGACTATTGTATAATACTTAGGGTCAAGCTCTGTCCACTCATTGACGCTTTTATCAGTTCTTGCGCTGACCTTAATGTTACTGCCCTGTGTTGCTGTGATATAGTGGTCAGCGTCAGCGCTCGTCTGGTTTGTAGACATATCAATTGCCTGCATAACGTCAACGAAAACCTTATCATCTGATGTAAAGCCTGCACCCTGGGTCATTTCAACAGTCCAGCTGAGATTGTTTGTTTTACTGATGCTGTTGACTGTTCCTGATGCGTCCTCAGGGTTGTTGAGCTTCTTTGAAATCTCGTTTGTAGGAGTAACCTTTACACTGCCTGTTACAGACTGAGTATATCCCTTAGGGGTTTTGATTTCACCTGTGTTTGTGAAGGTTACTTCCTGACCGCTTGAAATCTTTCCTTTATCTTCTTCAGAAGCTTCTGTTGTGTAGGTTATTGTAACTTCATCAATATCTTTAGCCGGAAATGAAAGAATACCGTTTTCAATTTCAACATCATCTTTAAGGTCATATTCCAGCCACGGAGTCCACTTACCTGCTTTAACACTTGTAATCTGTTTTTTGTCAGTAAGCTGCACGTCTGTAAAAGTAAGCGTTTCAACATCAGCATTTGAATCATTCTCTCTTTTTATTTTAACTGTCCAGGTTATTGTGCCATCTGAATAGCTACCGTTCTTTTCCATATTGTATGGCTTATACTCCGCGTTTGTTTCCGATTTTATTTCACCAACAACGTCATTAGGATAGATAAGTGAAGCACTGTTTGAGTTGACGTCCTTGCTTGTCGGATAAGTAATTGTGACTTTTTCAAGGGTTGTATTTTCATCAATTGTAAGCTTATCATCTGTTAATGTAAAGCTGACATTATTTCCCGATTCATCTTTAACAGTAATATCCGTATTTTCAATTCCTGCAAATGCACTGTCCTGTACTGTATATCCTGCAACAGGAAGTCCAGGACGATTTGAAACAACATCAATTGTCCAATATGTTTTATTGCCTACTTCACCGTCTGCGAACTTATAGTCGTGCTTTGCTGATTTATTGATATATGCGCCTGGAGATGTCTGAACACTGCTTTTAGCCGACTCAGAATAGGAATCCTCTGTACCTGTAAGCGTTGCCTCGTTTTCAATACTACCAGAAGTACCACTCTTCAGCCAGAATTCACTATTATTAATAAGTGTCTGATATTTTAAGGTAAATGTTTCATTTGTTCCGATATTGCCTGTAAAGGTTTTGCTGTTAATATCAAATACATTGGCTGGATTTGCAACGAAAGAATCTGCAATCGCTTCACCGAACCTTGTATCAGAAATAACGTAATCTGTAATGTTTGTTTCAGGGGCAGGGTTTTTAATCGTAATTACCCATTCAACAACAGGCTTGCCATCTGCACTTTTTGTAATATGTCCCCATTTTGAAATAGTCGGTTTATAGTCCGAGAATGTAAATTCAACGCTTATGTCCTTTTCGGTTTTATTTCCTTCAGCATCAATCTGCGGCATTGAACCGAGAGAGAATGACTTATCACCGCTGTTTGTTTCAGGATCTCTTGATACATTACCAGTAAACCTGATGCTACCTGTAAGAGAATTTGAGCCGTTGATTTTGTTTTGTATGTAAGTATCGTTAAATCTGATAACGATAAGCGCTGTGCCATCTTCCATTTTGGCAATTGAATAGTAACCTGATTCGTCGCCGTTATCATCAGTTACCTTGCAGGTCGGACCAAATTCATTATCAATAAGAACGATATCAGAAGGCGCTGTATAATAAATATACGGCTGATTGACAGTGATTTTAGATGCTTCTGTCTGATCGAAAGCATAAGAAAGCTTGATTGTAACCTGCTGTGTTTTATCTGCATTCGGCTGTGATGATATAACGCCTGTAAAGCCGTTTTTATCCTTATCGGTGTTTGTATCTACGAGATTCTTTTTAAAGTCAACAGCACCTGTCGGGATAGTTGTCTGAGGACTGCTGAACCACGGGTCATTCGACTGTGTTGAAGTATCACCGAAAATCATGTTATAAAGGGTGATTTCCTTTTCATAGCACTCCTCGGTATGTATATGCGCAGTGAGCGCACAGCTCCGGAGGTAACATTCTGCCGAGTGCTCATGCTCCTGCGCACAGCTCAGCTGATAACATTCCTCTGCGTGCGTATGGTCTTCCATTCCGCATATAAGCTGACCTGTCTTACTGTCAGCAGGTGTTATTAAAATAATACTTACAGCAATCGCAACCATAACTGAAAGCGAAAGCAGTATAAGCATGTATTTTTTACGTTTTTCACGATTTTTAAATACCGTATTTATAACAGTCTGCATAGTACTCACAGAATATTCCTCCTTTCCTTAAAAATTAAACACCGCGCAATTATGCTATACATGAATTTGCGCTGAAATTTTCAAATCGGAAAAAAATCATACAAACATATACAGAAATTGCACGGTTTATTATTGTTATTATTAAAGAGTTCCTATTTTTTCAAATGGCCAGAGTCTGAAAATAACTTTGCCTATGATGTATTCATCGGCGACGCACCCGACCGCCGTCGTGCGGCTGTCAACCGAAGTTGACCGATGGTCACCCATTACGAAAATCCTGTTCTCAGGTACCTGATAAGGCAATTCTATGTCACATTCGCCGAATGCCTTTTCATCTATATACGGTTCGTGAAGTGGTAGTCCGTTTTTATATACCGAACCGTCTTCTTTAATATCAATAATATCGCCGGCTGTTCCTATAACCCTTTTGAGCAGTATCTTATTATTATAATAGAACGCAATTATGTCCCCGCATTCAAAATCACTGTGTTTACTGCAAATAACAAGCTCGTCGTTTTCGAGAGTCGGAGTCATGCTCTTTCCCGTAACTCTCAGTACAGGAAGAAAAAGCATTGAAACAAGTACAGCTATTGCCGCAACAACAATAAGCGAGGAAACTGTTCCTATAAGGATTTTTTTATAGTCCCTCTTATACCTGATTCGCTTCAGCTCATCTGAAAGCTGCTCTGTTGTCGGGATTTTTCTGGTTTCAAATTTTCGCATAACATCTCTCGTTCTTAAATTATAGTATCACGTCACACATTCTGAGGTCTCAGTTTTTGCCGATTGCGTCCGCAACAGCCTTTCTGACCATTTTTTCAATGCATAACATATCCATATCTGTAAGATTTCTTTCTGATTTTTTGGTATTATCATGTCTTAAAAGAGCACTTTTCATTATTTCCGACATCATCTCTGCGTCCTTTTCATGAAGTGTACCTTCATGCATACGCTTTCTGCTGTTGCAGTCAAGAATATAGTCAAAAACCTCTGCAAGTCTTTTATAATCCTCCTTATGAAGAACCGGAGCCGTAACATCTGCCTGTACGCAGTAATGCTGATTTAAAAGCTCACCAAGCATATTTGCTGTTTTTTCTTCAGAGCGGATTCTTTCTTCTCTTTCAGACTGCCTCCATCTTTCGATAAGGGTTTCGAATGTACCGGTGATTTCCTTCGTACTTGCCGCACCGGCATCAAGAGAACTGTTGAGCATTCCCAGAACTCTGTCAATGTCATTCTGTGAAAACAAATCAGATGCAGACGCTGACTGTTCTTCAAGCCTCTTAAGCTTATCAGACAGCTCTTCATAATCAGCGAGAAGCTCGTCATATTCTTTCTTTATATAAAAAAGTATTTCAAGCAGTTCGCTGCGGTTTAATTTTCTCAGTTCCTTATCTGTCATCTGATAACATTCCTCTTATAAATGTATATAATTCTTCTTTATATTATTATACTCCAAAACCCGCCCATAGTCAATAGGTTTTTTGCTAATTTTTAATCATTTTTCACAATAATTTTCAACAATTACACTTTCACAGCATATATTTTAAATAAAATACAATTAAATTCGGAGTTTTCAACATATTAATTTCACTTTATATGTGTACTTTTTTGCAGACAGGACCATTATATTGACATTTTATTCAAAAAAAGTCAGTAACAACAGGGTAAAACGTCCATAATAAGGTAATAATATTGACTTTTAAAGAATAATTTGTATTTTATGTTACATATTTCATGTATGCGACAAAATTTACCGCAAAGTGTATACAGCAAATCATGCCTGTCATAAGGACACTCCCCGACAAACAGAAATAATGAAATATAGTCAAATCCGATTGACAAAGTCTATCTGAAATGATATAATGAATATACAAAAAGAGAGCTATGTGCAGAAAAGAGTAGAAAAAATGAAAAGTAAACTTCTTCCTACGATATATCGTATCTTTATGATACTTACATTTATCTGTGGCGGAGCGATGATGCATTTCCTTTTCAGGCTTGTTATTCATGACCTTGACAGGCTTGATGTTACAGACCTTAAGGTCGCCAATGCCCTCAGCGGTCTTGGATACACCTTTTTCGGATTTATAATCATGCTCATGATAGGAATTCTTCTGAGTATTGCCTGTTTCCGTGCGACAAAATTCATTTCCTCACTTGCAAGAACACTTTCAATGGTGCTTGCATTTGCGGTGTGTGTACCGGCAATTGAATTTATGCTCCAGTGTATCGGTGTCAAGGATTATTACTACACCGACATTGTTGAAAAAGCCTCTGAAAAGGCGGCAGAAATGATTTCCGGTGATTTTGTACTGAACAGTGATACATACCAGATATTCCTGCCTATGCCTGCGTTCACAATTATAACAATACTGCTTATAACATCAGTTATGGCGCTCGTTTCAGGCCCGAGACTTGCCGAAGAGGAGCTCGACGAAAACGAAGAGGGCGAAGAAGGCGAAGAGGGTAACGAAAACGAAGAAGAAAACGCTGACCCGAAGGCCAAAAAGAAAAAGAAGAAGAAAGACAAGAAAAAGAAAAAAGATAAGAAGAATAAAAAGGGCAGTACAGAGCGTAAGCGAATGACCGACAATCCCGAAGACGCTCCACCGCCACCACCCCCTGCTGAAGAAGCTCAAAACAAGAAAAAATCAAGAAGATAAATTTAATCCCCTGTTTCAGACAGGGGATTTTTTGTATATGGGCTGATGAGGACATCAGCTACTACACGATTTAATAGGACGGTTTGTTTTGTAGGGGTCGATGCCCACATCAACCCGATTATTTTCATGAATGTTAACCGATCACGCACCTCGGGACGTCAAGGGCGCCGTCCCCTACAAATAAATGGTCGTGCCTTATTTTGTGTTTCTACAAAAGATAACAGAGCGGAGATGTCCCCCAAGGTCACTCGGTGGTCGTACCAGAAAATAAACTGTATTTCTTTTCTAAATAACGAAATGCGATGAAACGGCACGTTTCCTTTCTTTGCTTGTGCAAAGAAAGTGGTAAGCGACTCAACCATGAGTTACCCGATAGCCTCATTAAGCGTCAGAATTGCTATTGCAGCTATTGTAACCGCACTCCCCGTTCCTGTCGCAAGCATAAACAGAATCACCGCAATTCCGAGCGCAGTACACACAATCCTCTGCACTTCCCCGCCAAATCTCATTCTTCTTTCAAGGCACAGCGCAAGTATGCTCCCTCCGTCAAGCGTGCGGAACGGAAGCATATTAAAAAGCGCAAAGACGGCGTTCAGAACGGCTGCATCGTACCTGCCGCCGACAGCATAAAACATGGAAAAAATCAGGTTGAACACAGGACCGCAAAGCAATATCGAAAGCTCATAGGGAAACGGAATTATCCGTTTCTCTTTTTTTATCAGCACGCCACCTGCCCAGAATTTCACTCCGACAAGTTTTACATTAAGTATAACAGACATAAAGCAGTGTCCAAGCTCGTGAATGATACATGCCGATACCGCCATAACCCCGACAGACGGCGAACGCCACAGCGAAAGCATACTTATCACAAGGAAAAATCCGAACGTAAAAACGGTATCAATCCCGAAAATACGCAGTTTAATCATAGATATACGATATAACGGCGTCTGCCGCACGGACATAAAAATCTTCGGTTTCCCTGCAGGAATAGTCCTTAAACAGGGCTGACATATCCTGTAGTGCGGCTGTGCCTGAGATATTCAGCACGAACACCAGAAGCAACATAATTATACAGAGTGTAAACTGAATAAACCAAACTGACAGTATACCTCCGTCTGAGTTTCGGGTGTTGTCATAATTTATGTAAATCGGTTCAGAGCTCACTTCCATCGGGATTTCTGTCTTTTCTTCCATAACTGCCCCCTTTACCTTGTCAGATAATTTTATGCGTGGAAAATGATTTTATGACATAAAACACACGTTTTGTAGAAATCCACAAAATTTTCCTTTTGCCGCCTATCGACAAACTTTTCCGACTTCTGCGGTTATAATTAAACTCAGGTGATTCAAATGAAAACAATCTATATTGACGTGCTGATTGTGCTGAACATCTATGTGAATTTTTTTCTCATAAAGGCCACCGCACGTCTTACCCATGCGCCACTTAAAACGTGGCGGCTTTTAACTGCGTCATCGACAGGCAGTCTTTTCTCGCTCACGATTCTTCTTCCCGGACTTCATTTTCTTGTGAACCTTGCAATAAAGCTTGTTGCGGCATTCATCATAACGGCAATCGCATTCGGGCTGAAAAACAGGCGCAGTATACTCTCAAATCTTCTGTGGTTTTATTTTGTAAACTTCATATTCGGCGGCATCGTCATGGCACTTTACAACTTTTTCCGTCCCGGATTCATGGCGTTTTCAAACGCCACTCTATACATAGATTTCTCTCTGCTGAGTTTGATTATCTTTACTGCCGTTGCCTATTTTGCCGTAACGATTGTAAGATTTTTTCTTGATAAGGGAAACAATGTGAAGCAGAAATACCGCATTACAATCCGCAAAAGCCACACCGTCTGCACACTTTCCGCACTTGCCGATACAGGCAATTCTCTTGTTGACATGTTTTCGGGCAAGCCTGTTATAATCTGTCAGAGAAAGGCGCTTGGTTCGATAATTTCGCCTTCGTGTACCCTTTCGCCCGAAAATGCAGAAATACTCTTTGAGCAGTCGGGCATAAGATTCCTCCCGTTTTCGACAGTTTCCGACGGCGGACTTCTGCCTGTATTTACACCCGAAGAAGTTGTTATAACAAACGAGGAACAAGGAAGTGCTAAAAAAGTTGACGTGCTGATAGGAATATCCGAAAATGAAATACCCGCAGTTTTCAATCCGGGAATACTATGCTGAAAGGAACTCTTTATATGAAACATCTGAAAGAACTGATAAGAAAAGTTAAAGCAGTAATCTTTAAAATAAATACGCAGGACGGCGTTTTCTATGTAAACGGTCCGGATACGCTTCCGCCTCCCCTCGACCGTGAAACCGAAGCCGAGGTTTTCAGACTCCTTGAAAAAGGCTCAGAAAAAGCCCGTGAAACGCTTATTGTACATAATCTCAGGCTTGTTGTCTACATAGCAAAAAAGTTTGAATCGTCGGGCGTCGGAGTTGAGGATTTAGTTTCAATCGGAACTATCGGTCTTATCAAGGCGGTCAAAACCTTCTGCCCGGAAAAGAACATAAAGCTTGCAACCTATGCCTCAAGGTGTATTGAAAACGAAATACTGATGTTTCTCAGAAAATCTTCAAACCACCGCAATGAAATCTCAATTGACGAGCCGCTCAACATTGACTGGGACGGCAATGAGCTTCTGCTGTCGGACATTCTCGGTACTGACGATGACATTGTAAGCCGTGGAATAGAAAGTGAGGCTGAAAAGGATATGCTCAGGGACGCCGTTGAGCATCTCGGCGGACGGGAAAAGGAAATCATGCAGCTGCGTTTCGGTCTGACAGACGGCAAAGAGAAAACACAGAAAGAGGTTGCGGATATTATCGGGATTTCACAGTCATACATTTCCCGTCTTGAAAAGAAAATCATCAGACGGCTCAGGGTCGAAATGGAAAAAATGTAAAAGTGGTATTGTCGGGATGATACTTGACATATATTTTTCTATGCTGTATAATATAGAAAAGGGTGTCTGCGATAAGCGGTTTCTCCCCGTTTTGTTTTAGTTAAAAAATAACCGCCACAATTTGCAAGAGAGGGCGGTTATTTTTCTTTTTTAGACGGGATGTCGAAGGCGCCGTCCCCTACAAAATAAATGGTCGAGACAAAAAAAGAAAATCGCACCTCACAAAGTGAAGAACGATTTGTCCAGTGCGGTCACGCACCCGCCTACCGTTTTATGCAGACACCCATAATGTTATTATATCACAGACAAGAAATCTATGTCAACTCAATATATTAAAAAAGGACATACTCAATAGAATATGTCCTTTATATTTTTATTCTTTTTTATCTTGCACCCTTGCCTAAAATCACAACCGCAATTGTGCGGAAAAACAGTGCAAAATCCTGACGGATGCTTCTTGTTTTTATGTAGCGGATGTCCGATTCAACCCATTCGTCAAAACCGACATCGCTTCTTCCTTCGACCTGGCAGATACATGAAAGTCCGCCCTTTACCATAAGCCTGTTCATCTGCTCGGGAGTATAGAGAACAACCTCTCTCGGAAGAGGCGGTCTCGGGCCGATAATCGACATATCACCTTTGAGAATATTGAAAAGCTGTGGAAGCTCATCAATGGAAGTCTTTCTGATAAACTTGCCGATTTTTGTTATTCTCGGGTCTTCATCGCTTTTGAAGGCGATTCCGTCACACTGATTGTTCTTCAGAACCTCCGCAAAACGCTTTTCTGCGTCCGTACACATAGAACGGAATTTATACATTTTAAAATGTCTTCCGTTTTCGGTCATTCTCACCTGTGAAAAAATCGGATTGCCTCTGTCGCCCAGAAAAATTATAAGTGCAACAACTGCCATCGGGATAAACAGAACAATAAGTCCCAGAAGTGACATCACAATGTCGATAGTTCTCTTTACTATTCTGTAACCCATACCACCCGCAGGCTTCACATCACTATATTTTAAAGTTTCCTTAACTCCTGTTGATAAAAGCCAGAGAGCCCTGCCATCGAATTCCAGCACAGGATATTGTGTAACACCCTCGCTGTTTTCCTTCATGGTCTCAAGCGTAAGCTCGGTCAGCATTTCCTCGCTTACTTCTTTATAATTAACAGGACTGCCGCTTAATGGCGCCATAATATCTTCTCCTCTGTAAGAGTAATGCACAAAGTCTCGCTCTTTACATTATACCACATTATCGGAGACAATTCAAGTTTATTTTATATTTATTGGCTTTTTTGTGCATAACGACAAATCATTCGAGCCCCTGTTTGTCACAGTCCTCATACCAGTCAGCAATTGTCTGTTCAAAATCATACTTGAACTTATATCCCGAGTTCGCAAGCTTTTTCCCGCAGATGTTTGTCGAAATCATAAGCTTTTTGACTCTTGCGGGGTGAATACCGATTTTCTTGCCGCCGATAGGTCCTAAAATCCTTGCCGCAGGCATAAGAAGCCAGGACGGAACAAGAAATGTATGACGCTTCATGCCTGTCTGCTTTTTCATTGTCTCGCAGATATGCTCGATTGTATATGCAGGCTCAAAGGTGCAGTTGAAAATATCAGTTCCCTTAAAGCTGTTGTCAATCATGCGGTATTTCATGAAGCCGACAAGCTCCTTTACATAAATACACGCCTTGATTGTATCCCTTCTGCCTGTATAGAAGAAGTAACGTTTTCTGATTCCCCAGTAAAGTCTTGTGAAATTACCGTGCTCGCCCTTTCCGTAGACAACGCCGGGACGGACAATCGTAAGCTCTCTGTTTTCATCCTCAGCCTGCCACATCTGATGGATTTTTTCGGCAACAAGCTTGCTTATGCCGTATGGCGTATTAGGTGTCGGGAGCGTTGTTTCCTCCTTCAGCTGTTCAGCCGCACCGTATGGTGCAATCGAGCTTGTAAAGAGGATTTTGCTGATACCATGTCTTTTTGCAAATTCTGTTATATTCTCAGCACCCTTTATATTAGTCTCAAAATAGTCGTAATCAGGATGTCCCGGCGTTCTGTGAACTGCTGCAAGATTAAAGATTATGTCATCCTTTGTAGGTGTAAAATCAAATTCAATTCTGTTTCTGACATCAAGTCTTATATACTCAACACCCTCGATTTTCTCCACAACTCCCGGCACAACGCCCTCCTCACCGGGCATTACAATGTCAAGGTCATATATTTTATCCGAAGGTGTCACACAGGTTTCACGAAGCATTTTAATAAGATGTGTTCCGATAAATCCGGAGCCACCGAAAATTATATAGTTCATATTCTTCTCCATTCTGACTCTGAAAGCATTGCCTGCAATACTCTCATTTTCAGCAAAAGTCCTGCGTCATTTCCGTGGCGCAGGACATAATGTTATTCAGCCATAGCTTCCTTTGCAGCCTTTGCTGCCTCTCTTGCTTCACGGGCTTCCTTTTTAGCTTTCTGCCTGCTGTAGTCAGCAGAAATTGCCTTTATAACAGAAACTACAAAGTAACCTGCAAATGCTGCAATTTCACCGATAATAACAGGGAGAATAAGGTCACTTGTCGCAACTGTCGGTTCAGTACCCGAAGCAGGAACGAGAATGTTATAAGCGTGAGCAAATGTAACAGTCTCATAATATTCGTCTGATGTCTTGTTTACAGTATCAATGATATTGTTAATTCTTCCGTGAAGTGCCGCAAGACGCTCTTCAACTTCCGCCTTCATTTCATCGCTTGAAGTCCCGCTGCTCTTTTTGAGTGCAGTAAATCTTGTTTCAAAATATGTTATATCCTGCTTGCAGCGTGAAAGCTCATTCTGCTTTGCAACCTTCTGTTCAATAAGCTCATCATACTTTTCAGACGCGCGTGTAAAGGTATTGTTTTCAGGGTCAACGCCTTCACCGTAAATCAGCATTGTATCCTTTTCATAGTTTTCAATTGACTTTGAAATTGATTCAAGCTCTGCCTGATAAACCTTCTGCTTTCTCTTGAGTTCCTCAATCTTGTATTCATAGTATGTGAGAAGAACTTCCTTGTCATTGGAAACATTATTGATAATTACATAGGATGAAAGGCTGTCAACCTCGGCAGTCTTGAGCGTATTGATTGTTGTGCTCAGGTCCTCAAAGGAATAACCTGTTCTGCCTGAACGGAATGTAGGATTTGAAAGTGCAAGTGTGCTGACATATTCATCAAGGGTTACAAGTGTTGAACTGAAAACGTCAAGCGCAGCTGAGTAGTCATAATCTGTATAGTCAATCGCTACAACAGAAGTACCGAGAGACTGGTTGTAACCATAGGTTGTGAAGAAATAATCCTGATAGTTTCTGAGCATGCCGTCAAGAACCTGCTTGCTCTGGTTAAGAGTAAGTCCTGCTGAGCCGTAATCAAGTGTTATAATGTATGATACAGGATTACATTCTGTAACAATAAGTCTGTCTGCCGCAACAAGACCTGCGTTACCGCCGCCTGAGTAAACCTCCTGATAGAGTGAAAGCTTATCCATTGCCTCATCTGGTGCAACGCCTTCGATTGTGATACTCTTTCTTATGATTTCAACGTATGACAATGATTCGTTTAAGTCGGAAAGAGCAGCTTCTATAATACTCGGTGACTTGATTTTATTTACATCAAATGGTTTTCCGTATGGGTCAAGGCCTTCTTCAATTCCTTCATAATCGAAGTTTACAAGAGCTGTAACCTTTGTATCTGCAACGGTTGTCTTGATAAGCATAACGCCGCCCATGACAAACATAAGCACAATTGCCGCAACTATAATCCAGATAAGGAAGAATCTTCTCAGGTATGAGAAAATAGTTGAAAAGGAAATTACAACGCCTTCATGCTCTTCTTCAGGCTGTTTTATCACAAGACTGATATTCTTTTCATTTTCCATTAGTTATTCCCTCCGTTCTTACTTTTTATTCTTCTTGTTTTTCTTGTTCTTATCATCGCTCTTTTTCTCTGCCTTTACGCTTTTCTTTACTTTTGCTGCAAGGCGGTTGAAAAATGGTACTTCCCTGAAGCACATTACAAGTGCAATTGTAAAGTATGCACCTGTGATAAGAAGTCCGAAGGTTATAATTGTTCCAAGTGAATTTGTCACAGCTGTTGTGATAATACCGAAGGTTGATGATTCAGCAGGTCTTAAAACCGCATAGGCATTTGAAAGCTTTACTTCCTCGTAATATTCAGAAGCTGTCTGGTTTGCGATTTCAAGGAGTGAATCGATTTTTGCTGAGAATCTTTCGAGTTCCTTTTCAACGATTTCCTTGTCGCTTTCATTTGTTTTTCCGCTTCTGAGTGAATTGATTCTGTCTTTGTAAAGGTCGATTTTCTGTTCACTTGTTGAAAGCTGTGTCTGTGCCGCAACCTTTCTTGTAATAAGATTGTTGTATGTTTCCGACGACTGATTGAGAGTTGTGTTTGAGCCCTCTGCTGAATCACCGAAAATTATGATTGCGTCCTTTTCATAAACATCAATCGTTGAATTTATAGACTTTATCTGTTCCTGTGAAATAGCCTTGCTTCTTTCAAGCTCTTCAATCTTGAATTCATAGTTTGCAATGAGAGTGTCCTTGTCCTTTGTCACATTATGAAGTGTGATGTATGACGAAATCCAGTCAAGGTCCTCTGTTCTGATTGTGTCAATTGAAGCAGAAACGTCAGCAAATGTATATCCGTTTTCAGCTCTGAAACGTGTATTGTCCTGTGCCGCAAGCTCGTCGATATAATTCTGGAGTGAGCCGAGGGATGCACTGAAAACATCAATTGCGTTTATGTAGTCATATTCCTTATAGTCAATTGACCTTACAGCTGATTCAAGGGATAAGTTGTAACCGTATTTTCCGTAGAAGACACCGTTGTATTTTTCAGTAAGCTTATTAAGAAGGTCTGCCTTTTCGTTTTTACTGAGCTGATCGCTTTCGCAGACAATCGCATACTGTGTAGGATAGTATGTTGTATCACGGATATTCTTTGATGATGTAAGGTAGTTTGCACCATAGAATGATGAATACTGTGTGATACGTTCAATAACGTTTGTCGGAACAACGCCTGTTATGCTGATTGACTTGACAACAGCCTCAGGAGAAACACCTGTGATTCCCAGTTCCTCCAGCGATTCCCTTACAAGCTCAATGTCCTTGATTTCCTCAACGTCAAACTTGTTGCCGTTAGGGTCAAGGCCCGATTCAATGCCGTCAAAGCTGAAGTTGATTACTGTTGATGCCTCACTGTTGTAAAATGCAGTTCCGACATTATAGCCGGAAACCAGCACACCCATAATAACAGCGGCAATAAGCCAGAATCTGAACAAAGTCTTAAGCTTTGAAAGATAGGTTCTCAGCGAAATAATGCCGTAGGATTTGCGTTCAGCATTTTTTTCATTTGTATTTTCCTTCATACTAACCCTCCGTAAATATATTTAAAATTCGTGTTATTTCCCTAAAATGTCACATTTTAAATTATAACATATCCACAAAACACTGTCAATCAATATTCTTCACACATCTTTATGGTTTTACGCTGTTTTTTTGTGGCAGAATACAATAATATGGCGAAAAATACCTCTCCTGTGCGGTCACGCACCTGAAAGTGACGTCGAAGGCGTCGTCCTCCTGCAAATATATGGTCGTGACTTATTTAACGTTTTCATAAATAATAACTGTACGAATTTGTCCTGTCGGGTCACCGAACCCGTGACTATGCATACTGATAAAATATAATAAAATGCTTTTTGTAAGCTACATAAGCTTAAATTTACGCTTACAAAACAGTTGATTGCAAGGGTGTCTTCACTGGGTTTGCGAAGTATGTATCGTCCATGCATGCAGAGGGTTAGTTAGTTTACAAATTATCAAGTCGTTACATTTCTTTTGGTTCATTTTCTTTGTGTGAACAAAGAAAAGAACTGTATTTCTTTCCCTCTTTCTTTGTACACGCAAAGAAAGAGGAATATTTTTGTAAGGGTCGATGCCCACATCAACCCGTTGTTATATGAATATTAAATGGTCGTGCCTTAGCTTATGTTGCTCCGAATGATAACAGAGCGAAATCGTCCTGTCGGGTCACCGACCGGAGTCACGCACCGATTTATTGACAATTCATAGTATATGTGCTAAAATACTACATAAATAAAAGGGAGGCAATAACATGATAATAAAGAAACTTACAGCCGCCGTTATGTCAGCATTATGTGCATTCCAGCTTTGTGCACCGCCTTCAGCATACGCAGAAGAAACAAAGGGCACTTATGGCGTACTCAAGTATACAAAGCTTGACAACAATAAGGACGGCACTTATGACGGCATTGAGATTACATGGTGTGACTATGGTGTAACCGACGTTGCCGTTCCTGCGGAAATTGAAGGACTTCCTGTTATAAGCATAGGCGGCAATTCTTTTTACGGCAGAGATGTTGTACACGTTGAACTGCCTGAAACTCTCAAAAGAATCAGATACTGCGCATTCTGTTCATGCGATGACCTCAAGGAATTCTATATTCCTTCGGGAGTTGAATTTATTGAAGAAAACTCACTTTTTTACTGGTGTGACTCAGTTGAAAATGTTTATGTCTCTGAGAACAACCCGTATTTCTGCAGTGTGGACGGAGTTTTATACAGCAAGGACAAAACAACTTATATGTACTACCCTGTCGGCAGAACAGCCGAAACAGTTATAATACCTGAGGGTGTGACAAGAGTTGAGGCTTTTGCGTTCAACGGATGCAAGAACGTAAAGGAAGTAATCCTCCCTCAGACTCTCATTTCAATCGGCGACCGTGCATTTGACAGCAGCGGGCTTACAAACGTTACAATTCCTGAGAGTGTTCAGAAAATTGATTACGACGCATTTGGTTACACTCCATTCTGGCAGAACCAGTTCGGTGTTATATACGCAGATTCATGGGTTTTAGGATGTGATAAAAGCGTTACCGAAGCAGTAATTAACGATGGCATAAAACACATATCGGATTATGCATTCAGAGGATGCAACAAGATTAAAACCCTCACCTTACCTGACAGCCTTGTTTCAATCGGAAAAGGGGCGTTTTATGAATGCTGGGACCTTGAAAGCATAGTTGTTCCGGCAAGTGTTTCATCAATTGATGAGAGCGGACTTTGTGCTGTAGGTCTTGAAAAGGCTGTGATAAAAAATCCTGTCTGCGAAATATCCGATGACGACAGTACAATCTGGGAAAAAACCGTTATTTACGGTTACGACGGCTCAACCGCCCAGGCTTATGCCGAAAAATACGGCAGAAAGTTCATGCGTCTTATCGGCGACAAGGTCTGCGGAGATATTTCCGGCAACGATTCAGTTGACCTCTACGACGCAATCGAAATTGCAAAGGCAAACATGGGAATGAGAGAGCTTACAGAAGAGGAAATGACTCTCGCAGACTTCAATTCAGACGGCGTAATCAATCTTTACGACGTAATCGCAATTGCAAAATATATTATGGGCTGAAATCGGAGGAGACTTACAAAAAGTCCCCCTTTTCTCTACTTGACAAGAACCATGCTTTTGTGATAAAATAATAGCTGTAATAAGTCTGGGTGTGGCGCAGATGGTAGCGCGCTACCTTGGGGTGGTAGAGGCCGTGGGTTCAAGTCCCGTCACTCAGACCAGTGCGTGACCGCACAGGACAAATTCGTCTTCTACTTTGTAGAGGGCGATTTTTCTTTAGGCCAGGCCAGATATCTATCATCTATTTCATAGCCACAATACAGCCGGGTGATCCAGGCAGAAAAAATCGGGTTTACTTTAAGTAAGCCCGATATGTTTATGCACGAAGATGTATCGTTACGGCAGATATAAAACAGGACTTAACCGCACCGCTTTATTTGATTAAAGAAATTTTCTGCTAAAGCATTGCAATTGGAAATAAAATATGATACAATAAAGGCAGTATTCTAAAATGAAAGGTTGTGATGTTAGGGTTGGAAAAAAAGCTTGCTTTATATGGCTTCAACAATCTGACAAAAACTTTAAGCTTTAATATATATGACGTGTGTTACACAAATTCGAAGCGTGAACAGGAAGACTACATCCGCTACATCGACGAACAGTACAATTCAGAGAGACTTACTAAAATTCTCTGCGACGTAACAAAGATGATAGGGGCAACTGTCCTCAATATTTCCAAACAGGACTATGACCCGCAGGGAGCGTCCGTAAATATTCTTATTGCCGAGGGTCACGTTTCCCCCGAGAATATCGACAAGTCCTGCAATCAGGGTGTTATCCCAGAGCCGAGGACTGTCCATGCACACCTTGACAAAAGCCATGTCACGGTTCATACATTTCCCGAGTCTCACCCTGAAAACACCGTCTGTACATTCAGAGTTGACATTGACGTTGCAACATGCGGCGAAATTTCCCCGCTTAACGCACTCGACTATCTCATAAGCAGCTTTGACTCTGACATTATAACAATCGACTATCGTGTAAGAGGCTTTACCCGTGATATGTGCGGAAAGAAGTATTTTATAGACCACGATATCACATCAATCCAGGACTACATAGATGAGCGTACGCTCACAAAATACGACGCTATTGATGTGAATGTCTATCAGTCGAACATATTCCACACAAAAATGCTTATCAAGGAAATAAAGCTTCAGAACTATCTTTTCAATACTGACGTTTACGAGCTTCCTCCAAAGGAACGCCTTGATATCACAAACAGTCTCCGCCGTGAGATGATTGAAATTTTCAGCGGCATGAATGTCTACTGATTTACGGAGGGACTGTGATATGATTTTCAGACAAAGCAGTGCGCCCGTTTCGGAGGCTATGCAAAGACATCTGCAGAACAGGGTTGTCCCCTTTGACGTACCGGGTCACAAGGGCGGAAGAGGCACAAAGGAGCTTACAGACTTTCTCGGCACATCATGTCTTAAAGCGGACGTAAATTCCATGAAGCCGCTTGACAATCTCTGCCACCCCGTTTCTGTAATCCGTGAGGCACAGGCTCTTGCGGCTGAAGCCTTCGGCGCAAAAAACGCTTTCTTTATAGTAAACGGCACAACAGGCTCAGTACAGGCTATGATTATGGCGGCATGTAAGGCGGGTGACAAGATTATCATGCCCCGAAATGTACACAGAAGCGCTATCAATGCTCTCGTTGTAAACGGCGCTGTACCTGTCTATGTAAACCCGGGAACAAACAAACAGCTTGGCATTCCGCTTGGAATGTCGGTTGAGAACGTTAAAAAGGCAATCCTCGAAAACCCCGACGCCAAGGCGGTGCTCATAAACAACCCGACCTATTACGGCGTCTGTTCAGACCTTCGTGAGATTGTAAAGCTTGCGCACGAGCATGGAATGCTCGCCCTTGTTGACGAGGCGCACGGAACGCATTTCTATTTCGGTGAGGGACTTCCTCTTTCGGGTATGGCGGCTGGTGCTGACATGGCGGCTGTGAGCATGCACAAGACAGGCGGCTCGCTGACGCAGAGTTCACTTCTTCTTTGCGGAAGCGGAGTGAATCCCGACTATGTAAGACAGATTATAAATCTCACACAGACAACAAGCGGCTCTTATCTTCTCATAGCGTCGCTTGACATTGCAAGAAAAAACCTTGCCTTAAACGGAAAGGAAATTTTCAGAAAGACTATTCAGTATGCAGAATACGCAAGAAACGAAATAAATCAGCTCGGCGGCTATTACGCCTTTGGAAAAGAGCTTTGCGGCGACCCGTCATTCTTTGATTTTGACAGCACCAAGCTTTCAATCCATACAAGGGATATCGGTCTTGCGGGCATTGAGGTTTATGACATTCTGCGTGATGAATATAACATACAGATTGAATTCGGCGATATAGGAAACGTCCTTGCGATTATTTCCGCAGGCGACAGAGCGCTTGAAATCGAGCGTCTTATTTCCGCACTCGCTGAGATAAAGCGTATCTATCAGAAGGACAAGGCGGGTATGCTCGACCACGAGTACATCGACCCGCAGATTATTCTTCCTCCGCAGACTGCCTTTTACGGCAACAAGAAGTCCCTGCCTGTAAGAGAAACACAGGGGTATATCTGCGGAGAATTTGTAATGTGCTATCCACCGGGAATTCCTATTCTCGCACCTGGCGAGAGGATTACTTCCGACATCATCGACTACATTCTCTATGCAAAGGAAAAGGGCTGTATGATGACGGGTACACAGGACATCAATCTTGACAACATAAACGTTGTTGATATTTAAGGAGGTACTTTATGGAACTGTGGTTTACCGAAAATCATTCGGATAACGTTAGGTTTTCCATAAAGGTTGACAAGCACCTGAGAAGCGCCCAGAGCGAATTTCAGCGCATCGACGTGTTTGAGTCGGAAGAGTTCGGGCGTATACTCGCACTCGACGGCTACCTTATGATAACCGAAAAGGACGAATACATATACCATGAGATGATAACCCATGTCCCGATGGCTGTAAACCCTGATATACGAAATGTTCTCGTAATCGGTGCGGGCGACGGCGGAACAGTAAGAGAGCTCTGCCGTTACAGCAGTATTGAAAATATTGATATGGTTGAGATTGACGAGATGGTGGTTGAAATCTGCCGTGAGTATCTTCCGCAGACAGCCTGTCGTCTTTCCGACCCGAGAGTTCATATTTTCTATCAGGACGGACTTCGCTTTGTGAGAAACAAGGAAAATGAGTATGACCTTATAATCGTTGACTCAACTGACCCTTTCGGCGTCGGCGAAGGACTTTTCACAAGGGAATTTTACGGCAACTGTTTCAAGGCTTTAAAAGACGACGGCATACTCGTAAATCAGCATGAAAGCACCTTCTACACTGCCTATGCAAATTCTATGAAGCGTGCGCACAGCAGAATAAAATCGACATTCCCGCTGGCGCTCGTCTATCAGGCGCATATCCCGACCTATCCTTCGGGACACTGGCTTTTCGGGTTCGCCTCAAAAAAATATGACCCGAGACTTGACCTTAAAGCAGACTTCTGGAACTCGCTTGGCATAAAAACCAAATACTACAACACAATTCTACACACGGGCTGTTTTGCAATTCCAAACAATGTGCGTGACTGCCTGAGAGAATCGGGGGAGGTAAAATGAGTATGGAAAAGAATATTCACACATTTATAGGCTGTGACAGCGATTACAATGAAAGCCGTATGGTAATTTTCGGCGCACCGTTTGACAGCACGACTTCCTACCGTCCGGGAACACGCTTTGCAAGTGCGCACATGCGAAACGAAAGCTTCGGGATTGAGACTTACAGTCCGAAGCAGGACAAGGATTTGCTTGACACAAAAATCTTCGACGGCGGCGACCTGGA
This sequence comes from uncultured Clostridium sp., assembly GCA_964621265.1. Classification (GTDB taxonomy): domain Bacteria; phylum Bacillota; class Clostridia; order Oscillospirales; family Ruminococcaceae; genus Porcipelethomonas. Next base: position 922 of record CAZULQ010000021.1, on the reverse strand, counting down.
GCTTTGCTTTGGCAGTCCCGAATCAGCGCTTTCCGACATTGAGAAGATGACTGAGAAAATTCTCTCTGACAATAAAATACCGCTTATGATTGGCGGCGAGCATTTAGTTACGCTGGGAGCTGTCCGTGCAGCAGTTAAAAAATACCCGAATCTGCATATCATTCACTTTGACGCACACGCTGACCTGCGTGACGACTATCTCGGTCAGAAGCTGTCCCATGCGTGCGTTATGAGAAGATGCCACGAGCTTTTGGGCGACGGCATGATTTATCAGTTTGGCATAAGAAGCGGCGACAGAGAGGAATTCCGCTGGGCAAAGGGACATGTTTACACAAACAAGTTCAACTTTGAAAATCTTGAAATGCTAAAGCACAGAATCGGCGATGCACCCGTTTATTTCACCCTTGATTTAGACGTTCTTGACCCGTCATGCTTCCCTGGAACAGGTACTCCAGAGGCAGGCGGCGTTACATACAACGAGCTTATCTCAGCAATTGAAGAGGTTTCCAGGCTTAATGTGGTTGCACTTGACGTGAACGAGCTTTCTCCTCAGCTTGATAGCAGCGGAGCTTCAACAGCACTTGCATGCAAGCTTTTAAGAGAAATTATGCTCTATTTATGTGCGTGACCGCACGGGACAATTTCGCTCTTATATCATTCAGAAAAACATAAGATAAGGCACGACCGTATAATTTTGTAGGGGCTGATGCCCACATCAGCCCACAACAAAAATATTTCCACTTTCTTTGTCTGCACAAAGAAAGTTACAAAGAAATGCACTTCTTTGCTTTTCTACGAAAAGAAAGAAGCAACGAAAAGCCAAGAACTCATAATTTGTAAGCTACATAAGCTTTAAACAGTTGCTGACAAGGGTGTCTTTATTTGATTTGCGAAGTATGCACCGTCCATGCATGCAGGAGTT
>CAZULQ010000020.1:0-32597 GCA_964621265.1 uncultured Clostridium sp. | reverse complement strand
CCTATGACCCTCTGCTTGTAAGGCAGATGCTCTCCCAGCTGAGCTATGCTCCCACGTTGTTTATAAGTCATCAGCGTCTTACCCCTGACGACTTATTTATTCTACCACATTTCAAATCAAATGTCAATACCTTTTTTGAAAAAAATTCGAAAAATTTGAAATTATTTTTTCAAAGCGTGTATTTCCGCAGGTGAGAAGCTATATTTTTCACCGCAGAAGTGACATTCAACGTCAACTGAAGGCATTTCTTCAGCCATTTTTTCAAGTTCCTCTTCACCGAGTCCCGCCAGAACAGCTTCAGTACGTTCTCTTGAACAGGTACATTTATAAACTGCCTCGTTTTCATCGAGAATATTCGGCTCTAAGCCGTCAAGAAGCATAAGCGCAATTTCCTCAGGAGACTTTTCCTTGAAAAGATTGGTTACAGATGTGATTCCCGAAATATTCTTTTCGATAGTCGCAATACATTCCTCACTTGCAAACGGAAGAAGCTGAACCAGAAATCCGCCTGCACAGTTTACAGTAAGGTCGGGATTTACAAGTACACCAAGTCCGCAAACTGTCGGAACCTGCTCACTTGAAACGAAATAGTTTGCAATGTCCTCGCCGATTTCGCCCGAAACAATCGGAACTGTTCCCGAATAAGGCTCCTTCATGCCGAGGTCCTTTGAAACTGTAAGAGTTCCGTCTGTGCCGACTGCCCCGGCAACGTCAAGCTTGCCGACGCTGTTGAGCGGAATTTCAACAACAGGATTCTGAACATAGCTTCTTACATTTCCCATTCCGTCCGCAACAGCGATAAGAATACCCGCAGGGCCGTTTCCGTCAAGCTTTATGCTGACAGAATCGTCCTTACCCTTAAGCCCGTAGCCCATCATTGAAGCTGCGATTGAAAGTCTGCCGAGCGCCGCAGTTACGACTGCGCTCGTCTTGTGTATTTTCTCAATCTCGTTTACTATATCTGTTGCGTCGAGCGCCATTGAAACAACCGATGCATCCTTTGCAATTGCTCTTTTTAAAATTCCCATATTTTTCTCCGTATTTTATTTTCCTTGCGTACCGCAAAAACAGCCCTCTGGGTTGTCTCACACACAGGCTCATCGCTGTCTCCGTCACAGCACATCAGAATTTCAAATCCTGTTTCCCTGAGTGCATTTTCAATCTCAGAAAGCGGATAGGCATTTTCACAGAAGCTTTCCTCATATCGCTGATACGCTCCGTTTTCAGGCACAAAAAAGTCAAGCTCAATTGTCACCTTACTGCCGTTGCAGGTGTTCTGCCACACACAGTAGACATCATCAGTGTCATAAATAAATGTATGCTCTCCGAGTATCTCTTTATGCTTATATTCTGTATTAATATCAAAAATAAAAAGTCCGCCCGGTTCGCAGAAAAGATACACCTTTTCAAAAACACGCTTTATATCGTCAAGACTGTCAAGATGGTTAAGACTGTCGAGAGCACAAATGGTCACATCAATTGTTCCGAACATATCAAGCTCACGCATGTCCTGGCAGAGATATTGAATGTTTCTTCCGCTGTCAAATTTCTTGTCCATAGCAATGCCAAGCATCTGCTGGGAGTAGTCAACAGCAATAACATCATAGCCAAGCTCGTCAAGCTGTTCAGAAAGACTTCCCGTGCCACACGCTAAGTCAAGCAGAAGCCCTTTCTGCTTACCGCCGAATCTTGCGACAACAGAATCAAAATATTCCGCACGCTTTTTATAGTCGATATTACTTGTCAGCGCATCGTAAAATTCTGCAAAAACGCCGTAGCTGTTATTCATTGCCATTTTTAGCCTTCATTCTTGAGAAAACGATATCATAGCCGTCACAGCCATAGTTCAGAGAACGGTTTACACGGCTGATTGTTGCAGTACTTGCTCCTGTCACAGCAACTATGTTGTTGTAAACATGATGCTCGCTGAGCATTTTGGCAACCTGAAGTCGCTGAGAAAGCGCCTTGAGTTCAAGAACTGTGCAGAGGTCCTCGAAAAATGCGTAGCACTCTTCTCTTGTTTCGAGGCAGAGGACTGCGTCAAAAAGGTCGTCCATTGCCTTGTCTTTTAATTTGTCGTTCATGTTTTTCCTCCGTATTCAAAGTACTATTTATATTTTAACACATCAAACTGTAAAAGTAAAGTGTTTTTCACAATTTATCACATTATTTTTTTAAAGCGGGTGCGGTCATGCATCACTTTCTTTGTCTGCACAAAGAAATGTGCGTGACCCCGGTCGGTGACCCGACAGGACATATTCGCTCCGTTATCATTAGGAAAACACAGGCTAAGGTACGACCATTTATTTGGTAGGGGACGGCGCCTTCGACGTCCTGTTTGGTTCGGGTTCTTTTATCGTTCATACAAAAAAAGGACACCGCTTTCGCAGTGTCCCGAAACATTATGTATACCCGTTGAGTTTGTTTTTCTTTATAATTGACGGATAGTCCTTGTAGCTGTAATCCAGGTCAACATCACCGCTGATGCCGTTGACCCTTCCTGTGTGGCTGTACTGCCACATTCCGTATTTACCGGAATATGAAGGCTTTGTTGTATTGATATGTGCCACCCATATATCGTAGCTTGAAAGAACGCTTGAGTTCATCTTTGTATTGAGCATGCTTGCAAAGCTGTAAACACAGACATAATATTTCTTGCTTTCAAGATAGTCACAGAAAACCTTTATGATATTTGAAATCTGTGTTGTTGTAAGCTTCATCTGTGTCGGGTCTTCAATGTCAAATGCAACAGGATAGCTGAGCTTGTAGCCCTTGATTGTGTCGTAGCACACCTTTGCTTCCTGAAGTGCCGCCGACGTACTCGTAGCATAACTGTACCAGTAAACACCCGTTTCAATTCCGGCAGCCTGTGCACCCTTGACATTCGCAGCGAATTTCGGGTCGACCTGGGAATATTCCCTGCCGTATCCCGCACGCACCATTACAAAATCAATACCGGCTTTTTTAACCTTTGTCCAGTCAATTGTACCCTGATACTTGGAAACGTCGATTCCCTTGTATACAGTTTTTGTGGTTGTGGTTGTCGTTGTTGTCTTTCTTGTAGTTGTTGTCTTGATTGTTGTTCTGACGGTTGTCATTGCCGCAACTTCTGATTTTGCCTCTGCCCTGTATCTTGCAACATAAGAGCCAGGAGGGATTGTTGTTGTGGTTGTCGTAACAACTTCTGTAACAGGCGCTGTTGTGACAATTGTTCCTCCGCTTATGACAATTGTTGCCGAATTTTTCTTGGGCGTAGTTGTAATCGGCTTTTCAGAAGGGGCTTCAGTGGTTTCCTCGGTAGCTTCCTCTGTCGGAACCTCCGCTTCTGCTTCCTCTTCAACTGCAACTTCTGCCTGTTCAAGCACAACATTACCATCTTCGTCGAGGAATTCATATCCCATGGTTTCAGTGTTGTAGCTTAAAATTGCACTGTTTTCAGTCGGAAGTGTGTCTCCCTCCGAATAGTCCGTCAGTGTATGCGCACTAACGGCGAGATTTGCTGAAAATGTCATTGCCAGAGCTGTCAGAGTAGTCAGAATTCTTTTCTTTTTCGACTTCATCAGTCTGCACTCCTTTAATATTATTTCTATATCTTTATTACAAATCCTTGTCATTATAACATATCAATTCATAAATTGTAACCTTTTTTTAATAATTTCTTTAAAATTCTGTTGTTTTCACAAATTATTTACAGTAAATATAGGTATAATATACAATCTCGACCCATTATATTCCTGTGCTAAAGGGGTAAAATATTGACAAAATGATAAAAATATAGTAAAATTGGAAACAGGGACTTATTACATAATGAAGGAGGCGTTGAGATTGACAGAACAGATTACAGAACTTCTGAGTGAAAAAAACTATGTTAAGATAAAGTCTATTTTAAGAGACCTGTATCCTGCCGATCTGGCGGCACTTCTCGAAACCCTAGAACCCAGGGAAATCACGCTTCTTTTCAGAATACTTCCGAAAGAGCTTGCTGCCGAAACCTTCACATACATGGAAAGTGACACGCAGATGCACCTTATCAGCAGCTTCAGTGATAAGGAACTGAGAGAAATGCTCGACGAAATCTTCGTCGACGACGCAGTTGACATCATTGAGGAAATGCCGGCAAATGTTGTTGCCCGTATTCTAAAAAACACCGATAAGGAAACAAGAAATCAGATTAACTCAATTCTTAAATATCCTGCCGACTCAGCAGGAAGCGTTATGACAACCGAGTATGTCTATTTCCATAAGGAAATGACAACCCGTGAGGCGCTTGAATGGATACGAAAGGTCGGATTTGTCAAGGAAACGATTTACACCTGTTATGTAACCGAAGCGAGAAAGCTTATCGGTTTTGTAACAATCCTCGATCTTGTAACCGCTGACGAGGACGTCAAAATCAAGAGTATCATGGACACAAATGTCATGTACATCAATACACACGAGGACAGGGAAGTCGTTGCAAAGAAGTTCTCGAAGTATGACACCCTTGCAATGCCTGTTGTTGATAATGACTGCCGTGTTGTCGGAATTATCACAATCGACGACGTACTCGATGTCATTCAGGAAGAAAACGAAGAGGACTTCTCAAAGATGGCGGCTATGTCGCCTGCCGAGGACTCCTATTTCAGAACATCTGTATTGAAGCATGCACGAAGCCGTATCGGCTGGCTTCTGATACTCATGTTTTCAGCCGCTATAACAGGCTCGCTGCTGACAAGATATGAAGAGGCTTTTCAGGCGATACCTATTCTTGTATCGTTCATACCAATGCTTATGTCAACAGGTGGTAACAGCGGTTCACAGAGCTCGACAACGGTTATTCGTGGTCTTGCTACCGAAGAAATCACGTTCAAGGACTTTTTCAGAGTTATATATAAGGAGTTTCGTATTTCGCTTATTGTCAGCGTGATACTCGCTCTTGCAAACGGCGTAAGAATTTTCATTTTCTACGACAGGGATATCCAGCTTTCGCTGACTGTTGCGCTGTCGATTGTCGGCACTGTCATAATCTCGAAGTTCATCGGCTGTATACTTCCGCTTCTTGCCAAAAAGGTGAAGCTTGACCCGGCACTCATGGCGGCGCCGCTTATCAGTACGATTGTTGATGCATGCTCAATGCTGATTTACTTTCAGATTGCAACGCTTATTTTTGAAGAATTATAAAATTAAAGGACTGCCAAATATGCAGTCCTTTTTTATATTATTTTGTTTCAAGAGTGCCGTGTGAGAGTGACTTTAAGTATGCATTGATAAAGCCATCGAGGTCACCGTCCATAACAGCACCGATGTTACCTGTTTCAAAGCTTGTTCTGTGGTCCTTTACCATTGTATAAGGCATGAAGACGTAAGAGCGTATCTGTGCACCCCATGCGATTTCCTTCTGAACGCCCTTGATATCTGAAATTTTGTCAAGATGTTCTCTTTCCTTGATTTCGATAAGCTTTGAGCGGAGCATTTTCATAGCGTAGTCCTTGTTCTGGAACTGGCTTCGCTGTGTCTGACATGCTACAACGATACCTGTCGGCAGGTGAGTGAGACGTACAGCTGATGATGTCTTGTTGATGTGCTGACCACCCGCACCGCTGGCTCTGAAAACGTCCATCTTAATATCCTCAGGGCGGATATCAACTTCAATGTTGTCATCGATTTCAGGCATGATTTCAACAGCCGCAAATGATGTATGACGTCTGCCTGATGAGTCAAATGGTGAAACTCTGACAAGTCTGTGAACGCCTGCCTCGGATTTGAGATAGCCATAAGCATTTTCGCCTTCGATAAGAAGTGAAGCACTCTTCATGCCTGCTTCATCACCGTCAAGATAATCAAGGAGATTGAGCTTGAAGCCGTGAGCTTCCGCCCAGCGGTTGTACATTCTGTAAAGCATTTCTGCCCAGTCCTGTGCTTCAGTACCGCCTGCACCTGCGTGGAATGTGATGATGGCGTTGCACTTGTCATATTCTCCTGTAAGGAGAGTTGCAAGCTTCTGACCATCAAGCTTCTGCTTGAATTCCTCAAGTCCTGCTGAGATTTCGTCAACTGAGCTTTCATCGTTTTCTTCGATGCAGAGCTCTGTAAGAGCGATTAAATCGTCAAGCTGCTGAGAGAGTGACTCAAGCGCTTCGATTTTGTTTTCGATAGCCTTTGTTTTCTGAAGAACCTGCTGTGACTTTTCAAGGTCGTCCCAGAAGCCCGGTTCTGCCGCCTTGTTTCTGAGCTCTTCAAGCTCAACCTTTGAATTTTCAATATTGAGAACGTCAGCAAGCTCCTTTATCTCCGGAATATAGGAATTAAGTTCGGTTTTAAGTTCGTCAAGTAAAATCATATAAACTCCTTTATGTTCAGGTTATTTTTGGCTGTGTGTATTTTTTACATTGGATTTGCACCCCTGTAATATGATACTTTAACTATATTATACTACACTTTTCGTAAAACTGCAAATTTTTCAAGAAAATTTTGTGAAAGTATTTGAAAAACTGAAAAAATGTGTTATAATAGTATACTATAAAGCTGAAATTATAAGGAACGGAGGACGAGATGTCGAATTATCTGGGAAATAAGTGTATAGTCTGCGGACAGAAATTTGATGAAAAAGATGACATTGTCGTGTGCCCTGAATGCGGTACGCCGTATCACAGGGAATGTTATATAAAAGAAGGAAAATGTATAAACGAAAAGCTTCATGAAAGCGGAAAGGGCTGGGAGCCGGAACCCGATGCAAGCGGCGACGGATATAAAAAGTGCGCAAACTGCGGAACCATAAACAAGCCGCATACTATTATATGTGAAAACTGTGGTGCACCGATGCTCCAGGACCTGAATGCAAGCATGCAGGATGAGGGCATGAGCGGATTCAATGAAGCACAGCAGGAATCACAGCAGGGCTTTGGCGGAGCGTTCGGATTTGACCCTATGGACAAGTGCTGCGGCATAAATCCCGATGAGGAGTTTGATGATATAAAGCTTAAGCATATTGCTGAGTTTGTCGGAACAAACCAGATGTACTACATTCCGCTTTTCAAGCGTATGAAGGACACAGGGAAAAAGATTTCCCTTAACATTATATCAATGTTTGCGCCTCATCTTTACTTTGCTCACAGAAAAATGTGGCTGTGGACAATTATAACAATATTGTTTACAACACTTGTGAATCTCCCTCTGATTATCCTCAATCTGATTGAGATGATGGATATGGCTGAATATTCTCAGCTTTTTGAAATGGCGGGAATGAAAGGAAGTCTGCTTGAAAATTTCAGCCAGGTCAACCTGGAATCGCTTTATAATACGCTTTCGTATGCAGATTTGGCGTTCCGTGTTTTACTGCTTCTGTTTTCAAACTGGCTCTATTACAGACATTGTATCAGAAAAGTTGTTATGCATCTTGACGAAAACGGTGAAGCGTCAGCTGAGGTACTTGCACGCTCGGGTGGTACAAGTATCGGCTGTATATTTATAAGTCTGGCTATTCAGTTTGTAGTGACTGCGATTGTTACAACTGTTTTAATGATGTGATATGAATTTCTGGGCTTAGCGCAATGAATCACGCTGACTCAGTTAAAATGATGTTTTGCACGTCGCATTAGCGGCAGAATGGAGATTATTATGAAAATTAAAAAGGCTATTATACCTGCGGCGGGATTCGGAACAAGAGTACTCCCTGCAACAAAGGCAATTCCTAAGGAAATGTTCCCGATTGTTGACAAGCCTGCGATTCAGTATATTGTTGAAGAAGCCGCAAAAAGCGGTATTGAGGAAATCCTTATTATAACAAGCCGTGGAAAATCAGAAATCGAGGACCACTTTGACAGAGCACCTGAGCTTGAAAAGAAGCTCGAAGAAGGCGGAGCGGCAAAGAAGGCTCTGCTTGATTCAGTTGTTGATGCGGCAAAGCTTGCAAATATAACATTTATAAGACAGCAGGAACAGAAGGGTCTCGGACATGCTGTTCTTCAGGCTAAGAGCTTTGTTGGCAATGAGCCTTTTGCTGTGCTTTACGGCGATGACGTTATCATCGGTGAAGACCCTTGCATAGGTCAGCTTATGAGAGCCTATGAGGAAACAGGTCTGTGCGGCGCTGTTGGTATCAAGGAAGTTTCAAAGGAGGATGTTCAGAAATACAGTTCAATGAAGCTTGACGGCATTCATGACAACATCTACAAAATCACAGATATGATTGAAAAGCCGGCACCGGGACAGGAATTTTCACTCTTCTCAATTCTGGGCAGGTGCATTCTCCCAGCAGAAATTTTTGATATTCTTGAAGAAATTCCATATGGCGCAGGCGGCGAGCTTCAGCTTACAGACGCTATGAAGGTTCTCGCACAGCGCTCGGGCGTTGCAGGTGTTGACTTTACAGGTACACGCTATGACATGGGCAACAAGCTCGGTATCCTCAAGGCACAGGTTGAAGTGGGAATGGCACATCCTGAGTTCGGGGCAGAGTTTAAGGAGTATCTGAAAAAAATTGCAGAGAAGCTGTAAAAAATGCTTGACAAACCATAAAAAATGGTATATAATTAATATGTTATCCTTGCTCGTATATATATGACGGGCTAAATCCAGAAGGAGGTGTTCCAGAAATGGCAAAATTATCCGCTAAGTATGAAGTTATGGTTGTTTACAGCCTCAAGAACGGTGAAGAAAACGTTAAGACTCTCGTTGAAAAGTTCAAGAAGCTCATCGAAAAGAACGGTACTCTTGAAGAAGTTAACGAGTGGGGCAAGCGTAAGCTCGCTTACGAAATCAACTATGAAACAGAAGGCTACTATGTTCTCTACACATTCGAATCAAAGCCTGATTTCCCAGCTGAATTCGAAAGAGTTGTTAACATTACAGACGGCGTTCTGCGTTCAATGGTAACAGTAAAGTAATAACAACCGACAGGAGGACTTTAAATGCTTAATAAGGTAATTCTGATGGGCAGACTTACAGCTGACCCTGAACTCAGACAGACACCATCGGGTATTTCATCATGCAGATTTTCTGTTGCGATTGACCGTGGTTACAAGTCTAAGGACACAGGCGAAAGACAGACTGACTTTATCAACGTTGTTGCGTGGCGTCAGACTGCGGAATTTGTCAGCAGATATTTTTCCAAGGGCAGAATGATTATTGTTGAGGGAAGCCTCAGAAATAATAATTATACTGACCAGAATGGTGTGAAGCACTATTCAATGGATGTTCAGGCTGATAATGTTACTTTCGGCGAAAGCAAGGCAGCAGCTAATAGTGTAGGAGCAGGATATGGCGCAGAGCCCGGTAGCTTCCAGCAGCCGCAGCGTACAGCACCGGTTCAGACACAGTCCGCTGATGAAACCGTATCACTTGGTGATTTAGGCGATTTTGAAGAAATCCTCAGCGACGGCGAAGTTCCGTTTTAAAAAGTAACTTTATTCTAAAAGGAGGTTTTCTGTAATGGAAAGAGAAAGAAATTCTCGTGGACCTAAGAGACCACGCAAGAAGGTTTGCATGTTCTGTGCTGACAGAGTTGAAGAAATCGATTACAAGGATATCGCAAGACTCAGAAAGTGCATGACTGACAGAGCTAAGATTCTGCCAAGACGTGTTACTGGTACTTGTGCATATCATCAGCGTAAGCTTACACTGGCTATCAAGAGAGCAAGATATGTTGCACTTCTTCCATATGTAAGTGAATAATTATGATAAATCAGGAGAAGCGAAAGCTTCTCCTTTTTGTTTTACATATACCCATACACTTTGTCATATAATTCTGTATGCGGTACTCAAAAAAGTGATAGATTTGTGATAAAAAAAGGAAAAAAGTGTTGACAAACAGAAAAAAATGTCGTATAATGTATGCATAGGCGTAATTTGTCTAAATATATGTTAAGGAGTTTTTACATTATGGATAACATGAATAACAACTTTAACCAGATGCCAGTGCAGCAGAATGGTGGCGCTGGTCTTGGCGTTGCATCAATGGTTCTCGGTATCCTCTCATTCGTTGTATGTTTCTTAGTAGGATATGTAAACATTGCATGCGCAATCCTCGCTGTAATTCTTGGCGCTATCGCTGTTAAGAAGGGCGGCAAGGGCAAAGGTATGGGTATTGCAGGTCTCGTTTTAGGTATCGTTAACTTAGCAATTTACCTTCTTGCTATCATCGCTCTTGAATCATTCTTCCAGAGCCTTGGTCTTAGCATGTTCTAATTAAAAGAATACTTATTGAAAAGAAGGCCTTGAGCCTTCTTTTTGCTTGATTTCAGAATATAGTGGATTTATCAGAAAGGGGAAAGAAAATGGATAATATGAACGGTGGATTCAATCAGGGCAACAACTTTAACCAGAATAGCAATTTCAATCAGAATAATAATTTCAATCAGAACAATATGGGAATGAACAACAACTTCAATCCAGGTATGAACAACGGCTTTAATCCGAATGGCTTTAACAATATGAATGGTTTCGGACAGATGCCTCCACAGGGTGGGGCAGGTCTTGCCGTTGCTTCAATGGTTCTCGGAATTCTTTCAATTATCTTTTGCTGGATTCCATGGCTTCCTGTTATACTCGGTCTTATCGGCATTATACTTGGTGGTGTTGCTATTTCCAAGAAAACAAGAGGCAGAGGTATGGCTATAACCGGTCTTGTACTCAGTATTATAGCTGCTTCGGGATATGCGTTGATTGTTGTTCTTGTGGTTACAGGTGCACTTACTGATGCATACTTCAATATTTCATTATAAAATGTGAATTTGAACGGAGAATCTGATATTCTCCGTTTATTTTTTATTGTGATAAAATTGTGAAAAAATGCTTGACAAAACACTTATTTTGTCATATAATGTTGATATTGATTTAACATGATAAAGGAGTAAGAAAAGATGGATAATATGAATGGCGGATTTAATCCGAATGACATGAACAATAACAATGGTATGAACAATGTAAATAACAGCATGAATACTATGAACAATACTAACGGTGGATTCAATCCAAACGGCATGAACAACATGAATGGTGGCTTCAACCCCAACGGCATGAACAATATGAACGGCGGATTCAATCCTAACGGCATGAACAACTTCGGCTTCAATCCAATGAACCAGATGGGTGGCGGCCCTGGTCTTGCAATCGCTTCAATGGTTCTCGGTATCGTTTCAGTAACAGTTTGCTGTGGCGGATGGATTGGTCTTATTGCCGCAGTTCTTGCGATTGTTCTCGGCGGAGTTGCTCTCAAGAAGCAGACAAGAGGCAGAGGTATGGGTATTGCAGGCGTGGCTTGTGGTATTGTCGGCGTTGTATTCTACTTCCTCTGGTCAGTATTCGCTGTTGATTATTTCGAAAACCTCTTTGAAGACATCAAGTGGGACTACATGTAATTAAATGATACAAAAGCTTAAAATTGCGGGGATTATTGCAGGACCTCTTCTTGTTATAGCATGCTTTATTTTCAAGGATGAGCTTATTGCTCTTGGCAAGGCTTTCCCGCCTTGTGAGTCTTACAGAATGCTTAAGATTTACTGCACGGGGTGCGGAAATACAAGAAGTGTAATCTGCCTTTTAAACGGCGATATTATCGGTTCGGTGAGAAATAATATTGCACCGCTCCTGATTGCTGTTTTGCTTTTATGTCTTTATATTGAGCTGATTTTCTCAGCAATGGGGAAGAATGTGAAAATTCTTCCGAGAAAAGGCATTTTCTGGGCAATTCTGCTGACATGCATATTTATCTTTTACATACTGCGTAATTTTATAGATGTGCTTGCCCCGATTTCCTGATAATTAACAATTAAAACCGTCCATAATGGGCGGTTTTTTTGTATAAATACAGTTGACGTGAGCACAGTAAAATGGTATAATTATAGGGAATGAACTCATATAAAGGACGAAGGAGACGGATGGCATGAACGTTACGCTGATTGAATATACACCTCAGCCTGAAAAAATTGTTGCGGCGGCGGCAAAACTTTGCTACGCTGATTCAAGCTGTGAAAATATAATGGATGGGCTTGATGATGAAAAGACGAATTCGTTTGTGAAAATGCTGTCCGATATCGGACATGAAAGTCCGATTGAACATGTCAGCTTTACTTTCGGCATTGAGGGCGTTTCGAGAACTCTCCTGGCGCAGATTACAAGACACAGACATGCATCATTTTCTGTGCAGAGTCAGAGATATGTAAGAAAAAATAATTTCGTTTATATAACTCCTCCCGCGATTTCTGAGGACGAGGAAGTAAGCGGAATGTATCATAAGGCTATTGATGATGCATATAATGCATATAATGATATTGCAGACAAGCTTTGTGAAAAGTATGAAGCGGAATATATTGCAGAGGGTATGGCGGAAAAGGTGGCTCATACAAAAGCGGAAAAAAGAGCGATTGAGGACGCAAGATTCGTTCTTCCGAATGCCTGTGAGACTAAGATGGTTGTTACGATGAACGCAAGGAGTCTTGTGAATTTCTTCAGACTCAGATGCTGCTTCAGAGCACAGTGGGAAATAAGAGAACTTGCAATTGAAATGTATAAGCTTTGCTATGCTGTTGCACCGTCGCTGTTTTGCAATGCGGGACCTTCATGCGTCAAGGGTGCATGCACTGAGGGGAAAATGAGCTGCGGAAAAGCCGCAGAAATCAGAGCAGAATTTGAAAAGATAAAGGCAGAAACAGATGAAAAAAGGTAAACTTATTGTAATAGATGGTCTTGATGGAAGCGGAAAGTCAACTCAGCTTGAGCTTGTGGAAAAAAGACTTCGTGACATGGGACATAAAATAAAAACCATAAGCTTTCCCGATTATGAAAGCCCGTCATCGGCGCTTGTAAAAATGTACCTTGGCGGTGAATTTTCGGATAATCCCGATGATGTGAATGCTTATGCGGCGTCGAGCTTTTATGCTGTTGACAGATACGCAAGCTTTATGAAGCACTGGAAAAAGGATTATGAGGACGGAGTTATAATTCTTGCCGCAAGATATGTAAGCTCTAATGCCATTCACCAGATGGTGAAATTAAGCGAAAATGAATTTGACGAATACCTGGAATGGCTTTTTGACTATGAGCATGAAAAGCTGGGACTGCCGTATGCTGACAGGGTAATCTTCCTTGATATGCCGACGGAAATTTCCCAGAAGCTTCTTTCAAAGCGCTATAACGGCGACGAGACAAAAAAGGATATTCACGAGGCAGATGTGGAATATCTTGTAAAATGCCGTAAGGCGGCGCTTTACGCTTCAGAAAAGCTTGAATGGAGCGTTGTGCCGTGCAGCGACGGAAAAAAGCCGCTTTCGGTTGATGAAATATCAGATATGGTAATGAGCGAAATTAAAAAGATACTATAAATTATGTGCCGTAATGGCAGAATGGAGACATAAAATGATTTACGTTTTTCTTGCAAATGGATTTGAAGAGGTGGAGGCACTGACTCCTGTTGACATGCTCAGAAGATGCGAGCTTGATGTTCTGACAGTTGGTATCGGCGGAAGCTTTATCAGAGGTTCTCATGGTATAACTGTTGGCGCTGATATTGCCCCTGAGGATATCAGATATGACAACACTCTTGAAATGATTGTTCTCCCTGGCGGAATGCCGGGCACTCTTAACCTTGAAAAGTCTGATGAGGTTCAGAAAGCAATTGATTTCTGTATGGAAAACAACAGATACATTGCTTCAATCTGTGCCGCACCTTCAATTTTAGGACACAAGGGTCTTTTAAACGGTAAAAAGGCAACCTGCTATACAGGCTTTGAAACACAGCTTATGGGTGCGCAGATAAGCGAAGAACCGGTTTGTACAGACGGAAACATTATCACATCAAGAGGCGCAGGTACTGCTCTTGAATTCTCATTTGAGCTTGTGAGCAAGCTTATTTCTCCTGAGAGAGTAAAGCCGCTTCGTGAGACAATTATATTTCCGAGATGAGTGACAAGGATATACTGAAAAATCAGATGCGCCGTGAAATAAAGGCAATGCGGCGCAGTATGGATAAATCAGAAAAGGCGGCATGCGATGAGGCGGTTTTCAGAAATCTTGTTCTGAGCGGTGTGCTCAGTAACGCAGAAACTGTGCTTGTCTATCACTCGACTGAAATTGAGGTCGGGACGGAAAAAATTATTGCATACTGCCTTGAAAACGGTATAAAAACTGCGCTTCCGAGATGTACTACGGGGCACAGAATGAATTTTTACTACTTTGAAAAAGGCGATACACTTCAGAAATCGGATTTCGGCATTATGGAGCCTTTTGAAAATCCCGAGCGTGAAGTGAAAAGCTTTGAAAAAACTGTCTGCATAGTTCCTGCGCTGTCCTTCGACAAGGACGGTTACAGGCTGGGCTATGGCGGCGGATTTTATGACAGATTTCTGGCGGAGCATGAGGAAATACTGCCTGTCGGAATCTGCTACAACGAAAATATCTGCGAAATGCTTGTGAGAAACGAGTTTGACCGCAAGGTGTCGCTTGTTGTTACAGAAAAAAATCCGGAGGAGAATAATGGAAAGAAATAACAGGAACTCTGAAAGAGACAAAATGCTGGAGGATATTCTTTCGGCAGTCGGGAAGCCGACAAGTGGGTCAACAAACAGCAGTCGTGCTGCAAGGGCTGCGGCTTCATCTGCAAACAGGGCTGCGTCTGAAAAACGTTCAGGTCAGACGACCGAAACACAGTCATCATACCAACGCAGCAGTTCACCGAGACAGCGCAGTGAGTCTGTTTACAGCAGAGCAACGGGTGCCAGACGAAACAGCTCAGCAGAAAAGCTTGAGGGCTTTTCAAAGCGTTCCGAAGCTAAAAATTCTGACAGAACGGGAATGTATGACAGAAGCAGCTTCACTCAGGAAAAAACAGAGTCTATGGAGGCTTATAAGGACGAGGAAGTAACTGAAAATATTCCTGAGGAAACAGAAAGCGAGCCTAAAATCAGAAAAGTCAGAACTGCCACTCCCGAAAACAAGGGCAGACGCAGTAAAAAGAAAAGACGTCGTCCGTCGGGCAGACTTCCGCTTGTTCTGATTGTAACAACGATTATTTTTACAATTGCTATTTCACTGTCAGTTGTGATTATATCTGTCGGACGTGATATGCTTGCAATCGGAAAGTCCGAGGAGGTTAAGATTATAACAATTCCTGAGGGCTCGACAACTGCTGATATTGCTGATATCCTTAAAGAAGAGGGTATCATTGAAATTCCTAAGGCGTTTGTGTATTTCTCAAAGCTCAATGGTGCGGATACGAAGTATATCCCCGGTGAGCATGAAGTAAGTCCGAGCTATGCATATGAAACTCTTATCAACGAGCTTACAAAGGATAAATCCCTTGAAACTGAAACAGTTGACGTTATTTTCTATGAGGGCTGCGACCTTATTTCAGCAGCTCAGAAGCTTGAGGAAGCAGGTGTCTGCGAGGCTGAAAGATTTATTTACTACTTCAATGCAGGCGGCTACGGCTTTGAGTTTGAGGACTACCTCCCTGCGTCAAATCTTTCAAAATTCCATCGTATGGAAGGATATCTCTTCCCTGACACATATACATTCTATGTCGGTACTGACCCTGAAATCGTGTGTCAGAAGATTTACAAGAACTTCAACGACAAGTTCAAGGAAGAATACTATGACCAGATGAGAAAGCTTGATATGACTCTTGATGAGGTTGTAACACTGGCTTCAATCGTACAGGCTGAGTCTCCTGACGTTGCAACAATGAAGAAGGTTGCATCAGTATTTGAAAACAGACTTGCTGACCCTGAGACATATCCGAAGCTTCAGTCTGACCCGACATCAAAGTATGTAAGAGAAGTAATCAAGCCGAATATTGACATTCCGTCAGAGGCAATCTTTGAGGCGTATGATACATACGAAAGCAATGGTCTGCCACCTGGAGCAATCGGAAACCCTGGACTTGACGCCATTGAGGCGGTGCTTTACCCTGAAGAAACCGACTACTATTTCTTCTATGCAAATATTGACACAAGAGAAACATTCTATGCTAAAACAAACGAAGAGCATGAAGAAAATATTGCGATGGTAAAGCAGCAGCAGTCTGCGGCAGACGGAGAGAATGGAGAAGAATAAATTGAGTATATTTGATAATCTTGAGGTACTTGCGCCTGCGGGAGACAGCGAACGCTTTGATGCGGCGCTTGATTACGGTGCGGACGCAATCTACCTCGGCGGCAAGACGTTCGGTATGAGAGCGTCACCGGGAAATTTTACATTTGAACAGCTTAAAGCGGCTGTGGATAAAGCGCATGAAAAGGGAGTGAAGGTGTATCTCACCTGTAACACACTTCCGAGAAACAACGAAATCCCGCACTTTAAGGAATTCATTGAAAATACTGAAAAGTGCGGCGTTGACGCCGTAATCGTGGCGGACCTCGGACTTATGTCCCTTGTGAAAAAGTACACGCCCGATATGGAAATCCATATGTCAACACAGACAGGTATTGTAAACTATGTGACAGCAAATGAGCTTTACAATATGGGTGCTAAGCGAGTTGTGCTTGCAAGAGAGCTTTCATTTGAGGATATTGCCGAAATCAGAGCGAAGTGCCCGAAGGACATGGAAATCGAGGTTTTTGTGCACGGCGCAATGTGCGTTTCTTTCTCGGGAAGATGCCTGCTTTCAAGCTATCTTGTAAACCGTGACGCAAACAGGGGCGAGTGTGCACAGCCTTGCAGATGGGGTTACCACCTTATGGAAGAAAAGCGTGAGGGACAGTATTTCCCTGTGTTCGAGGACGAGCAGGGGACTTACATCTTAAATGCCAAGGATCTCTGCATGATTGACCACATTGAAAAACTGGCACAGGCAGGCGTTTCAAGCCTTAAAATCGAGGGACGTGCAAAGTCCGCATATTATGTTTCCGTTGTGACCAACGCTTACAGAATGGCTGTTGACTGGCATAAGGAGCACGGCTGTGAGCCGCTTCCGAAGTGGATTTCGGACGAGGTTTTCAAGGTGAGCCACAGAAAATACTGCACGGGCTTTTTCTTCGGTCACCCGAAGGACTGTCAGTACTACGAAACAGGCGGATATATCCGCAACTATGATGTTGTTGCCGTTGTTGACAGATGTGAAAACGGCGTTGTTTACTGCACTCAGCGAAACAGATTTTTCAAGGGCGATGAGCTCGAAATTCTGTCTCCTAAGTCAGAGCCGTTTGTGATAACACCTGATGTACTGCACGACGAAAACGGGGAAGAGCTTGAAACAGTCAACCACGCAATGATGAAATTCAGTTTCCCTTGTGACAGGGAGTTTCCGCCGAATTCGATTATCAGAAAAGCGGCTGAGTAAAAAAGTGCTTGACAAACTAAAAAAAATGTGATAATCTAATAATATATTCCAAAGCTTTGATAAAGGAAGATTTATCGTCATATGGTTTTTCAGAGAGATTCTGTCATCGGCTGAAAGCGGAATTATTACCGGACTTTAAATACACCGCCTTTTGAGCTCGGTTAATACCCGACGGGTTGTTTCCGTTATAAAACAGCTTATGAGGCATGGGTGTACCCATGCGAATAAGGGTGGAACAGCGGTTTTTAGTCGCCCCTTGGGATAGTGCGTCCTGAGGGGCGTTTTTGTTTGTAAAATAATTTATGGAGGAAATAAAAATGATTAAACTCACACTTAAAGACGGAAGCGTTCGTGAAATTGAAAGCGCTTCATCAGCGGCTGATATCGTCAAGGGTATCGGTGCAGGACTTTACAAGGCAGCATGCTGCGTAAAGATTAACGGAGAAGTAAAGGACCTCAGAACTGTTATCGACAGCGACTGTGAATTCGAGGTTATGACATTTGATTCAATCGAAGGTAAGAAGACTTTCTGGCATACTGCTTCACACATTCTCGCACAGGCAGTCAAGAGACTTTATCCGAATGCAAAGCTTGCAATCGGTCCTGCGATTGACAACGGCTTTTACTATGACTTTGACCTTGAAAAGCCTTTCACAGCTGAAGAGCTTGAAAAGATTGAAGCAGAAATGAAGAAAATCGTAAAGGACGGCATCGTTCTTGAGGCATACACAATGTCACCTGAGGAGGCTATCAAGACTCTCGAAGAACAGGGCGAAATCTATAAGGTTGAGCTTTGTCAGGAACACGCTGAAAACGGCGAGCCTATCTCATTCTATAAGCAGGGCGAATTTACAGACCTCTGCGCAGGTCCACACCTTATGTCAACTGCTCCTGTAAAGGCATTCAAGCTTTTATCATGTACAGGTGCTTACTGGAGAGGCTCGGAAAAGAACAAGATGCTCTCCCGTGTATACGCAACAGCATTCCCTAAGGCTTCACAGCTTGAGGAACACTTAAAAGCACTTGAAGAAGCAAAAATGCGTGACCACAATAAGCTCGGACGTGAGCTTGAACTCTTCACAACTGTTGACTGTATCGGTCAGGGACTTCCGATTCTTCTTCCAAAGGGTGCAAGAGTAATCCAGACACTTCAGAGATGGGTTGAGGACGAAGAACAGAAGAGAGGCTATCTCCTTACTAAAACACCTCTCATGGCCAAGTCAGACCTTTACAAGATTTCAGGTCACTGGGATCACTACCTTGACGGTATGTTCATCTTAGGCGATCCGAATGACGAAACAAAGGAATGCTTCGCACTCCGTCCTATGACATGTCCTTTCCAGTATCAGGTATTCTTAAACAGACAGCGTTCATACCGTGACCTTCCAATGCGTCTTGGCGAAACATCAACACTCTTCAGAAATGAAGACAGCGGTGAAATGCATGGTCTTATCCGTGTAAGACAGTTCACAATTTCAGAGGGACACTTAATTCTCCGTCCTGAACAGCTTGAAGAAGAATTCAAAGGTTGTCTTGAACTTGCTAAATATATGCTTGAAACACTCGGTCTTGCTGAGGACGTTTCATACCGTTTCTCACAGTGGGATCCAAAGAGAACTGATAAGTATGAGGGAACACCTGAGCAGTGGGACGAAGCACAGGGCATCATGAAGAAAATCCTCGACAACATCGGTCTTGACTACGAAATCGGTATTGATGAAGCCGCATTCTATGGTCCTAAGCTTGACATTCAGATTAAGAATGTACATGGTAAGGAAGATACACTTATCACAATCCAGATTGATATGCTTCTTGCCAAGAAGTTTGGTATGGAATATATTGACGTTGACGGTTCAAAGAGAATGCCTTACATCATTCACAGAACATCAATGGGTTGCTATGAAAGAACACTTGCACTTCTCATTGAAAAGTATGCAGGCGCATTCCCACTCTGGCTCGCACCTGAACAGGTGAGAATTATTCCTGTTGCTGACAGACATCTTGACTACTGCTACGAAGTGAGAGCTATGCTCGAAGCTGCTGGCATCAGAGTTGAAATTGATGACAGAGCAGAAAAGGTTGGCTATAAAATCAGAAGCGCAACAATGGATAAGCTTCCTATCATGCTTACAATCGGTGACAAGGAAGTTGAAGAAAAGACAGTTTCAGTACGTTCAAGACGTGAGGGCGATTTAGGCTCAATGACATCTGCACAGCTTCTTGAAAAGCTTGTTAAGGATATTGCAGATAAGGTAAGATAATAACGCTTACAGGCGGTATTATAAATTAAAATTATAAGGAGAGTATTTTTTGAAAAATACAGCTAAAAAGGAGATTGTAGCGTAAACGGGAGGTTTGCGAATACAATCACACATGCCTCCCGTATTGTCGGTCAACAATTTTCAGGAGGAAAAAATAATGAATAAAAATGACTGTATTATCCGTTTGGAAACAGAAAATGATTACTTTGAGGTAGAAAACCTTGCACGTGAGGCATTCTGGAATCTGAGTGTTCCCGGATGTCATGAGCACTATTTTGTGCATATACTCAGAAAGCATGAGGATTTTATCCCCGAACTTGATTACGTTCTTGAGCTTGACGGAAAGATTCTCGCCAGTATCATGTATACAAAAGCGATGCTTAAAGACGAAAACGGCAACGAAAAGAATATTCTGACAATGGGTCCGATTTGTGTTCACCCTGATTATCAGCGAAAGGGATACGGAAAGGTTTTGCTGGAATACACCTTTGAAAAAGCGGCAGAGCTTGGATATGATACCATTGTGAATTTCGGTAATCCCGATAACTATGTTGCCCGTGGCTATAAAAGCTGTAAGAAGTATAATGTATGCTTTGAGGGAGATGTCTTCCCCGCAGCACTGCTTGTAAAGGAGCTTAAAGAGGGTGTTCTTGACGGCAGAAAATGGTTCTACCATGCAAGTCCTGCGGAGTCACTTTGCGATGATACTGATGCTGTTGAAGCGTTTGACGCACTCTTTCCGCCAAAGGAAAAGAAGTGGCAGCCGAGCCAGGAAGAATTTTACATTCATAGTCATTCAGTAATCAGCTGGTAAACGGTATAGCAAAAGCCGATGAGTTTAACTCATCGGCTTTATATTTTTATAATATTGTTTTATCCAAGAAGCTCTTTGGCAATTCCTATTACATCATAAAGATTGACTTCGTTATTCAGGTCAAAATCAGCTCGTGCCATATCATAATTATTGAAATTAACTGTTCCTATAAGATACTGTGCAATCTTGACTGCGTCGTAAAGGTCGAGCACTTCGGGGTCTCCTGCAAGCTGTTCAGGGAATACAGCAATGGATGTTAATGTAAGACTCATATTTCCGATATCGTTAATTGAGCGTACAAAGAATGAGTAATTCCCCGGTTCAAGTACCTGGAAGTAGTCACTGCCAAAGCTGTAATATTCTTTTGTATCCATGTTCATGAAATCAGAGGAAATTTTGAAGAAGGCGTCGCCATCAACTAAATCTGCCTTGTGGTCATATGTCGAAAATTTCCACTGTGCCTTTTTGTCAATTGTAAAACAAACCCTTTTGGCTGTATTCTGAGGAATATTCATTGCATATCGGTCAGGAAGTGGTGACAGGGTTACTTCCTCGTAATTTAAAACGCAAAAGCTTATATCATGGGTTTCGGATTCAGACCAGCCAACATTAAGACTGTTGAATGAGAATGTCAGCTCCTTGCCAATGTTTTCCTCAGAGTTAGGCAACATCCATAGTGACGGATGAATCATGCCAAGGCTTTCTTTGAAAACCTCGCCGTCCTTATAAACAATTGTGTTCCAGTTATGTGCATTGTTTTCGCATGAAATTCTAAGATATATAGGGGCAGCTGTTTCGATAGTATATGTAAAATTGATTGTCTGATTATATCTGAGTGTGAAATCATAACTTACGCCCTTGTTGATAGCTGTTGTTAAATCCTCAGCTGTTACGTCTGTATCAGATACGTTAAAAAAGCAGCCGATTGCCATAACTGCCGCCATTGCGGTACTAAGTATTTTTCTAATCATTTCTATTCTCCTTTAATTTAGTCTGCATTGAAAATTATAACAGAATGAAGATGAAATGTCAAGAAAAACGGCGTGGGTCACGCAAACGAGTACAAACTTGTTTTTATGTCTATAAAATAATCGTTTCCTACTTATATAGTAAGAAACGATTATCTTGTATTATTATACTTCGTTTTTGTTAAGTCTGATTTTACCGATAAAGCAGATAAAAATACAAACCGAAAGTGCTAAGAGGAGCTTGCCGTTAAAAAACTGCTCCCAACAAACAGCAAGGAATAAAGGTGCTTTATCGAAAATTTGTAATGACTCTGTTATTGTATGATATGTATCAGAATAAATATTAGTGATGTATAATACTCCGATAGCTATAAGCGCAATTAAGCTTCCTATGATATATTTATTAACAGCGCTGTTATTCTCAGTAATAGAATTTTTACTTTTGACCTTAATTATTATACCTGCCGCAACTATTAAAACTATCTGCAAAATGTTAAGTATCATTTCATCGTGTTTGTAAAAAAATTCACCATGTTCTAAAAAATAATTAATTACAAAATAATTGGCTAATATGAAGGGGATTGAAATCAGGCAGACAGTTAAAATGCATTTTAATACGATTTTGTTCATTATCTTATTCATAGTTACACCTCCTTGTGCAAAAAAACGATATTCTTCCACTAAGATTATACCATAATATGTGAAAAGTGTCAAGAAAAACGGGAAACAGAATGCTTCCCGTTAAATTAATTTATGATGTTGTATTCTCGGTTGGTTCTTCAAAAGGCATCATACCGTCCCCGAATCTCTCGGGCGGTGTCATATTCTCAAAACCCTCGGGAGGCGTCATATTTTTAAAATCCTCAGGCATTTCCATGCCGCCGGGCTTTTGCATGTCAGGATTTCCGTTTTCGTCAGTCGGGAACTGCATATCTTCCTGCGGCATCTGACCGCCGAAATCACCACGGTTACCCTTGTTTCCTCTGCCGCCAAAGCCACCGTGCATACCGCCCATTCCGCCGCCCATAGCGCCGAGTGAGCCGTTGCCGACAGTTGTAACGTTGCTTTCAGGCGTAACTGTTCCAAGAAGCTCGCCGCCCGAATATTCACCGTCTGTGTAAAGACCGTCCGTCGGAGTACCCGAACAGCTTCCGCCGCAGTAGACGTTGTAAGTCTCGCCCTGCTTGATATCAGCGGAGCATATGATAACCGAAGAATATGTTTTAGCGGGCGCAAAGGTTACAATGCTTTCGCCCTTTTTGTTTTGTATGCACACAATCGAGCCTGCGTCCTGTGCTGTATCAAAGCAGACTGCGAGCGTGTTCTGCGTTGAAGCGTTATCAGGCACTTCAGCCATGCCCGAGCTTCCCGCGGCAATCAATGTGCCGCCTGTAACGCTGATTGATGAACCTGTATCGAGCGCACCATTCCCGTCGTTGACAGGACCATCGACAATTGCAGTTCCTCCTGTGACATTAAGCTTGCCGTTTGAGTCGAGACCGTCTCCGCCTGCGTTAACGTAGGTATAGCCGCCGTTTATGTTGAACACACAGCTCGGTGAAGCCTGCATTGTGTTTCCACCCGAGCCGTCGCTTGCGTTGAAGCCGTCATCGCTTGCTGTGAGATGAATATTGCCGTCGTTTACGTTTATTGTCTCGGCTTCTATTCCTTCATATGATTGTGTTATGTTGACATCTCCTGAATTGATATCAACCTGTGTATCTGCATGGATACCATCGTCTGTTGCGGCAAGGTTCAATGTGCCGCCGTTGATTTCCACTGTATAATTTGAATGTATCGCATCATCAGCAGAGCTTGCAGAGACAGTACCGCCACTTATTACAAGATTTCTTCCCGACTTGATACCCTTCTGGCTTACTGTTTCTTCTTCGGCTGTGTTTTCCTGATTGTGAAAACCACCTCTGAACATGTCTCCGCCGCCCTGAGACTCAGTTGCACCACTGCCTGTTGTAATATTGACTTCTCCGTCACGGATAAGAAAATCTGTTTCAGCCTGTATTCCGTCCTGTGCGGCTGTGATGTTGTAGGTTCCGCTTTCGATTACAACAAAGCCCTTGTCCTCGAGCTCATAGTTGGAGGACTTGATGCCGTCAGACTGCGAAGTGATATTCGCAGTTACGTCTCTCATAGCAAGCGAATCCTTGCCCTTGATTGCGTTTCCGACAGATGTGATATCAAGCGTCACACCGCTTATTCTGAGGTCGTTTTTGCTTGTGATGCCCTCGTTGTAATTTGCTGTAATGCTGAGCGTACCCGTTCCGTTTAAAACAAGGTCATCACTGCTGTAAATAACCGCATCCGGCTCGTTGATTTCGCCTGATGCGTAGGTATACTCAGTTCCGTCCGAGAGTGTGTTGACCGTGTTTTCGCAGACTGTTACGACTGCATTTTCCGAGTCCTCAATGTAAACAGGTGAGGAGTCCGAGCATGAAATTTCAGCGCCGTTTAAAACAAGCTGTACCTGTTCCTTTGTGTTGACATAAACCTGTCCGTCGTTGAGCTTTCCGCTTAAAACGTAAACACCGCCCGAAGTTATACTGATTTTTCTGTTGTCATAGAACGCACCGTCCCCGTCAACCTCGGCGGTATCGCCGTTCAGGCTGATATTTGCAGTCGGTGTGCTAAAGGAGGCGTCAAGGTCGCTTTCGTCGAAAAGCTCGGTAGCTGTGATGTCAAAATCCGTGTCGAGAATGACAGCGGTTTCTGCATTGTCATTTTCGCTTGAAGCCATTGATTCTGAAACGGAAACATCATTTTCCGATTTGTCTTTTTCTTCCCTGTCGACGTTTTTACAGGCTGTCAGTGAAACAGCGCTGAGTGTAATTGCCGCAAGTACAGCGGCGAGTTTTCTTAAATTTTTCATATAATCACGTCCTGAATAATAATATTATTCCCCCATGTGATTATCTTTATATTTCTCTTTTGCTGTATTATCTCATATCATTGTGTAAGCTGTGTGAAAGCTGTTAAAAAATTGTAGAAAAGCTGAGCGTAATACAGTATTTTTTCTATAAGAATTATAACACTTTGTCTTCAAAAAGTCAACAAAAAGCAACTCATATACTTATTATAATATAAAGCTTGACAAACTTCTCAAATTATGTTATAGTATATTTTGAAAAACAATTGTATTTCATGGGTGGACGAAAACTATAAAATCAATTAGGAGATGCAATGAATAAATCACAATTAATAGTTGTTGACTCATCAGTATTGCCTGAGGTAATTATAAAGGTACTTCAGGTTAAAAAAATGCTTGCTAACAAAGAGGCGAAAAGCTCTGCTGCCGCCTGCAAGGAAATAGGCGTTTCAAGAAGTGCGTACTATAAATACCGTGACTGCGTTTATTCTTACGACGAAAAGCTTACGCAGAAAATCATTACTTTATATGTGCGCTTAAAGGACGAGCCTGGAGTGCTTTCGAGCGTTCTGGTTTCACTTCACAATTTAAACGCTAACATACTGACAGTTAATCAGAGCATTCCGATTGACGGAGTAGCTCCCGTTACAATTTCTTTAAGGCTTAACGACAGCTTTGAGGAAGCATTAGCTATGAAATCAATTATCGCAGAACTGAGAGGCGTTGTGGAAATCGAGCTTCTTTCGGGCGAGTAAATATTGCCGTACCAATTAAACCTTGCTGAATTGATACAGCAATATTTATATTACAATGCCATTTTGCTCGTCGCAAAAGCGACAACCGCAAAATCTGGCAAATAGAATTCGGCAGGTGTTGCTTGCCTTATCTATATAACATAATTAGGAGGACGACAAAATGTCAAAATTTGCAGTATTGGGTTATGGTGTTGTCGGCTCAGGTGTTGTTGAGCTGTTTTACATGAACAGGGAAAAGATTGAAAACAGAGCAGGACAGGGAATGGACGTAAAGTACATTCTTGATATAAGAGAATTTCCTGACAGTCCTTATAAGGACAAGTTTGTCAAGACAATAGATGAAATCGTGGCTGACCCTGAAATCAAGTGTGTTGCTGAATGTATGGGCGGTGTTGAGCCAGCTTTCACATTCACTAAAAAGTGCCTTGAAAAGGGAATCAGCGTTGCAACTTCAAATAAGGAGCTTGTTGCGGCAAAGGGTGATATCCTTTTAGCACTCGCTAAGGAAAATAACTGTAACTACTTCTTTGAAGCAAGCGTCGGCGGTGCTATTCCGATTATCAGACCGCTTCACAAGTGTCTTGCTGCCAATGACATCGACAGCGTTGCAGGTATCTTAAACGGTACAACAAACTTTATCCTCACAAAGATGATTAACGAGGGCATGAAGTTTGAGGACGCCTTAAAGCTTGCACAGGAACTCGGCTATGCTGAAAAGGACCCGACAGCTGACGTTGAAGGTCATGACGCATGCCGTAAAATCTGTATCATTTCTTCACTTGTATACGGCAAGCACGTTTATCCTGACAGCGTTTACACAAAGGGTATCTCAGATGTAAAGCTTGAGGATGTTCAGATTGTAAGCCGCTGGGGCGGTTCAATAAAGCTTATCGCAAAGGTAACTGAGCTTGAAAACGGAAAGATTCTTCCGCTTGTAATGCCTATGGTTGTGCCTTATGATAACCTCATTTCAAGAGTTGACGATGTATTCAATGCGGCGCTCGTTTCAGGTAACGGCTTTGACAAGGCTCTCTTCTACGGCAGAGGCGCAGGCAAGCTTCCGACAGCAAGTGCGGTTGTGGCTGACGTTATCGAGGCTGTAAAGCACGAAAGAACAGTATTCTCACAGTCATGGGAATCAGTTTCAGACAATTCATTTGTTGAGGACTGGAAGCAGTATAAGGCTCCTGTTTACTTCAGAGCACAGGCTGATGAAGCGGCTGTTAAGGCAGTATGTGCTGACGCTGAAATCGTAAACAATGAAAACGGACAGGTTTCATTCATAACTTCTGAAATTACTCTCGGCGAGGCTGAGGAAATGAGCAACAAGCTCTCAAATGTAGTTTCAATGATGCCTGTACTTAAATAATAGAAATTTCCGACACCGTTTGGTATAAAAACGGTGTCGTTTGTTTAAAGAGGAAAAATGATGAAACGACTTGTAACGGGAATATTGGCACATGTTGACTCGGGAAAGACAACCCTTTCCGAAGCACTTTTATATAACACAGGTGAAATCCGCACGCTCGGACGTGTTGACCACAGGAATACCTTCCTTGATACGAATTATTTGGAGCGTGAGCGAGGAATCACTATATTTTCAAAGCAGGCGGAGCTTTCCTTTAATGATGTGCAGATGACTCTGCTTGATACCCCGGGACACGTCGATTTTTCATCGGAAACTGAGAGAACCTTGCAGGTGCTTGACTGTGCAATACTCGTAATAAGCGGTACTGACGGCGTTCAGAGCCATACTGAAACTCTCTGGCAGCTTCTTTTGAGATATAAGGTTCCGACGTTTATTTTCGTAAATAAAATGGACCTGTCAGGTGCAAACAGGGAAAACGTTATGTATGAACTCAAAAAGCGCCTTGACTATCGCTGTGTGGATTTTTCGGATACGGAAAGCGAAGAATTTTCCGAACAGCTTGCAGAGTGTGACGAGAATATAATGCAGTCGTTTCTTGAAAATGGCATTGTGGAGGAAATTGACATTGTAAATGCGGTTTCCGACCGCAGAGTGTTTCCCGTATGCTTTGGTTCGGCACTAAAAATGAATGGTATCGAGCGCTTTATGGAAGTGTTTTCAAAGTACGCGAAGGGCTTTGAGGGGACATCTGAATTCGGCGCCAAGGTTTACAAAATCTCGGAGGATGAACAGGGCAACAGACTCACTCACCTAAAAATTACAGGCGGAAGTCTGAGGGTCAAAACAACTCTTAAAAGCCGTGACGGTGAGTGGGAGGAAAAAATCAATCAGATACGCATTTATTCTGGCACTAAATTCAGCACGACAGATGAAGTAAGTGCCGGAATGGTCTGTGCCGTGACGGGTCTTACAAAAACTTTTTCAGGCGAGGGACTTGGCGCTGAGCCTCATTCGGAAGTGCCTGTTTTAGAGCCTGTGCTTACTTACAAAATCGAAATCCTTGACGGAACATCAGAGCATATTGCGCTCACAAAGCTGAGAAAGCTTGAGGAGGAAGAGCCTCAGCTGCACATAATCTGGAACGAGCAGCACAGGGAAATTCATGTACAGCTTATGGGTGAAATTCAGCTTGAAATTCTCCGCAGTCTTATAGCGGAGCGTTTCGGAATGCAGGTGGATTTCGGTCAGGGAAGCATTGCCTATAAGGAGACGATTGAGGACACGGTTGAGGGCGTCGGACACTATGAGCCGCTTCGTCACTA
This sequence comes from uncultured Clostridium sp., assembly GCA_964621265.1. GTDB lineage: Bacteria > Bacillota > Clostridia > Oscillospirales > Ruminococcaceae > Porcipelethomonas. The sequence goes on along the minus strand of CAZULQ010000020.1, from coordinate 4,976 downwards.
TGCTGAAGTACATCTTCTTTTAGAGCCGCTCTCGAGGGGCAAGGGACTTAAATTCGCAACCGACTGCCGTGAGGACGACCTGGACAAAAACTGGCAGAGACTTATCCTCACTCATCTTGAGGAAAAGACTCATATCGGTGTGCTGACAGGTTCACCGATAACCGATATGAAAATTACTCTTATGTCGGGCAAGGCACACTTAAAGCATACCGAGGGCGGTGACTTCAGACAGGCGACCTATCGTGCCGTAAGGCATGGACTGCGACGTGCAAAAAGCGTTCTGCTTGAGCCGTGGTACACCTTCAAAATGGAAATTCCGTCTGAGAATATCGGACGTGCGCTGTCTGACTTGCAGAGAATGAACGCGGAGTTTGAACCGGCTGTGACGGACGGGGAATATTCTGTTATTGAGGGAAGTGCTCCTGTTGCAATGATTGGCGGATATCAGTCGGAGATTAATTCGTATACTCATGGTAAAGGCAGAATTGTCTGTTCGCTCAAGGGCTATGAGCCGTGCAGAAATGCCGATGAAATAACAGAGCAGATAGGTTACGACTGCGACAGCGACGTCGAAAATACAGCTGATTCTGTTTTCTGCTCGCATGGTGCGGGATTTGTTGTCAAGTGGAATGAAGTTGAGGAGCACATGCACCTTGAAAGCGTACTGAAACCGAGTGTCACAGAAGAACCTGCCGAAATCAATATCAGACGTGCTGAAAGCTACTGCTCACGTCTTGCGACGGATAAGGAACTTATGGAGATTTTCGAGCGTACCTATGGTGCTGTAAAGCGTGACCCGAGAAATGCGTTCCGCAAGAAAACCAAGCCTGCGCCGCAGAGTACGGGCAAGGCAACGCCTGTTCCTAAAGGTCCTGAATATCTGCTCGTGGACGGATATAATATTATTTATGCGTGGGAGCATCTCAAAGAAACTGCTAAAGACAATCTTGACCTTGCAAGAAGTCAGCTTATAAATACGCTTTGCAATTATCAGGCATTCAGACAGTGTTGTCTGATACTTGTCTTTGACGCATACAAGGTCAAAGGAAATGTCGGAGAGGTTGAGAAGATTCACAATATAAATGTTGTGTACACAAAAGAGGCAGAGACTGCGGATATGTACATCCAGAAAGCAACGAATGAACTGGCTAAGGAGCATCGTGTAAGAGTTGCGACATCTGACGGTGCGGAACAGCTGATTATTTTAGGAAGCGGTGCCTACAGAGTTTCAGCATCCGAATTTCTGGACGAAGTCAGGGCGGTTGAAAAGTCGATAAGGGACTTTATCGACGGACAGGTGTGAAAAAATGAAGAAAAATATCGCAGGCTTTGAAATTGAGCTTACAAGAAAAAAGATAAAGAATATCTATCTTCGTGTACTGTCCGATGGAAGCATTACGATTTCTGCGCCAAAGCGTGTTTCCGAGAGTGTGATAGAAAAGTTTGTAAAGTCGAAAGCGCAGTGGATTGCCGCACGGCAGAGCGAAGAAAACAAGCGTATAGTCCGTGAGTACAAGGACGGAGAGAGCATTTACCTTTTTGGTGAAAGGCTTGCGCTTGTTGTTTTGCAAAGCGCTAAAAACAGCATACACTCTGAGGAAGGCAAGCTTATTCTTTACGTTAAGGAAAACGCTGACAGGGAAAAGCTTGTCAACGAGTGGTACAGGGGAGTGCTGAAAGAGCGTATATCACAGCGGCTTTACGAATGGGAGAGGATAACGGGGCTTGAATCTTCATGCTGGCAGATTCGCAATATGAAAACAAGGTGGGGAACCTGCAATGTTTCAACACGGAAAATATGGCTGAATCTTCAGCTTGCAAAACTGCCTTATGAGTGCCTTGAATACGTTATACTGCACGAGCTTGCACACCTTAAAGTAAGCAATCACGGACCACAGTTCTGTGCGATACTTGATGAATATATGCCCCATTGGCGTGATATAAAAAAGCGTATGAACAATGAATATAAATTTATGATGTAAGGAGGATTTATGGATAACTATAAGCTTGATGAGGAGCAGGTTTACAGGGCTGTGCTTGTCAGTGCTGATACAGGAGATTTTGACGCAGAGCTTTCGATAAAGGAGCTTGAAGAGCTTGCGGATACTGCGGGAGTTGAGACAGTTTTCTACTCAATCCAGAAACGTCCGTCCTATGATACTGCAACCTGTGTCGGCTCGGGGCGCCTTGAGGAGATTGCTGAAAGCGTCAAAGCGCATGACATAAACATTGCTATTTTCGACTGTGAACTGACAGCAAACCAGACACGTAATATAGAAAATATTCTTGATATACAGGTCATTGACCGCACAACACTAATCCTTGATATTTTTGCTCAGCGTGCGCTGACAAAAGAGGGAAGAATACAGGTTGAGCTTGCTCAGAATAAGTACCGTCTGGCGCACCTGGCAGGACGAGGCATTGAGATGTCACGTCTCGGCGGCGGTATCGGTACAAGAGGTCCGGGTGAAACAAAGCTTGAAACAGACAGACGTCATATCAGAACCCGTATTGAAACGCTCACAGCACAGCTTGAAAAGCTTGAAAAGCGACGTGAGCTTCATCGTGCAAGACGTAAGAAGGATAACATTTTAACTGGTGCGATTGTGGGATATACAAACGTCGGAAAGTCAACTCTGCTTAATGCTCTGACAGACGCAGGAGTGCTTGCAGAGGACAAGCTTTTCGCAACGCTTGACATAACATCGAGAATGCTCGAGCTTCCCGACGGCCGAAGCATAATGCTTGTTGACACGGTAGGACTCATACGCCGTCTGCCGCATCATCTTGTCGAGGCTTTCAAGAGTACGCTTGAAGAAGCGGCGAGTGCCGACATAATCATCAATATCATTGATATAAGCGCCGATGACGGCATGGAACAGTCAGAGGTAACTGACAAGCTTTTAAATGAACTCGGCTGTGAGAACATTCCGAAAATTCGTGTGTTCAATAAAGCGGATAAGCTTGAAAACGCTGAGGGCATTCCGTGCGATGACAAGACAGTCGTTATATCTGCAAGAGAAAAGCGTGGCTTTGATTCGCTCCTTGAATGTATTGCACGGAACCTTCCTGAGACTTCAAGACGTGGAAAGTTCCTTGTTCCGTACGATAAAACAGCTGTTATCAATACTGTCAGAGCGGACGGAAAAATCTTCTCGGAGGAATATACCGCTGACGGTACTCTTATTGATGCACTTGTTGATATAAGACATTTTCATCTTGTAAAGGATTTTCAGGTTGAACAATAACAAAAGCTCCTTACAGCATTTTGCTGTAAGGAGTAATTTTTGCACTTATGTGAACCTTCTTTTTACTCTTCTATATATCTGAGAAGTGGTTCAAGATATAATTTATCTGTCCAGTCACATTTCTGACCCACAGCACACATCAATGCCTTCTGCCATGGCTCATATTCATCGGGATTTTGTTTTGCAACAGCCTTTTGAAGCATTCTGCAAAGCGTTCTGTCCTTAAAAGTCATTTTTTCTTCGTCCCATGTACCACGAAAATAGAATAACGGAATGTTGCAAAGTGCATCTTTAAAATGTAGATTTCTTGCTTGAATTATAGCTTTTTCATCATACGGAGACGCCCCGACTGCAAAGACAGCTATTTTCTTATCAGCCAGACGATTTATATTTTTCTTTAAGAATTTTAAGCCCAGTATACCCGAAGCGTAGACACCGCCACCTAAAATGATTGTGTCATAACTCAGCAGTTGAGAGACATCAGCCTTTTTTGTTTCAATGCAGTCATAGTCTGTTTTTTCTGTAAGCCATTCAGCATACTTTTTAGTTGCCCCGTACTTTGACTGATATAAAATGATACCTTTACTCATGATTCTGAATCTCCTTTAAATTATCTTCAATCTGTATAATCGTCTGTATGGTTGCCTGTAATTGCTGCTGGGAAATGCCATCAAACATCTTTGTCATAATATTTGTGGTCATTTCATCATTTTTATTACAGAACTCCATGCAGTAATCAGTAAGTTCAATGCGTTGTTTTCTTTTGTCATTTTCATCTGCTGAAATGCTGACAAAGCCTTTCTTTTCGAGTTTTAGCAGAATCTGCTTTACATTCTGATGAGAGCTTCCCATTATTTCAGCAAGTTCCTTGACGGTTGGTTTTTCCTTGCACAGATTTATGCATATAACTGCAAAAAACTGTTTCCAGCTGATTTCCTTCATCATGTTGTCAGCCAGAGCCTGAAACCTGTTGTCAAAGGCGCTTAACAGTCCAAGCAGAAAGTATGACAATTCAATTCCCGAAAAGTCAACCTTATCGCTCCTTATTACTTCTTTGATATTCATTTTGCCTCCTGTAAACACGATAGGTAATATATTACTTAATATATAGTAACATATTACCTATTATTTGTCAAGAGGAAATTTCTCGTGTATCACCGACCGTAAAAGATGTACACCATTGAAAACACGCTGTATTTGTGCTATAATGAGATATCAACAAAATGGAATGGTGAAGCTTATGATTAAAGAATTGATGCACGATCCTCTTTTTCTTGCCGGAAAATCAGAAAAGGCAACGAAAGAGGATTTACAGGTGGCAAGAGACCTGCTTGATACATTAATGGCGCACAAGGAGACTTGTGTCGGAATGGCGGCCAACATGATTGGCGTCCGCAAGAGCATTATTGCATTTATCGGAGAAGACGGCAGGTATATGACTATGCTGAACCCTGTCATACTTAAAAAGGATAAGCCGTATGATACCGAGGAGAGCTGTTTGTCCTTACTCGGAGGTCCCCGCAAATGCAGGAGATATAAAACAATCAAGGTTCAGTATCAGACACTCGAAATGCAGACACGCATAAAGAATTTCGATGGGTGGACGGCTCAGATCATTCAGCACGAGATTGATCATTGTAACGGGGTTCTGATTTAATCGGTAAATTTGAATTTGGAGGTGTCAAATTATGGAATTAGTATTACAACCAACTTCCGAAACTTGTGGTC
>CAZULQ010000019.1:220-34667 GCA_964621265.1 uncultured Clostridium sp. | reverse complement strand
GTGTATACACCGCCCGAAATATCAAATTCCATCTCACCCGGTGCTGATTCGCAGACATGCCATGGAAGTCCGACGCCCTCATCAAAGTTTGTCTGTCCAAGCTGCTGACCTGCCGAAACCTGTGTCATCGGAGTTATTGAGCTTCCGATAAGATTTAAGGCAGTAGCCGCCGAAACTGCAAGCAATGCCGCAGTTTTTCTGAGTTTCTTTTTAAACATTAATATCCCTCCTGTTTCTGAAAGCACGTCCCCTGCGTGTTTCACAAACTATATTATATACCATTATCTGTTTAATGTAAACGGGAAAAAGCAATATTTATGTAATTTAGTTGTATTTTTCCAGTACACTCATATAAAATTCATTAACATCATTCATAAATTCATCTGAAATACCGCTTACAACCTCTTTATCAATGCTGTCAAAAAACTCCTTTTCAACATCATGAGGGATTTCGCCGTCATATTCCTTTGCAAGCTCTTCATGTGACTCTGTCAGCTCTTCTGAGTAGTCAAACGCTTCCTCTGTCATATAGAGTGAATTATGTCCGCTGTATTCCCCTTCGACTGTTTTGAACTTAACATTCGGGTTTGTAATCTCGTCTCTGTGGGAAATAATTGATGCGCCGTTATATTCAACCGTTTCATCTGTTCTGCCGTGAATGAGCATAACGGGAGTGTCGCATGAATTTATCGAGTCAACAGCCGATATATCGGAATTTTCTCCGAAAATGATTTTATTGTTGAGCCATAAAAACGGATATTCAAGATACGCAAGCGGAACAGACATCATTTCCTCTCCGAATTCCAGAATAATTTCCATAGGAGTGTTATACCCCGCAACGCTCGCTGACGCTGCAATGTCATGCTCTGATGAAAGAATGGATGTAACCGCATATCCGCCCCAGCTGTGACCGTAAAGAAGTACGGGAAGATTACTCAGCTTTTCGTTCTCCTCAACAAAGCTCAGTGCTGAGTCAAGGTCAATCCTCGACTGCGCCATTCCCGTTGTTCCCTCGCCTTCACTTTCGCCCGAACCTGTGTTATCGTAGCCGAAAACGGCATAACCGTTATCCACAAAATAAAGCGTTTCCGAAAGATAACTTTCCGAGTATCCGCCAAGTCCGTGAGAAATCACAACAAGCGCCCTTGCACTTTCCGTATCTCCGTATATGTGCCCCTGAAGTGTGTTTCCGTCAGACTCGAATTCAACGTCCTCCCTTGAATATTCGTCCTTTACGTCCTCATATCGTAATGAGGCAGTAAATTCAGGAATATCGGCTCTTCCGAAGAAATCCTTATACACATACATCACTCCGAAAAATGATGCAAGACAGAATAATACAATAAGTACGCAAAGTGTTATAATTACAATTCTTTTTATAAGTTTTCCCTTTGAAACCTTCATAGCAAACTCCTATATTTTCATTGTAAGCGAAATTCTCTTTCTTTTAACATCAACGTCGAGTACCTTTACCTTTACAACCTCTCCGACCTTTACTGCTTCAAGAGGGTGCTTGATAAAGCGGTTGCATATCTGCGAAATGTGTACCAGTCCGTCCTCATGAACTCCGATATCAACAAACGCACCGAAGTCGATAACGTTTCTGACAGTTCCCATCATTTCCATACCGGGCTTCAAGTCCTGTATTTCCATGATATCGCCGCTTCTCATAAGCGGTGGAGGGAGTTCGTCACGAGGGTCACGTCCCGGCTTCTGAAGTTCATCGACAATATCGTTTAAGGTCGGAACACCGATTCCAAGCTTTTCGCATAAGCTGTTTTTGTCGCATGACTTCACCTTATCCTTGATTTTACTCATTTCCGCTGTGCCGATATCGGCAAGCTTAAAGCCGCATTCATTCATGAGTTCCTTTGCGGCGTCATAGCTTTCGGGGTGAACGGCTGTATTGTCAAGCGGATTCTTTCCGTCTCTTACTCTTAAAAAGCCTGCGCACTGTTCAAAAGCCTTCTTTCCGAGCTTTGGCACCTTCATAAGCTGTTTTCTGTCTGTGAATGCGCCGTTTTCTTCCCTGTATGCAACAATATTTTTCGCAACTGTTGCATTGATACCGGAAATGTATGAGAGAAGTGAATGTGATGCAGTGTTAAGGTCAACACCTACTGAGTTTACACAGTCCTCAACAACGCCCGAGAGAGCATCGTTCATTCTTGCCTTTGGCATGTCGTGCTGATACTGTCCGACGCCGATTGCCTTAGGGTCAATTTTCACAAGCTCAGCAAGCGGGTCCTGAAGACGTCTTGCAATTGAAACCGCACTTCTGAGAGATACGTCAAATTCAGGAAATTCCTCAGCCGCAAGCTTTGATGCTGAGTAAACAGAAGCGCCCGCCTCGCTTACAACGGCATAGCTTACCTTTTCAGGGATTTCTCTGATAAGCTCGGCAACAAACTCCTCGCTTTCTCTCGATGCTGTACCGTTACCAATTGAAATTGTTGTAACCCCATGCTTTGTGATAAGCTTTTTAAGTTTAGTCTTAGCCTCCTCGATTTTCTTCTGCGGAGGTGTCGGATAGATAACTGTTGTTTCAAGCACCTTTCCTGTGCTGTCAACAACCGCAATTTTACAGCCTGTTCTGTATGCAGGGTCAAGACCGAGCGTTACGCAGTTTTTAACAGGCGGCTGAAGCAGCAGCTGCTTTAAGTTTGATGCGAACACCTTTATTGCACCCTCTGCGGCATTGGCAGTAAGCTCCGCTCTGATTTCTCGTTCAACAGACGGCATGATAAGACGCTTACAGCTGTCCTGTACGGCAGTTTTAACAAGCTCGCCGCAGCGGCTGTTGTTTTTAACATATTTTTTCTCGGCGACTGAATAGCAGTATTCCTCATCAATCGCAACGGAAACCTTAAGGGCTCCCTCCTTTTCACCTCTGTCAAGCGCAAGCACTCTGTGTCCCGCAATTTTTGCAACGCCCTCGCTGAATTCGTAGTAGTTGCGGTAAACCGTTTCAGCCTCCTCGTCGGTTGCCTTCGACTCGATTTTCGCCGCCTTTTCGTAAAGAGAGCGTATGCTCTTTCTGAGCTTTGCATCATCAGACGCAGTTTCTGCGATAATGTCCATAGCGCCCTGAAGCGCTTCCTCTGCGCTTGCAACGCCCTTTTCTTCATCTATGTAACTGAGAGCCTCATTTTCAGGGTCAGTAGCTGTTTCCTGCTCCGCAATAAGCTCTGCAAGAGGCTCGAGTCCCTTTTCCTTTGCAACGCTTGCTCTTGTTTTTCTTTTCTGCTTGTACGGACGATAAATGTCCTCAACTTCAACAAGAACAGTCGCCTTTTCGAGTGCGGCAACGATTTCGTCTGTAAGCTTTCCCTGCTCCTCGATTGATGAACGCACCTCTTCCTTTCGTGCTTCAAGGTTACGCAGATAATTAAGTCTGTCACTAAGCTCTCTTAAAATCTGGTCGTCGAGCGAGCCTGTAAGCTCTTTTCTGTATCGTGCGATAAAAGGAATAGTTTTTCCGTCATCGATAAGGTTTACTGTATTATCAACCTGTTCCTGTCTTAATTTGAATTCTTCTGCAAGAGTCTTGTTAATATCCATTGTTTTAACCATCCTGAAATATAATTGTGTGCCCAAAAAGGCCACATATATAATTTTACCATTTTTTTTGAGGAATTTCAATATTTAAAATGAATTTTGCCGTATAAAATGCAATAGCTATTGAAAAAAAGATAAAAAAATGATATAATGAAAGAGATTTTGTAAGATTACACTTGCCGATTGAAAAGAGGTGCACGGATTTTGAAGAAAGTCTTTAAGTTTTTTGTGTTGTTTATGTCTGTAATTATGCTTACAGCATGCGTCGAAATCAAAACAAAGGACGAGTATTACAAGACAGAGGAAATAAAATCGAACAAGAAAATCATGATGTCGATTGACTGCTCTGATATACTTTACAATATGGAAAGCCTTGATGAGGGGCTCGAAGAATACATTCCCGAATTCGGACTTATTCTGCCAGACACATATTTCCCGATAAAGGACGGCGACACCGCCTATGACGTTCTTGTCCGTGCGGTAAAGCAGAACAAAATACAGCTTGAAACCCAGGGGTTTTTCGGCAAAAAGGAAATCGAAGGAATAAACTATATATACAATTCATCGTGCGGGGACTCAAGCCGCTGGATTTACAAGATAAACGGCGAAATTCAGCAGCCTGTCTGCAATATCAGCAAGCTTTCGGCTGGAGATATTGTTCAGTGGGTCTTTGTATGTGAAGAGGAGGAATAGATGAGCTTTTCAAAAATGCATCCGCTTACGCAGTTTTTATTCTTTGCGGCGGTTATTGCGTCTGTGCTTATAAACAGCAGTCCTGTTTTCATGCTGATAAGTCTGTTCTTCGCACTTTTCTACCGCACTCTGCGTATAAAAAGCCTTAAAATCATAAAGGAAATAATTCTGTATATCCTGCTGACAGGTTTTACGGCGTTTATCATAACGCTCAGCTGTCATAACGGAAAAACAGCTTATATTTTCATAAATGACAACGCCATAACAAAAGAGGCAATAATCATGGGGTTAAGCTACGGGCTTAAGCTTTCGGCAGGTGTCTGCTGGCTTTCCGACATGACAAGCGTTATGACAGCGGAACGTCTTGTTTTTGTATTGTCACGTGTCTCATCACGTCTTGCAGTATTTATTTCAAGAATGATGAAGTTTTTCCCGACAATGAAAAGGCAGTACAGCAATATATACAGAACTCAGCACAATCTCTTTTCGGGACACAAAAATCTCAGAAAGAGGATATTGATAGTTTTCAGAAGCTTTTCAGCGCTCATTACATGGTCAATTGAAAATTCCGCTGATACATCTGAGGCAATGTACGCCAGAGGCTACGGGCTTTCGGGTCGTACATCAATGAGCATATACCGCTTCAGAAAGCTTGACGCAGTTTTACTGCTCCTTTTAGCATATATGCTCCCGTTTACAGGGGCATCGGGATTTTTCGGGACAACAGATATAAAATACTTCCCCGAGCTTATATATACGGGAATTTCATATACAGATATAATTCTCTGGGGCATGTGGTCGGTTATAATGCTGATACCATGTATAACAGAAATATGTGAGGAATACAAATGGATATTATTACGGTCGAAAATTTAAGCTTTGCACACCGTGGCAACAAGACATATTTAATGGAAGACATAAGCTTTTCCGTAAGGCGCGGGGAATTTGTCATTCTCTATGGCTCATCGGGCTGTGGAAAGACAACTCTTTTAAAGCTTATGAAAAAAGAGCTTCGTCCCGACGGGAGACAAAAGGGCAAGATTTTTTTCAAGGGAACCGAAATCTCAAAGCTTGACAAAAAAGATTCTGCATCCCGTATCGGATTTGTAATGCAGAATCCCGACAGTCAGCTTGTAACTGACAAGGTTTACCGTGAGCTTGCGTTCGGACTTGAAAATCTCGGCGAGTCAAACTCGGTTATCAAAAGAAAAACTGCCGAAATCGCTACAATGTTCGGCATGAACAAGTGGTTTCATAATAACACGGCAACCCTTTCCGGCGGACAGAAACAGCTTCTGAATTTAGCGTCAGCGATGATTATGTCGCCTGACCTTCTGCTCCTTGATGAGCCTATCTCACAGCTTGACCCGTTCAGCGCAACCGCCTTTGTGGATATGCTTGTGAGATTCAACCGTGAATACGGCGTTACCGTTATTATTGCAGAGCATAATTTGGAAAGAATTTTTTCTTACGCAGATACGATTGCGGTAATTGACAAGAATCATCTGAGATATTTCGGTGTTCCGAGAACATGCTGCGGATTTTTCTCAAAGGAAGCCCCGATTGTTCAGGGTATGCCTGTTCCCGCAAGAATATTCCAGCGCTTTGGCATCAAGGCGGTGTGTCCTATTGATGTAAGAGAAGCAAGGGAGTTTATCAGAAGATACTGCCCTAATATCAAGCACAAGCTTGAAAAACCGCTGAAGCTCAACAACAATTCCTATGCAGTTGAACTGTCAGACGTCTTTTTCAGATACGAAAAGTCTGAGCCTGACGTTATAAGCAGTCTCAGCATGAGCGTTAAAAAGGGCGAAATATACGCCGTTGTAGGCGGAAACGGCTGTGGAAAGACAACGCTTTTATCTATAATTTCTGGACAGAGAAAGCCTTATAACGGCAAGGTTCTGATAAACGGAATAAAGCTCAGCGGTAATTCAAAGGTTGCAATTATACCGCAGAATCCGATAACCCTTTTCACGGGCGACACACTCAAGGACGACCTGACAGACTTTGCGCTCAGCTGTGGAATACAGAAGGATATTGTTTCTAGTGCAGTATATGACATATGCAGAAAGCTTGGAATTGTCGGCATTCTGCAAAATCACCCGTATGACATAAGCGGCGGTGAGCTTCAGAAAGCGGCTCTTGCAAAAATCATGATAAGCAATCCTGATGTAATTCTGCTTGACGAACCGACCAAGGGCGTTGACGCATGGTCGAAAAAGACTATTGCAGAGCTTTTAAAGCGTTTTGCATCTGAGGGCAAGGCAATCATCATCGTAACACATGATAACGACTTTGCCGCTGAAACAGCTGATACATGCGGTCTGTTTTTCGACGGAACAATCATCTCCGAGGACGAATCAGGTAATTTTTACAGTCAGAATGATTTCTATACAACCGTTTCATCAAGAATTACAAAGGACTTCTATGAAAATACGGTGACATTTGATGAAATCATAACTCTTTGCAAGGAAAACGGCGGTGTGAAGAAATGACGGGAAAACTTATAACCTTTGTGGTTCTGATAATGTCGCTGTTTATCTATGCGATTGAAAATGTGGTATTCGGCGGAGTGTATTACAGTGTTATCGCCGTAATAACGGCTGTCCTTGCAGTCATGCCCTATCTTGCATCGCATGGAAACAGACAGGTTGTCACAAAGGAAATACAGATTATAACAATAATGACGCTGTTGTCCTTTGCGGTATTCTATTTTGCAGATTCGGCAACATATCTGAGACCGTTCACGGCATTCACAATTGCCGCTGGAGCATATTTCGGAGTACCCGTCGGTTATCTCTGCGGTATTGCATCGCTCATGCTTTATTCGGGCGTAACGCACACAGACCCTGCAATTACAATACAGCTTCTGCTTATAGGCTTTATCGGGCTTATGGCGGGTATGCTGAGACGTAAAATAACAGAAAACAAACTCTTTGCCCTGCTGTTTACATTCATCTCATCAATGCTGTTTTCATGCTCGGGTATTCTCAATCTTTTATGGGACGCCGAAAAGGGCTTTATGCTTTCAGATTATCATATTCTCATTCTGGATTCACTTGTCTGGTTTGCGGTTTATGCCGTTTCGGACGTATTGCTTTACTTTGTGATACGCTTTATACTCGGCAAAAAGTCAGAACGAATGAAAATCAGATATAAGATATTTGAATATGGATACAAGGTGTGATGACATAGTAAATAAAAATGACTTCTGTTTTTTGAACATTTTGTAGAAATACAATAAAATCATTGACAATAACAGCCACCTATTGTATAATATTTATGAAAAGATAATAGAGGGAAAATAAATATTTGAAGGGAGGAAGTGTATCACAGACTCTCTGTGGTATACGTTTTTTATGAAAAACCGTTTTAAATCTTTATTGACTCTTTGTGTGTTCGGAGTTTCTCTTATGAGCCCTGCTTATCATGCTGAGGCATATGAGGGAGTTATCGACACGATTACCGAACAGGAAATCGTCATTGATGAATCAGAAGTTCTTGATGAAGAACTGGTTTTGACATCGGATTTTCTGCCACAGATAAATTATTCTTACAATGAAGATGGTTTTCTTTATTACGACCAGCTTGATGAAAACAATAAGGCTACCTATGAAGCTATGGAAACATGGGTAAGCGGTCCGACTGTTGAGGAGGTTACGGTTTCACTTCCGAATACACTTGTTCATGAAACTGAAACAACCGATTCAAGCCAATGGACAACAGAGGAAACACAGGAATTCTGGTCACTGGTTTTCAGCAATGTTACTGCTGCAAGAAACGCCATTGACTTTGACTATCCCGAACTTTTCTGGCTGGATTCAGGAAATATTACAGTAACAATCAGTAATATCAAGGTAAGCAAGAGTATGTCCTCAGGACTTTACAAAATGAAGATTTCTGAAATCAAGTTAAAGCCTGGTATCAAGGAAGAATATGTTGATACAGATACTGTAACTGAATTTTATAATATGCTCAACGACTCCGTTGACAATTTCGTTGTTGAGGGTGATGACAGATACAGTCAGGTGAAGTATATTCACGATTACATTGCAACAACAGTTGTATACAGTCTTGAAGCGCCTTATCGTGACGCTGCAACAGGTCTTTTCACTGAGCCTTATGCGATTCTTTGCGAGGGATATTCAAAATCTTTCAAGATTCTGTGCGACAAGCTTGGTATTCCGTGTATTGTAATTCCGGGCAATATTGACCCCGAAACAAACGAAGGGCACATGTGGAATTATGTCATGATGGAAGACAATGAGTGGTATGGCGTTGACTGTACATGGGACGATACAAAATCTACTGTAACACCTGTCAAGTACAATTATTTCCTCAAGGGTTCAGACAGCTTCAATACAAATCACACTCCTGATACTCTTTATGCTGTAACCGGATTTGTATATCCTGAGCTCAATACAGCTGATTACGTTTATGCGTCATCAGAAGTTATAACAACAACTCCTGTAACAACAACAGAGCCTGAAACTACTACAATCACAGAAACTACCACAGAGACAACAACAACTGTTGCCACTACAACAGAAGAAGTAACAACAACTGAAACAACAACCGTTACAACTGAGCCGATTACAACTACATCAGCTGTAACAACTACACAGGAAACAACTACAACTGAGGTTACAACAACTACTGTAACAGAAACTGAGGCGCCTGTCACAACAACCGAAGAAGTGACAGAACCTCCTGTAACAGAGCCCGAAACAGAGCCTACAACTGAGGAGCCTGAAGTAATTGAGGGCGACTATAACCTTGATGGTGATGTTGACGTATCAGACCTTGTAACGCTCAGAATGGCGCTTATCGGTGAAACTCCGATAAACGATGATTTCCCGAATGACGACTTGAATGATGACGGCGTTATAAACATATTTGACTATGTCATTCTTTTAAGAAGAATTATAATGAAAGGTGATTAAAAATGTCCTATTTACTGCCACTTTCAGCATCTCCGCTTACGGGCGATGACAGAGATGTCATAATGTATATAATTATCGCAGCAATAGCCGCAGCACTTATTGTAATATTCATTTTGCTTGGCAAAAAGACAAAAAAATAAAATTTCAGGGACTGTATTTTGCAGTCCCTGTTTTGTTTGATTTGTAATATAAGCATTAAAAAAGAGACCGCAAAAACGGTCTCTTAAAATTTATTCAGCCTTCTTGGCTTTAACCTTCTTTTTTGAAAAAACAGGCTTTTCACCGTCCGTAATACACTTCGCATTAACAATAACCGATGAAATTTCAGGGTCGCTCGGAACCTCAAACATCGACTGCATAAGAGCGTTTTCGATAATAGCTCTGAGTCCTCTCGCACCTGTTTTCTGCTCAATTGCCTTCTTGGCAATCTCAATAAGAGCGTCATCTTCAACAACAAGGTCAATGTCGTCGTAATTAAACAGCTTCTTATACTGCTTTAAAAGCGCATTCTTCGGCTCTGTGAGGATTTTCACAAGCGCAGGTTCATCAAGCTCGTCAAGAACAGTTATAACAGGAAGTCTGCCGACAAGCTCAGGTACAATACCGAACTTAACAAGGTCCTGTGGAATAACCTTATGGAAAATATTCTTTGTCATTTCCTTCTTTGATGAAACCTCAGCGCCAAAACCGATGGCTGATGAGTTAACTCTCTTTAAGATTGACTTTTCAAGTCCGTCAAAAGCACCGCCGCAGATAAACAGGATATTTTTCGTATTAATCTGAATAAATTCCTGATTCGGATGCTTTCTGCCGCCCTGAGGAGGCACGTTTGAAACAGTACCCTCAATAATCTTGAGGAGTGCCTGCTGAACACCCTCACCGCTTACGTCACGTGTGAGAGATGTATTCTCAGACTTTCTTGCAATCTTGTCGATTTCGTCAATATAAATGATACCGCGTTCAGCCGCTTCTACATTAAAATCAGCTGCCTGAATCAGTCTCAGAAGCACGTTTTCAACGTCGTCACCAACGTAACCTGCTTCGGTAATTGTTGTAGCGTCCGCAATTGCAAACGGTACGTCAAGAATTCTGGCTAAGGTTGACGCTAAGAATGTCTTACCGACACCTGTCGGTCCGAGAAGAAGAACATTACTCTTCTGGATTTCAACATCTTCGCCGTCATCAGCGCTCATAATTCTCTTATAGTGGTTATAAACGGAAACAGCAAGGGTCATCTTCGCCTTGTCCTGTCCGACAACATATTCATCAAGAACTGACTTGATTTCAGCAGGAGTCAGCAGATTGATTGATGAGCCGTCAGGCTTTCTTCTGCTGTCAGTTGTCGAAGTTTTCTTGCTTGGCTTTACTTTAGCAAGCGGACCCATTAAAAGCTCATAGCAGTATACAACACATTCATCGCAGATATTTGATGTACCTGCTGTGAAAACGCTCTGAACCTTATCTTCACTTTTTCCGCAGAAATTACAAAATTTAATAGGTTTATCAGACATAAAACTCTCCCCTGATAATTTTTATCTCTTGTTAATCACCTTGTCAACAAGTCCATAAGCCATTGCTTCTTCAGCAGTCATGAAATTGTCTCTTTCAGTGTCACGGCAGATTTCCTCATAAGACTTACCTGTGTTTTCGCTTAAAATTCTGTTAAGTCTTTCCTTAGTTCTGAGGAGATTGTCAGTTCTGATTTTAATATCAGTAGCCTGACCCTGCAGACCGCCTGAAATAAGAGGCTGGTGAATCATGATTTCTGAGTTAGGAAGAGCAATTCTCTTGCCCTTTGTACCTGCTGAAAGCAGGAATGCGCCCATTGATGCAGCAAGACCGATACAGATTGTTGATACATCACACTTGATATACTGCATTGTATCGTAAATTGCCATACCGGCAGTTACTGAACCGCCCGGACTGTTGATATAAAGGCTGATATCCTTTTCAGGGTCCTGGCTTTCAAGATAGAGAAGCTGAGCAACAACAAGGCTTGCTGTTGTGTCGTTTACATCTTCTGAAAGCATGATTATTCTGTCGTTTAAAAGTCTTGAAAAAATGTCATAAGAACGCTCACCGCGACTTGTCTGTTCTACAACGTAAGGTATGAAGCTCATATCTTAATCTCCTTTTCTAAAGCAGGTCTTTCGCCCTTAAATTTTTCTCTATTAACAAAGGCGGCTGCCCCTTAGGACAGCTCGCTTTTATGCAGTTATTTATTCTGCTTCTTCTTCGTCTTTCTTTGTAGGATCGATTGTGTTGTCAACAACAGCGTTGTCCTTAACGAAGTTTACAGCATTGATTGCCTTGAGGTCAATTACATATGCGTCAAGGTCAATTCTTGCCTTAACATCATCAACTGTAAGGCCGTTTGATTCAGCAATTTCTGTGAGACCCTTGTTGATGTCTTCTTCTGTCGGAGCAAGGTTTTCCTTGTCAGCGATGTATTCAAGAGCAAGTCTGAGCTTAACTTCGTTTTCAGCTCTTTCCTGGAATGTTTCTCTGAATGAATCCATATCCATACCTGTGTACTGGAGATAGATTTCAACGCTCATGCCCTGACCCTTAAGGCTTCTTTCAAAGTCAGCGATAAGCTGGTCAACTCTTCTGTCGAACATGCACTTAGGAATTACACCTTCAGCTGTGTCGATGATTGTCTGCATGAGATAGTTTTCAAACTGAGCATTAGCTGTAGCTTCTGCCTGGTTTTCAAGCTTTGTTCTGATATCTGTCTTCCATTCTTCAACAGTATCAAAATCAGTTGTATCCTTGATGAGCTCGTCATCAATTTCAGGAAGCTCAGTTGTATTGATGCCGTTGAGCTTAACCTTGAATACTGCAGGCTTTCCTGCATATTCTTCCATCTGATATTCTTCAGGGAATGTTACATTTACATCAAATTCATCACCGATTGAGTGACCAACAATCTGATCCTCAAAACCAGGGATAAACTGTCCGCTGCCTAACTTAAGTGGGAAATCGTCAGCCTTACCGCCGTCGAATGCAACGCCGTCCATAAAGCCTTCGAAGTCGATTACTGTTTCGTCGCCAAGCTCAGCTGCTCTGTCATCAACTGAAACAATCTTAGCATTTCTCTGACGGATCTGTTCAATCTGAACATTGAGGTCTTCCTCAGTTACATCCTTGACATTTTTTGGTGACTTTAATCCCTTGTATTCAGCAACAGTAACTTCAGGCTTAGTAATGCAGATAGCCTTGTATTCAACACCATTTTCCTTGTCTGCTGAGATAACTTCAATTCTTGGAGTGTCTACTAAAACGAGGTTTTCAGCAACGATTGCATCGCCCATTTCTTCATTGATGAGCATGTTGATTGCATCCTCATAGAAAACGCCTTCGCCGAAATACTTTTCAACGAGCTTCTTAGTAGCCTTACCCTTTCTGAAACCAGGTACCTGAATGTTTTTCTTCTGACGCTGGTAAGCCTTTTCAATAGCAGCATTGAAAGCTTCAGCATCTGCTGTGAATACCAGTTCCTGTGTATTTACGTCAACCTTAGTTGATGATTTTAAACTCATTTTTATATTCCTCCATATTTTATTAAGGTGCATACCTTTTCTATTATAGCATAAACGCTACAATTTTTCTATACAATTTTTAATAATCTTTATACACTTCTGCATTTTGCACAAATCACAGAATCTTAACAGGACAAAATTGTAAAAAGTCACCTGAAATCAGTCTGAAATCTATTCCTTCACGCTCTCCGTTGATAGCATATTTAATTGACGGACCATGAAGATGACCATACCAGCAGCTCTTAACATTATATTTAAAAAGCACATCAAGTATATCAAGATTCAGATTATTTCCGTAAATCGGCGGATAGTGCATGAAGACAAGAGGGTCAAGCCCCTCTGAAAGTGCTGACTGCAACGAGGCAGAAAGTCTCCCCGCCTCTCTTGCAAGCACCTTGGCGTCCGCGGATTCCCCAGGCATGTTTACCCAGCCACGGGTTCCGCAGATACCGTAATTATCGTATGCAAAATGATTGTTGTGCAGAATATTGAGAGAACCAAATCCCCATTCTGAGAATGTGTCCTCCATTTTTTTGCGTGAGCCCCACCAGTAGTCGTGATTGCCTTTGAGGATAATTTTCTTTCCGGGCATCTGCTCAATCCACTTAAAATCCTCATAAGCGTCTTTAAGCTGCATAGCCCATGAAATATCCCCTGCAAGAACTATTGTATCGTCATCTGACACAGTTTTCTTCCAGTTCTCTTCCATAAGCTGCATGTAGTTTTCCCAGCCGCTGAAAATATCCATAGGCTTCGACTTGTCGCTGAGCGACAGATGAAGATCACCGATTGCGTAAAGTGACATTACGCAAGACCAAAGTCCTTAAGAACGTAATTATTCATGTCAGACTTGTCAATTGAGCCTGTAAATCTTCTTTCCTTGCCCTTTAAGTCAGCAAGAGCCTCAGGAACAGGGAGCTTTGAAAGCTCAGCAAGTCTGTCAACCATATCGTATTCATCAAGGTCAGACGCCTTGCCTTCGATAGCTTCAAGAACGCTTGCGCTGAACTTGTATGGGCTTGCTGTTGAAGCGATTAAAGTCTTAGTTGTATCGCCTGTTGCCTTCTTGTAGTCCTCATAAACCTTTACAGCAACAGCTGTGTGAGTGTCGCATGTGTATGAATACTTATCATAGATAGACTTGATTGTAGCCTTTGTTTCAGCATCATCACAGAAGCCGCCAAAGAATTCTTCCTTGAGAACTGCCTTAACTGCGTCTGTAACTTCATATCTGCCTGTTTCAGCAAGGCTTGTAAACCATTCTCTTATCTGAGCGTCGTCCTGACCTGTGAGCATATAGAGAAGTCTTTCAAGGTTACTTGAAATAAGAATATCCATTGATGGTGAGCATGTTGCAAAGAAATCTCTGTTTCTGTCATAAACACCTGTTTCGATAAAGTCAGTTAAAACCTTGTTTACGTTTGAAGCACAGATGAGCTTGTTGATTGGAAGACCCATCTTCTTAGCGTAGTAAGCAGCAAGGATATTACCGAAGTTACCTGTCGGAACAACAACATTAATCTTGTCACCGAGTTCGATTTCACCGCTTTCAGCGAGTGATGCATAAGATGAAATATAGTAAACAATCTGTGGAACGAGTCTGCCCCAGTTGATTGAGTTTGCACTTGAGAACATAAGTCCTGCGTTGTCCATCTTTTCCTTGATTTCAGCGTCTGTGAAGATTACCTTAACACCGCTCTGGCAGTCGTCAAAGTTACCCTTTACAGCACATACACCAACGTTTGAACCTGACTGTGTTGTCATCTGTCTCTTCTGCATTGGGCTTACGCCGTCTTCAGGATAGAATACTAAAATCTGTGTTCCTTCAACGTCCTTGAAGCCTTCGAGCGCTGCCTTACCTGTATCGCCTGATGTTGCAACAAGAATAATAATCTTCTTGTCAAGATTGATTTTCTTAGCAGATGTTGTAAGGAAGTAAGGAAGAATCTGAAGTGCCATATCCTTGAACGCACATGTTGGACCATGCCAGAGCTCAAGCATATATGTACCGTCAAAAAGCTGAGCAATTTCAGCAATGTTTTCTGTTTCAAAGTTCTTAGTGCTGTATGCATTGTCTGTACAGTACTGAATTTCAGCGTCTGTGAAATCAGTAAGATACTTCTTGAAGATATAAGCTGCTCTGCATGAGTAGTTAAGACCTGCAAGATACTTGATTTCCTCAAGAGTCATTTCAGGAATTGACTCAGGCACGAAAAGACCGCCGTCAGCTGAAATACCCTGTGTGATAGCAACTGCACTGTCTACCTTAATTTCACTGTTTCTTGTACTTTTGTAATACATAAATACCACCCTTTTCGTTTCAAACACAGCTTCCGTCGAAGGCGTTTGAAATATATTCAAGGCTCATGCCGCCGTCATCTGAGCTTACAAGTGCCGCATCAAATCTTGGCTGAAGCATGCTGCCTGTTTTTCTGATAAATTCTTCTGCGGATTTTATAATTCTCCGCTGTTTTTTTCTGTCAATTGCCGTTTCAAGGCCGCTACCGCCTGTGCGGTACTTAATCTCGACAAAACAGATATAATTCCCGTATTCCGCAATCACGTCAATCTCTCCGCCCTTTATGCGGAAATTACGCCCGAGTATCACATAGCCTTTATTTTCAAGGTATGAGCACACAAAGCCTTCGGCAGTATTGCCGTAATTACTTTTTCGCATAGATTTTTTTCAGAAAGGACATTCTGTGTTCGGGACACGGTCCGAGCTCCAGGATTTTTTCCCTGTGAAGCTTTGTGCCGTAGCCCTTGTGCTTTTCAAAGCCGTATCCGGGATATTTTACGGCAATTTCAAGCATATATCTGTCCCTTGTAACCTTAGCGAGAATTGATGCCGCCGCAATTGAAGCGCTGTTTGCGTCACCCTTAACAAGTGTCTGCACCTCGCACGGCAGGTCAGGTGCC
The DNA here is from genome assembly GCA_964621265.1 of uncultured Clostridium sp. GTDB lineage: Bacteria > Bacillota > Clostridia > Oscillospirales > Ruminococcaceae > Porcipelethomonas. The sequence goes on along the minus strand of CAZULQ010000019.1, from coordinate 19,009 downwards.
TTATTTCCATCAGCAATTGCAAGCTGAGGCATTTTTTCAAGACCCATAACTGCTCTTTTCATTGCAAGCATAGCGGCATTTAAAATATTTATCTCCTCAATTTCCGCAATTGTCGCTCTGGCAATGCAGTAATCAAGTGATTTTTCTATAATTTCATCGTAAAGCTTTTCACGCTTTTTTTCGGAAAGCTTTTTGCTGTCGTTAAGCCCCTCAATCGGGTTTTCAGGGTCAAGCACGACTGCGGCAGCGTAAACATCACCTGCCAGAGGTCCTCTCCCCGCTTCGTCAACACCGCAGAAATTTCCGCCGATGCTGTTTCTGACAGCCTCGTCATATTCCCAGAGCGGACTACTCATTTTCAACCTCCGAAGGCTGTTCAAGCGTTATTCTTCCAAGCTTACCGCTTCGGTACTCGTCAAGGAGCGTAATTGCGGCACGTTCGGTATTAACCTCACCGCCCGAAATCAGCATACCTCTTTTTCTGCCGAGCATCTGGAGCATTTCATAGCCCTCACCCTCAGGTGTAAACTTATATCTCTGCTCAATCGCCTGCGGACTGTTCACAGCAAGATTTTCAAGCAGGAATGACGCCAGTGCCTCAATGTCAAGAATATCGTCCTTGACAGCACCTGTAAACGCAAGCTTTCTTGCAACGCTCTGGTCCTCAAACTTCGGCCAGAGTACGCCGGGCATGTCAAGCATTTCAACATTTTCGCCGAATTTAATCCACTGCTTTGTGCGTGTAACACCAGGTCTGTCCTCAACCTTTGCCTTTTTTGATTTTGACATACGGTTTATGAACGATGACTTTCCGACATTCGGAATACCGACAATCATAAGTCTTATCGGTGCTCCCTCGATGCCCTTTTCACGGCGTCTGTCCATAAGCTCTTTGAGCATTTTATTTTTAACTGCGGGCAGAAAGCTTTTTAAACCGTTTCCGCTTTTGCAGTCAGCCTTAAGGACTGTAAAGCCCTTGTTTCTATAGTATTCAGACCATTTTTCAGTTGCCTTGTCGTCCGCCATATCCGCCTTGTTGAGCAGAAGCATTCTCGGCTTGTTTTTGACAAGCCTGTCCATTTCAGGATTTCTGCTTGACATCGGAATACGTGCATCAAGAATTTCAACAACGCCATCGACAAGCGAAAGATTAGCCTGTATCATTCTTCGGGTTTTGGTCATATGACCGGGAAACCACTGTATGGAAGCCATTTCAGCCATTACAAAGCCTCCTTTTTATTCAATCATTCCGAAATCGCCGAACGGATAAACCCTCATAAACGCCTCGCCGACAATGTCGTCCTCGGAAACAAGTCCGATTTGCGGGTGACGGCTGTCCATCGAAAGATTTCTGTTATCACCCATAACAAAGACATAGCCCTCAGGGATTGTCAGAGGATAAGTGAAAGCGTATTCATCTCTTGTAGTCGGTTCACTGATATAGTTTTCAGTGAGAACATTTCCGTCAACACTCACTTTTCCTGTTTCAAAGTCAATATCAACAGTCTGTCCGCCCGTTGCGATAACTCGCTTCACAATCATCTTGTCAAGACCGTCTGTCTCAACAACATTTCCGCTTTCGGAAATTAAATTTGCCTTATCATTGTCAATCACGACAACATCACCGTTTTCAGGTGTATACATAATTGACCTTACAAGAAGCTTGTCGCCGTCAGTGAGCGTCGGCTGCATGGACGAGCCGTCTACCTCAGCAATGTGAATTATGTATGTATAGAATAAAAGCACAACAAGGATAACCGACAGCGCACCCTCCACAAGTCCGAGTATATAATCAGAAAGCTTTTCCTCGCCTTCGTCATAGTCATAATCCTCGTCGTCATAGTCGTAGTCATCTTCAAAGTAGCCGTCGTCCTCAGCATCAAAGGCATCAGTTTCAGGCGCTGTTTCAACAGGTAATTCCTCTGTCATAACATCATCAGAAACGATTTCCTCCTGTAGCTGTGGGACACTCTGCTCACTCTGCGCTCTTGCACGCTTTATAGCCGCAATCTTTGCAGCAGCACTTGTTGCAGGCTTTTCTTCCATTTGCTGTACAGGTTTTACCTCAGGCTTTTCAGACTCCGCCATGTGCTGAGGCGCACTCACAGGCTTTGACGCCACCTTGCGCTCAGCAGCAGGTCTTACAGCTTCAGTCTCATTTTTTACAGACGGAATTGTTTTTACAACCGGCTTTGCGGGGCCAGCAGGACGCTGCGGACGCACCGGTCTTTTAGGAGTATACGGATTTTTTGCAGTTTCCGCAAGAATACGCTCAAGCGCGTCGTCGCGGCTTTCTCTGCCGTTTCTATTACTCATTCTGTTTTTTCACTCCCCTTACATCCCGTTATTTATATCAATCAAGAAGCTTGAAATCGCCAAATGGATAAAATCTTAAAATTGCTTCACCGATAACGTCCTCATTCTTTACAAAGCCTACAAATGTAGAACGGCTGTCAGTTGAATTGTTTCTGTTATCACCGAGAACGAAAATATAGCCCTCAGGAACAGTCAGCGGATAGGTAAATGCATTACCTGCTGAAATAGCCTGCTTTGTACCGTCAGGATTCATAAGAACATAGCTGTCCTCTAAAACCTTTCCGTCAACAATTACATCGCCCTTTTCTTCATCAATGTCAACTGTCTGTCCGGCTGTTGCAATAACTCTCTTTATGATTTTTTTGCTGTCCTCGCCTGCGGCTGGTGCAAGACCCTGAGTCTGAATAAGCTCTGTCTGGCTGTCATCTTTATAAGTATATCCATACTTATTATCGACAATAACAATGTCACCCTGTTCAGGAGTGCACATAAATGTAAGCATAAGAAGCTTATCCTTATCAGTCAGAGTCGGATTCATAGAGCCTCCGTCAACCGTTACAGGACGACACACAAATGTAAATATAAGAAGCACAACGAAAATAGAAGTAATTATAGATTCCACAATATCGAGAAAATCGCTAAACGCACTTCCCTTTTCTTCGGAACTATTTTCTGAGCCGTCAGCTTCATTTTTTTCAAGCTCATCCTTTAATTCTTCTTCCAGCATATTTTCAATCTGCTGTTCATCCATTCGTCTTACCTCGATTCTTAAATTAATAGCAAAAAAGGGACTTAAACGTCCCTTGTGCAGACAAGAGGTCAGGCGGCTTTTATAAAAGCCGTCTGCCTTAAAATGCCCATTTTATTACTTGATCTGCTCTTTAACCTTAGCTGCCTTACCAACTCTGTCACGCAGATAATAGAGCTTAGCTCTGCGAACCTTACCGTATCTTACGATCTCAACCTTGTCTACAACCGGTGAGTGAAGTGGGAAGACTCTTTCGATACCACAGCCGTGAGCCACACGTCTTACAGTGAATGTTTCGCTGATTCCGCCGTGCTTCTTTGCAATTACAGTACCTTCGAATACCTGGATACGGCTCTTGTCGCCTTCCTTGATTCTAACGTGTACCTTAACAGTATCACCTACTGAAAATTCAGGTACTTCTGCCTTCTTGCATGAGTTGCTGATGATTTCTAATGCGTTCATTTCTTTTTCCTCCTGTTTTCCGGCATTCTTACCGCATTATCATGAATTTCTCCGCATACGGAAATTCTGCGGCAGCGGACTGCCCTGTTTAATGTCATTTTACTGGCATAAACTCTCGTGCGGGCACAAAAATACCCGAACGGATTTTAAATGCTTAATTATCATAACATATTTTTCAAAAAAATGCAAGTGTTTTCCTGAAATTTCTTTAAATATTAATTCGTGGCATCCTTCCCGTGTAAAAAATATATAATCTAATGGATTTTTCACTAAAAATCGCTGTAATCCTATTGATTTTTTTAGACTTTAATGATATAATTTATTATGTATTAAAATTAAAACAAAATTCTTTAAGGAGATTTTACTATGGGACTTATTAAAGCTGCAATCGGTGCTGTCGGTGGTACTTTTGCCGACCAGTGGAAGGAATTCATCTACTGCGACGCTATGCCAAGCGACGTACTTATGAAAAGAGGACACAAGAGAACTTCTGACCGTTCCTCAAACACCAAGGGAAATGACAACATCATCACAAACGGAAGCGGCATTGCCGTAGCTGACGGACAGTGCATGATTATCGTTGAAAAAGGCAAGATTGTTGATATCTGTGCCGAACCGGGCGAATTTACATACAACAGTGCCTCAGAACCAAGCCTTTTCTGCGGAAGCCTCGGAAAGGGTATCATAAACACATTCAAGACAATCGGCAAGCGCTTTACATACAGCGGTGATACCGGCAACGACCAGAGAGTATACTATTTTAATACAAAGGAACTTGTTGACAACAAATTTGGTACTCCAAATCCTGTACCATTCAGAGTTGTTGACGCAAATATCGGCCTTGACGTTGATATTTCAGTACGCTGCAACGGCGTCTACTCATACAAAATCATGGACCCGATGCTCTTCTACACAAACGTCTGCGGTAACGTTACAGAAGAATACACAAGAGAGAGCATTGACAGACAGCTCAAAACTGAGTTCTTAAACGCTCTCCAGCCAGCATTTGCAAAGATTTCAGAGCTCGGTATCAGATACAGCGCACTTCCGGGTCACACTCAGGAACTCTGCGACGCTATGAACAATGAGCTTAATGCAAAATGGCAGAAGCTCAGAGGTCTTGAAATCGTTTCAATCGGTATTAATTCTGTCAACGCACCAAAGGAAGACGAGGACATGATTAAGGACCTCCAGAGAACAGCTGTTTTCAGAAACGCAAATATGGCAGGTGCTGCTATGGTCGGTGCACAGTCTGAAGCCATGAAGGCTGCAGCTTCAAATCCAAACGGCGCTATGGCAGGCTTTATGGGCATGAACATGGCTCAGATGGCAGGCGGTATGAACGCTCAGAATCTCTTTGCTATGGGTCAGCAGCAGCAGGCTCAGCAGATGCAGATGCAGCAGCAGATGGCGGCTCAGCAGCAGGCACAGGCTCCTGCACAGGGTGGCTGGACCTGTTCATGCGGCGCTGTTAACACAGCTAAGTTCTGTTCAGAATGCGGTTCACCAAAGCCTGCTGACAATGCAGGATGGACCTGTTCATGCGGTGCTGTAAACAAGGGCAAGTTCTGCGCTGAATGCGGCTCACCAAAGCCTGCGGGAGAACCGCTTTACAAGTGCGACAAGTGCGGCTGGGAACCTGCAGACCCTAAGAACCCTCCTAAGTTCTGTCCTGAATGCGGAGACGTTTTTGACGCAAACGATATCAAATAAAAATACAAAAATCAAGGCTGTACTGTAATGCAGTACAGCCAATTTAAGAGGTGATATAATGTCAACATTACTCGAATACAAATGCCCCAAGTGCGGCGGCGCAATTGAATTTGACAGTTCAACCCAGAACATGAAGTGTCCATACTGCGACTCGGAATTTGATGTTGAAACTATGAAAGCCTTTGATGAGGCTCTGAACGTCGCTCCTGACAGCATGGAATGGAACCAGAACAGTGAAAACCAGTGGCGTCAGGATGAGCTTACAGGTATGTCTGTTTACTCCTGTCAGTCGTGCGGCGGTGAAATTATCTGTGACCAGACAACAGCTGCTTCAACATGTCCATACTGTGACAACCCGATTGTCATGAAGGGTAACTTTGTCGGCGACCTGCGTCCTGACCTCGTTATTCCGTTCAAGCTTGACAAAAAGGCCGCAAAGGAATCGTTAATCAATCACTTAAAGGGCAAAATTCTGCTTCCTAAGGTGTTCAAGGACGAAAACCACATCGACGAAATCAAGGGTGTGTATGTGCCGTTCTGGCTTTTCGACTGCAACACAAACTCAACTGTTCACTTTAACGGTACAAAGGTAAGACACTGGACCAGCGGTGATTACAGATACACAGAAACACGTCACTTCCTCCTCACAAGAGGCGGTACAGTCGGATTCAATCACATTCCTGTTGATGGTTCTGAAAAAATGGCTGATGACCTTATGGAATCAATCGAGCCTTACAACATAGGCGAGGCTGTTGACTTCCAGACAGCATATCTTGCAGGCTATATGGCTGACAAGTATGATGTGTCATCCGAGCAGTGCTTTGCGAGAGCTAATCAGCGTGTAAAATCAAGCGTTGAGGACACATTCAAGGGCTTTACTCAGGAATACAATGCCGTATCCGTCAGAAGCTCAAACGTTAACCTCACAGACAATTCCGTTAAATATGCACTTTATCCGGTATGGCTTCTCAATACAACATGGAACAACCAGAAATTCACTTTTGCAATGAACGGTCAGACAGGCAAATTCGTCGGAAACCTCCCTATGGACAAGGGACTTTTCTGGAAGTGGTTTTTCCTTATCTTCGCAATCGTCGCCGTTATAAGCGCTGCCATCGGATTTTTCCTGATGTTTTAAGGGGGTACTGAAATGAAGAAGTTTTTAAAATTATTTTTACCGGCAATTCTCTGTTTCTCGTGCCTTTCAATGCCCGTAAGCGCTGATGAATACGACGAACTTATGGACGAACTCAACGGCTATATTGATATTTACGATTCAATGGACGAAGAAGACTTTTCAGAAAATAATTATTATTATCATGTAGTCGACAGGGATAATCTTATCGATAACGATGAGGAATTAAACGACAGACTTGCGGATTTAAGTGAAGAATACGGAATTGACATTGTAGTTCACACTGTATATTCTCTTGAGGGACAAAATCCCGAAAGATTCAACGAAAATTTCCTTGACTGCAATTATGGAGAAAACACAGCAGTTTTCATGCTGAGCATGCAGTATCGTGACTGGGCATTCTCTACTTCAATGAATGATGACGCTTACGATATTTTCAATTCATATGTAAGAGAATACATTTTCGATGAAATGTCAGAGGAACTCGGACGTGATGACTTCGATGACGCATTTGATACATTCGTCGACAACTGCGAAATGGTTCTCAAACAGGCTGAAAAAGGCGAGCCATACAGCGAAAGCAACAAAATTGTCACACCAACTGATATCCTCATTTTAGCGGCAATTGCTCTCGGTGCAGGACTTATTATCGCATTAATCGCAACTGCGGTTATGAAGAGTCAGCTCACAAGCGTTAAATTCCAGAAAAATGCCAATACTTACATAAAGAACGGCTCTGTCAACCTCACTCACAGAAACGATGTCTTCCTTTACAAGACAGTTTCCAAGGTTAAGAGACAATCATCGTCAAACGGCGGAAGCTCAGGCGGTGGCGGCGGCGGACGCTCAAGCTCAGGTAAGTTTTAACACATAACCACAATAATAAAATATAACGGGACGATAACCACATCGTCCCGTTTTTTTGCTATGAAAAAGGGCGGTCATTGACCGCCCCTACAAAAACCATTTATCATAAAAAATTATATATCATTTCTCACGATATCCTATCTTTTATTTTTTGAAATTAATCAATTTATCAAAATCAATATAAACTTCAAAATGTTCACCTAAAGCATGTGCAATCGGAAAGCTGATTCCCAATTCATTCTCAGTAAGAAAACACTCATAACCGCCATTAGTGTTTTTATTTGTCCGACTAAGAACATCTTTATAGTAGGCATTATCCTTATATAATTCAGAATATTCTTTCGCTGTACAATTCAAATCATTCAGATATGCCACCATTTGTTTTTTATAATTGTCTCTCATTATATCAATAAATCCGTCGTCTATTACATATAAATCCGAAAGACTTAACAATTTGCAATTCTTCACATCCAATATCAACACATTAAAATAGTGATACGGATGAGCAGCACCTTTATAATATGGTATTCCATCAAACACTACACTTAAATATTCTGAATCATTTCTTGTAATTTCATATTTTATTTCAGCAGATAGCCCCGTTATTTCTTCATAATCCCAACCATCATGATTTACATTCAATTCACCGTTAAAATCATCATGACCTATATTATCCAGAGCACAGCCAACGAAATCAGTAATCAGTAAATTATACTTTTCAGCATCGTCAACTGATTCATCAAATTGAGGATACTCAAATAAAATCCGATTTTCAATAGTATCTTCAACTGCATAATGAGTAATAAGATTATCATTCACAGTATCCTGTACAACGGTTTCTTCATCGGAAGAATTATTATCCGCCGCATTACAGCCGTTTAAGAGAAACAGTGCTGAAAGCAGTATTGCTGATTTTTTTATGACATCAAGCATACATCTCACACATCATTTCTCACGATATCCTCTAAGGTCTCCCTCTTGACAGCAATCCTCGCCTTACCGTCATTTACAAAAACAACCGCAGGCTTTGGAATTCTGTTATAGTTTGAGGACATTGAATAGTTATAGGCGCCTGTTGCGCATACTGCGATTATATCCCCAGGCTCAACGCTCTGAAGCGGCATATTTTCACCGATTAAGTCTCCGCTTTCACAGCATTTACCCGCAATCGTTACAACAGTATCCTTTGGCTGTGATGCCTTGTTTGCCACAAGTGCGTCATACTCTGATTTATAGAGCGCATATCTTGGGTTGTCAGTCATACCGCCGTCAATCGAAACGTAAGTTCTGATGTTCGGAATGTCCTTAACGCCGCCGCATGTGTAAAGTGTAATACCGGTAGGACCCACCATTGAACGGCCTGGCTCGATGAGAATAAACGGCTGTTTTAAGCCGAGCGCCTCACAGCTTGCCTTAACTGTCTGTGAAACTCTTTCCATGTATTTGTCGTAAGGCACAGGGTCATCATTTTCAGTATACATAATACCAAAACCGCCGCCGAGATTAAGCTCGTCAATTTCATGACCTGTCTCAGCCTTGATATCAGCAATAAGCTTCAGCATAACCTCTGCCGCCTCTGCAAACGGGTCAATGTCAAAAATCTGTGAGCCGATATGGCAGTGAAGTCCCTTTACTGTTACGTTTTCACATGAAAGCGCCTTTTTAACTATATCCATAGCCTCGCCTGTTTCAAGCGCAAAGCCGAATTTACTGTCAATCTGACCTGTCTTTACAAAATCGTGAGTATGTGCGTCGATGCCAGGCTTGATACGGAACATTATGCCTGTGTTAACACCCTTTTCGCCCGAAATTCTGTCAAGTCTTTCAAGCTCATAGGCATTGTCAACAATGATTCTGCCGACCTTGTTTTCAATTGCATATTCAAGCTCTGCATCGGTCTTGTTGTTGCCGTGGAAGCAGATTTTGTCGCTGTCAAAGCCAGACTGAAGTGCTGTGTAGAGCTCACCGATTGACACAACGTCAATACCGATACCCTCGCTTTTCATGATTCTGTAAATTTCCTTGCAGGAAAAAGCCTTGCTTGCGTAGCACACAAGCCCTTCCCCGCCGTAATATTTATCAATACTGCTCTTGAAAATTCTGCAGTGATTTCTTATAAGTGCCTCGTCCATAACGTAAAGCGGTGTGCCGAATTCTTTTGCGAGTTCAACCGTATCAGCGCCGCCGATTGTAAGATGTCCTTTTTCATTGGTTCCGAGATTTTCAGATACGAACATTTTTAATCTTCCTTTCAATTATTATTCCTGCTCAGGAGCTTCTTCCTCGTCATCGTCCCTTGCAATATCCTCGATAATTTCCCTTACCTCCTCAACGCCCTCAAAGGTCTGCGATGAAAACGGTACAACATGAATATCATCAAAGTAAGGTATTTCAGTCTTAAACGCTTCCATACGTTCAAGACGCTTCATTTTCTTAAGCTTGTCCGCCTTTGTAAGAATGATTACAAACGGTAGCTCTGCTTCAATCAGATAGTTAATCATGTGCAGGTCATCTGCTGACGGTGCGTGACGCATATCAATCAGCAGGAACACGAGACGCAAATCCCTGTCTGCATTGAGATAGCCTTCGATAAGCTCAGCCCAGCGGTTCTTTTCAGACTTTGCAACCTTAGCATAGCCGTACCCCGGAAGGTCAACAAAATAAACGTTCTCAAGACCGTAAAAGTTGATGGTTGCGGTCTTTCCCGGAACAGAGCTTACTCTCGCTAAGTTCTTTCGATTGAAGATTTTATTGATAAGAGTTGATTTTCCGACATTCGACCTTCCCGCAAACGCTATTTCAATGCGGCTGCATGGCGGAATCTGTGAATAGGTTCCGTAGGAAGCGGAAAATTCAGCCTTGTTATAATTCATTATAACACTCCTTTATGAAGTCTTGTCTTTTCTGTAAAGTGCGGTATCAAGCACAGTTTCAAGGTCTGACGCATAAACAAACTCAAGCGATTCCTTTACAACCTCGTCAACCTCGTCGATATCTCCCCTGTTTGCCTCAGGAACGATTACAGTTTTAAGTCCCGCCTTGAAAGCCGCCATTGTCTTTTCACGAAGTCCGCCGATTGGCAGTACCTTGCCGTGAAGAGTGATTTCACCCGTCATGGCAACATCTTTTCTTACAGGAATTCCCGAAAGTGCGGAAACAAGAGCGGTTGTCATTGTAACGCCTGCCGAAGGTCCGTCCTTTGGTATAGCGCCCTCAGGTGCGTGAATGTGAATATCATTGTTTGTGTAAAAATCCTTGTCGATGTTATACTTATCAGCAACGCTTCTGACGTAGCTTATTGCAATTTTCGCACTTTCCTTCATAACATCGCCGAGTGAGCCTGTTGTTTCGATATTGCCCTTACCCTCTAAAATGAGCGTTTCAAGCGGCATGAGCACACCGCCGACTGAAGTCCACGCAAGACCGTTTACAACACCCACTTCATTCTTCTCAAGCTGCTGGTCAGGCAGATACTTTCTTGCTCCGAGATAATCCTTTAAGTTTTTGAGCGTAAAGCTTACCTTTTTAGCTTCATCGGCAACAACTGCCTTTGCAGCCTTACGGCAAAGTGACGCACATACTCTCTCTAAGTTACGGACACCCGCTTCCTTTGTGTAGTAGTCGATAAGCTCGTATATTACAGCATCATTAATCTTAATCTGTGTAGATTTAAGACCGTGCTTCTTAATCTGTTTCGGAATAAGATGTTCCTTTGCAATATGGAACTTTTCTTCTCTTGTATAGCTTGTAAGCTCGATAAGCTCCATTCTGTCAAGAAGCGGTGCAGGGATTGTGTCAGTAGTATTTGCAGTAGTCACAAACATTGCCTGGCTCAGGTCAAACGGTAGCTCAATATAGTGGTCACGGAAAGCCTTGTTCTGTTCGCTGTCGAGCACTTCAAGCATGGCAGACGCAGGGTCACCCCTGAAGTCGTTGCCCATCTTGTCAATTTCATCAAAAAGAATAAGCGGATTGCTTGTTCCTGCCGTTTTCATGGCATTGATGATTCTGCCCGGCATTGCGCCGACATAGGTTTTTCTGTGTCCTCTTATGTCAGACTCGTCCCTTACGCCGCCGAGCGAAACTCTTACATATTCGCGTCCGAGCGAACGTGCAATAGAGCGTCCGATTGAGGTTTTACCGACACCAGGAGGGCCGACAAGGCATATAATCTGTCCTGTAACTTCAGGCATAAGGCCATGAACGGCAATACTCTCTAAAATTCTGTCCTTGACCTTCTTCATTCCGTAGTGGTCCTTGTCAAGGATTTTAGCCGCCTTGTTTATGTTAAGCTTTGTTTTTGTCTTCTTGTTCCACGGAAGCTCCAGCACCGTATCAAGATAATTTCTTATTACAAATGCTTCCTGTGAATGAGGAGACATTCTTGAGAGCTTTTCGGCTTCCTTTATAAGCTTTTCTGTATTTTCATCTGAGAGCTTGAGCTCATAGATTTTATCCATGTACTCATAAACCTCATCAGGGCTTTCGTCCTCGCCAAGCTGGGAAGAAATCACTCTCATCTGCTCACGCAGATAGTATTCACGCTGATGATGGTCGATATTTTCTCTGACCTCGTCCTGAATTTCCTTTTCAAGCTCGAGCACTTCAACTTCTTTTACGAGTGAACCAAAAAGCATTCCCAGACGCTTCATGATATTCGATTCCTCTAAAAGCATCTGCTTTTCGTAATAATCAAGATTTATGTTATACGCAATATTTTCGAAAAGCTTGTAAGGGTCCTCCTGACACATTATAGACGCCACAAGCTCTCTCGGCATTTTCGGCACAAGATTGCTGTAACGCTCAAATATGTCCTTTATTGAACGCATAATCGCAGTATTCTCAACAGGCTCAGGCTTATAACGGCTGTAATCCGAAAGCTTTCTGACAGCACATTTAAGCATGCCGTCCTCCTGTATCATTTCAATCATCTTCGCTCTGTACATACCCTCAACAAGAACTCTCATGACATTGTCAGGAGTTTTAAGAGTCTGTCTTATTTCGGCAACAACGCCGATTTTATATACATCATTTGCACCCGGATTTTCTGTATAGACATCCTTCTGAGCTGTAAGAAAAATTATTCTTTTATTTTTAAGAGAATGCTCAACCGCCTTTACGGAAACTTCTCTTGCAACATCAAAATGCATTATCTGTCTCGGGAAACAAACAAGTCCCCTCATAGCAACTGCCGGTATATATACTTTTTCTTCATTTAATACTTCTTCCATAGTATCAGCTGATATCCGAAAACGGATATGCTCTCCTTTCCCGCAATATGTACTGTATTTCGACAGTATTGTTCATCTGTCAGCGTCAAGCTATAATGATACACTATAATTATAGCTTATTTTGCACTATTTTGCAAGTGATATATAAAAATTACATGCCGGTCTGTGCAAATACTTGCTAAAATGCGTAAAATATATTATAATAAATGCGGATATTTTCTATATATGGTAAAAAGGAGGAATTACAGGCTATGGAAGGCTTTACAGAATTTTTTGGCGATTTCTTCGGACGCCTTTCGGATTTTTCCGACATCATAGCGGCGTTTGCCGTTATACTGATTGATATATGCGCACTTGTGATAATGCTCTTTTGCTCTAAGGAAAAAAATGCGGTGCAGACGCAGTGGAGCAAGGCGGCAAGACACATGTACTTAACCGATGCGGCGCAGTCATTTCAGTTTACACTCAATTCACAGGAAATCTTAATGGGCAGGCATATTTCAACAGATTTACGCTTTACGGATATGTCAGTTTCAAGATATCACGCTCTGCTGACGCTCGATAACGGAACATGGACAATAACAGACCTCGGTTCAAAAACAGGAACATTCGTAAACGGCATAAGGGTTACAGAGCATAAGCTCAGAAACAACGATGAAATCACAATCGGCAAAAAAAGACTTTATTTAAGGAGGCATCAGAGAGGCAATGTTTAAAAACGGACTATCCTACGGCGGCATTATGGCGCTTTCCCTGCTGACTCACATCTTTCTGCTGACAGTCGTTTTCATAAAGGGAAGCTATGAATCTGTTATGTCTCCGCTTATTCTGTCTGCTGTGGTACTTGCATCAGATATAGTTTACTTCATAATTCTCAGGTTTTTCAAGCAGAACACCTACACACTCGATATTCTCTTTATAACGCTTCTTAACATGAGCGTCATTTTCCAGTCGTGCTTCGGAGGGGTAAGCTTTGCATCAAAGCACTTTATCTTTGCTATGCTTTCACTTGTATGCTGTCAGCTTGGCTTTCTGCTCGTACGCAATTACCGCTTTATCGAAAAATACAAATACGTCTTCTATGGCATATGCGGTGTAATTATCGTTTCAATCGTGCTTTTCACAGGAAGCCGCGGAATCTGGATTGACCTCGGCTTTATCACAATTCAGCCTGCGGAATTTTTAAAGGTATTCTTTGTACTTGTGTTTGCAACATCAATCGCACAGCAGCAGAAAAAGAAAAAAATCCTCCGCATAAACATAGTTTACGACAACATGATTCTGCTGGGGCTTACAGGCGTTGTACTTCTTCTGCAGTGGTGGTGCAGAGACCTCGGAAGTCTGCCGACCTTTGCGCTTATTGCGGGCTGTGGATTCATAATGAGAATATGCTATCCTAAGGCAAAGCTTTCAAAAAAGCTTATTATAGGTATATGCGCTGTCGGACTTGTTGCAGTTGTAATCGCCCTTAAATTTGCGCCGTCCTACGTTCAGGACAGACTGCATGTTGACATATGGAGCGACCGCACAGGTAACGGCTGGCAGCAGTGTCAGGCGCTGATTGCAATTGCTGAGGGCGGCTGGTTCGGAAAGGGCCCCGGACAAGGTGTTCTTTACAAGGTTCCTGCATCTGATACTGATATCATATTCTCATCAATATGCGAGGAATGGGGACTTTTAATGGCGCTTTTAGCGGTCATCATGATTATTCTTCTGCTCGCAACATCGCTTATCAACACTCCCCGTTCCTATTTTCACACAACGCTTACAGTCGGCGTATGCGCCGCATTTATTGCACAGATGGCGCTCAATATTTTCGGTTCATGCAACATGATTCCGTTTACAGGCGTTACCATTCCTTTTATATCACAGGGAGGAAGCTCAATGCTCACCTGTGGCTTTATGATAGGCTTTATCAAAGCGGGACAGGCAATGGTTTATCCGCTTCCGCCAAGACCTGTTAAACCACAGGAACAGAATGTATACAGGAGACAGTTATGAAAAGTTTAAAAAGAGGAAAAAATCTCATAACAATCATGATACTGCTTTTCATTGCAGGAATTATTGCGCTGATTGTCAAAATCCAGCTTGAAGCGTCTTTCTATATAAGCAATTCGGGTTCAAGGGATTTAGGCTTTGTTTACGACTGCAACGGAGAAGTCCTCTTTGACGATAATGCAAAAGAGGGCGACTATCCCGACGGGCATTTCAAGGACGTCGGAAATCTGATAGGCGACGCAAGCAGTCAGATGACAAATACACTTGTTGTAAACAATCTTGAACTGCTTTCAAATTACAGCTTCACAAAGGGCATTACGCAAAAGGGCGGCAAGGCGGCTATCTACACAACCCTTGACCATAAAGCAAACGAAGCCGTTTACTCGGCATTCGGAGACAAGGACGGCTGTGCCATTGCCTACAACTACAAAACGGGAGAAATTCTCGTTTGCGTCAGCAGACCAAACGTTGACCCTTTAAAGGGCTACACGGATTTAGAGGACGGAAGTCTACTCTGCAAGGCATTCTACAAGACAGTCCCTGGCTCAACGCAGAAAATCTCAACTTTAATTGCCGCCGCTGAAACAATGGGGCAGAAAACCCTTGACAGCAAGGAATTTTCATGCTCGGGAAGCTATACAAATCAGTCGGGCGGAAAAATAAACTGCCACAAGCATTCGGGTCACGGCACTCAGAATATTTCAGAGGCGTTTTCAAACAGCTGTAACCCTTATTACGCACAGCTTGTTGAGGACAATGACTGGAGGCTCAGCGATATAATGGACATATACAAAAATCTCGGTTTTTCAGTTAACGGTTCAAAGGGCACAGTCTGTGAAATCAACGGAATTAACGTTCAGACTGCCTCAACAGAGCTTACTGACAAATATGACTTTGATACTCAGTGGGGCTGTATCGGTCAGGGCACAAGTATGGTAAGTCCGTGCCAGATGATGATGTGGCAGAGCGCAATTGCAAACGAAACAGGAAAGTCAACCATGCCGTATCTCATTGACTATGTAACAAATGTAAACGGCAGAGTTACCGAAACTGCCGAAACCGAGTATTCAGACAGACTTTTCTCGGGCTCAACTGCAAAATATGTAAAGGAAATCATGCTCGAAAACGGCAGAAACTACTCCGGTTCAATCCCCGGATATACAATCGGAGTCAAGAGCGGTACGGCTCAGGTAAAGGACGGAAAAGAGGAAAATTCTCTTCTTACGGGATTTGTTGACGACGAAAACTTCCCTGTTGCCTTTGCAGTATTAATTGAGGACAGAAAGGATTATGACGTTACAACCGATAAAATAGTACACACGATTTTATCAAACTTGGATTAAATCCCTCGAATTACTTGACTTTTTTTATTTATAGTGTATAATGTAAATATGGGATGTTTTCATTATTTTTATTTAGAGGTGGATTAAATGAACTTTAAAAAGAAACTTATTTCATGTGCTGCACTCTTAGCCGTTGCGGCAACATGTGTAACACCGGGATTCACAACAGCTGTCCCTATTTCTGCTGACACTGTTGTTGATGACTGCAACGATGACTGGCTCCACGCTGTCGGAAGCCGTCTTTATGACAAGGACGGAAACGAAGTATGGCTGACAGGTGCAAACTGGTTCGGATTCAACTGTACAGAAAACTGTGTACACGGTCTTTATGCCGCTGACGTTGATGTTTTCCTTGAAAACGTATC
The DNA here is from genome assembly GCA_964621265.1 of uncultured Clostridium sp. Lineage (GTDB taxonomy): Bacteria > Bacillota > Clostridia > Oscillospirales > Ruminococcaceae > Porcipelethomonas. The sequence continues at coordinate 2,831 of CAZULQ010000019.1, read as the reverse complement.
AAATCATGGTATTAACCTTATCCGTATCCCGATTTCAACTGAGCTTCTCGTTTCATGGATGGAGGGTGACCCTCTTCCTGTATCGAGTGTTAACGCAGGCCTTGAACCGCCAACTGATGAAATCGGCGAAGACGGTTCTGTAACTCCTGCAGGTACTTACGTTGATATCAACAGAGACTTTGTTCTTGAAGACGGTAAAACGCTTAAGACAAGTATGGAAATCTTCGATGTTATAATGCAGAAAATGAAAAAATACGGTCTTAAGGTAATGGTTGACGTTCACAGCCCTGCTTCACACAACTCAGGTCATAACTACAATCTGTGGTACTATGAACCAAGCGATGCAGCAGCTGATGATATGGCTGTGGGACACTTCACAGGTGAGGAAATCACATGGGATATGTGGAAGGATTCAATCACATGGCTTGCTGAAAAATACAGCAACGATGATACAATCATCGGCTATGACTTAAAGAATGAGCCTCACGGCAAGCGTGAATACAGCGGTACAACATGTCCGTCAAACATCGCAAGATGGGACGACTCAACAGTTAAGAACAACTGGGCTTATTCCGCAACTGAATGCGGTAACTCAATTCTTGATGTAAACCCTAACGCACTTATCTTCATCGAAGGCGTTGAGCAGTACCCTAAAACAGAAAAGGGTCATACATATGACACACCTGATATCTGGCAGGCATCTCCAGATGTTTCTCCATGGTTTGGCGCATGGTGGGGCGGTAACCTCAGAGGCGTTAAGGATTATCCTATCAACTTCGGCTCTGCAGAAAGAAACAGCAAGATTGTTTATTCTCCGCATGACTATGGTCCGTCAGTATATAACCAGACATGGTTTGACAAGGACTTCACAACTCAGACCCTCCTTGATGACTACTGGTATGATACATGGGCATATATTGAAGACCAGGATATCGCACCGCTTCTTATCGGTGAATGGGGCGGACATATGGACGGCGACAAAAACCAGAAGTGGATGGAGCTTCTCCGTGACTATATGATTGATAACCACATCAACCACACATTCTGGGGACTTAACCCTAACTCAGGCGATACAGGCGGTCTGCTTTCATACGACTTTGTTTCATGGGATACAGAAAAATATGGTCTCTTTGAACCATCACTCTGGCAGACAGCTGAATCAGGAAAGTATATCAGTCTTGACCACGCAAAACCACTCGGTACAAACGGTTCAAGTATTTCAGTTGCTGAATACTACGCAAGCTATGCGGATTCTGAAGGAAGTAACCTTGACGCAGGCGGTTCAACACCTCCTGTTGAACCTGTAACAACTCCGACAGATGAACCTACTGAACCAACAGAACCTACTACTGAAAAGCCAACTACTGAGCCTGCAACTGACGAACCAACAAAGGCTCCTACAGACAAGCCTACAGAACCATCTGTTGAAGAAACAACACAGGGCGAGACCGTTGAAATCGGTGAAGCTACATTATACGGCGACGTTAACGGAGACGGAACGGTTGACGTTTCAGACGTTGTAAACCTTAACATGTATCTGCTTAACAGTTCTGCTAATAAGCTTACTCCTGAGCAGCTCGCTAACGCTGACTGTGCAAAGGACAATGTAATCGATTCAACTGACAGCGTTCTTATAATGAACTACGTTGCGATGATTATTGATAGTTCACAGATTGTTCCTAAGGATTAATCAAAGCTTATATTAAAACTATACCCCTTAAGGGATTTTGAATGATAGAATCATACTTATTAATTCAAAGTCTCCCTTAAGGGGTTTATTTTGCGTTCTGACGCGTTTCTACTCAGCAGCATATCCAGAGACACATCAGTACCGACAAAGCTGTTATACGCCCTGAGAATTCGCTCTGCATCAACATGCTTTATATACAAAAAATACTGCGCAGCATAAGCTACGCAGTATTTCTTATTATACGATAAACTTGTTTACCGCAATTGTGTTTTAAGGATTAGTCCTTAATCCACTGCTGGTGATCCTTGCTTACCTTATCCCAGTTGCCGTTGTTTGCAGGGAGGATAAGTGTAGCAACGTTGATAGCATCGTAAATATTTACCTTGCCGTCTTCATTGTTATCAGCAGCGAATGTGTTGAATCCAGCATCGATTGTTGCTGTTGGGTTTGGAAGGATGTACTTAGCAATCTGAACTGCATCGTAGATATTAGCAGAATCACCTGCTGAGAGGTCTGAGTCACCACGAGGAGCAATCTTAACTGGGAGCTTGCCTTCAACTTCCTGACCATTGTAGAGAACAGTAAATGCTACTGTGTAATCGAAGTTTTTACCGTCATATACCTTAGATGGTGTAGAAGCAAATGTGATAACAGCCTTATTTGTTACATCTGTGTCACCAGACTTAACAACGATACCGTCCTTAAAGAACTCAACGTTGTCTGAGTGGTACCACTGAACGTCATCCTTATCAACATCGTAATCAAATTCAACTACGAGTTCAGCTTCTGTAGGATCTGTTGGATCATCTGATGGCTCTGTTGGATCATCTGATGGCTCTGTTGGATCATCTGATGGTTCTGTTGGGTCATCTGATGGCTCTGTTGGATCATCTGATGGTTCTGTTGGGTCATCTGATGGCT
>CAZULQ010000019.1:0-120 GCA_964621265.1 uncultured Clostridium sp. | reverse complement strand
CTGTTGGATCTGTATCTTCAGTTGGAACTGTATCATCATCAACGATGATTGAACCTGGAGTTACGTTTGGTGTGAGGTATGTTGTACCTTCACCGCCGTTTGAGAAGTTGATAACTGGGT
>CAZULQ010000018.1:0-35741 GCA_964621265.1 uncultured Clostridium sp. | reverse complement strand
AGTTGCTGTTGAAGAAGCTATGAAGTAATTTCTTCAAAAAGAATATATATATTATCCCCCGTAAATTCAAGGTTTACGGGGGATTTTTTGTACAGAAAAGCATTGAAATAATTACCGATATATGGTATAGTTTTTATATAAATATATACCTATCAGCTAACAGCACAAAAAGTCGGGCAGGAGTTAAAAATTCGTGTTAGAATATAAACACAGCAAACGAGAAAGGACGTGTTAAGATGAGCAATTGGACAGAAGGCATTCAGAATTCCATCAAGTATATCGAGGAAAATCTGACAGAAGACCTGAACATTAACGACATTGCCTCTAAGGCATATGTCTCACCCTTTTACTTTCAGAAGATTTTCAGTATTCTGTGTGGATTTACAGTCGGAGAGTATATACGAAACAGGCGCCTTGCTCTTGCCGCTGAGGAACTGTCATCAGCTAATGTAAAGGTTATCGACATTGCCTTGAAATACGGCTACGACTCGCCCGACAGCTTCACCCGTGCTTTCACAAAATTCCACGGCATTTCTCCGTCTGCTTCAAAAGAAAAAGGTGCGGCGATAAAAAGCTTTGCACCTGTGAGAATAAAACTTACATTGGAGGGCGGTACTATGATTGAGTACAAAATTGTTGATAAGGCGGCATTTACGATTATGGGCAAATGCAGAAAATTTAATATGGAAACTTCCTACGAGGAAATCCCGAAGTTCTGGGCGGAGCACTACGAAAACGGCGGCGGAGAAATTATTAAAGGAATGTTCGGGGCATGTGTCGACGGCGATGGAAAAAGCTTTGATTACTTTATTGCGGATATGTATTTCCCGTGGACTGATATTCCCGATGGTTGCATTACAAAAAACTTCCCCGAGGGTACATGGGCAGTTTTTCCTTATCGTGGTGAGTGCCCAAAGGCGCTCCAGGACGTAAATACAAAAATATGGAGCGAATGGCTTCCGAACTGTAAAGAATACGAGCTTAGCGGAAACTATAATCTTGAGGTTTATCTCGACAAGGAATACGGCGAAATTTGGGTACCTGTAAGGAAGAAATAACAAAAACACCTCTGCTACATTATGTAACAGAGGTTATTTTCATCTACCCGACAAGAAAAGTATTCAGCAGAACAAGGTCAGCCGCATTGATTTTTCCGTCAGCATTCATGTCGGCAACAGCTTCATTCACCTTGCCTGTGCCGAGAATATATCTTCTGAGTGAAACAGCATCGAAAACGTCGATTACGCCGTCATCGTTTATGTCAGCAATTTCGCCCTCGGACTCAGGCTCTGTCGGTGCACTGCCTGAGTAGTAGTCACCAAGTGAAATACCGTTTACACCAAGCGCTGTCTTATGGTCAAGACCTATGAACTTGCCGCTGTCATTCTGCCAGAGAGACGGCTCAACAAGCGCATACTTATCCTCGTCCCACTTGCCGAAGTTATCGTAAACAAGACCGCCTGTGTCACCAGAGTTTTCGTTGAAGCACCAGAATGTATGGTGGATTCTGCTTTCAATCATAAGGTCACGCAGAGATGTCATCCACTTTGTGTTTGAACCGTCAGGGTCGTGCTCCTCATCAATAAAGCCACCCCATTCGCCCATGAAAAGCGGAGCAATTTTGTCCTCGATAATGAAGTACCAGTTATCACGCCAGCAGTCCTCCATAAGAGTTTCCTTTGTAAAGCCCTCATAGAACCAGTCCTGCGCCCAAACAAGCGGACCATAGTCGTGAGGAGAATAAACAAGCTGACTCTGATGTTCACCAAGGTCAACAGGATAATCCTTGACGCCACGGAAGTTTCCGCCCCACCATGTATGGTGATAATAGCTGTAAGGATATCTTGAATAGTCAATGTTCTGAGAAGTCCAGTCGGCACCCTCCTCAAACTTCGGATAAACCTCAACGCCCTCAACCATTACAAGCAGATTCGGGTTTGCGGACATAACTGCCGCCGCACCCTGTTCAGCCGCATATTTCCAGTTATTAGGGTCTGTTGTATTGTCCCATTTTGCCATGAGGTCTGGTGTATCAGCTGTGCCGTGAGGCTCGTTTTTCAGGTCAATTGCAAGGATTGTGTCATCGTCCTTGTAGTAATCAGCAAGCCACTCGAGCGCCTCAAGCCAGTCCTCAGTTGAGTATGTGTCGTTATACCAGAGTGAAACGTTGTGTCCTGCGGCATTTGTCTCAGCGCAGTGAATATCAACCATGATTTTTATGCCAAGCTCTCTGCACCACTGCACTGCCTGATTCCATATATCAAAGCTGTATTTGATTGTGCCGCCGATTTCTCCCTCAACTGTAAGCTCAGGGTTTTCCCATTCATTTACCTTTGGTGTTGCAGGGTCGGGGTCACCGTTTTTCCACTGCAGAAGTATCTGAGTTGAAACAGGCACACGGATTAGGTTAAAGCCGTGGTCGGCAATTTCCGTCAGCATTTCGTGCATGTTTCTTGACCAGACACCGTCAAAAACCTGGCTTCCGACGTTATAGCCGAACCAGTTACAGCCCGTAATCCACACGGGATTTCCGTTCATATCGACGATTTCGGCGTTTTCGTTTACATGAAGCCAGTCGTCGTGATACTCGTCGGGAGCCGCCTCTGCAACAAGTGCCTTTTGCATGTCCGCCGCAGGCTGAACTAACAGTGCAAGCGCCGCAAGACAGCCCGAAATTGCTTTTTTCAGTTTTTTCCCATTCATAAATTTCCCCTCCATAATTTCCGTTCAGACAACACAAATCCCCGACCTTACACGTCGGGGAATGTTTTCAAATTAAAGAATCTGATTGCTTATGAACTGTGCAATCTCACCGATATTACAGTTTGGTGTGAAATTAAATCTTACTACACCAAGACCCTTGAACCAGAGCTGAAGCTCACTGTCAAGATTGAATGAAGCGGCATTTTCGCCTTCAACAGTTTCAACAGAAAAAGCCTGGATTTTGCTGTAAGGCAGTGTTGTGTAGTCAACCTCATTGCCTGCAACACCCTGGATGTTGATAGCGATGATTCTGCGGTTTGTAAATACAACAGCGTCCTTGAGCGCCTTGAATGTATGAAGAATTTCTTCACCTTCAACGAACATAGGCTTAATCATTTTTCCGTATGTTGATACATTGTCTACTGGTTTGAGCTTATAAAAAGCACTGCTGTTAAATTCAATCATGTGTTTAATACTCCTTTGAACGTTACTTTATACTAATAATGATAACACATAAAGGGATTTTTTTCAATCCACAAAACGCAACAATAAACCTATCGGTTTTTATGCATATTACACAAATAATACCCAAAAGATGTGATATATATGTTATAAATAATGATTTTGCATCAGAAGCAGACCTCGGATAATTTTATTTTCTCTCAAAGCCTTTTATTATTGACAAACGGGGCAAAATCATTTATAATAGTATGATAGGATATTTAAGGATATAAGAGTCCTTTAAATACAATCAAAAAAGTGGATAAGGAGTTTTATCGGCTATGGCAAAAAAGAAGATTTCACAGGAAGGCTATAACAAGCTTCAGGAGGAATATACACGACTTGTAACCGTAAGACGTGCTGAGGTTGCAGAAAAACTCAAGGAAGCAAGATCATTCGGTGACCTTTCGGAAAACGCTGAATATGATGAAGCCAAAAACGAACAGGCTCTGCTCGAAGCCCAGATTGCACAGCTTGAACAGACAATTTCAAATTCGATTGTTGTTGACGATGATGACATCTCAATTGACGAAATCGGTATCGGTTCAATCATAAAAATCAAGAGAGTCGGCACAGACAAAATCGAAACACTCCAGATTGTCAGCACAACAGAGGCTGATATGTCACAGGGCAAGATTTCCGACGATTCACCTATCGGCAAGAGTGCTATGAAGAAAAAGGTCGGCGAAATATTTATTGTTGAAGCTCCGGTTGGCGAGCTCCAGTTTGAAGTAATTGAAATTTCAAAGTAATAATTTATGGCGGTGAAAATCAGACAATGAGTGAAAATCAGAATAATATAACAGAAGAAGCTGTTGAACAGGATATAAACATATTAAAGAAGGTTCGTCTTGAAAAGCTTGACGAGCTTAAGGAAAAAAATGCTAATCCTTATGAAATAACCAAGTTTGACGTTACAGGCAAGAATGCGGCTTTAAAGGTTCAGTATGAGGCTGACGAGGCGGCTGCAAAGGAAATTGCGGGTGACGACGAAGAAAAGCTTGCGGAAGAACTCAACAAGCTTAACGAAAAGAAGATTTCTATTGCCGGCAGAATCATGAGCTGGCGTGATATGGGTAAGGCAAACTTCATTGATGTGCGTGACTCAACTGACAGAATCCAGGTTTACATCAGAATGAACGACATCGGCAAGGAAGAATTTGCTGAGTTTAAAAAATGGGACATCGGCGATATCGTTGGTGTTGAGGGCTTTGTTTTCAGAACAAGAAAGGGAGAAATTTCAGTACACGCTGAGAAAATCACTCTCCTTTCAAAGTCACTCCTTCCGCTCCCTGAAAAGTGGCACGGTCTTAAGGACCAGGACACACGTTACCGTAAGAGATATCTTGACCTTATCGTTAACCCTGACGTTAAGAACACATTCGTTACAAGAAGCCGTATCATGAAGGAAATCCGTGACTACATGGACAACATCGGATACGTTGAGGTTGAAACTCCTGTTCTGCTCCCGATTCAGATTGCGGCTGCGGCAAGACCTTTCACAACTCACCACAACACTCTTGACATGGACATGTTCCTCAGAATCGAAACAGAGCTTAACCTTAAAAAGCTTATCGTAGGTGGCTTTGACCGTGTCTATGAAGTAGGCAGAATCTTCCGTAACGAAGGTATGGACACATCTCACAACCCTGAGTTTACAACTATCGAGATGTATCAGTCATACACTGACTATATCGGTATGATGGACCTTATCGAGGACCTTTACCGTACACTTACAGTTAAAATCTGCGGTACTGACACTATCACATACCAGGGCGTTGAAATCAAGATGGGTCAGCCTTGGGAACGTCTTACAATGAAGGAAGCAGTTGAAAAGTATGCAGGCGTAAGATACGACGACTGGGCAACTGACGCTGACGCAAGAGCATGCGCAAAGGAAAAGGGCGTTGAGGTTGAAGAAGGCGAAAACGCAACAAAGGGACACGTTCTCATTGCGTTCTTTGATGAATTTGTTGAAGCAAATCTCATTCAGCCGACTGTAATCTACGACTACCCTGTTGAAAACTCTCCGCTTGCCAAGAAAAAGCCTTCTGACCCTGCATTTACAGAGAGATTTGAATACTTTATCTTTGCAAGAGAAATGGGTAATGCGTTCTCTGAGCTTAACGACCCTATCGACCAGCGCAAGAGATTTGAGGACCAGGTTGCTGCAAGACGTGCTCTCGGCGACATGACAGGCGAAATTGATGAAGAATTCATCGACGCTCTTGAATACGGTATGCCTCCGACAGGCGGTCTCGGCTTCGGTGTTGACAGACTTGTTATGCTTCTGACTGACAGTCCTTCAATCCGTGACGTTTTACTGTTCCCTACTATGCGCCCTATCGTTCAGGACAACAGAAAGAACGAGGACGAAGCAGAGGAAGAAAACTGATTTTAAAATTTATGGGGTACACATTTATTACAATAAAGGTGTACCCTTTTTAAGCTTTAAGGAGTTAAAATGAGCAATTTAAGCGACAATGAAAAGGATAAAAACAAAAAACAGGGCTTTCTCGAAACAGTAAAAAAGGTAAACGAGGCTGAACGCCGTAAGGCAGAAGAGGCTCAGGCAAGAGAACAGAAAAAGCAGGAAATAAAGCGTGAAAAATACAACAGGACACTCGCTGAGGAAAGAGTTGAGCTTTTAAAGCTCCGTCAGGGCGTTATAAAGGAATCCGACAAGCTCGACCTCTCCCCCGACGAAGAAAAGGAGTATACACGCTGGCAGAAGTTCAAGAACTTCATTTTCCACAACAAATGGTGGCTTGGAATTGCGTCGTTCTTTGTGCTTGTGGCATCGTTTCTGATTTATGATACACTCACTTCAACTGACCCTGATATTTACGTTATGCAGCTTGTAAACGACACTGCAATTTATGCGCAGCACCCTCAGCTTTGCGACTATCTTGAAACTCACACAAAGGACTACAACGAGGACGGCGAGATTTATACAAATGTCTTTTACATTCCGATAAGCGGTGAGGCAAAGGACGATGTGGGAATGTATGAAACAAGCCTTACAAAGCTTTCAGGCGAATTTCAGCTGGGTCAGACAATGCTTGTAATCGCTGACGAAAAAATCGAGGACATTGTCGGACCTGAGGAACGCTTTGAAAACCTTGAGGAAATTTTCCCAGATAATCCGCATGTCAAAGGCTATGGATTTTACTTAAAGGGTACGGGCTTTGCTGAAAAAATCGGTCTTACTGATGATGACATTTCAGAGGAAATGTACATCAGCGTGAGAAAGGTTACAAACACTCTCCATTCTGAAGAGGAAACAAAGGAAAATCACGACAAGGCCATGGAAATGCTTAAATCAATAATTAATGAACTGTCATGATTTTTCACAGGCGGAATTTGTACAAAGCGACAAACTCCGCCTTTTTTGTTGACACGTCCGCTTTAATGTGGTAATATAATAGTATTGCATACGCCGTCTGTGGCGGTGGATTTTTATGGAGGATTTTACTATGCTTCAGAAACAATTTTGTATGAACTGCGGCAATCAGGTTGACCCTGCTGCTGATGCATGTCACGCATGCGGCACACCAATACCAAAAATGCCAGCACCTGGCGGGTTTTCTGCATCTGTCAGCAACTCAGTACCTATGCAGTTCTGTGCAAACTGTGGAAACACAATCGGCGGAAACTTAAACAATTGTCCAAGCTGCGGCGCTCCCGTTGCAAATGTTCCGATTTCGGGAAATGCTGCTGCTATGAACGGCAAGAAGACTAACTTACTTATCCCGTTAATCATAGGTATTGTTGTTATCGCTTTCATTATCATAAGCTGTATAATTGTTTTCGGCAGAAGCAATAAGGGGCCACTTGACAATTTCGTTACAGCTGTTGAAGACTGTGATGTTGATGCCTGTATCGCTCTTTGTCCTGAAGAATGGATTGATAAAATGAAGGACCAGAATAACTGGAGCGACAGAGAGTTTGAGTATTATGTTGAAGATGAGCTTGAAGAGTCAATTGACAGAATTGAAGATAATACAGGCGATGACATGAGTGTTTCATACGAAATCAGAGATGAAGAGCACATGGATGAATACGACATCGAGAAAATTGAAGAGTATTACAAATACTACGATTATTCAGGCTATGAGATTGATGATATAGAAGACGCTTATGAAGTTGATGTCAAGTTCACATTTGAAGGCGACGATGATGAACAGATCGAAAAAAGAGACATCACTATAATCAAGGTTGACGGAGAATGGGTTGCACCTGAGCTCTGGCACTGGTTAGTATAATAACCGACAGGATTTCCTGTTGGCACACAATATAAATATTAAGGAGAAAAAATTATGGATCAGAAACAATTTTGCATGAACTGCGGTAATCAGGTAGACCTCACTGCTGAGGCTTGTCCAGCATGTGGCACACCAATGCCAAAGATGTCAGCGCCAAACAATGCTGCACCTGTTAACGCTGCACCAATGAAGCAGTTCTGCGCAAGCTGTGGAAACACAATCGAGGGAAATGTAAGCAACTGTCCTAACTGCGGCGCACCTGTTGCCAATATTCCGATTTCAGGAAACGCTGCTGCTATGAACGGCAAGCAGACTAACTTACTTATCCCGTTAATCGCAGGCGTTGCGGCTATCGTATTAATCATCGTTGGCTGTGTACTTATCTTCGGCGGCGGTGACAAGGAAGAACCAATCGAAAACATCGTTAAGGTTATGGAAGACGGTGACGGCGACGCTTTTGCTGCGCTTCTCCCTGAATCACTTGTTGACGCAGTTATCGAAGAAGAATATGATGATGACGACGATGAATTCTATGAAGACTGCGAAAAGCAGGCTGAAGATATTCACGAAGAACTCGTTGACAAGTACGGCGATGATATCAGCGTTTCATACGACATCACAGACGAAGAAGAACTCAGCAAGCTTGAACTCAAGGTTTATGAAGGAACACTTTCATATTTTGTTGATGACGTTGAAATCGATGAAGGTTACAGACTTGAAGTTGAATTTGAAGTTGAAGGCGACGATGATGATGATACTGAAGAACAGACACTTACAGTAATCGAAGTTGACGGCGACTGGGTAACACTCGACTTATTTGAATAATATTGTTTTTTTGAAGACGGTCTTTATGGCCGTCTTTTTTGTCGGTGACCCGACAGGACAAGCGTGCCGCTTGACCGCATTTCGTTATTTAGAAAAGAAATACAGTTTATTTTCAGGCTCGACCATTTCGTAACCGTTTAATATTCATATAACAGCGGGTCGATGTAGGCATCGACCCCTACAAAGCCAACCGCGCCATAAAACATTGACACACATTTGCAATTGTGATATAATTAACCATGTAAAAACTCATGGAGGATAAACGCATGACAGCTTCAGATACAGCCGCTAAGGGCGGCGTAGGAAGGACGCTTAAAACCGTAATCGTTGTTATTTTATCGCTTGCAATTGCGGTGCTTGTCCTGTTATATTTAATCTTTATCAGAAAGCCTTATACACAGCCGCTTGACCACTACTGCACGGCGATTGAAAATGCTGACGGCAATCACATTTACGCCTGTTTCAATGAGGACATGATTTCAGAATATCACAACAAGGATAAAAAAGAACTCAAAAAAATGTTTAAGACATCGGCTAAAAACACGCATGAAGTATTCGCAGAAGAATACGGCGATGACTTCTCTGTTTCCTATGAAATACAGCGTGAGACAAGAGCGTCGGACAAAGACTTAAAGGAATATCAGAAACTGCTTGATAAATACAAGGCTGAACTTGAAGCCCAGGACGGATATACACTCAAAATCAAGTTTATTGTAAAAGGAAAACAGGAACACTCTGAGATTATAGAGTTTGATGTCTGGAAGATAAATGACGAATGGGTCATGATGTATGAATAAGGAGAAAAGCTATGGGAAAATTCTGCATTAAATGCGGCAAGGAAATTGACGAAAACACAAAGGTATGCATAGGCTGCGGTGCTCAGCTGGACGACAAGACACCCGTTGCAGCCGTAAACCGCAAAAGCAGACTCAAAAAAATTCTGATTATCGCAGCAACTGTAATTGTTATAATTGCGGCTTTTCTGATATATTTCCTGTTCATCAGAAGCAGCTATACAGACCCGCTTGACAACTTCTGCGACGCCATAAATAAGCAGGACGGCGAGTATGTCTACGAGCTTATGCCTGAGGAAGTGTGGGAGGATATCACAGGAAAAGATGACGAGGACAAAATCATAAAGACGCTTGAAAAAAAGCTCAAAGAGGGCGCAATTGCAAATATTGAGGAAGAACTCGGAAGCAATGTTACAATGTCTTATACCGTCCTTGACAAAACAAAGCTTGACAGCGAGGATATCGAGGAATACAAGGAAGATTCTAAGCTTGACCTTACCATTGAGGAGGCTTACAACGTCTGCGTAAAGCTTGAAGCTACGGGCGATGACGACAGTCAGGTTGAATACGATTCGCTTATCGTTGTGTGCATCGACGGCGACTGGTATTCCCCACAGCTTGCAATTTCATACAGCTGATAATAATATTTCACGCCGGATACATTCAGTATCCGGCGTTTTTCAGCGTATAACAGGCTGAAGCTGTCTGCCGTCGAGTGCGGCAAGAATTGTTTCCTCAAGCCTTGAAAAATCGCATATTGCCGAAGTCGGTTTTTTCTGCGCATCGTCCTGATAAAAGGGTACGAAAAAGTAGTTTTTCATATTCATGAGATTTCCGATATTTTTCATAGACCCCGCAAGCGAATCGTTGGAGGCAAGCGCTATCACAACGGGACGCTTGTTGCGAAGATGCGACTTCACAGCCATTGTTGCGGCATTGTCTGTTATGCTCGACGCAAGCTTTGCGCATGTATTGCCGGTACAGGGGCAAACAACCATAATGTCCGTCATGTTTTTTGGGCCGATTGGCTCTGCCTCCTCAATTGATGTAATAACCTTTCTGCCGCATATATTTTCAAGCGTTTTTATATTATCTTCAGCGGCACCGAATCTTGACGAAATGGTTGCCGCATTGCAAGACATCACAGGAACAAGCTCTGCTCCTTTTTTGACAAGCATTTCTGCCTGTTCAAAGCTGTATCTGAAGGTACAGAAGGAACCGGTCATGACATATCCGATTCTCAGTTCTGAAAGTTCAGCCATCTGTATATCTCCTCTCTTTAAGGATATTCAAAACAGTGGAGGCTATGATTTCTCCTGCGCTTATCGGCGCAACCTTTCCGGGAAGTGAAAGCGCCCAGACAACCTTAAGCCCTAAGGTCCGTGCAATTTCAAAGTCAACACCGCCCGGCTTTGACGCAAGGTCGATTATAAGCGTGTCGCTGCCGACTTTTCTGAGTACCTCCTCGCCGAGTATCACCGAAGGAACGGTATTGAAAATCAGGCTGTAGTCCCCTGCCCTCTCGGTCAGCTGAGATGTGTGAACGCCCTTGCAGCCGTATATCTCAGCCCACGCTAAGTCGGAATATTTTCTTGCCGTAACCGTAACATCAGCGCCCATACCGCACAGTATTTTAACAAGCACCTTTGAGATTCTGCCGTGTCCTGTTATAAGTACCTTCTGTCCGAAAATAGTTGTTGCCATTTCTTCCATGGCAATCTGGACAGCCCCCTCCGCAGTCGGCACAGCATTAAGAACGCTCAGCTCCTCACGCTCAAGATAATCAATCGCCTCTTTGGAATTATTTCTGAAAATCTTTTCAGTTTCAGCGTCAATGCGTCCTCCGAATATCAGGGCGTCGTCTGAAAGTACAGAAAAAAGAGCCGTCAGAGGAATATTGTCTTTCCCGAGCGGAGTGCTGACAAAGACGCCGTTTTGTGAAACAGGCAAAGGCAGAATCAATACGTCCGCACGACAGGGCATATCCGATAAGCTGCGCAGAACCTTCACATTTTCGGGGATTCTGACGCTTTCTGAAAAGCCTGCTGCATAAACGTTATAATGCTTTGCGAGGTGTGCGGCTGTGTAAACCTGTCTTAAATCCCCGCCTGCAACTAAAAATACTGTATCCTTATTCATAACAAGCCCTCGATTCTTTTAAGATTTTCTTTTTTATTCTATGCAGACAGGGCGCTTATTGTGAATATTTTTTCAAGATATATCCTGTTGCTAGTTGACTTTTATACCCATTCTGGTGTATAATGATATAATGGTATTCTGTGAAAGCAGACAAATGTGCTATTGCAAAAACAACCATACAGGGAGATGATATCGGACAATGAACAAAATGGAATATCTTTCAAAGCTTAGAAGCTGTCTTTCTGCTCTTCCAAGAGATGAACGAAACGAGGCAGTAAGATATTATAATGATATGTTCCTTGACGCAGGTCCTGAAAATGAACAGTCCGTAATTGCAGATTTAGGCTCACCAAGTGAGCTTGCTCATACAATACTCAATGATAAGAAAAATATTTCCTATGCTTTCAGTCAGACTAAAAAAAGCATGAAGAAAGTCAACAGGAAAATGACTAAGGAGCAAAGAACACTTCTTATAATACTGCTTGTGCTGACCTGTCCTCTGTGGGGCGCTCTGCTCCTCGGAATTGCCGCAGCGATTGCGATGCTTTTCCTCTTCGTTGCCGTCTTTGTTGCAGCACTTATGATTGGCGCTCTTGCACTCATTGCAATGGCGGTTGCTTACATAATAAAGGTTCCGTCAATTGCGGTTACTCTCTTTGGAATCGGAATCTCGCTCGGAAGTATTGCCTTTATTCTCTGGACTCCGCTTATGAACTTTGCGTTTTTCGTTCTTAAAATTACAGTCAGAGGCTGCATAAGCCTTGTGAATAAATTACTCGGGAAAACGGAGGTCAGAGCAAGATGAAAAAGAAACTCATAAAATATCTCATTCCGTCTCTGACCCTTGCAGGCGGTGTTGCGCTTATAATCACAGGCTATGTTATGGGTTTTTCCGCAGATTACAAGGAACAGCTGAATACTGCGGATATTCAGTCGGTTGTAAAGTCTGACACAATAATGAGTCTTGATATCAGCACGGATTTTGCAGATGTTGAAATTGTTGCGTCTAATGATGTTGAGAATATTGAAGTTAAGGCGACAAATATTTCAAGAGACTTTTTAAACTATTCCACGTCTAATAACATCTTTGCGCTGGAATATCCTGTAAACAAGTGGTATGAAAACATAACTGTCCCGATGATGAGTAAAAATCCCGGAAACATTACTATAACAGTTCCTGCTGAACTTCCGCTAAAGGACGTTGAAATTCAGACAGGCGGCTGTACTTCCACAGTAAAATATCTCAGCGCTGACAACATCTACATTGACGGCGGCAGAGGTGACGTTGTAATCGACACAATCGAGGCAAAATATACTGAGCTTAACGGCGGCTTTGGTAATGTCGGGGCTACAAATATCACAACTGAAAAGTTCACGCTCTCAGGCGGCAGCGGTAACATAACGCTCACAAACCTTGTAACTGACAAGGGCGAGTTTGACACAGGCTCGGGCGACGTTCAGCTTAGCGGAATTATTGAAAAGGACAGCTCGTTTGTCTGCGGCTCGGGTGATGTTACAGCGAAGATTTTCCGTCATATAAGCAATTATTCTGTTTATACGGGTGATGACGAAATTCTCCTCAACGGCAAGGAATTTACAGGCATGACCAAGGGCGAAAATCACATGGATATCACAACAGGCTTTGGCGATGTGAGCATTACATTTGAATAATGCATATAAAACATAAAGCAGCGACTTAAAATGTCGCTGCTTTTTCATATATTAAAGATTACGGATTAAATTTTCAAAATGTCTGTTTGTTTCGTCAAGCTTTGTTACTCTGTATTCCCTTTTCTGAACGGCCATAACTTTTTCAATGGACTCTCTGAGGTTTTCAGTTCCGTCCACAAACGCTACATATTCAAGGTCCTTAATCCATTCATAACAGCCACGGATTTTTGGGCTGAGACTGTTTACAATTATGCACGGAGTCTGTGTCAGCGCCGCAAAGACCATTCCATGAAGTCTGTCAGTAATGACAATTTCAGATGAAGCCATTCTTTGCCAGAGTTTTCTGAGCTCCTCGTTTGCGTCTTTTTCTGACAATGCGTATCCGACGTTTGTGTCACCGACAGCAATTTTATCAAATCGTTCTTTGAGTACTGAAACAAGTATATGCTTTTCTTCGTTACCTAAAGTACCCTCTGAATCGTCACGCAGGCATATAAATGCGCCCTTTCGCTCGCTTTCTGACTCAAAAGACGGAATATTCATAACCATATCAGGGAGCACCTCACATTTGACACCCGGGAAATTCTCCTTAACATAATCATAGGATATTTTCTCACGAAGTGTCACAAGAAGGTTCTTATGCTGTGCATAGACAGCCTTTGTCTGTTCAAGCATTTTTCTGCCCGTTTCGTCATTGCTGTAATAGAAAGTCTGTGGGAAAATCAGCATTTTGTTTCCGCCGAGCTTTTCGATGATTTTTTCCTGCTTCATGTGGATTCCCGGATAAAGCGTTCCGATATTGCCGCCTGCGTGAATGGCGAGTATATCGCCCTGTTTTATCATACGCTCAAGCTGTGTCATGTGGCTCGGATTTCGTCTGCTTATCGAATTATGCTCAATATGCACAATCTCATAATCAGGGAAATATTTTCCGACGAAAATGTCTTCCCCCACAAGAAGTGCTCTGTCTCCGAGATTTCCGTGGTCAGGCGTACATAAAATAAAGAATTTCTTCTTCGGGTCTGCGCTGATTTTCTTTCTTCTCTTTTTGAGCTGTACAAGCATTGAATACTGCTTTTTTGCGCTCTTCATACTTCCCGAAAGCTTGCCCGTAATTTTCGCAAGCGGTGATTTACCGCTTTTGCTGAAAGCCTTTTTCACCCTTTTTCTGAATGCCTTTACATCAGCATTCATTTCGGGATATTTCGCCAGAATATCGTTACAGCACACATCAAACCCGCCAAGGCGTTCGTTTATACTGCCTCTTACAGCATTTCTGCTGTTCTGAAGACAGTAATAATATGCGTCGTCAAGATAAAGGACATTGTCACATTTTAAAATCAGACCTGCTGAAACATAAGCGTCCTCATGGCTTTTGCCGACAGGGAAATAATCATCCGGAACAAGACTTCTTTTATACATTTTATTCCATACAGGGTTTACTGTGCCGCTTTTCAGAACATACTGCAAAGCCTCCTTCTGTGACATAAGCTTTTTGTCAACAGTCGGCGCACGACGTGATTTTGAGCCGTTAGGAAGCATTTCATAATGCTGAAAGATTATCATGTCCGCATTCTGCTCTTTCATGTGCATTACAAGATTTTCTGTCATGTCTATTGCAAGCCAGTCATCTGAATCTGCAAAGAGAACATACTCACCCTTTGCAGCTTTAAGTCCCGCATTTCTCGGGTCTGAATAATTACCGTCAGTTTTATGCAGTACACGAATACGACTATCCATCGACTGCCACTTATCGCAAAGCTTCTGACAGCTTTCAGATGAATTATCGTCCGCAAGAATAATCTCAAGGTCAGAGTATGTCTGGTCAATAAGGCTGTAAATACAGCGTTCAAGATGCCTTTCGTCCTTATGAACGCTGACTATAATTGAAACCAAAGCTTCCATATATTTTTTTATGATATAGAAAACCTAAATCATATTCTCCTTTCAAAGTTTTTGAAATTGTATCCTGTTATCTGTTTTTCAGTTTTACCAGTATGTGTGAAAAATGGAGCTTTACCGAAACCACACGCAGCCAGTTTCCAAAAGGCTTCATGTATTTTAAGGCAAGCGGTGTTTTAAGCGGTTTTACGCACTTATAAATCTTCTTTAAGAATTTCTTTCTTTCATCTGACGGGAGTCCCTCTACTTTAAACAAATCCGCAATCGTTGCAAAAGTTTTTGTCAGAACGTAGAAATCCCAGTACTTATATTCCTGTCTGAGCGGATATTTCACCATTTCCTCAAGAAAATGGTATCTGTCTTCAACGTGGCTGATTTTTCTGTTGCTTGTAATCGAGCCCTCACGCATAAAATAAAAATAATATGAGCCATGCACCTTTGCGTGACGCCTGCATTTATCATACGCTCTGTAAACTGAGCCTACATCCTCATAGGTTCTGCCGACTGGAAAGAAATCCTCTGAAATCAGCTCTGCCTTAAAAAGCTTTGCCCATGCATAATTTGAATCTGCAAGAGAAAACAGCATGTCGGCACACAGATTATCCGTGAAAGTTACATTATCATCATCATGAATGTCGTTTGCTGTAATGTCACTGCAGATTCTGTTGCCCACAGAAACTATGTCAGCATCATAGATTACGGCAGCTGTCACCATCGCTCTGAAATAATCAGGGTCAACCCAGTCATCAGAGTCAACGAATGTCAGATGTGAACCTGTGGCATTCTTTATACCGGTATTTCTCGCGGCGGAAAGTCCCTGATTTTCCTGATAAATTATTCTGATTTTCGGGTTGTCAGAGTATTTTTTTATTTTTTCACCTGTATCATCAGTCGAGCCGTCGTTGACAACAATGATTTCGTAGTTATCATAGGTCTGTGAAAGTAAGCTGTCAATACAGCGCTCAACGTAGTCTGTAACGTTGTATGCAGGAACAATACAGGAAATCAGCGGTTTATCAGCTGATTCACTTTCCGCAAATAAGGTTTTAATATTCAATTTCTGCTCCTTTTTCCAAAACATTATCCCCCGTTTTTGCAAACTGCCGGAGGATAACGTCGATATCATTATACATTCTAAAAAATTATATCACAACAGAAAAGTAAAGTCAAGAATTATCAGATTTTGTCTATCTGAACTCCTGCATCATTTCGCCCATGAATATGCCCGTTCTTTCAACGTGTATCGCCTCAATGTGCTCTGAATTATCCTTTAAGAAAAGGTCAGTCAGAAGCGACGGGTTTAAGTTTTTATCAGTACCAGCCGGGAAAAGCGCGTCAATTACAAGTAAATCTTCATTTATCTTTGTGCCGAGAATTTTAATGTCGGGCTTTAAGTCGATAAGCTTTTCGCCGCCACGCTTTGTTTTCTTGACTGTGTTAATCTGGTCCTGTGCCATAAACCCGTCAAAACGCTCTGAGAGATACTCAGCATTATCAGTCTTAATACTGATTTTAAAGCCTGCCGCCTTTATGGCAGTGTGCTTGTTGACAGGCTTCCATGCCTTAACAGCACGAAGTCCCTCGGGCATAACGGCGTTGAGCTTTGAGACAATCTCGTCAAGCGGTAATTCCTCATTCAGATTAAAATCCATAATCTCAACCGAGCTTTCATAGCCGAGTGAAAGCGGAAGCGCAAACATGATGTAAATGTGAGGATTAAAGCCCTCTGTGTACCACACAGGCAGTCCCGAGCGCTTGAAAATTCTCTGCATACAACGGTTTAAGTCAAGATGGGATATATATTTTGCACGTCCTCTTTTTTCAAAAACAACTCTTATCTTAACCAAAGCAGGCACCTCCAATCGCTTTATTTACGCCACACGCTGAGCATTTGTTCCTACAATGCTCAGTTGTCTGTGCAAGCTTTGCCTTTTCGTGCTCACGCACAAGGAATTCCTTTGAAACGAAATAGTCAATATGCTCCCATGGCATAATTTCTTCATGCTCACGTCTGCGGCTTGCATAAAACGCCATGTCAAGACCGTTTTCAGCGAAAGCTTCCTCCCACTTTTCAAAATGGAAATGCTCGCTCCAGCTGTCGAACTTACAGCCCTTTTTCCATGCGCTGTAAATTGCCGCACCGACCTTTCTGTCAGCCCTTGCAAGAACGGCTTCGAGAATACTTGTTGACGGGTCATGCCAGCTTGCCCTGATTTTCTTTGACGGTATCGACTGCATAAGCAGTTCCTGTTTATGCATTATTTCTTCCCTTGTTGCCTGCGGTTCAAACTCAAACGGTGTAAACGGCTTAGGCACGAATGTTGCAGTACTTATCGAAACCTGTACGCCCTTTCCTCTCGGACGGTTCGGCAGACTGTAAAACAGGTCAACAACCTTCTGCGCAAGCTGAGTGATACCCACGATATCTTCGTCAGTTTCGGTCGGAAGTCCCATCATAAAATAAAGCTTGACGTTTGTATAGCCACCCTCAAAGGCAGTCTGACAGGTTCTCATAACCTCTTCTTCTGTGACGTTTTTATTAATAACGTCTCTCAGACGCTGAGTACCCGCCTCAGGCGCAAAGGTAAGTCCGCTTTTGCGCACCTTTTTAATCTCGTCCATAAGTTCCTTTGAGAAGTTGTCAACTCTCAGCGACGGGAGTGAAAGATTTATACGCTCCTTTTCAGTATGCGGGATAAGACCCGTTAAAATCTCAGCGATTTCTGAGTGGTCTGAGGTACTGAGCGACGCAAGCGACAGTTCCTCATAGCCTGTGTTGGCGCAAAGGTCAATAGCCTGCTTGCATACTGTGTCAGCATGCTTTTCACGGAAAGGTCTGTAAAGGAAGCCTGCCTGACAGAATCGGCAGCCTCTGATACAGCCTCTGAGCACCTCAACAGACGCTCTGTCGTGAACGATTTCTGTGAAAGGTACGACAAATTCGTCAGGATAGAAAACCTTGTCAAAGTCACGGATAATTCGCTTTTTAACAGTCGGCTTTACGCCGTCTTTCGGAGTTATGGCGCTGACAGTTCCGTCCTCGTTATAGGAAATATCGTAAAGCGACGGAACATAAATGCCCTCAATATCAGCCGCAGCACGCAGAAACTCTGCCCTTGTAGCGCCCTTTGCCTTCATTTCCTTGTAGAGGTCCATGAGTTCCAGGTTTACTTCCTCGCCCTCGCCTAAAATAAACAGGTCAAAGAAGTCGGCAAGCGGCTCAGGGTTACAAACGCATGGCCCGCCCGCAACAACAATATTTGTAAGCTCATTGCTTCTGTCCTTTGCAAGAACAGGTATACCCGACAGGTCGAGCATATTGAGCACGTTTGTGTATGAAAGCTCATACTGCATTGTAAAGCCGATAAAGTCAAAATCAGACACAGGGTCAAGGCTCTCCAGAGCGTAAAGCGGAATGTCGTTTTCACGCATTACAGCTTCAAAGTCAACCCCGGGTGCGAAAACTCGCTCACACCAGTAGTCCTCACGTTCGTTTATGAGGGAATAGAGAATCTTCATGCCAAGATGTGACATGCCGATGTCGTATGTATCAGGAAAGCAGAACGCAAAGCGTACGCTTACATTTTCCTTATTTTTTATAACGCTCCCCTGTTCGCCGCCGATGTATCGTGCAGGCTTCTGAACGGAAAGCAGATGTTTTTCAATTTTTTCCTTAAGCATTTTTTCAATCCTTTATGTTTATTGGGGCATAGTCTGCCCTACATCTAATTTTACTACATTTTCATACAAAAATCAAGGCTTGAGAGCGTGCTTAGTAAAAGACTTAAATTTATCGCAAAATCCCCAAAAAATAATAATTATTCTTATGTAAAATATTGCATTTTTGGAAACAGTTTGAAGTTGTGAAAAACCGCTTGATTTTTTGCATTTGTCATGTTATAATTAATAAAGACTAAATGTAATATTTGTATAATTCACACAATATTTAAGGCGAAAGCGTCTTAAGCATCAGCTGACTTAAAGGAGGATTACTATGGTAAATTTCACTCAATGGAATGGATTTAAGGGCAGACTCTGGAAAGAAGAAGTCAATACCCGTGATTTCATTCAGAAAAACTATACACCTTACGACGGAGACTCATCATTCCTTGAAGGCCCGACAGATGCAACAAACAAACTCTGGGACAAGCTCCAGCAGCTTCAGAAGGAAGAACGTGCAAAGGGCGGCGTTCTCGACATGGATACAGACATAGTTTCAACCCTGACTTCACACAAGCCGGGCTATATATTTGAAGACAACAAGGGACTCGAAATGGTTGTCGGCTTACAGACTGACAAGCCTTTAAAGCGTGCTTTCATGCCGTTCGGCGGCATCAAAATGGCTGAGGACGCATGCCGCACAAACGGCTATGAACCTTCCCCTGAGCTTCACAAGATTTTTACTGAATACTGCCGCACTCACAATCAGGGCGTTTTCGACGCATACACTCCTGAAATGAAGAAGGCACGTCACAACAAGATTATCACAGGTCTTCCTGATACTTACGGCAGAGGACGTCTTGTCGGCGACTACCGCCGTGTGGCGCTCTACGGCATCGACTTCCTCATTGAAGAAAAGAAAAGCGACCTTGCAAACTGCGGCGACGGAGTTATGTCAGAGGACGTTATCAGAAAGCGTGAGGAGATAGCTCTCCAGATTCGTGCGCTTTCAGACATGAAGGTTATGGCACAGAGCTACGGCTTTGATATTTCACAGCCTGCCAAGGACGCTAAGGAAGCTGTACAGTGGCTTTACTTCGGCTATCTTGCTGCAATCAAGACTCAGAACGGTGCGGCAATGAGCGTCGGCAGAATTTCAACATTCCTTGACATCTACATTCAGCGTGACCTTGAAAACGGTACTATCACAGAGTCTGAGGCACAGGAGCTTATCGACCACCTTGTAATGAAATTCAGAATGGTCAAGTTCGCAAGAATCCCGTCATACAACCAGCTTTTCTCGGGCGACCCTGTATGGGCAACTCTTGAAGTCGGCGGTATCGGCGTAGACGGCCGCTCAATGGTTACAAAAACTGACTTCCGTTTCCTGCACACTCTTGAAAACATGGGTCCTTCACCTGAGCCTAACCTCACAGTGCTCTATTCATCAGCACTCCCTGATAATTTCAAGAGATACTCAGCTGATATTTCAATTTCAACAAGCTCGGTTCAGTATGAAAACGACGACGTTATGAAGCCAGTCTGGGGCGATGACTACTCAATCTGCTGCTGCGTATCTGCAACACAGACAGGTAAGGAAATGCAGTTCTTCGGCGCAAGAGCAAACCTTGCAAAGTGCCTGCTTTACGCTATCAACGGCGGCGTTGACCTTAAAACAAGAGAACAGGTAGGTCCTGCATTCACACCTATTACATCAGAATATCTCGACTATGACGAGGTACTGAAAAAGTATGAGGCAATGATGGACTGGCTTGCTGGTCTTTATGTAAACACACTCAATCTTATCCAGTACATGCACGACAAGTACTACTACGAGGCTGCCGAAATGGCACTTATTGACACAAAAATCCGCCGCACCTTTGCAACGGGTATTGCAGGATTCTCACACGTTGTTGACTCACTCAGCGCAATCAAGTATGCTAAGGTCAAGACTGTCCGTGACGAGACAGGCATTGTTGTTGACTACATCACAGAGGGCGAGTTCCCACGCTACGGCAACGACGACGACAGAGCAGACGATATTGCTCTCTGGGTACTCAAGACATTCCTTGAGAAAATCAAGAAGCGTCACACTTATCGTGATTCAGAGCCGACAACTTCAATTCTTACAATCACATCAAATGTTGTATACGGCAAGGCAACAGGCTCAATGCCTGACGGACGTAAGGCGGGCGAACCTCTCGCACCTGGTGCAAACCCAAGCTATGGCGCAGAGCAGAACGGTCTTTTAGCATCGCTCAACTCAGTTGCAAAGCTTCCTTACGAATGGGCGCTTGACGGTATTTCAAATACTCAGACAATAAACCCTGACGCTCTCGGTCACACAAATGATGAACGTATCACAAACCTTGTACAGGTTATGGACGGATATTTCGACCAGGGTGCGCATCACCTCAACGTTAACGTGTTCGGCGTTGAAAAGCTTATCGACGCTATGGAACACCCTGAAAAGGAAGAATACGCAAACTTCACAATCAGAGTTTCGGGATACGCTGTAAAGTTTATCGACTTAACCCGTGAACAGCAGCAGGACGTTATCATGAGAACCTGCCACAAGAGCATGTAATATGGCTTTCGGTTACGTTCATTCTCTTGAAACGTTCGGGCTTGTTGATGGTCCGGGAGTAAGATTTGTGGTGTTTTTGCAGGGCTGCAGAATGCGCTGTAAGTACTGCCACAATCCCGAAACATG
This sequence comes from uncultured Clostridium sp., assembly GCA_964621265.1. Taxonomy (GTDB): domain Bacteria; phylum Bacillota; class Clostridia; order Oscillospirales; family Ruminococcaceae; genus Porcipelethomonas. The sequence goes on along the minus strand of CAZULQ010000018.1, from coordinate 14,568 downwards.
GAAAACAGACTGCGGCACTCAGTATTCCGCCGCAGACCTCTTTGAAAAAGCAATGCACTATAAGGCGTACTGGAAAGACAACGGCGGAATTACCGTCAGCGGCGGTGAACCGCTTTTACAGCTTGAGTTTGTGACGGAACTTTTCACACTCGCAAAAAAAGCAGGTGTACACACAACGCTCGACACATCGGGGCAGCCATTTAGTGATGACCCGGAGTGGCTTGATAAATTCGCAAAGCTTATGAGCGTTACAGACCTTGTGATGCTCGACATCAAGGATATTGACGGGCAGTCGCATCATGAGCTTACGGGTCACAGCAACGAAAACATTCTCAAAATGGCAAGGTGGCTTTCGGATAACGGCAAGCCGATGTGGATAAGGCACGTTCTTGTGCCGACCCTCACCGATAATGAGGACAAGCTTAAAAGGCTCAGAGCATTTATTGATACGCTCGGAACTGTAGAAAAGACTGAGGTTCTGCCGTACCACACACTCGGAAAATTCAAGTGGGAAAAGCTTGGTATAGCCTATGCGCTGGAGGATATTCCGACGCCTACAGAAGAACAGATTAACAAAGCAGAAAAACTGCTTGGAATAGTTAAAAGCTGAATAAAGGGAGACCGAACTGGTCTCCCTTTATTTGTGTAAACATTTCGTTTCACCGACCGAAATTATCATGTGCGGCCACGCACCGAAATCGTCCTGTCGGGTCACTGACTGGTCGTGCCTTAGCTTGTGTCACTCTAAATAATATAAGAGCGGAAACGTCCTGTCGGGTCACCGACCCAAAAAAAGACTGCACATTTTCTGTGCAGTCTCAGTTTTTATATTAACATCCGATAATCTTTTTGAAGTCGCTTGCAAGCTTTTCATCAATAGCCTTGGCTTCTGCTTCTGTTGAAGCAACTGATGTAAAGTATGCCTTAATCTTAGGCTCAGTACCTGATGGACGGATAATAACACCCATACCATCCGGGAGTCTGAACGCAAGAACGTTTGACTTTGGAAGGTCAATAGTGCTCTTTTCGCCTGTTTCAATGTTGTTTGAAACGCTTTCGAGGTAGTCGTCAAAGCATGTAACCTTGTAGCCTGCGATTTCAGCAGGAGCATTGTTTCTGAGATTTGTCATAATCTCAGCCATCTTCTTCATACCAACTTCACCCTCAAATGTAAAGCATGACTGAGTGTGAACAAACATTCCGTATTCCTTGTACATGTTATTGCGTGCCTGTAAGAGTGAAATACCCTTTGTGCGGTAGAACGCCGCCATTTCACAGATGAGCATTGATGCTACAACTGCGTCCTTGTCTCTTACATAAGTACCCGCAAGATAACCATAGCTTTCTTCGTAGCCGAAAACATATCTTTCTTCTTCATTGTTCTTTTCGAGAATGCCAATCTGTTCACCGATAAACTTAAAGCCTGTGAGTACTTCAATAACTTCAACGCCGTACTTTTCACCAATCTTCTTGATGATATCAGTTGTAACGATTGTCTTAACTGTCATCGGATTCTTTGGCATTGTGCCAAGCTCTGTTCTCTGGTTGCAGATGTATTCGAGGAGCATTGCACCCATTTCGTTACCTGTGATAAGAACATAGTTGCCGTTTTCATCAGGAACTGCGATACCAACTCTGTCGCAGTCAGGGTCAGTTGCAAGGAGAAGGTCAGGCTTTACTTCTTCGCAAAGCTTAAGACCAAGCTCGAGTGCTTCCCTGATTTCAGGGTTAGGATAAGGACATGTTGTAAAGTTGCCGTCAGGATTTTCCTGCTCAGGAACAACTGTAACGTCCTTTATACCGATTACATCAAGAATGTGTCTTACAGGCTTGTTACCTGTACCGTTGAGCGGTGTGTATACAACCTTAAGACCGCTGTCTGCAACGAGTGATGTATTGATTCCCTGTGCGAGAACGTTCTTGTAGTAATCCTCGATAACTTCCTGACCGATAAATTCAATCTTGCCTTCAGAAACAGCCTTGTCAAAATCAACGCTCTTTACGTCATTGAAAATATCAAGTGCGTTAACCTTCTTGATAACTTCCTCTGATGCAGAAAGTGAAAGCTGACAGCCGTCGTTGCCGTACGCCTTGTAGCCGTTGTACTTTGAAGGGTTGTGGCTTGCTGTTACCATAACACCTGCGTCACAGCCGAGTCTTCTTACTGCGTATGAAAGCATTGGTGTAGGCATAAGCTCTGTGTAAATATAAACCTTGATGCCGTTTGCGGCAAAAACGCCTGCTGCTGCCTTTGCAAATACGTCAGACTTGATTCTGCTGTCGTATGACACAGCAACGCTCGGATTTTCAAAAGCCTCGTTGATGTAATCAGCAAAGCCCTGTGTTGCACGTCTTACTGTATATATATTCATTCTGTTTGTACCGGCACCGATTACACCTCTGAGACCGCCTGTACCGAATTCGAGTTCCTTATAAAAGCTGTCGTTTATAGCTTCTTCATTATTTTCAATGCGTTTGAGTTCCTGCTGAAGGTCAGCATCGTCAACTGCATTTTCACACCATAATTTATAAAGGCTATTAATATTCATTGCAAAAACCTCCTGGAATTACGGAAAAACCGTAGTATATATCAAAAAATAAATTTCCAAAATAACCTATCGTATTCTATTATAACATATTTTCTCAGTTTTGAAAAGTCTTTTTGCGAATTTTTTTCATTTTTATCCGATTTATTTGCGAATTATTGAAAACTCATTAATATTATGGTATAATTACATCTGTAAAATACACATTAATAACGGAGGATATATATTATGCCACATATTACTATTAAAATGCTTAAAGGAAGAACTCAGGAACAAAAAGAGCTTGCCGCACAGAAGCTTACAGAGGCGCTCGTTGAGGCAATCGGCTGTACAGAAAGCCATGTTTCAGTATCTGTTGAGGATTTTACGGCTCAGGAATGGCAGGAGCAGTACAGAATCGAGGTTGCTGAAAACCCTGCACTTGTAAAGAAGCCTGCATACAATCCGGAGGACCTTCTTAAATGAGAGTAGTTTTAGCATCGGGTTCACCGAGACGTCATGAGCTTTTAAAGCTTATATACAGCGATTTTGAAATAAGGGTTTCCGACGCATGCGAAACTCTGCCGCATGAAATCTCTGCCTCAAAAACGGCGGAGTATCTTTCAATGGTTAAGGCAAAGGCAGTTGAAAGGGCAGATGATGAGCTTGTAATAGGTTGTGATACCGTTGTTGTGATTGATGACAAGGTTCTCGGAAAACCGTCATCAGAGGAAGACTGCAGAAAAATGCTTGAAAACTTATCGGGCAGAACACACACTGTCTATACAGGCGTGTCGCTTTTATACGGCGATAAGGAGCACTCATTCACTGCCGCAACAGAGGTTACATTCTATCAGCTTTCAGACAAGGAAATTACTGACTATATCGCAACAAAAGAGCCGTTTGACAAGGCTGGCGGATATGGAATACAGGGCTTTGGCTCACTGCTTGTTTCGGGAATCAAGGGAGACTACTTCAACGTTGTCGGACTGCCTGTGGCACGTCTTAAGCGTGAAATTGAAAGCTTTTTGGAATAAAACGGGAAAAGGATTAAAAATGAAAAGAATTATTATTACAGCACTCACGGCTTTAACAGCCGTGTGCTTTTTTACCGGCACAGCATACGCACAGGAAACAGAAACAGAGCTTGTGACTGAAGCACCTGCTTTGCAGTACGGCTGGGTTACTGAGGAAAACGGAAAGACATTTTACATTGACGAAAACGGTCAGAGGGTTACAGGGCTGCTTGACATTGACGGCGAAACCTATTACTTCGCTCCGAACGGCGCTTTGAGATACGGCTGGTTTACTGTTGACGGAATCAGAATGTTCTTTGACCTTGAAACAGGTAAAAGACAGACAGGCTGGATTTCCTACATGAATGAATACTTCTATTCCGACGGGGAAACAGGTAAGCTTTCGGGAGAATACGAAATTGACGGCAATACATATATTTTCGGTGAAAACGGTATTCTTTTGAACGGCTGGTTTGAATATAATGGATATAAGTATTATCAGACCTATGAAACAGGTGTTTACAAGGGGGAATGTGTTATTGACGATACAAAATACATTTTCTCGTCAAAAGGAAAATTTCAGAGCGGGTGGCAGACTGTTGACGGTCTGAGAGTGTATTACGACTATGACACAAACTCGCCTGTTCACGGCTGGATTCACTACAACGGTTATGTCTACTACTCCGACGCAGAAAACGGCAAGTATACAGGTGAAAATGTCATTGCTGACGCTCTTTACCGTTTCAATGAAAACGGAACCATGGCAACAGGCTTTCAGTCCTTTGATGACGGCATAAGATACTATCACGCCGACGGAAGTATTGCTTCGGGCTTTGTTGCCATAAACGGCAGTACACATTATTTCGGCGAAAACAATCTCATGCAGACGGGCTTTGTGAGTATCAATGAAAAAACATACTACTTTGACGAAGAAGGTAAAATGCTTACAGGCTGGCAGGTTCTCAACGGGAACACCTACCACTTCGCCGAGGACGGCGCTATGGCGATAGGCATCACAAGAATCGACAATGAAACATACTGTTTTGACGAAAACGGCGTCATGCTGACAGGCTTTGTTATCATCGACGAGCTTACATATTATTTCGCTGAGGACGGCAGAATGCTCACAGAATGGCAGGTTATCGGCGATGACACATACTACTTCGGCATGGACGGTGTTATGCGTACAGCGTGGCAGGACATAAACGAAAACAGATATTACTTCACAGCGGACGGAATCATGCTCACAGGCTGGCAGAAGCTCGATAACACTACTTACTATTTCGGTGAAGACGGTGCTATGTACACCTACTGGCATGTCATAGACGGCGGAAAGCGTTATTTCGGTGAAAACGGCGCTATGAGAATCGGTTTTTACACTATCGGAAACGGCAGCTACACCTTTAACGAAAAGGGTATTCTCACAAAGGCTATGCTTGATACGCCATACATCAGCCAGATTGGCTATCCGACAGGCTGTGAAAGTGCAAGCGCTGTAATGCTTCTGCGTGACGCAGGCTATTCAACCTCGATTGATACATTCATCGACGACGCTCTTGACATCGGCTATATCAACTGGAGTACAAGTCCGATTCAGGGTCCTGACCCGAACAAAGCGTTCATCGGTGACCCTCGTTCCTCTCATGGCTACGGCTGTTATGCGCCTGTTATAACAAATGCGCTCAACAAGCTGCTGAGTAACGGCGATACAGCTGTGAACGTTACAGGAAACACAATCCCTGAGCTTCTGAGCAAATATATCGACAACGGCGTTGCTGTTGCGTTCTGGGCGACAATTGCCATGATGGAAACTGAGCCGGGTACAAAATGGGAAATTTACGGTACTGACACTATATTCACATGGAAAAAGCATGAGCATTGCTTAGTGCTTGTGGGATATGATGACAAGTATTACTACATCAACGACCCTTATAAGGGCAACGGGCTTGTGAAGTATGAGCGTGCGCTTGTGGAAAGCAGATTTGCTTCAATGGGTTCACAGGCGGTTGTGATTCTGAAAGGGAATTGAGAATGGGAATTAAAAAAATAATATGTCTGTTTTCAGTATTATTGCTGACAGCATGTACGAGAGAATATCGCCCGACAGAAAGCTATACATTAAAAAACAATTTAAATGAAAATTACACCATAGAGTATACTGAAACATCAGGATTTCCTGATACACTTGTAGATATTGTTATTTATCATTCTGAAAAGAAAATAGCTGATTATTGGGGCGGAGATTATAAGGATATAGAAACGCTTAAACCTCAAGAAATAATATTTTTGTGTAACACAAGTGAATATGAATTATATTATATTGGCAATGAAGATATTAACTACATTTTTATAAATGGAGAAAATGACTTTGGGTTTCGTTATAATAAAGTTGATCTTCATACGGACTTTATTGATTATGCAAAGGAGACTCAAGAGTATAGATATCTTAAACTGGCAGAAGATTTACAAAATAATTTTACAGAATCTGAACTCAAAGAAAAATTTGAAAAATGTGGTTATGATTATTCCGCTGTAATGTATTTATATAACCTGGCGTCTTAAAGTGCTCCCCGTCCTGCGAAAGCAGGGCGGTAGTCTATCGAAAAAAGTTTATTTTTATCAAAGGGCGACCACTGGTCGCCCCTACAAATTGCTTAAATACGTTATTTGTATGTAGGGGCGGTCATTGACCGCCCGTTTTTTGCGGCGGTTTTTCTTTGCATAAACCACGCAAAAAATAATTTTAAAAAAATTTCAGAAAAGGTATTGACTTTTGGGGTTTAAAGTGTTATACTGTTTAAAGCGACAACACCTAAAATCACTAAAACGGAGGATTTATATTATGATTATTATTTGTGGAAATGCTGACAAGGCTCAGATAAATAAGCTTACTGAAAAATTCGAGGCTGACGGTTTCAGAACTCACCTGAGTGAAGGTACTGAAACAACTATCATCGGTCTTATCGGTGATACATCAAAAATCGACATCGAGGACGTTGAGGCGCTTGACATTGTCGAAAAGGTAAGACGAGTTTCAGAGCCATACAAGCTTGTAAACCGCAAGTTCCATGAGGAAGACACTATCATTGACGTTGGCGGCGTTAAAATCGGCGGCGGTCACTTCGGCGTTATGGCGGGTCCTTGCTCCATCGAAAGTGAAGAACAGATTGTAGGCTGTGCAAAGGCTGTCAAGGCGGCTGGTGCTACATTCCTCAGAGGCGGCGCTTTCAAGCCGAGAACTTCGCCATACGCTTTCAGAGGTCTTAAGGCAAAGGGCTTAGAGCTCCTGCTTACTGCCAAAAAGGAAACAGGTCTTCCTGTTGTAACAGAGCTTATGAGCCTTGAACATCTTGACCTTTTCAATGACGTTGACGTTATTCAGATTGGTGCAAGAAATATGCAGAACTTTGAAATGCTCGCTGAAATCGGCAAGTGTAAAAAGCCGATTCTCTTAAAGCGTGGTCTTGCAAACACTATCGAAGAATGGCTTATGAGTGCGGAATACATCATGTCAGGCGGTAACGAAAACGTTATTCTCTGCGAAAGAGGTATCAGAACATTTGAAACTGCCACAAGAAACACTTTTGACATTTCTGCAATTCCTGTACTCCAGAAGCTCACTCACCTTCCTGTTATTGCTGACCCAAGCCATGCGGCAGGTAAATCAGCTCTTATCAAGCCACTTGCTAAATCAGCAACAGCGGCGGGTGCAGACGGTCTTATGATTGAAGTTCACCCGAATCCGTCAGAGGCACTCTGTGACGGTGCGCAGTCACTCACTCCTGACGCTTTTGCGGACGTTATGAACGATGTAAGAAAAATCTGTGAAATCGAAAACAAAATCTTTTAAGAGGTAAACTATGAAAATTCTCGTTGTCGGTCTCGGACTTATCGGCGGCTCTTACTGCAAAGCTATAACAAGCTACACAAAGCACGAAGTATACGGCTTTGACCTTGACCATGATGTAATCAGCGCCGCTGAAAAATGCGGCTGTATAAAAAAAGGCGCCGATGAAAATGATTTCGGCACCTTTGATATGATTATTGTTGCACTTCACCCGAATGCCGCAATTTCTTTCATGAACAATTCGATAAATAAGTTCAGAAAGGGTGCAATACTCACTGACGTATGCGGTATCAAGGGCGAAATCGTGTCTGACATCACAGAAAAAGCCGCACAGCATGGCGTTCACTATGTCGGCACTCACCCTATGGCGGGTAAGGAGCGTTTCGGCTTTGAGTTTTCAGACGGCTCGCTGTTTATCGGTGCGAATTTTATTGTTACACCGATTGAAACTACTGACAAAAATTCACTTCTGGCAGTCGAAACACTCGCCAAGGACATGGGCTTTGGAAAAATCGTTGAGACTTCGCCTTTTGAGCACGACAGCGTTATTGCGTATACTTCTCAGCTTGCGCACGTTGTTTCGAGCGCTTACGTCAAGAGTCCGACAATGCAGAAGGAGCTTGGTTTCAGTGCTGGAAGCTTCAAGGACATGACAAGAATTGCAACGCTTAATGAGTCGATGTGGACATCTCTTTTTTTAGCGAACAAGGATTGCCTTGTTTATGAAATCGACCAGCTTGTTGAGCACCTGTCCGAATACAGAAAGGCTATATCCGAAAACGACGCTCAGACGCTTGAAAAACTGCTCCGTGACGGACGCATCTTAAAGGAAGAAAACCTCAGACAGCGTACAAAGGAAAATGAATAAAAATCTAATAGATTATTTATTATAGTATATAGTTGTAAACCCATCTCCCCAGAATGTTTTGTTTAATAATTTAGGTTTATGCATACGAAGAACTCTGTATACATAGAACTTTTTTGGTCGGAGACTAAATCCTTCTTTCACTTGTAATTTCTTAACTACGTCAAGAGCTTTTTCCTTACTGTCATACATTCCAATATTAAAGTAATGAAAATGTTCAGCTTGTTTGGTAATAAAAAAATGGATAACCTTATAGTAAATCTTCATATAAATCTCCTTCCATTATTAATCAAAAACGCATCCCACAAAGAAAGATGCGTTTTTTCTATGCAGTCACGCACTGGTCGAGCCTAAAAGAAAATCGCCTCCTACATAGTAGAAGACGAATTCGTCCTGTGCGGTCACGCACTGGTGCCGGTGGTGGGGCTCGAACCCACACGCCATTGCTGACAACAGATTTTGAGTCTGTCTCGTCTGCCAGTTCCGACACACCGGCATTTAACTAATTTATTATATCACACACTCTTTATTTTGTCAAGAAAATTAATGCAAAAAGGGACTGCATTTAGGCAGCCCCTTGATTTTTACTTGTTTCTGAGCATTACTGCCGCCCAGCCTTCGCTGTCAGCTGATTCAATAACCTCAAAGCCCTGCGCCGTTACGGCGTTTATAACCTCGTCCTTTCTCTCGACAATAATGCCCGAAATGATAAGAACTGAGTCAGACTTTAAAAAGCTTCTGAAAAGTCCGCTCATTGCAATGAGAACGTCTGCGACAATGTTGGCTGTGATAATATCAAAGCCGTCACCAATCTGTGCTCTTAAATCCGTGTTGGAGATAATGTCACCGAAAAGTGCTGTGTATTTTTCCGCGGAAATATTGTTCTTGAGCGCATTTTCCTTTGCAGTCTCAACAGCATTCTGCTCAATGTCAACAGCTGTTGCTTCCTTTGCACCAAGAAGTATTGCGCCGATTGAAAGAATACCGCTTCCGCAGCCGAGGTCAAGAACTCTGTCATCACCCTTAACGCACTTTTCAAGCAGTTCAAGACAAAGCTTAGTTGTGTTGTGCTGTCCTGTACCAAAGCTTGACGCAGGGTCGATTTCAAGAATGGTTCTGCCGTCGTTGTTTTCATAGTTTTCCCATGAAGGCTTTACAAGGAGCTTTTCGCCAACCTTAAGCGGCTTGAAGTACTGCTTCCAGTTGTTCGCCCAGTCTTCCTCTCTGACGGATTTGAGTTCAACCTCAAGGCGTCCCCACTTGTTTTCTGTGTCACGCTCCTTCATCTGCGCAAGCAGATTCTTAAGCGAAATGAGCATTTCTCCGCCCTGTGAGTTATCAGGGAGATAAATTGTAACGCTTGTTTCACAGTTTTTGAGATTCATGAGGTCATCGTCAATGTAATCCCATTTTCCGTCCTTGTTTTCTAAAAATTCATTGAAATCTTCGGCATCTCTGATGGAAAATCCTTTTATGCCAATATCAAGCAAAGAGGCGCATAAAATGTCAATTCCATCAGTAGATGTGTAGATTTCAGCTTCTGTCCAGTTCATCTGTTTTGTTTCTCCGTTCTGTTATTTTTTTATTTCTTTCATAAGGTAAACGACATCCAGGTCGCTGACGACTCCGTCACCATTCAGGTCATAGACATAAAGTTCAAAAATCGTCAGTTCCTTCGGTTCGTTTATATAAACATTAAGTGAAAGCACGTCCTCGGAATCTACTTTTCCATCACGGTCAATGTCACCCTTTACCACAGGGAGCGTTGTTGTGGCAACAGTTGTGGTTGTTACAACCTTTGTTGTTGTCGGAGTTGTTGTGGTTGTAGCTCTGGTAGTTGTGGTAGTGGTTGTTTTTGTTGTGGTTGTAGTAGCCTTTGTTGTGGTGGCAGTTGTTGTAGTAGTGGTTGTCTGAGTACCTGTATATGTTAAATATTCCATACAGATATAACCACTCTTTGTGCCGTAAGTAGCCTTGCCCCAGTTGTTTGTAACAGAGCTTATATTCACAGTTGCGTTATATGGCACAAGACAAACATAGGTCTTGTCCGCACCGACACCGCTTCGCATATTCACGCCCGTTGTCACGTTGCACTTGTAACTGCCGAGCTTATATGTATATGCGCCCTCTGTATAGGTTGTGTATTCAAGGAACACCCAGCCTGTTTTTCCGCCGTATTCAACCATTCCCCACTCGTTATTGTAAACTCTGAGTACGACAATTGTTTTGTCCGACGGGATTGTCAGAAGCTTGTCTGACGATGTTGAATATGAACTTCTGAGGTTTAAGTTTGATGTGGTTTTGTAGTGACCTGTGAGGTATGTTGTCGCAGAAGCTGTCGCTCCCTCAACCTTTGCAGGAGTTTTGGCACCCTTGAAAAGTCTCATCTGCATCATACCTGCCACATCATAATAATCAAAAAGCTTTGTGGACTTGTTCTGTGCAGGGTCCATCATGTAAACAACGCCGTCCTTGATTGTATCAATTGCAATCCAGTGGCCGTTATAATTTACAGACATTACAATGTAATAACCCTGGTTTATATAATTTGCAAGTTCATTTGTAATAATTGTCTTGTTCTGCGCACTGAAATAAGCACGCTTTTCAAAAGTGAAATTGCTCACAAGACCTGTTACAGTACCCCAGTATAAATTACCTGCCGAGTCAAAACCGCCGTTCTGGCTGAGATAATCAACAAGTATTCCCGGATTAAAGGAATCTGCGCTCTTTGAGCCGGAGTGTGCAACCTGAATTGCCATGGAGGTTACAGCACAGCCAATCTGAGCCATTGTGTCTCCGCTTGTGCCTAAGACCTTGCTGCCCCAGCGTGAGTCGCCCTGAAGCCATGTTTTGTAATTTTCAGCACCTGAAACAGTGAGCGAAGAAACAATTACAAAAACTGTAACTAAAAACGTTGTAAAAATGCTCAGAATCTTCTTTGACATGGCTTATCGCTTCCTTTCTATAATACTTTTTCACGAACTATTAACCAAAATGTAATAATTTGATATTGCTTTTTTATTATATCATGTATTTGTTACTTTTGCAATCAGCAAAATAACTATAATTATAAACGTTTTCATAAACAAAATAGACAAATAAACTTCAAAAAGTAACTTTTGATTGCAAAATAGTTACAAATTTGCGAATATTTGTTCGCAGTTTTATCAAATAATCCCCCACATCGACCCGATTGTTATATAACGAAAACTCCCACCGAACATTACGTCCAGTAGGAGTTTAGCATATTAAACGTTATTTTTCTTTTTCATAACTTTTTTGAGTATCAGAACGAGAAGTTCAATACCGATAATACCACCGAAAATACCGATAAACCAAGGCACAAGACCCCAGCCGCCTCCTTCACCGCCTGATGCGCTGTCAGAAGAAGTATTTTTCTTTGTGCTCGAACCACTTCCCTTATATTCCTTTTCAACGCCGTTTCCTGCCGCAGAATTCTGCTTGTCGGATTCCGCTGAGCTGTTTGAAGAGGAATCACTGCTTCCGTGAGTTACAGTAATTCCGCCGTTTTTGTCGGCAAGATAAGCTGAAACCCATGCAAGAGGAGTGTTCCAGTTGATAGTACATTCATTTGTACTCCACGCTTCAATGTGGTCCATATAACACTTGGCAGGGGCAATTTCGCCCATCTTCCAGCCTGAACCCTTAACCCATGGGTCCTGCATTCCTGAGTTAGGACCGCCGACCAGTACGCCGTTTGGCGCCGCAGGGAAATTGCTGTCCGCCTGGAATGACCACCATCTGTGGTGCGGATTTGCAACAGCGTGACTGCCGTAGCCTGTAACATAGGAGTAGTCCATAGGATTTCTGCCTAAGATGTAGTCCATACCGCTTACAACGCCGTCGAGGTATTTTTCATCGCCGCTGAGTTCATATGCATAAGCCATGATGATATTATTGTTCATGACAAATGAGTTTGAGCCCCATGCATAGCCTGTTTCCTTTATTTCATAATTGATTGTGCTCTGTTCGTACGGCTGACCATAGCCCTGTGAATCTGTAAGCGATACGAAGTGTTCAGCCGCTTCGCATACCGACTTTTCAAGCTCTGAAAGCATTGATGAATCGAGTGTATCGGCATTTGCCGCCATTGAAAGATTACCGAGCGCCGCAGTGTGACCCCAGTTGAAGCTTCCTGATGTGTCGATATCTTCGCCGCCCGAAAGGGCGTAAACAGTTTTCATGTAGTGGTCTGAATCTTCCATATCGCTCTTGTATGCGCTGTCCCCTGTTGCAAGGAAAAGCTCACAAGCCGCCCAGTAGAACTCATCAGTTGCGTCGTCATCGCCGTAAGGACCGCCGCCTACTGACTCATCAAGCGGAGCGTACATATCAGGGTGCTTTTTAGCCGCTTCATACGCAAGCTCTGCATTTTTAAGACACTCGTCAGCAAATGAAGGGTCGATATCCTTCCAGAGACGATAAGCCTGTGCCGCACATGCCGCCATGTTAAGAGTTGCCGCAGTTGTCGGAGGCTTTATGATACGTTCCTCAGGGTCGTCAGCAGGAGCAAGCGCCAAGGCTGTCCACTTGATATCGTGCACCTTGTGGTAAACCATGCCTGCATAGTCTCCGTCCTGCACCATCATCTTGAACATCCATTCCATTTCATATCTTGCTTCATCAAGAAGGTCAGGATATCCGTTTGAATTTTCAGGAATACTCATAGTGCCGTCGGCATAAGCCGCTTCTGTACCGTTTTTGAGAGCAAGCTCATACTGATTCTGCATTGTCCAGAGTGAAATACCGCCGTTTACAACGTATTTACCATGGTCACCTGCATCATACCAGCCGCCTGTAACGTCCTGTGTACCGCTGCTGCCCGAATAGCCCCATGTCTGTTCAATTGTCGCAACATCTGAAGTGTGACCTGCCGCTCTTGCAAGTGATGCGCTGTCACCTGAGATTATATACTGGCTCTCGATTTCAACACCGCTTCTGTTCTGATAGAAGTAGTTGAGTGAATCATAGAGCATATATGAATACATTTCTCCGCCGCCGATTTCAAATTCACGGCTTTTAGCACCGTTTTCGGCTTCAAGGTAGTATGTTCCCGCTTCGTCAAAGTCAGAAAAATCAAGCTTGTGAACATCATCGCCCGAGTCACCGTCTGTACCCATAGGCTCTGACTTGCCGCTGTAAACGCTTTCGCCGTCAGCTGTTTTAAGCTCAAATTCAACCGCAGAGGATGCGTCTGAAAGCAGAGTCGCCTTCTTCTTCATGCCTGTGAAATATCCGAGCTGATTTGTAAGAATATCTGAGCGCACCCATTTTTCTTCAGCAACATAATCGTTTTCGTCGCTTGTTGTACATTCAAGTGACATATTATCGAATGTGAAAACAGTACCCGCAGGAACTGTGTCACCGCCGATATGGAACGCCCATTCTACTTCAGCAGTACGGTTTGCTGTAAATGTTCCCTGGACTGTCTTAGTCTGGTTTGCCGAAAGCGGCTGAACATTCCAAAAGCCCTCATGCTGTGAAGGGTCCGGCTCACCATGCCAGTCCTCTGCAAACAGAGCATATATGAATACATTTCTCCGCCGCCGATTTCAAATTCACGGCTTTTAGCACCGTTTTCGGCTTCAAGGTAGTATGTTCCCGCTTCGTCAAAGTCAGAAAAATCAAGCTTGTGAACATCATCGCCCGAGTCACCGTCTGTACCCATAGGCTCTGACTTGCCGCTGTAAACGCTTTCGCCGTCAGCTGTTTTAAGCTCAAATTCAACCGCAGAGGATGCGTCTGAAAGCAGAGTCGCCTTCTTCTTCATGCCTGTGAAATATCCGAGCTGATTTGTAAGAATATCTGAGCGCACCCATTTTTCTTCAGCAACATAATCGTTTTCGTCGCTTGTTGTACATTCAAGTGACATATTATCGAATGTGAAAACAGTACCCGCAGGAACTGTGTCACCGCCGATATGGAACGCCCATTCTACTTCAGCAGTACGGTTTGCTGTAAATGTTCCCTGGACTGTCTTAGTCTGGTTTGCCGAAAGCGGCTGAACATTCCAAAAGCCCTCATGCTGTGAAGGGTCCGGCTCACCATGCCAGTCCTCTGCAAACGGCTCGCCTGTGTCACCGATTTTTGTATAGTAGGTACAGTCATTGCTTGCTGTAATATCAAATGAAACGTTATATGTGTTTCCTGCTGTGATTGTAAGACCTCTGTGACGGAACTGACAGTCCCATCTGTCCTCGCCGCCGTTTGAGGCACCGCCCGGATTTACAATTGTAATTGTGTATACACCGCCCGAAATATCAAATTCCATCTCACCCGGTGCTGATTCGCAGA
>CAZULQ010000017.1:0-36725 GCA_964621265.1 uncultured Clostridium sp. | reverse complement strand
CATATACTTCTTTATTTGCACTATTTTACGTTTACACAGAATTCGGGATTGACTCTAAGAAATACGGCTTTTATGTATATGTCAAAGATTAGTCAAGAAAATCTTTGACTTTTTTACTTCTGCTTGGGTGTCTGAGTTTTCTGAGTGCTTTTGCTTCAATCTGTCTTATTCTTTCTCTTGTTACGTCAAATTCCTTGCCTACTTCTTCGAGTGTGCGTGAACGACCGTCCTCAAGACCAAATCTGAGCTTTAACACCTTTGCTTCTCTTTCTGTGAGAGTTGAAAGCACTTCATTAAGCTGTTCCTTGAGAAGAATAAGTGAAGCAGCTTCAGCTGGTGCAGGTGCGTCATCATCAGGGATAAAGTCACCGAGATGGCTGTCTTCCTCTTCGCCGATTGGTGTTTCAAGGGAAACAGGGTCCTGAGCGATGCGCATAATTTCTCTTACTCTGTCAACAGGCATATCGAGCTTTTCAGCAATTTCATCAG
The DNA here is from genome assembly GCA_964621265.1 of uncultured Clostridium sp. Lineage (GTDB taxonomy): Bacteria > Bacillota > Clostridia > Oscillospirales > Ruminococcaceae > Porcipelethomonas. The sequence continues at coordinate 36,236 of CAZULQ010000017.1, read as the reverse complement.
CTGTAGGGTCATGACCGTTTTCATGGAGAAGCTGGCTTGAAACCTTCTTTACCTTTGTAATAGTTTCAACCATGTGAACAGGAATACGGATAGTTCTTGCCTGGTCAGCAATAGCTCTTGTGATAGCCTGGCGAATCCACCATGTTGCATAAGTTGAGAACTTGAAGCCCTTAGTATAGTCGAACTTTTCAACGGCCTTTATAAGACCTAAGTTACCTTCCTGAATGAGGTCAAGGAACTGCATTCCTCTGCCGACATATTTTTTAGCGATACTTACAACGAGTCGGAGGTTTGCTTCTGAGAGACGCTTTTTAGCGTAGCTGTCACCGGTTGTCATTCTCTGGGCAAGTTCAATTTCTTCTTCAGCACTAAGAAGTGGAACACGTCCGATTTCCTTGAGGTAAATCTTAACAGGGTCATCAATTGCGATACCCTCAGTTGAAAGGGCCATTTCAAGGTCGTCGCTGAGACCTGAATCAAGACCGATTTTAAGGTCAGTATCAGTTGAAAAGTCATCTATAATTTCGATGTTGTTGCTTGCACAGGTGTCATAAAAGGCATCCATCTGGTCGACATCAAAGTCAAGCTCTTCAAGTGCGTCAGTAATTTCCTTAGTTGAAAGTTTACCTGTTACCTTACCTTTTTCAATAAGATTTTCGATAGTAGTTTTTTTGTCCATTAACATAAACGCTCCATTCTATTTACATTATCTTTTTTTAGCTTTTACAATATTCAGAAGGTCATCATCCGAAATCGGCTTATCCTTCTTGTTAAGCGGATTATTTTTATAATCCAGCAGTATTTTTATATAATCGTTAAGACTTTGTTCGGTCGTTGATATATTCTTATTTTTCGCCTCTATTCCGACTATTCTTCCCATTTCCTCATCATTAAATACATCTGAAAACACAGAAAACGAAAAAGTCTGATTTTGTGGTATTTTTTCACAATATGTGACAAAAACACGGCGATAGAATTCCGTGACAAAGCAGTCAGGTGTAATATATTCCGAAACCTTTTCAGCATAATCGGGATGCTTGAAGAGGAATGCAAGTATGCCTTCTTCAGCTCTGACTTCTCTCAGTGCGGAAGATTTTTCAGGCACCAGCGGGTCGGAATAATACGGCTTTGAGCGGATTGCCTGCCACTGCTGTTTCTTTTCATAGTTTCTGGTTTTGCGGATTTCGCTGTCAATCTGAGCTCTTAAAACGTCAATATTTATTTCGCTTTCCTTGGCTACTCTGGAAATATAGACATCTCGTTCAAGCGGATTTGAAATCTGCGACAAAACCCTGACAGTTCTTTTGAGGAACTCAACCTTTCCTGTATCGGTATCGGTATCGACGCCGAATTTGCATTTGTTGAGTTCAAAATTTATAGCACCATCGGAATTATCAAGGAGCATTTTAAAACGCTGTCTCCCGAATTTTTTTATATACTCATCGGGGTCCTTGGCGCCTTCCATTTTTATGATTTTAGTTGTAATTCCTGCTTCACCAAGCAGGTTAATTGCTTTTTGTGTTGCCTTCTGACCTGCACTGTCGCTGTCGTAGGAAATAATAACCTCATCGGCATATGTCTTCATGATTCTTGCCTGTTCAGGTGTCAGCGCAGTGCCGAGTGTTGCAACAACATTTTCAAATCCTGCCTGGTTTATTGCAATAACGTCCATGTAGCCTTCGGCCAGAATAAGCCTTTTGACAGGTGAATTTTTAGCAAAATTCAGCGAAAAAAGATTACGGCTTTTCTTGAAAACGGGAGTATCACCCGTATTCAGATATTTCGGCACACTGTCATCAAGAACACGTCCGCCGAATGCAATAACATTTCCTCTTAAATCAATAATCGGAAATATCACACGGTTTCGGAATGTGTCATAAGAACGCTTTCCGTCACGGCTCACGCTTCTGACGCCTGCCGCCACCATTTCATTGTCCTTGTAGCCAAGCGACAAAAGGTGCTTTCTTAAACCGTCCCAGCTTTCCGGTGCAAATCCAAGACCGTATTTCTTGATGGTTTCAGGCTTTAAACCTCGTGAAACGAAATATTTAAGCCCGCTTTTATCAGTACCGGAAACAAGCTGTTTATAGTAATAATTCGCTGTTTCACGGTTGATTTCATAAATTTTCTTTTTAAGTTCTGCTATGCGGTTATCTGCCGAATTTTCGGGCATTTCAAGCCCTGCACGCTGTGCGAGCAGCCGAACCGCTTCGCCATAGCTTAAATTTTCAATACGCTTTATAAACGTAATAACATCGCCGCCTGCCCCGCAGCCAAAGCAATAAAAGCTCTGAGTGTCGGAATAAATATGAAATGACGGCGTTTTTTCGGAATGAAACGGACATAAGCCAACGTTGTTGTGACCGCTTCGTTTCAGACTTACATAGCTGCCGATTACCGTTTCAATAGGATTGGCAGTTTTAAGCTGATATAAAAATTCTTCGGGAAGTGGCATTTTGCGTCACCTACTTCCATGAGTTAGGGACAAACAAGTCGTTGAAAAGGTCAACTGCATATCCGTCGCTCATTCCTGAAATGTAGTCGCATACAGCTCTGTCACAGTCGAATCTTCGCATGATGGTCTGATATTCTTCAGGGAGCTTTTCCGGATGCTTTTTGAAGTACATATAAAGCTTTTCAACAAGCTGTTTTGCTTTTTTCTCCTCAGCCTTTGCGGCTGAATGGTAATAGACATTTTCAAACATGAATGAGCGCAGTTCGTCGTGAGCCTGTTTTATGTCCTTTGTCATGTCAATTTTGTCGGCACCGTTTTCAACAACAGAGCTTATCAGTGTTGTAATTCTTTCAGATTTTGTTTTGCCGAGTATTCTGACAGGATTTTTTGGCAGGTCGGAATTTTTGAGTATTCCTGCACGGACGGCGTCCTCAATGTCGTGGTTTATGTATGCAATTTTGTCGGAAAGTCTTACAACGTTTCCCTCTGCCGTTGCCGCAACAGCATTTGTGTGGCAGGCGATACCGTTTTTGACTTCATAAGTGAGATTAAGACCTTTTCCGCCTTTTTCGATGTAGTCAACAACTCTCACGCTCTGAAGGTAATGCTTATAGCCATGTGGGCAGATTTCGTCGAGAATAGATTCACCCGAATGTCCGAAAGGAGAGTGCCCGAGGTCATGTCCGAGAGCAATTGCTTCGGTTAAATCCTCATTGAGCCTTAGCGCACGGGCGATAGTTCTTGCAATCTGCGAAACCTCAAGAGTGTGGGTGAGACGGGTTCTGTAATGGTCACCGACAGGCGAAAGAAAAACCTGAGTTTTTCTCTTTAAACGTCTGAATGAATTGCAATGAAGAATTCTGTCACGGTCACGCTGAAACTCAGTTCTGTATGGACATTTTTCTTCGTAAACAACTCTTTTTCCGTTACCGGAAGAAGTGCACGCAAAGGAACTCAGTGTTGTCAGTTCAAGAATTTCTGTCTGTTCTCTGACGGTCATAGCCACATATTCCCCCAATCATCTTAAAAGCATCTGCAAACATTTATACATCTTAAATTATAACACAATATTCTTGAAAAATCAAGGAAAACTTTTTTACTGACAAAAAATCGTCTGATTGCATAAAAAATGCATAAATTAACTGGTGCAATACATAAAGTGATGAGCGCCAGCATAAGTATTAGAGAGATTATGAACAATGCAGGGTACTCTTTATGCCGTCCGGAGTCCTGCATATGATGAATTATGATGTATTATCTGACGGCGGAACGGAGTTTAAAATGAATAGTGAAAAAAATGGTGCAGCTGTACACAATGTTATTATGGAATGCCGCAGAAGTCTTACACTTTCGGGAGTAACTGATGTTGATAGTTTTGATGAGCGTTGTATTATCCTGTATACTCAGCTCGGGGAGCTTGTTATAAAGGGGCGTGACCTTCATATAAACATGATGAGTGTTGAAACCGGAGACATGACAATCGACGGTGATATATGGGCGTTATGCTATGGGGACAGGGACAAGAAAAGCAGTACATCATTTTTAGGAAAGCTGTTCAGATAAAGGAGGGGACTATGGAGGGGCTTGAGAGCTTTTTTACGGCTTCGGAGCAGCTGAGACTTTTTATAATGTCCTGTTTGCTTGGTGTGCCGATTGGCATATTCTACGATTTGTTCCGTGTGCTGAGGATTATTTTTCCGCACGGAAAAATCCTTGTTGCCGCTGAAGATATTCTGTTTTTTATTTTCTATGGCGTTTTCGTAATGTGTTTTACGATTGTTGCGGCGAGAAGTGAGTTCAGGTTTTATTTTTGTGCGGGGAACATTCTTGGGTTTGCGGTATATCATTTTACAGTCGGAAATATTGTTATGAAAATGCTGCAAAAAATACTGAGTATTGTCAAAAAAGCGTTTTTAAAAGTTTTCGGACCGATGTGCAAAAAGATTGTACTTATATGTGTAAAATGCAGAGGTATTTTTGTAAGAACTCTCCAAAAACATGACGATAATGAAAAAAATTCTCAAAAGCCCTTGAATGTGGAAGGCGATTTGGTGTATAATAATAAGGTACATAAAAAGAACAAAAGAAAGATGTGAACACATTTGAAAAAGAAAAAATACAAACCGGGGAAGAAAAATCGTAAGGGGATTATAGGACTTATTACAAAGCTTACGGTTATAACGGCGGTTATATCATGCTTTGTATCTATTATTATTACTAATTCGGAACACGCTCAGATGCAGAAGAAGCTTGACGCCATCAACAAAAAGGCTGCCGAAATCGAGGCGGAAAATGTTGAACTTCAGCGTGTGCTTGACGACGAGGATATGGACGCATATATGGAAAAGATTGCGATTGAAAAAATGAACTATGCATATCCTGATGAGCGCAGATATTATGATAAATCAAGAAATTAATTCAATACAGGGGGATAATATAAGCCATGCAGCTTGAAATAGGAAAAATATATGATGGTAAGGTAAAGGGTATTGCTCAGTACGGTGCGTTTGTTGAAATTGAGGGTGCCGGAACAGGTATGGTACATATTTCTGAAATTGCAAACAGTTTTGTAAAGGACGTTAAGGATTATCTTACTGAAAATCAGTCAGTAAAGGTTAAGGTTTTATCAATCGGTGATGACGGCAAAATCGGGCTTTCCATTAAAAAAGCCGTTGAGGATGCTGAAGAAATGCCGAAGCCTGCAAAGCGTCCGGAGCGCAAGCCGAATGTATGGGAGCCAAAGAAAAAGCCGCCTGTAACAGAGCTTGGCTTTGAGGAAATGATGGCACGCTTCAAGCAGAACAGCGAAGAAAAAATCTGTGCGTTAAAGCGTAATACTGAGCGCAAGAACGGCTCAAGAAGAGGTAAATAAAATTTTAAGGGCTGTCCTTTTGGGGACGGTCCTTTTTGTGTCATTCCGAAAGCTTTTTGCATAAAATAAAACAGACACCGCATTTGCGGGCAATACTTACAAACGGAGAAACTGACATGGGAAATGATAATAAAACTCTTTGCTGTCTTGACGAAGGGCATTGGGGGTGTATCAGACAGCTTGATACAAAAGGGGATATGCGAAGGCGTCTCCAGGATATAGGGCTTATTGAGGGGACTCGGGTAAAATGTCTGCAGAAAAGTCCTTCGGGAGACCCTGTTGCGTATCTTATAAGGGGTGCTGTCATTGCGCTGAGAAACGACACTTCGTCGGAAATTCTGCTCAGATAAACAAAAAACCGATATGGAGAAATCCATATCGGTTTAAGTTTTGTTTTAGGAATTAAAGACCTGAAACTGTGAATGTAACTTCGATTGTTGAGTAGTTGCCGAAAGCAGCAGGGTCAACAATGTGTGGTGAACAGCCTGTGAGGTCGCCGTCAGCTGTTCTTGCATCATCTGGCACACCGTCAGCTGGAATATAGCCGTTGTAGATGTTTGAACGCATTTCAATGCCGTCATCTGATGATGTATATGGCTTAGCTGTCATTTCAACTTCCTGTCCGTCAAGCTTGATGCTGTCGATTGTCATAATCATGTTAGGGAAGAGTGTTGTACCGTCCTTAACTATTACAGCAGCGAATGTAAGACCCTGCATATCGTTATAACCAACTGTCTGGAAGAAGCCGTTTGTTGTAGCGTCAAGAGCTACTGTGTAAGTGCCATTGCCTGTGATTTTTGCATTTGTAGCTGCGTATGTGAGTGTATCAGCGTCTGTACCCCAGTAGTAACCAGTCCATCTTGCGTCAGCAAAAGCGAGGTAAGCGTCGCCTGATTCAGCAACAACGCTGTCTTCAACAACGATAGCTTCAACCTGCTGGTTTTCAACAGGTGTCTGAACCTGAGCGTCAGCATTAGCATCGCCTTCAGCGGCTGGAGCATCTGTTGGTGCTTCAGTAGGAGCCTCTGTAGGAGCTTCTGTTACAACTTCTGATGATGATTCTTCCTTCTTTTCTTCTTCGCCACATGCTGTCATTGTTAAAGCCATCATAACTGATGCACAAAGGCATGCAAGGATTTTTTTAATATTCATAATAAACTCTCCAATCTGCCGTTAAAATCTGCGAACGGCATCGCATTTGAACTATTGATTTGTGCCGTAAACGCAACCAAATCAGATACATTAATGATACACAATTTTTTGTTACATTTCAATACGCATAATAGACAAATGTTACATATAATTTATGTGCAAAATTTAGAAGCCGCACCAAACGGCACGGCTTCTTATGTCAGTTAAGCTCGAACATACCTGTATAAAGCTTGTAATAGCGGCCTTTCTGAGCGATAAGGTCGTTGTGGTTGCCACGCTCAATAATCTGACCGTTTTCAAGAACGATGATAGCATGGGAGTTTCTGACTGTTGAAAGACGGTGAGCGATAACGAATACCGTTCTGCCCTCCATGAGACTGTCCATACCCTTTTCAATAAGCGATTCTGTTCTTGTGTCGATTGAGCTTGTCGCTTCGTCGAGAATGAGCACAGGCGGGTCTGCAACAGCGGCTCTTGCAATCGCAAGCAGCTGACGCTGTCCCTGACTTAAGTTTCCGCCGTCACCTGTTATGACTGTATTATAACCGTCAGACAGATGTCTTATAAACGAATCCGCATTCGCAAGCTTTGCTGCAGCATAGATTTCTTCGTCTGTCGCATCAAGCTTTCCGTATCTGATGTTGTCGAGGATTGTACCTGTAAACAGGTGAGTGTCCTGTAAAACAATCGACTGTGAGCGTCTTAAATCAGACTTTTTAATCTTGTTTATGTTGATATCATCATAACGGATTTTGCCGTCAGGCACATCGTAGAATCGGTTGATGAGATTTGTAATCGTTGTCTTGCCCGCACCTGTTGAACCGACAAATGCAAGCTTCTGTCCAGGCTTGGCGTAGAGTGTGATACCGTTTAAAACAGTCTTGTTTTCTTCGTAGCCGAACACAACATCATCGAATGTAACCTTGCCGCGCACTTCCGTAAATGTTGTTGTTCCGTCGTGGTGAGGGTGTTTCCATGCGTAGATTCCTGTTTTTTCTGCTGCTTCGCTTACTGTTCCGTCAGCATTTCTTACGGCATTTACAAGTGTTACATATCCTTCGTCAGCCTCAGGTTCCTCGTCGATGAGTGCGAAAATTCTTTCTGCACCTGCAAGAGCTGAAAGCACGGCATTAAATTGCTGGGAAATCTGTGTAATCGGCTGAGCAAACTGTCTTGTGTACTGAAGGAAGGTTGCAACCGCACCAAAGCTGATGTAGCCTAAAACGGCGAGTGAGCTGCCTGCAATGGCTGTGAGTGCATAGTGAACGTATGAAAGGTTGTTCATAACAGGCATGAGGATATTTGCAAAGGTGTGGGCATTTGTTGAAGCCTGTCGGAGCTTTTCGTTGAGAACCTCAAAGCCGTCCTTTGACTTTTCTTCATGACAGAAAACCTTAACTACCTTCTGTCCCTCAATCATTTCTTCGATATAGCCGTTTACGGCACCGATAGCCTTCTGCTGTTCCTTGAAGTAGCTGCCGCTCTTGCCGCCGATTTTTCCGATTACAAGAAGGATTATTGCAAGCATTACAAGAACTATAATAGTAAGCTGCCAGCTCAGGATAATCATGCATACGAATACGCCTGTAACTGTAATTGCGGAAGAAATAAAGTTTGCAACGCTGTTTGAGAGCATTTCACGGACTGCGTCTGTGTCGTTTGTATAACGGCTCATGATTTCGCCGTGGGTGTGAGTGTCGAAAAACTTAATTGGGAGCGATTCCATTTTGCGGAACATGTCAACACGGATTTTGTAAAGTGTTTTTGTTGTGATTCCGACCATTATTCTTGAGTATACCCATGCTGAAAGTGTACCCAGAAGGTAGATACATCCCATAATCAGAAGCATTGTGACAAGCTTTGAAAGGTCAGGGTCTTCTTTCCCGATAAGTGGTACAATACAGCTGTCGAGAATAGGCTTTAACATATATGTACCGATAATCGAGGCGAGTGATGAGCATATAATGCCGATAACTACAACAAAAAGCTGGAGCTTGAATTCGCTCATGTATCCGAGAATTCGTCTGAGTGTTTCCTTTGCGTTTTTTGGCTTTGCCATTGGTTTTCTCTGTGGAGGCATTATTCATCACTTCCTTTCTGCTGGGATTCATATACTTCCTTATAGATTTCGTTGTTTGCGATGAGTTCATCGTGTGTACCGATGCCGTTTATTCTGCCATCGTCAAGAACGATGATTTTGTCAGCGTCGCATACTGATGAAATACGCTGTGCAATGATAATTGTAGTTGTATCAGAAAGCTTTTCTCTGAATGCCTTTCTGATGTTGCTGTCTGTTGCGGTGTCGACTGCACTTGTGCTGTCGTCGAGAATGATAATCTTCGGCTTTTTAAGAAGCGCTCTTGCGATACAAAGACGCTGTTTCTGTCCGCCTGAAACATTAACACCGCCCTGTCCAAGGTCTGTCTCAAAGCCGTCAGGGAATGACATGATAAAGTCATAGGCCTGTGCGGACTTACATGCATCGATGATTTCCTCATCGGTTGCGTCCTCCTTGCCCCAGCGGAGATTATCCTTGATTGTGCCTGAGAAAAGGACATTTTTCTGAAGTACCATTGCAACCTCGTCTCTGAGGTTTTCGAGTGAATAGTCACGGACATCACGTCCGCCTACATATACTGTACCTGCTGTTGTGTCATAAAGTCTCGGAATAAGCTGTACAAGTGAAGTTTTGGACGAGCCTGTACCGCCTATGATACCGATTGTTTCACCGGATTTTATTTCAAGGTTAACGTCCGAGAGAATGCAGTTTGACATATCATCAAAATAACTGAAGGCAACGTTCTCAAATCTGATTGAACCGTCTGAAACCTTAATCTCTGTTTCACTGCCGTCATTGATGTCAGGTGTTTCATCGAGTACTTCGATGATTCTTGAAACCGAAGCTCTTGAAATAATACACATAATAAAAATCATTGAAATCATCATAAGTGACATGAGAATCTGTGAAACATAGGAAATAAAGCTTGTCATCTGACCTGCTTCAAAAGTTCCGTCAACAATCATGTTTCCGCCGAACCATATAATAGCCATGATGCAGGCATACATTGAAAACTGCATGATAGGGTGGTTTAAAATAACAAGCTTTTCGGCATAAACCTGAGCCTGTCTTACGTCGTCAGCTGATGCTTCAAATTTTTCGTTTTCATGCTTTTCACGGACAAATGCCTTTACAACTCTGATACCGATGAGGTTTTCCTGTACTGAGCTGTTCATGGCGTCATATTTTTTGAGCATTTTCTTGAAACGTGGATGTGCCTTGCCGCCGATAAAGAAAAGTGCAAACGCAAGAAACGGAATTGCAACAAAGAAAACCACAGAAAGCTTTAAGTTTACAGTTACAGCCATAATTGTTGCACCAATCATCATCATAGGTGCTCTGACTGCTGTTCTTATAATCATCATGAAGGCGTTCTGAGTATTTGTGACGTCGGTTGTAAGACGTGTTACAAGAGAGGCTGTGCTGAACTTGTCAATATTCTTGAAAGAGAAGTCCTGGATTTTATTGAACATTTCTCTTCTTATATTCTTAGCAAAGCCCATACCTGCCTTTGCGGCGAATTTACCTGCAAGTGCACCGCATGCAAGGGAAAACAGCGCCATAAGGAGCATAAGTCCGCCCATCTTAAGAATATACGGTATTCCTGCATTACCGTTGATACCGTTGTCAAGAATTTTTGCCATAATAAACGGGATAAGAATTTCCATGAAAACTTCCCCGATAATGATTACAGGCGTTAAAATGGCATATTTTTTGTACTCGCCTGTAAAGGAAATCAGTTTTTTAATCATTGCTGATATTTTCCTCCTTTTCCTTTTCAAATTTTCTTATCAGCTTGCCGATTTCATAGAAACTGGCATCACTATGCTTTTCGCCAAGTGCTTCTTCCATATTATAAATCATTTTGTCAAAGATTTCTATTATGGCTTCAAGCTCGCTCAGGTCAATGTTGTTAAAAACCATTTTGTCGTATTCTTTGAATGGTTCACGACATTCTTCAAGAACCTCCCGTCCTTTATCAGTAAGACTGAGGCGCTTGCAGCGAAGATTATCTTCGTCCACGGACTTTATTATAAAGCCCGATTTCTGAAGTCTTTTGGTTGACGTTGCTATACATGCAGCGGAAACCTGAAGCTTTTCTGCAATGTCAGTCTGCGTACAGCCCTCATTTTCAGCGATAAAGCTTAAAACGGGTATTTGCTTGAAGTGAAGCTTAGAAGAGGACATTATTCTCTGACAATAAATCCTGCGGAGAAGATGTGCCTTTTCAAGTCGGTTTATTATTTCGGTATAGATATTGTTCACCTCCGAACAGTTAAGCGTTTAATAGTTAACTGTTGATAATTATACTGCACAAGTAAAAAATTGTCAATACGCATACATATAAAAATTAGTGATAACCGATTGAAATTTCTGTGGGTTTATGTTAAAATAGAATGGCGGACAAAATTTAGGAGTGAAATTATATTATGAGTGAAACAAAAAAGGATGAATTTCTGAAAATTTATCAGGAAAATATATCAAGACCTGGAGCTGATAAGCTCCTTAATTACCTGCTCTCCGACCAGAGCGACTTTTTTGAGGCACCGTGCAGTACGCGCTTTCACGGCTCGTATCAGGGTGGACTAGTGGAACACAGTGTGAATGTGTACCATTGCCTTAAGGATTATCTTGCACGCCCACGCACAAAGGAGCTTTACAGAATGGATTATTCAGAGGAAACGATTGCTCTTGTATCGCTTCTGCATGATGTCTGCAAGATGAATTTTTACGCTGTTGATTACAGAAATGCCAAAAATGAGCAGGGAGTATGGGAAAAGGTTCCTTATTATACAATCAATGACCAGCTGCCATACGGTCACGGTGAAAAATCCGTCTACATAGTTTCGGGGTTCATGCGTCTTACTCGTGAGGAGGCCTTTGCAATACGTTATCACATGGGCTTTTCAGGGCTTGAGGACAAAAACAGTATAGGAAGTGCATTTGAAATGTTTCCTCTTGCATTTGCGCTGAGTGTTGCTGATATGGAGGCAACATATTACCTCGAAGGAAAAACAAATTAAGAAAGGTGAATTAACAACATGTACAATCATTGGTATGATAACGCTATAATCTATCATATATATCCGCTCGGATTCTGCGGAGCGCCGAAGTTTAACGAAGGTGGTCCTGTGCAGTACCGTCTCGATAAGCTTATCGACTGGATTCCTCATCTCAAGGAAATGAATGTTGATGCAGTTTATCTCGGACCTGTATTTGAATCCGTTGAGCACGGCTATGACACAACTGATTACAAGGTAATCGACCGCCGTCTCGGTGACAACAACTCTTTTAAGAATATATGCGATAAGCTTCATGAAAACGGAATCCGCATTATTCTTGACGGTGTTTTCAATCATGTCGGAAGAAACTTTCCGCAGTTTGTGGATATTCAGAAAAACGGCAGAAATTCGCAGTACTGCGACTGGTTCCAGAACTTAAACTTTGATGGTCAGAGCCCATGCGGAGACAATTTCTGGTACGAAGGCTGGAATGGCCACTATAACCTCGTAAAGCTCAATCTCAGAAATCCTGGTGTTGCAGACCATCTTATCGACGCTGTAAATTACTGGATTGAAGAATTCAAAATTGACGGTATCCGTTTTGACGCCGCTGACTGCATTGAGTTTGATTTCTTCAAGAGAATCAGGGATTTCTGCAAGGGTAAGAATCCTGAATTCTGGCTCATGGGTGAAATCATTTTCGGTGACTACAACCGCTGGGCTAACCCTGAGATGCTTGACAGTGTTACAAACTATGAGTGCTATAAGGGAATATATTCCTCACACAATACAAAAAATTACTACGAAATTGACTATTCTATCAATCGTCAGTCGGGAAGCAATGCGATTTATCCGAATATCAACCTTTATACATTCGTTGACAATCACGATGTAAACCGTATTGCAAGTACACTTACAAATCCTGCGCACCTTCCGCTTGTTTACACAATGCTTTATACGATGCCAGGTATTCCATCAATTTATTACGGTGGTGAATTTGGTGTTAAGGGCGTCAAGGAAAACAATTCAGATGATAACTTAAGACCGTGCCTGAATCTTGACAATATCCCTGACAAGAACACTGAGCTTTACAAGCATATCGTGAAGCTTGGCAGAATTTATAAGGCATTCCCTGCGCTCAGAACAGGTAAGTACTTTACAATGCTTATCCGTAATCAGCAGATTTGCTATTTAAAGGAACTCAACGAACAGCAGGTTTTCGTTGCATTAAACCTTGAGGACAGAGATTTTGACCTTTGCTTCAATACAAACCGCAAGGCGCTTGTTGACGCAATCAGCGGTCAGAGAGTTAACGTTGAAAATGGAAATGCGTATATTAAAATGCCGCCGTTCTCAGCAATGATTATGGTTGAGGATACATTCTTCAACGCTGAACCTGAGCCGCTTGAAGTAGAACCTATAAAGGAAACAGAAATTGTAATCGGTGGAAAATACCGTCATTTCAAGGGCGGAGAATATGAGATTGTTTCTGTTGCAAAGCACAGCGAAACACTCGAAGAGCTTATCATTTACAAGTCGCTTTCAACAGGCGAAATGTGGGCGAGACCGAAGTCACTCTTTGTTGGACAAAAGGACGGTCAGCCGAGATTTACTCTTATGTAATATTAATGATACAAAAAAAGAAGACTCGTTTTATCGGGTCTTCTTTTTATATCGGTTCGCTTATTTCTGAAAGTGCTATATGAAATTTTGAGAATCTGTCAGTTGTAACACTGGTTTTCGGGGATTTGACAATAATGCCGTCGTCATAGCAGACAGGGAAGCACAGTGAGTAGGATTTGCTTTCCTTTTCAGGAATATCAGCAACAAAAAGACTTGCGCCGAACTGTGTACAGAATTTGTTTATAACAACAAGGTCAGGGTCGGACGCTGAATCCTTGTAAAGCTTTTCAAGCTTGCTGAACATGCTTCTGACAGGTTCTTCCTTTACGCAGTCTGAGAAAAAAGTAAGGGAAATGCTGTCGTTGATTTTATCGGCTGAGATTGTAACTGATTCTGTGGTTTTGCTGTTGCGGCAGGTGAGGAGCATGAGTTCAAGAAGGCATGTTGTAAGACGTTCGGCATCAGCCTTTATATAAAGTTCATGTGAGGCTGCTCTGCAATTGAATTTTATTCTGCCGTTTACAACTCTTGCGCATATATCCGCAAAGCCTTCAAGCATTGAGCTAAGTTCGATTTTTACGGGCTCCGTCGGCTCTTCTCTATACTTTATAAGTTCATTTGTGCCGAGAAATGCCCTTAAAAGCTTGTAGCAGTTGCCTGTGGCAATATCTGCGAAGCGTTCGCCTTCCTTCAGACCGCATTCATCAAGCTGTTTTCTGAGCTTATCTCCTGCGAATGCGATTCCGACTATTGATTCTCTTATCTGTGCTTCCTGATTTGAAAGAAAATTCCTGACGGATTTGTGACGCATAATGGATGAAATTACATCATCGCCGTTCATCTGTATTACATAAAGCCCGGCTTCACTATAATTTATCAGCTTTACGGAAAATTCAAGCCCGTTGTAATAAATCGGGTAATCCCCGCTTTCAAGAGAAGTCTTTCTTTCGTCTGCAATCTGACTGAGAGCCTGTGTATTGAAAAAATCGGGACAATCTTCTTTATTATTCCAGAGGATTTCAAAGCTGTGATTTAATATAAAAACATAGTCGTCAGAATGAGAAAAGATTTTTTTTATAATTTCAAGCTCATTATTCATGTTTATCCTCCTTTCGTCCTGAATTTACTCTTTATGATATTATACTACATAAATATGAACAATTTAAGAACGAATTGAAAAAATATTCAGTAAGTTGTTGAAAATAAACAAGAATAATGATAGAATTTGTCGATTTTTATTGTCAACCACATTTTAGGTAAGAAAAATGGTTATTTTTTTGTCAAACCACTTGAAATAAATCTGATTTTAGTGTACAATAATAATATAAAATATTAGGAGGTAATATTCCAATGTCAGTAAAAGTTGCTATTAATGGATTTGGCCGTATCGGCCGTCTCGCATTCAGACAGATGTTTGGTGCAGAAGGTTACGAGGTAGTTGCAATCAACGACCTTACAAAGCCTTCAATGCTCGCTCAGCTTCTTAAGTACGATACAGCTCAGGGCGGTTACTGTGGCAGAATCGGTGAAAACCTTCACACAGTAACAGCTGATGATGAAGCTGGTACAATCACAGTTGACGGCAAGACACTTCAGATCTACGCTAAGGCTAACGCTGCTGAACTCCCATGGGGTGAAATCGGTGTTGACGTAGTTCTCGAGTGTACAGGTTTCTACTGCTCAAAGGATAAGTCACAGGCTCACATCGATGCAGGTGCCAAGAAGGTTGTTATCTCTGCTCCAGCAGGCAACGATCTTAAGACAATCGTTTACAGCGTAAACGAAAACACACTTACAGCTGATGACAAGATCATCTCAGCTGCTTCATGCACAACAAACTGCCTCGCTCCTATGGCTGATACACTCAACAAGTATGCAGCAATCCAGAGCGGTATCATGAGCACAATCCACGCTTACACAGGTGACCAGATGATTCTCGACGGCCCACATAGAAAGGGTGACATGAGAAGAGCAAGAGCTGGTGCAGCTAACATTGTTCCTAACTCAACAGGTGCTGCTAAGGCTATCGGTCTCGTAATTCCTGAACTCAACGGTAAGCTTATCGGTTCAGCTCAGAGAGTTCCTGTTCCAACAGGTTCAACAACAATTCTTACAGCTGTTGTAAAGGGTACAGACGTAACAGTTGACGGCATCAATGCTGCTATGAAGGCTGCTGCTTCTGACTCATTCGGCTACAACGAAGATGACATCGTTTCTTCAGACGTTATCGGCATGAAGTACGGCTCACTCTTCGATGCTACTCAGACAATGGTTTCAAAGATCGCTGATGATCTTTATGAAGTACAGGTTGTTTCATGGTATGACAACGAAAACTCATACACATCACAGATGGTTAGAACAATCAAGTACTTTGCTGAACTCGGCTAATATTTAACCGAATTCGGTATTTTGCTATTTACTATTTGCTATATTAATTTGCTATGTATTTTTGCTATACAGGCGGCTTTGGTTTCAAAGCCGTCTTTTTTTCGGGCATTGAAAAACACCCATAAAAAATAAAAAACCTGAGAATTGAATTCTCAGGTTTTTTGGTGACCAAGCCGATAAGCCGGGTTCTGTCGTGTGCGGCAATTTATCTAGGCTTTGGGTCGCCCCAAAGCTCAAGCCGTCATTACTCTTAAATCCACCGAGCAGATGTTGACTTAAAAGTACCAATAGACGTTGCATCGGATAGGGTTTACACGGCAATACACTCTCATGTATTCCGGTGAGCTCTTACCTCGCCATTCCACCCTTACCTGTCATAAGACAGGCGGTATTTTTTCTGTTGCACTAGCCCTGAAGTCGCCTTCGGCTGCCGTTAGCAGTTATCCCGCTCTGTGATGCCCGGACTTTCCTCATGAACTAAATCGTTCCCGCTGCCGCATAGCTTGCTCTTCTATATTTTAGCTGATTTGAGCATTTTTGTCAATACCGCCCCCCTTCAATTTCTACAATCATTGACGTGATTTCAAAAAAAGATTTATTTTATTAAAAAAATACTTGCTTTATTGCTTTAAATGGAGTATAATTAATATGTTGGGTTTTGATATCCCGATAATCATATTTAGGAGGTTTTAAACAATGGCGTTTAAAAGCGAATATTTAAACAGAGTTTATGAAACAGTTTGCCAGAGAAACAAGGGCGAAGAAGAATTTCTCCAGGCAGTGAAGGAAGTTCTCGAAAGTTTAGAGCCAGTAGTTGCTCAGAGACCTGAAATCGAAAAGAACGGTGTCATCGAAAAGATGGTTGAACCTGAAAGATTTGTTCAGTTCAGAGTACCATGGGTTGATGATAACGGTGTTGTTCAGGTTAACAGAGGCTTTAGAGTACAGTTCAACTCAGCAATCGGTCCTTACAAGGGCGGTCTGAGATTCCATCCAACAGTTTGCGCATCTGTTATCAAGTTCTTAGGTTTTGAACAGACATTCAAGAACAGCCTTACAGGTCTCCCAATGGGCGGCGGTAAGGGCGGTTCTGACTTTGACCCAAGAGGCAAGTCAGACGGCGAAGTTATGAGATTCTGCCAGAGCTTTATGACAGAGCTTTCAAAGCACATCGGTGCTGATACAGACGTTCCTGCAGGCGATATCGGTGTAGGTTCAAGAGAAATCGGTTATATGTATGGTCAGTATAAGAGACTCCGCAACGAATTCACAGGCGTTCTTACAGGTAAGGACAGAAGCTGCGGCGGTTCACTTATCCGTCCTGAAGCAACAGGCTACGGCGCTGTTTACTACACAGTTGAAATGCTCAAGTCACTTGGCGAAGATATCAAGGGCAAGACATTTGCAGTTTCAGGCTTCGGTAACGTTGCTTGGGGTACAGTTAAGAAGGTTAACGAGCTCGGCGGTAAGGTTGTAACAATCTCAGGTCCGGACGGCTACGTTTACGATCCAGACGGCATCAGCACAGATGAAAAGGTTGATTTCCTCCTTGAAATGCGTGCATCATGCCGTGATAAGGTTCAGGATTATGCTGACAAGTTCGGCGTTCAGTTCTTCCCAGGTGAAAAGCCATGGGGCACTAAGGCTGATATCATCATGCCTTGCGCTACACAGAACGAAGTTGGTATGGCTGAAGCTGAAAAGATTGTTGCTAACGGTGTTAAGTACTACGTTGAAGTTGCTAACATGCCTACAACAAACGAAGCTGTTGCATACCTCAAGAAGAACGGCGTAGTAGTTGCTCCTTCAAAGGCTGTTAACGCCGGTGGTGTTGCAGTTTCAGGTCTTGAAATGTCACAGAACTCAGAAAGACTTTCATGGACAGCTGAAGAAGTTGATGAAAAGCTTAAGGGTATCATGAAGAATATCTTCGAAGCATCAGCTGCTGCCGCTAAGAGATATGGCATGGAAGGTGACCTCGTTGCCGGCGCTAACATCGCAGGCTTTGACAAGGTTGCAGACGCTATGATCTGGCAGGGTTGCGTTTGATAATTAACGCTTAATACATAAAATTAACGCACGGAGAAATCCGTGCGTTTTTTATTATATGCTATGTGTCAATATAGTTGTTATGGATAGGGTTTGCTGTTGTCGGTTCTTCCCATGAGATAATCAACGCTTGTATCATAAAATTCTGCAAGCTTGTCCCAAACGGCACTTGGGACATCATTTTCGCCAGTTTCGTATTTTGAATAGCCTGTCTGAGACATTTTTAAATATTCTGCAACTTGTTTTTGAGTTAAGTCTCTGTCCTCACGCATATCTCTTATTCTGAAACGCATAATAATTACCTCTTTTCTTAAATAATTATTATACGATAAATGCAGCCTGATTATTGACATATAACCTGAAATAGGTTATAATATTAACAGGTGATTAAAATGAATTTATACAAAAGACCCTATTTTGTAATGTTTTCTGCTATTTGCGACACTATTGAAATATTAGACAGATTAGTAATTGAAGAAAATATATCTTATGAAACAAAACTCATATTAATGGATGAAACAGAAAAGTTAAAGTGTATTCAACGTTTGGCTGAAGAAATAATTATGCAGGAATAATATAAAAAACTCCCTATAAGGGAGTTTTTCTATATCCTCTCAATCGCCGTAACATTTCCGCTTAAATCGGCATAATAGCCCGCATTTCCGCTGGAAAGCATTGCGGGGTCGGCGGCATTCTTATCAATGATAAATTCAACTACATTTCCCGAATTTCCGCCTCTTGGGACAAAGCAGTTTGTCGCATCTGTATGGCAGTCCGCCTTTACGTCCGAGACAATCGCAGTAAAGCTGTAACCGCTGTCGAGATGTATCAGAAAACGCTCTCTACAGCCACCCGTTATGCCTGTCCCGAGCGCAACGCAGTAATCATCGCCGATACGGCGAAAGCCTCTCTCGTCTGTGTATGCCTGCTGTTGAAGTTCATACTGCACAGAGCCTGTGTCTGTGATACAGCGATAGTCCATGTACGCCTTAAAGGACGAGTCAAAGCCGTCTGAAAAAACGCTGACAGCTTCGCCTTCTTCCTGTGACTGCTTTGCTTTTTCTGCTTCCTCAGCGGCTATTCTTGCCTCTTCCTCCGCTCTGACTTCCGCTTTTTCTTCCATAACAAGTTCAGCTGTCTGTATATTCTGAGCGTAAATATCGGTTATATCAACCTTTTCAAGTTCTGCTTCAACCCCACCTGCAATAACAGTAGAACACAATAATCCCATAACAAAACTGCACTGAAATAAAATAGAAATCGCCTCCAAATGGATTTTTGAGCTTAAATATGCTCTTATCTATTTTACTCAGTGCATGGACTAAATATACAATTTTCGGAAATGTTTTTTGTTACTGTTTACCTAAGGTATAAAGCAACGGCTCAAAAACAACCCCTTCACTCAGCGGTGTTTCGGCTTTTATTGTGTAATCAATGGCTTTGGAAATAAATTCTCCTGCGGCATTAACTGCCTGTGGGAGACTGTTGCCTTTGAGTATCTGCGCACACATAACTGACGCAAAAAGGTCACCTGTACCCGAGAAAACCTGTGATTCTCTGTGAAGAGTGTCAGTACTGAACCCGTTTTCATCAAGAGTCATGTTTATCATGCGTTCATCTCTGACAATGCCTGTCAGCACTACCTGACGGCATCCGAGAGCGTGAAGCTGTTCTAAAAGCGACTTTGCTTCTTCATCGGAAATATCCTCTCCGCTATACTTGTTTTCGGTAAGAAAGCAAGCCTCTGTAATGTTAGGAGTGATAAGGTCAGCGTGAGTTACAAGGCGTTTCATAAGCCTGTTCATTTCGTCTGTATAGGTAGCGTATAGTCTGCCGTGGTCGCCCATAACCGGGTCAACAATAATTTTGACAGTGTCGTTTTTTTCCTTCTGACGGAAAATGAAATCCTCAACAATCTCAATCTGCTCGGAAGACCCGAGAAAGCCGCTGTAAATTGCATCAAATTCAAGGTCGTGCCAGTTATCAAGATATGGAGGCATATTATTCGTAAGGTCAGCGAAATAGTAGGACGGAAAGCCTGTATGTTTTGAGAGAACAGCTGTCGGGACAGGACACGCCTGAACACCTGCCGCTGAAATCACCGAAACGGCGGTTGTAAGAGAGCATCTGCCGAAGCCCGACAGGTCGTTTATACACGCAACTCTGGGTATTCTCATTGCGCTTCCTCCTCGTTTATGATGTATGAGTAAATATTGCTTTTTGAAAAGCCTGTTTCCTTTGCGGCAGTTTTGCACGCTTCCGAAAGCTTCATTCCTTCACTTGCATACTGCTTTGCAAGTGCGGCGGCAGTTTCGATTGTGTACTCATCGGAAAGGTTCTTTTCCTTTGCACCCTCTAAAACGAGTACATATTCACCCTTTGGATTTTTTACAGTGTAATACTCTATCGCTTCGGAAATTGTCATTCTGAGTACTTCCTCGTGAATTTTGGTAAGCTCACGGCAAAGTGAGATTTTTCTGTCACCGAAATACTTAAGAAAGTCCTGAAGTGTGTTCATAAGCTTGTGCGGAGCTTCATAAAAAATCAGAGTTCTTGTTTCATTCTGAATTGCTTCAAGGTGGTCATATCTCTGCTTTTTGTTAACGGATAAAAAGCCCTCAAACGCAAAGCGTGATGTGTTAAGCCCAGAAATTGCAAGTGCTGAAATAACTGCGCTCGGTCCCGGAACAACCTTTACATCTATTCCGCATTCAGCGCACATTCTCACAAGAATTTCTCCCGGGTCTGAGATACACGGCATACCTGCGTCTGTTACAATTGCGGCATCTTCGCCTCCCTGTATTCTTGAAACAATGTTTGCCGCAACGCTTTCAGTACTGTGTCCGTGATAGCTGATAAGCGGCTTTTTTATTTCATATCTGTTCAGAAGTTTCAGTGTAACACGAGTATCCTCGGCGGCGATAAAGTCAACCTCCTCAAGCGTTTTAAGCTGTCTGAAGGTGATATCGTCCATGTTTCCGATTGGTGTACCAACGACAAAAAGCGTACCCATTATTTATCTGTCTCCTTTTCAAGTCCTGCGCCGTAGATGGCCTGTGCTTCGTCTGTATAGCCGTTTTCGTTCCAGATATAAAGCTGTGGCATTATTTTCATAAACGGCTTTGAGCCTTTTTTTCCCTCAATCAGAAAAAGCCATGGTGCTGTTGAAGGGTTCTTGCTCACAAAGCGCAGTCTTTTTGGTTCTATGTTATTATTCTTCATTGCGGTTATAACGTCAGCTAAGCGTTCTGGGCGGTTGCATATGCAAAGTCTGCCGCCGAATTTGAGAAGTCTTGATGCCGCACGGCATACATCATTTATATCACATAATATTTCATGACGTGCGATTTTATGAGCGTCCAGCTCGCTTTCAATACCTGCCTTTGCCGCTTTATATGGCGGATTGCATGTTACAAGACTGCACCTGTCAAGCGGCGCGTCTTCCCACAGTTCCTTTAAATCAGCGCAAACAGGGACAATGTTGTCAACTTTGCTTTTTTCAAGACTTATTTTCAGCTGTTCTATTGCCTTTGGCTGAATATCAACTGCGTAATTTATTTTCGGCGGAGCGTTTCTCTCCATTATCATCGGAATAATCCCACAGCCCGTTCCGAGGTCACAGGCGATGTCCTTTGCTTTGTATTCGGAAAAGTTTGCGAGCAGAAAGGCGTCAGTACCAAAGCCGTGTTCCTCGCTTACGCATATTTCAAGAGTTTCCGAGAGTTTTTCAAAATTCATTTATGTAAATCTCCAATCGGATTTTTGTTTAAAACCATATATAAATATACCATAAAGTTCTGAAAATTTCAATACTGAGCAGGTTTTTTATACTGTTATTGCAAATAAATCCCTGTTATGGTATAATTTATATATGTTTTCAGAAATGGAGAAAAGACAATGCTTGTAAACTTAATTAATATAAATAAATACTATAACGGAAGACAGATACTCAAAAATGTCAGTCTCAATATTGATGAGAAGGACAGAATCGGTCTTATCGGTGTAAACGGATGCGGAAAAACAACTCTTTTACGTATTCTTACAGAAAAGGAGCTTCCTGACCGAACAACTGAGCGTGATGGTATAGTTTCGGTTGCGTCAAAGACTTCAATCGGTTATCTTGAACAGATGGCGGGACTTGACAGGGAGAGTACTGTCATTGACGAAATGAAGGGCGTTTTCAGCCATCTTGATTCAACTCTTGAACGTATGAAACAGCTTGAAAAGCAGATGAGAGATGATGCGGCTGTTTCTGATGAGGTTTCTGAGGAATACTCACAGCTTGCGGCGTATTACGAAGCAAATGACGGCTATACAATTGATGTTAAAATCAAGACTGTCTTAAACGGTATGGGCTTTACTGAAAATGAGTACAACCGTACTATCAACAGTTTCAGCGGCGGCGAAAAGACACGTCTTGCAATTGCAAAACTGCTTCTTGAAGAGCCGAATCTTCTTATCCTCGACGAACCGACTAACCATCTTGATTTCAAGACAATTCTCTGGCTTGAGGATTATCTGAGAGACTATAAAGGCGCACTGCTTATCGTTTCGCATGACCGTTATTTCCTTGACAAGGTTGTAACCTCGGTCTGCGAGATTGAAAGGGGAGTGCTGACACGTTACAAGGGCAACTATACAGCCTATACACGCCTTAAAAAAGAGGCAGTAACCCGTCAGCAGAAGGAATATGACGCACAGCAGAAGGAAATCGAAAAGCTTGAGGATTATATTGCCAGAAACAAGGTGAGAGCGTCAACTGCAAACAGTGCAAAAAGCCGTGAAAAGGCGCTTGAGAGAATGGAAATTATCGAAAAGCCTGTTACAGCTGTAAACTATGCAAACATTCATTTTGATTATGCAGTTACACCGCCTTTTGACATACTCTCCGTCAAGGATATTGACATAACAGTCGGAAGCGGCAGCAGTAAAAAAACGCTTGCTGAAAATATCAGCTTTGAAGTGAAGCGTGGCGAGAAAATCGGTATTATCGGTGAAAACGGTATCGGTAAATCAACGCTTTTAAAGGTTATTCAGGGCATGATACCGCATGGCGGAAAAATACGCTGGGCGGCAAACGTTAAAATTTCCTACTTTGAGCAGGAGAGTGCAAATCTTGACCCTTACAATACTGTAATTGACGAGCTTCACCGTCATTATCCTATCTTAACTGACCTTGACATACGTTCGCTTCTGGGAAGTGTCGGCATAGTAGGGGAGAATGTTTTCAAGGAAACGGGAGTTATAAGCGGTGGCGAGAGAGCAAAGGTGTGCTTTGCGCTTATGATGCTTGAAAAGGGCAATGTGCTCATCCTTGACGAACCTACTAACCATCTTGACCTTGACGCTAAGGAAGCAATTGAAAATGCACTTGATGAGTTTGACGGAACGATTATTTTCGTATCGCATGACCGCTATCTGCTTAATAAAATTGCGGGCAGACTGCTTGAAATCAGAACTGATGGTACTGAAATGTATGAGGGTGGCTTTGATTACTACCTTGACGTAAACAAAAAGCGCCGTATGGAGGAACAGCAGCTGATTGACGCTCAGAAGGCACAGAAAGCGGCAGAGGCGGCTGCTGAGAAAAATGCCCGTGCTTACAAATCAAAGGAGCAGAAAAAGCTGGAGGCGCAGAGAAGAAACCGTATCAGAGAACTTGAAACTGCGATTGAGGATATACAGGCACAGCTTGATGTCTTACAGGAGGAAATCACAAGGGAGGAAGTTTATTCTGACTTTGAGCTTATGAACGAAAAGTGCAGTCTCATAGACGAGCTTAAAAAGAAAGCTGATGATATGTTTGATGAGATTGTTGAGCTGAGCGAATAAGTGCGTGACCGCACAGGACAAATTCGCTCTGTTATCATTCTGAGAAAGGATGAAGATAAGGCACGACCAGTGCAAACTGTTCTTATTTGCTAAAGACACTCTTCTCAGCTGGTGTTTACAATTTTTGCATACAATTGTCATCGTTTTTTGATGTGAATAAATTTGTGAGGAGGACAACGATGTTATTAATCTATATTTTAGCCGCACTTTTCATGTTTAATTTCGGTTGAGGAAGGATATGGTTATACAACGTGGTATCCGCAGGGCGAGGATTATTATATTTTTCTGATGGAATATGATGAAAATGGTAGTACAATAACACAGTGCAGTTTTTATCCTGTTGAATAAAATTAACGGCAGTCCGAATTTTTCGGACTGCCGTTAGTTTTATATAATATTTTTGGGAGCAGATTAATACATACCGCCCATGCCGCCCTGTGGCATTGCAGGAGCTGCTTCCGGTTCAGGAAGGTCTGCAACGAGACTTTCTGTTGTGAGAACCATTGCTGCAACTGATGCCGCATTCTGGAGAGCTGAACGTGTAACCTTAGTCGGGTCAACGATACCTGCTGGAATCATATCAACGTATGTTTCGTTGTATGCGTCAAAGCCGTAGCCAGCCTTGCCTGAACGCTTGATTGTATCGATGATAACACTGCCTTCAAGACCTGCATTGCGTGCAATCTGACGTACAGGTTCTTCAAGTGCTCTGAGGATAATCTGTGCACCTGTCTTTTCATCGCCTTCAAGAGTCGGGATAAGCTCTTCAACTGCCGGAATGGCATTAATAAGCGCTGTACCGCCGCCTGCTACGATACCTTCTTCAACAGCCGCCTTAGTAGCTGCAAGAGCGTCTTCGATTCTGAGCTTCTTTTCCTTCATTTCGATTTCTGTTGCTGCACCAACCTTGATTACTGCAACACCGCCTGCGAGCTTCGCAAGTCTTTCCTGAAGCTTTTCTCTGTCAAAGTCAGATGTTGTTGTTTCAATCTGTGACTTAATCTGAGCAACTCTGTTCTGGATTTCTGAGCTGTTGCCAAGACCGTCAACGATGATTGTGTTTTCCTTCTGGATAACAACCTGTCTTGCAGAGCCGAGCTGGTCGATTGTTGTTTCCTTGAGGTCAAGACCGAGTTCGTCAGAAATAACTTCACCGCCTGTTAAGATTGCGATATCCTTGAGCATTTCCTTACGTCTGTCACCGAAACCAGGTGCCTTTACAGCCGCACACTTGAATGTTCCTCTGAGATTGTTGAGGATAAGTGTTGTAAGAGCTTCGCCTTCGATGTCCTCTGCGATGATAACAAGCTTCTTGCCTGACTGAACAAGCTGTTCGAGAAGCGGAAGAATTTCCTGGATTGAAGCAATCTTCTTGTCTGTGATGAGGATAAACGGGTCATCATAAACTGCTTCCATCTTTTCTGTGTCTGTAACCATGTATGGGCTGATATAGCCTCTGTCAAACTGCATACCTTCAACAACTTCGCTGTAAGTTTCAGCAGTCTTGCTTTCTTCGATTGTGATAACGCCTTCAGCTGTAACCTTTTCCATAGCGTCAGCGATAAGCTTACCAACGTTTTCATCAGCTGATGAAACTGTTGCAACTCTTGCGATGTCTTCAGAGCCTTCAACAGTCTTTGAGTTTGCGATAACTGTGCCGACTGCTGTTTCAACAGCCTTTGCCATACCCTTCTTTACAATCATTGGGTTTGCACCGGCAGCAATGTTCTTCATACCTTCACGAATCATAGCCTGTGCAAGGAGAGTAGCTGTTGTTGTACCGTCACCTGCGGCATCGTTTGTCTTTGTAGCAACTTCCTTGAGCATCTGAGCGCCCATGTTTTCAAAAGCGTCCTCAAGCTCAATTTCCTTTGCGATTGTAACACCGTCATTTGTAACGAGCGGTGCGCCGAACTTCTTGTCTAAAACAACGTTTCTGCCTTTAGGACCAAGTGTGATTTTTACTGTATCAGCAAGCTTGTCAATACCTGCCTGTAAGGATTTTCTGGCTTCTTCGCCGTATTTGATATCCTTTGCCATAATTAATCAGACTCCTTTTTTATAAAAAATATTTGTGTGTATTTAAAATTATTCCACAATTGCGAGAACTTCAGACTGACGGAGGATTGTATATTCAACATCGTCAACCTTAACTTCTGTTCCGGCATACTTGCTTAAAAGAACCTTGTCGCCGACCTTGAGGTACATTTCAACCTTTTCGCCGTCAACTGTTCCGCCAGGGCCTACTGCAACTACTTCAGCAATCTGTGGCTTTTCCTTTGCTGATGACGCAAGAATGAGACCGCTTTTTGTAGTTTCTTCAGCTTCAGTCATCTTGATAACAACTCTGTCTGCCAATGGTTTGATATTCATATTTGTTCCTCCTGAATAAAATTTATGCGGATAAACGTCATGGGACGTTTTAGCACTCGTGATGTCTGAGTGCTAATTACTATTTTACCAACTTTACGGAAAAAATCAAGTAAGTTTTATCAAATGGATTTATTTTTGTAGATTTGCACAATGAAACTTGATTAAAACTGTGCATATTATGCAATGCGATAATAAAAACATAGTAAAAAAGATTTTAAACTATTTACAAATCGTGAATAATTTGATAATATTATTAGTAGCTTTATTTACACTATAATGGGCCAAAAATATAGGAGTGAAAATGCAATATTAATTTGTAACAGCTCATGGTTATTCTGCAAAGGCAAGGTTCTTAAAAAACAGCTTTCTGCACGTAAGACTTGGGCAGACTGGAGTTTCATATGTCACTCGATAAAATTCTCATCGTTGATGACGACAAGAATGTCTGCGATTTACTTAAAGTATATCTTGAAAAAGAAGGTTATAGTACAATTATTTCCAATAACGGAAATGAAGCAATGGTGAAATTCAAATCGCTTCATCCCGATGTTGTACTGCTTGATATCATGATTCCCGGAAAGGACGGCTGGCAGGTCTGTCAGGAAATACGTCGTGTTGCGGATACTCCGATACTTATGCTTTCGGCAAAAAGCGAGATTTTTGACAAGGTTCTGGGACTTGAACTCGGGGCTGATGACTATATAGTAAAGCCGTTTGACGCAAAAGAGGTTCTTGCGAGAATCAAAGCGGTTGTAAGACGCACCCAGAGGGTTTCAAAGCCTGTTGAGGTGCAGGAAGTGAATTACGACAAGCTTTCTGTAAACATCACAAGGTATGTACTTAAAATCGCAGGAAAGGTGAAACAGACTCCTCCGAAGGAAATAGAACTTCTGTTTTGTCTGGCATCAAATCCCAATACTGTTTTTACACGTGACCAGCTTCTTGACCAGGTGTGGGGATTTGAGTATTATGGTGATTCAAGAACTATTGATGTTCACGTCAAGAGACTCAGAAAAAAGCTTGACGGAGTGTCTGACCAGTGGGCGCTGAAGACAGTCTGGGGCGTCGGCTATAAATTTGAGGTCAAAGACTGATATAAGAAACAAGGAGAATATATTCAGATGAATGATAATAATGAGCTTTTAAAGGACGGGGCAACGTCTGAAAGCAGTGATATAAACGGTCAGAATAATATGTGTTCTGAAAGTTCCGATGTGAGTGGTGTGGGCGGAAATGCTGAGATGTCAAGTCCTGCAGCGGAAAACAGTTCTGCGCAGTTTCCGTCAGGATATGCACAGCCTGATATGCAGTCTGTGCAGGTACAGCAGACACAGCAACAGAACAATATGTTTGCTTATAACAGCAATGCGGCATATCAGGGAAATAATCAGAATACTTTTTTCGGTGATTTGCCACAGGAAAGATATAATATGTACGGAGAATGGGTGGCTGAACCTAAAAAGGAAAGCAGAAAGACAGGGATATTTGCAGCAATAATGCTTGTGCTTATATTTATCATGATTTCTGTGCTGACGGTTTACTGCATATTTACTGATTTACAGCAGGGCAGCCTTGCATTTAATGAAAAGGCGGGTGGCTCATCTGTTTCACTTATGCAGCAAAGCAAGCCTGAGGATAATGATTCGGCAGAATATGTTGATGAAAACGGAAGATATACACCTGAGGGTCTGGCTGAGTATATCAGACCGCAGATTGTTGAAATCTATGCCTATAACAGTAAATTCCCTGAAGCTGTAATCGGTACGGGTTCGGGAATTATCATTACAACTGATGGTTATATCGTTACAAACACACATGTTCTTGATTCCTATACCATGGGACTTGGCAAGGATATAGTGGAAGCTGACAGTTA
This sequence comes from uncultured Clostridium sp., assembly GCA_964621265.1. Taxonomy (GTDB): domain Bacteria; phylum Bacillota; class Clostridia; order Oscillospirales; family Ruminococcaceae; genus Porcipelethomonas. The sequence goes on along the minus strand of CAZULQ010000017.1, from coordinate 8,558 downwards.
TGTTGTTTCGACAAGTGACGGAAAAAAGTATGAAGCTATGATTGCAGGACGTGATACCAAAACGGATATTGCCGTTATAAAGATTGAAGCGCAGAATCTTCCATGTGCAACGCTTGGAAATTCTGATGAGACGGTTCTTGGCGAACAGGTTGTTGCAATCGGAAATCCTGCGGGTCTTACAGGTTCGATTACAGAGGGAATCGTTTCGGGCCTTGACAGAAAAATCAAGGCGGAATCAACCGGCTTTGAAATGAACTGTATTCAGACTGATGCGGCAATAAGTCCGGGAAATTCCGGCGGTGCGCTTATCAACATGTATGGTCAGGTTATCGGTATCACATCATCAAAATATGTAGAAGCAAGCTATGAGGGAATTGCTTATGAAGGACTTGGCTTTGCCATTACTATAAACGAAGCAAAACCAATAATTGAAGAACTTATCACAAACGGCTATATCAGCGGACGATTCAAAATCGGAATTACATTCTATTCAATGGATAATGAAATGATACTTGCCGAATTCAGAGAAAAGTACGACCGTGACATTCCTGACAAGCTGAGAGGACTGTGGATAACAGAAATCAGCGAGGATTGTGATATTGCTAATACAGAACTGAAATCAGGCGATTTCATTCTTTCAGTAAACGGAAAAGATGTTCAGACATATGATGACCTGAATGCAGTGCTTGACGGCAAAAAGGCCGGAGATAAACTTTCTGCCGAATGTGCGAGAATCGAAGAGGATATGACAATTTCATATTTCGATATCGAGTTCAGACTTATGGAAGATACATCAGGCGATTATTAAGAGGAACAAAAATGAAATATACAAATCCTGTTTTAAAAGGCTTTTATCCTGACCCGAGCGTTTGTTTTGCAAACGGTAAATTCTATATGGTGTGCAGCAGTTTTCAGTATTTTCCCGGAGTACCGCTTTTTGAAAGCGAAAATCTTGTAAACTGGAAGCAGACAGGGCATGTTCTGACGAGAAAAAGCCAGATTATGCTTGAAAAAATAAACAGCAGCGGCGGAGTTTTTGCACCGACAATCCGCTATAACAACGGCAGATTTTACATGGTTACTACAAACGATACCACACATCAGAACTTCTATGTCTACACTGATGATATCTACGGGGAGTGGTCGGAGCCGATTTACGTTGACCAGGGCGGTATTGACCCGTCGCTCTATTTTGAGGACGGCAGAACCTATTTCATGAGCAACGGAGTTGATGAAAACGGCAATAGCGGAGTTATTCAGTGTGAAATCAACATTGAAACAGGTGAAAAGCTTACTGCCGGAAAATGTATCTGGCAGGGCTCGGGCGGACGTTATCTTGAAAGTCCGCACCTTTATAAAATCAATGGTACATATTATCTTATGGCGGCTGAGGGTGGCACGGAATATGGTCACATGATTACATACGCCAGAGCAGACAGCGTGTGGGGTGAGTTTGAAAACTATCCGAAAAATCCTGTTCTGACAAACAGAAACAAGGGTGCAAATATAATTCAGGGCATAGGTCACGGTGACCTTATACAGGACAAAAACGGAGACTGGTTTATTTTAAGTCTTGGTTTCCGTCAGATGGATGTATGGATGCCGTATCACAATCTCGGAAGAGAGGTGTTTCTGACTCCTGTTAAGTTTAACGATGACGGCTGGTTTGCAGCGGGCAATGACGGTACAACGGAAGAAAGCTATGAGATAAAGGGTGATTTTGTACAGGAGGAAAAGAAGGTATATACCTTTGAAAATACCGACTGGGCAATTGACTGGTGTTTCATGCGCCATCCGAATATGGAAAGCTATGAACTGTCAGACAACAAGGCTGTTCTTTACGGTACAGATATAACTCTTGACGACACCGATTCCCCGACATTTGTTGCACTCAGGCAGAAAGACTTTTTCGGTACTCTCACCTGCAATGTGAAAATCGACGGCGGTGAAGGCGGCGTGACAGCCTACATGTGTGAAAACGAGCATTATGAAATAGCGCTCAGAAAAAACGGCAGCAAGACAGAGGCTGTGTTGAAGCTCAATATCGGTGGTATAAAGCATGTTCAGTCAGCGGTTGAGGTTGACGGAAATGAAGCGATTCTTAAAATTGTTATGGACAATTATTTCTATAAATTCTATCTTGTAACAGGTGAAAATGAGCAGTTCCTCGGAATGGGTCAGGGCAAGTATCTGACAAGCGAGGTTTCGGGCGGCTTTACGGGAACACTCCTCGGTCTTTATGCTACGGGAAACAACAAGGCTGAATTTACGCAGTTTAAGCTGGAATACTGAAATGGCACACGGAGAAATCCGTGTGTTTTTTATTGACGAAATATCTGGTTTATGGTAGAATAATACTATTGTAGTTTTTTAAGGAGGACTGTTCAATGAACATTAAAAAGAAATTTGCGGCTGTTATGGCGGCGGTTTGCATAACAAATGCGTTTTCAGAGTTAGCTCTGGTTGCAAGTGCCGCAGACTCAACTTATGAAAATCTGACATATGTGTCAATTGACGAGTTAATGGACGGCACATACGACTATGTAGAAATCACAGGCTGTGACGCAGCGGCGACAACTCTTGAAATTCCTGCTGCGATTGGCGGAGTTCCTGTTACATGCATCGCAGACAATGCGTTCAGTGAAAACAAAAGCATTACAAGCGTTACAATCCCTGACAGCGTTACAAACATCGGAGCAAGCGCATTCTTTAACTGCACAGCTCTCACAGATTTAACATTTGGTAACGGTGTTACAACTATTGAGGATAATGCATTTGAATCTTGTACATCCCTTGCGGAAGTAACGCTTCCTGATAGTCTTACAAGCATTGGCGTATACGCGTTTGCACGTACTGCTCTTACATCTGTAGTAATCCCTGACAGTGTAACAGAAGTTAAGGGTGGTGTGTTTAATGGCTGTGCTTCACTGGAAAGTGCAAAGCTTTCTGAGAATATGACATCATTACCGTCATACACTAGGGGTGGTAATATTCATTATGGTTTTTTTGCAGGTTGCGGAAAGCTTGAAAGTATTGTGATTCCTGACAGTATTACATTTATTGGTACCAATTCGTTTGAAGGATGTTCAAGTCTTTCAAGCGTTACAATCGGAAAAGGAGTTACAGAGATGGGTTTCCAGGTGTTCAGAGGCTGTGGAAACCTTGTAGACATAGTGATTCCGGAAAATGTTAAGGTTATCGGCGCCGCTTTCGATTATTCAAGCTTTAAAACAGTAAGAATTGAAGGTGCAGACTGTGAATTTTCTTCTATTACCAGAGGGGCAGTAATTTATGCACCTTGGTTCTCAACAGCGCATGTTTATGCATGGAACAATAATCATGAGTTCTTCCCGATTGATGATATTGAAGTTACAGACATTGAGCCTAATCTGATATATGAAATAGTTGACGCGGACTTGGACGGCAAAAACGATTATGCAAAAATCACAGACTGCTATCCATGGGCAACTGAGGGTACATTCCCTGAAGAGATTGAGGGAGTTCCTGTCAGGGAAATCGGTGCGAAAGCATTTGAGAATTGCACAGAGCTTTTATCTGTAAGACTTCCGATGAGTGTTAAAACAGTTGGTGAAAATGCTTTTTACAACTGTACAAGCCTTAAGGGAGTAAGATTTGATAACCCTAATTGTGCTATCTGGGGTAACGCTAATACTATCTCAAACACAGAAGCTGTAATTTACGGATATGATGGTTCATCAGCGGCGGCGTATGCGGAAACTTATGGAAGAAGCTTCGTTTCTCTTGGAGAATATATCCCTGAATATGTTGTGGGCGACGTGACAGGTGACGAAAAAGTCAATCTTTATGACGCAATCCAGATTTGCAGATATATTATGGAAACAGCAGATTTCACAGATGATGAAATTGAAGCTGCTGACTACAACGGCGACGGAACAGTTAATCTTTATGACGTAATTGAAATTGCAAGATATATGATGGCATAAATTAATCTGCACACGGAGAAATCCGTGTGCATTTTTTATTGACGAAAAAATTGTTTTATGTTATAATAAACATAGATATAACTGCCGGGTTTTCCGCTATATTGACTTTAAGTCTGTTTTGTGATATAATAATTTGATAAGCTGAAATAGAACAGATGAAAGGAAATGTTGAATGCGATTTGAAGAAATCGGGCTTTCAGAGGAAATGCTCAGAGCAGTAGAACAGATAGGATACCGTGAAATGACGGAGATACAGGAAAAAAGTATTCCTGTTATTTTAGAGGGAAAAGATGTTATCGGGCGCTCAAATACGGGTACCGGTAAGACAGCGGCGTTCGGAATTCCTGCCGTTGAAAGAATCAGCCGTGAAGGCTGTGAGGGGGTTAATACCCTTATACTTTGTCCGACAAGAGAGCTTGCTGTGCAGGCGGCGGACGAGATTAAGAAGTTTTCGGCGTGTATGCCGTGGGTGAAGGTTTCCGCTGTGTATGGCGGTGCCGCAATGGATAAGCAGATTCGTGAACTTAAAAGAGGCGCAAATGTTGTTGTGGGTACTCCGGGACGTGTTATGGACCACATCAGACGCCGCACCTTAAAGCTTGGCTCTCTGGAGACCATTATTCTTGATGAAGCGGACGAAATGCTTAATATGGGCTTCCGTGAGGACATTGAAGAGATTCTGCAGTATGTCCCTGAGGAACGCCAGACAATTTTATTTTCGGCAACTATGCCGCCCGAGATTATGGCTATTACCGAAAACTATCAGAAATCACCTGTTGTTATTAAAACGCTTTCAAAAAGCCGTACCGTTGAGGCGATTGACCAGTCATTCTATGTTGTAAGCAGCGGTAAAAAAGCGGACGCTTTATACGTTCTGTGGCTTTATAATGCACCGGTTTCTTCAATGGTCTTCTGCAATACAAAGAAGATGGTTGATGAGCTTACCGAATATCTGGCGACAAAGGGCGTTAAGGCAGCGGGTATACATGGTGATATGAAGCAGCTTCAGCGTTCGACTGTTATGAACTCGTTCAAGTCGGGCAGAATCAACGTTCTTGTTGCAACAGACGTTGCCGCAAGAGGTATTGATGTAAGCGGCGTTGACGCCGTGTTCAATTACGACCTTCCGCAGGATAATGAATACTATATTCACCGTATCGGAAGAACAGGCAGAGCCGGTAAATCCGGTAAGGCTTATACCCTTATTTCCGGCAGAAAACAGATTTCTGCTATAAAGGCACTTGCCAAATATACAAAATCGGATATTCCTGAAAAGGTGCTTCCTGAAAAGTCCGAGATTATCGGCTCCAAGCTTGAGGCATTTGCCGATAAAATCTGTGAATATGTTCAGAGGGATTTGTCTTCGGAAACACAGCGTTTTATGCAGCTTCTTGCTGACAGGGGAGTATCGGCTGAGGATGCCGCAAGAGCACTTTGCAGCAGAAAAATCATGAGGGAAATCAAAAATATTCCTGATGTACGTTCGGAAGTGTACAAAACTGCGGAAAAACGCAGCAGAAAAAATAATGGCAGCGGAAAAACTGTCAGAGTTGATATCAGCGTCGGAAGAGCGCACAGAATTGCGCCTAACTTCATTCTCGGTGCACTCGTTGATGCAACGGGTATGTCGGGAAAGGATTTCGGCAAGATTGATATTCATGACAGACACACAACCGTTGAGGTTCCCGATTCGGAATGTATGTACATCATAGATTCCATGCAGAACAGCCGTATTAATGGCAACAAGGTTACTGTCAAGCTTTATGAATCTGAAAAACATGACAGACAGGGTGGCAGAAACCGCAGAGATAACAGGGAACACAGAGATTACAGAGATAAAAAATCTGACAGGAGAGGAAATAAAAACAACTCCTTCAGAAACGGCAGACATGGCGGCGGAAAAAAACGCCATGCGGGTCCGCATAAAAAGAGATAGAGATTTATCCGGGAGGAATTATGAGAATATTGGTTGTTGAGGACGAGGAGGCTATTGCTGAGGCTCTTGCCCATATCCTTACGAAAAATAAGTATCTGGTTGATACCTGTTATGATGGCGAAAGCGGTTATGACAACGCTATAACCGGTATCTATGACATTATACTATTGGATATCATGCTTCCCGGTATGAATGGTCTTGAGATACTTCGTGAGATAAGAAAAAACGGGATAAAATGTCCTGTTATGATGCTTACTGCGAAGGACGAGATTTCCGACAAGGTCAAGGGTCTTGATCTGGGTGCTGATGATTATCTGACAAAGCCTTTTGCAATGGAAGAACTCCTTGCGAGAGTGCGCTCACTTTCCAGAAGAACGGAAAACGCTGTGAGTGACAATACAGTCAGATTTTCTGATGTAAGCCTGAATTTACAGACCTATGAGCTTGCATGTCAGGGGAATTCTCTTAATCTGGGACTTAAAGAGTTCAGTATTATGGAGTATCTGCTCAATAACCCGAACAAGGTTATAAGCAAGGAAATGATGATCGAAAAAATCTGGGGATATGACTCGGACGCTGAATACAATAACGTTGAGGTTTACATATCTTTTCTCAGAAAAAAACTTCGTCATATTCATTCTGTGGCTCAGATTAAAACTGTAAGGGGAGTAGGGTATCGTCTGGAGGAGTCTTAAATGATTAAAAAACTCAGGCGAAGATTTATTGCAGTTAATATGAGCATACTTTCAGCTGTGCTCATTAGTGTGCTTACAGGCATTTTTGCGTATATGTACAGCTCAGAGGTTGATATTTCATACGAGCTTATGGAGTCGATTCTTCATGAGAACAACGGTATGAGAGAACCTGAGCCGCAGCCTGTGAATGAACCGGGATTTGCTCTTGAAATCCCTGAAACTGTTCTGGAAGTTCAGAATATGTCGCTTGTAAAGCTTACGGAAAGTAGTACTGATGCTCAGGAGGATTATGAGGATTATGAGGAGTATTACGAAGAATATTATAACGAGCTTTATCCGAAGGGCGATTATCGGGACGAAAATGATGACAGGTATGACCCTTATAATCCTGATGACCAGTATAATCCCGATAATCAGAGACCAACATTCCCTCCGCGTGAAGACATATTCCCGACTGAGCCGTTTTTCCCTGAAATTCCGACTCAGCCTGTGATTGAACCGACTGAGAAGGTCGAGCCGACTCAGCCTGTTGCTGATGAAACAGAGGAAAATACACAAAGCCCGACGCAAGGAAATACGCAGGGCGCAACACAGGGGCAGACACAGGCACCTGTTCAGAATGAAACTCAGAGTGCAACACAGGGGCCTACTCAGCCGCCGGTTGAAAATGAAACTTCTCAGCCGACTGATGAAACAGGCGAGGTGACAGAGAGTCAGACTGAAAAGGAGACTCATGGTCAGATACAGATGCCTGACAAGCCTGTTCCACCGGAACTGCCTGAAGAAAAGCCTGACCCTTATAAGGGTAATGTAAAAAGACCTTATATAATTCTTGATTTCAGCAATCAGAATGATGTTGAAAAACTTTTTTATGAATATATTGATGATATAGACGAGGAAGCTGTTAAGGCGGCAGCAACTGAAATTATGTCAGATGATGATGACAGGGGAACTGTTACTGTCGGAAAACATGATTTAAGATACATGAAGCAGGAAAACATCAGAAAAATCGGTGGAATGCGTCTTATAATGCTTGACAGAACGCTTGAAATTTCTACGATTAACAGACTGCTGTTTATCTTCATTATTATTGCGAGCGTTGGTATTGTTATCATATTCTGTCTCAGTGTTCTGCTTGCCAACTGGACTATAAAGCCGGTTGATACAGCATGGCAGAAGCAGAAGCAGTTTGTTGCGGACGCATCGCATGAGCTGAAAACACCGCTGACTGTTATTCAGGCAAATACTGATGTTATTCTTTCAAATTCAAGTGATACTGTTCAGAATCAGTCGAAGTGGCTTGGATACATTAAGGATGAAACAGCAAGAATGACAAAGCTTGTCAACAGCATGCTCTATATTGCTAAGTGTGACTCAAACCAGATGAAAATGGTTGCTAGCCAGTTTGACCTGAGCGATGTTGTTTCGAGTATCTGCCTGCAGTATGAAGCGATTGTTTTCGAGCAGGGTAAACAGCTTGAGACTGAAATTGAAGAGAATATTATGTACAAGGGCGACCTTGACAAAATCAAGCAGCTTGTTAATATTCTTCTTGATAATGCTCAGAAATATTCAACTGAAAACGGAGTTATAAAGGTTATCGTCTCATCAGAACAGAAAAATGGAAAAATCAGGCTTGTTGTTGCAAATTCAAGTGATTTTATTTCATCAGATAAACTTGACAAGCTTTTTGACAGATTTTACAGACTTGATGATTCAAGAAACAGAAAAACAGGTGGTTCGGGCCTTGGTCTTAACATTGCAAAATCAATTGTTGATGCACACAATGGAGTGATTAAGGCAACACACGAAAATGGAATGACCTCGTTTAATGTTATTCTTTAATAAAAGAATAAACTCTCCGTATAAATTATGATATACGGAGAGTTTTTTTAATATCATTTAATTAACTTTGTGCAAATTATATACAAATTCATTGATTGTTCATACATTGTTAATATT
>CAZULQ010000016.1:0-41327 GCA_964621265.1 uncultured Clostridium sp. | reverse complement strand
ATATACTTCTTTATTTGCACTATTTTACGTTTACACAGAATTCGGGATTGACTCAGTGCACCACCCAAAACAACTTTACATACTACATTTTCTCAGATTTGGGGAAATCACTAAAAATATACGCTTTAAACGACGACGAAAATTTTAAACCTAAGGTTAACTACTTATCCTTATCTGCTCCAACAGACACGGTACCGGTAATACAAAACGATATTGATAATCTTTTCTAAACATAATATTATAGTAGTACTTCAAGTACTCATATTTCACTTTATTTGTATTATAGATTCCGTCGAATTTGTTAGCTACGTGTTAGCTACCGCCCCGATTTTTACAGTTCAAAAAGGTAAAACAAAAGCCCCGAAGCGCGTAGCTTCGGGGTTTGATAACATGTTTGTTTTGAAAGAAATTATCTCTTTGATATATTGAAATAGCGTATTTACGTCATTTATTGTATTGTTTGTTAGTTATGTGTTAGTTGTATTAACAGCTTGAGATCAACCGAAAACGATTATCATATAAAAAAGATAATATAAATTCATGATGTTTCATCTTATTTAATTTCACTTAAAATACCCTTATCCATTTCACAAACACTATCACAAAGCGTTTCTATATCTTCAGTAGAGTGCGAAGCAATAATTATAGTCTTTCCTTGCGCCTTAAGCTCAAGAAGATATTTTCTCATATCTGAAACGCCATCCTTATCAAGTCCGTTCATAGGCTCGTCAAGGATAAGTATATCGGGATTTTCCATAATAGCCTGCGCAAGACCTAAACGCTGGCGCATACCAAGAGAATACTTCCTTACCGAAAGCTTTAGCTTCGGGTCAAGACCCACTCTCTGAATAGTTTTCAGAACATCTTCCTTTGTGATTTTTCCGTTTAAACCTGCAAGCAGCTTTAAGTTTTTAGCGCCAGAATAATAAGGGATAAAAGCAGGTGTTTCAATGATAATCCCGATATTTTCAGGGAAATCGCAGTCCTTTCCTACTTTTTTGTCCCTTACTTTGATTTCACCCTCAGTTGCCTTTATAAATCCACAGATACATTTCATAAGCATAGTTTTGCCGCTACCGTTCCGTCCGATAAGTCCGTGTATTTTTCCTTTTTCAAAGCTATGTGTTATGTTTTTCAGTATCTCATGTTTTTTAATGATAAGGCATACATTTTCAAGTTCAATTACATTTTCCATATCATCACTCCATTCCCTCAGTTATATTTGCTTTTCTGACTGTAAAAATGTTTAGTAACAACAATATAGCTGTAATTACGCCGAAATAGATATACGAACAATAAACAGGAAAAATCTCATCCTTATAAATATCCGTAAAATGCAGCCATGTTATTGCGTTTGCCATTGGAAATGCCCACATAGCATCCGATTTTATAGAACAAAACAGCGTACCTGCAACAATTATACCAACAGCCACTGAAAAACCGATTACCTTTTTATTTTTCAGATTAAATAAAAGCATAATAAGCACTATTACAAGCAGATACATAAACATAAGTGCATAGGTCTGAACTGCCGCTGAAAAAGGTGTCATATGATTATAAAGATTACCCGGAACAAGCTCTGTGGCAAATCCCGCTGCTTCATCAGGAAACAGTATGTTGAACTTCTTTACAACCATACTCCAGCCGTTTGCAAGAAATGTTTTATTCATTATAAATGCCGTTGTTACAATATAAATCGTGCCAAGATATGTTACTATACTCATTACTGCAAATAAAAGCTGCCCATAAAACCAGTTTTTTCTGCCTGTTCTTGAAATCATAAACATTGTACTTCCGTCAATTTTCGGAAAATCTCCCATAAGGTTCATAAACACAATCGGCATAATAAGTGCAAGTGCTCCAGAATTTCCGATTGCTATAAGCGGTTCAAGGAGATTTAATGGTGAATCCATTTTTACAGAACGAGCCATAAGCGGCTCTACCGCAAATGTATAGATATATAAAATAAGCATCGGTACTATTATCATTCTCGGATTGCATATCCATTTAATCCACTCTGTAAACGCTACCGACCAGATTTTTTTTAAGTCACGTCCCATTGTCTGTACGTCCTTTCTGAGAAATATAGAAAACAACTGAAACTATCAGAAGAATAGAACTATACATAATAACTGCAGCCGTTCTCATTTCATTTTCATAGGTTATAAGGTTTACTGAAGCCGGAGCAATAAGAGAGGCAATGTTATAGTTTCCTGTATCACAAAAAACTTTATTTGATACAGTATGTCGGAAATAGCTTACGAAAAACGGAATACAAAGACAAAAATACTTATTGTGCATAAATGTAGAAAGAAACAACGGAATAAGCCCTGCCGCAACACCCTGTAAAACTATTTCTGTAAGCTTTTGAATATAGGATTCAGGAAGATACGCATTTTCCTGTGCAGCTTCGCTCATTGAAGAAAGCGAAGGAAACATAAGGTAAACAAAAGCTGTGAAAATCAGGTATCCTACAAGGCAGATAAGTGCAGAGGTTATAATTGCTGTCAATATCTTACTGACAGAAAAATTCAATACTCCCGTTCTTGAAATAATATATCTTTTTGCACCGTTTTGATTTTCGTCGCAGATAATATTAATAAAAGGAAATGCAACAAGAATGGAAAGAAATGTGATAATCCATCCGCCGAATCCATAACAACTGATATATTCAGCGGAAACTGTATAATTATCAACATTTCGGTAATTTAAAAATGTTTCAAAAACATTGTATTCCCTGTTTGTGGAAAAATCAAAATATACGGATGAAGTAAAACACATAAATACAAAGGCTGCAATTCCTATAATAAAATACGGACTAAGAAAAATTTTTTTCATATCTATTATAAAGCATCGGAAAAATTTCATATAGCGCCTCTCTATCTGTAATCCTGATTTACATATATTTCACCAGTCACGGCATCTATTGTTGCAATGTAAGTTCCGGATGTATTCTTAATAACAATGTTCCAAATAGGGAGTGTTTCCCATGACTTATCATAAAAATCGCAGGTATCATAAGAAACACGAACTTGTCCGAGAGAAACTTCTTTTACATCATAAACAACTTCATTTGAAAAAGTATCTTTTACAATAGCAAACGCATCACTGAGCGAAATAATCTCTTTTACGCTTTCCTTTTCGGTAAATTTTGTATTGGATAACATTGTCATAATATAGTCATATCCACCGCTGTGTGCCATATCCATTTCCATATTATCAAATCCATCAATTTCTGTTACCGTAAAGGGCGAATCGCTCTCTGAATTTAAAGAAACATAAACAAAAGGAGAATTTTCGCACATAACTCTGAGATTAATATGAAGCATTTCAGAGCCGTCCTTTAATTCATATACATCTATAGACTCTACTTGGTATGTAATCTTTTTATCAGAAGTATATTTAAAATTGTTCATATAATCCTCGGCTTTTGCAATCACTTCAGATATTGTAATTTCACCGTCAGAAAAAACAAATTTTCGTGACAGCTCTTCCTCACTTATATTCTGGCAATTTATAGTTTCTTTGGGAGTGCTGATACGCAAATCAGGATTTTCTTCCATAATTTCATTCATAAGAGGTGTATACCACAATCTTAATGAGGTGTAAAAATGTTCAATACTTCCACAGAATTTTTCTTCAGCAGAGTTATAAATCGCCGCTATATCATCACTCTGTAAAAATTCCTCAATTGTTACATCTTCTCTTTCCGTTTTTCCAAAAAACACTGCGGTATATTCTTCATCAGGAATGTCACACCCAAGCCATTCCTTTTCAAGATACTGCAGCTGGTCATAGATATCACGGGGAGTTTCAAGACCGTATTTTCGTTCTTCCGCATAAACTTTAATCTCATCCTTTTCAGGAATATAAACATAAGTGTTGTCAAACTTAAATATTCCGTCGGTTGAAGCAATAGCGTCAAGTTCTGTCTTAGCATTTGCAGTAACTTCCGAAACAGGTTTTGTTTTGATTTCAAGTGGCTCATTCGAATCCGAGGACTCTGCCGATTGCTCATTATCGATACCGCTTTCAATTCTGTTCATTTCATCAATTACATCGTCCGGAGTTTCAACCGTACAGGAACATAAAAAGCTTGACAGCATAACAGCGCTTAATGTCACAGCGATGGCAGGAATTACAGAAGATTTCTTTTTCGTGTTATCAAAAATATTATTTATACGCATTTTCATCTTCTCCTTTGTAGAAAGATTCGATACTAATAAGCTGCGGTGTGTTGAAACGGTTTTTAAAAGAGTAAGGGAGTAATCACGCTTAAAATCGATATCCTTATTTTTAACTACCTTCTGGTCACATAAGCATTCAAGACTTTCATTTAAATTTGCAGCAAGAACATATACAAAAGGATTGAACCATTGAAGTGCAGAAACAAACATAAAGAAAAGCTTTTTAAAGTTGTCCTTGTTCTGATAATGAGTAAGCTCGTGACGGAAAATCATTTCATATTCTTCTAAAGAATACTCCTGCTTTGTAAGAAATATCACAGGTTTAATTACACCTTTAAGCATCGGCGAATCAGACTTATGCGAAAGATATAACGGAATATCCTTTTCAATAAACATATCATCTTTGATTTTTTGGTAAATGCTTAATAATTCCTTATCTTTAATTTCACAGCTGTATCTTTTCAGATTCCTTGAAAAATGAAAATAACCTATAGTATGATATAAAAGGCTTATAATAACTCCTGATACATAAATCCAAATTACTTCTTCAGGAATTTTAAGACTTATTCCGTTTATATTCGGCAACTGGAATGTATAGGGAACAACAAGTCGTATAGCAAGAATAAATGATAAAATATAAATGAGATTAAAACCATATTTTTTCACAATTCTGTCCTTTAAAACTGAAAATAAAATCGTCAGCACAGATACAGAAAAAACTATGGATAATAAAACACTAATCATAACTACTCCTTTGTCTTTTCATCAATAAAGGCTTTGAGCGATAAAATATCGTCTTGTGTAAGGTCGGTACTGTCGCAAAGAGCTGAAATCATACGAGTAACAGAGCCATTATAAACATGGTCTAAGATTGTCTTGCTTTCCTGTGACAGATACTCGTCACGATTTACAATGTGTGAATACATTTTAAATTTCCCTTGCTTTTCTGATTCTACAAAGCCTTTGTCCGACAATCTTGCAAGAAGATTTAAAACAGTTGCCAAAGTCCATTTTCTACGATTTTTAAGACCCTCAAGTATGTCTGCAGAGCTTACAGCTTTATTCTGCTCCCAGATGTAATTCATAATATCAAGTTCAGCATCAGGTAATCTTTTTAATTCGTTATTCATAACATCCTCCATTTAACAGTTGTACAACGATTGTTCTTATATTGTACAACTGTTAAATGAATTTGTCAAGGGCTTTTTGAAAATTTCTTATGCATTAATATTTCAAATGGGGTCTTAGGGGGTTACCCCTAACAAGCATTGCATCAGCGATTACTTTTGAAAAAAATGTAATGCGGTGATACCGAGCTTGCTGGAATTGAAAAAAGCCTTTTTCAGCAGTTATAATTTTCAACGATTTTAGCTTGATTTACAAAACAAAAAAAGTGTTTTAAATCAATTAAAACACTCTTTTTTTCAATATTTCATAAAATGAATTCACATTGAACTTATTTATGATTATCCCTATATTCTTTTAAAGCAGTTATAATAAGCTTGTTTAAACTCATATTTTGTGATTTTGCGTAAGCCTTGATTTCATCACGTTCCCCCACAGGTACAACAAAATTTATCTGCTCATAATTTGCCTTTTTATATTTATTATTGCTCACAACTTTGCGAGCGTTTGTTTGTTTTTCTTTGCAATCAGGACAGCACTTCTGAGAACCACTTTTCTGTATAAATTCCTTATTGCATATAGGACAAATTTGTGTACTTCCAATTGGCTTTATATCATTGATATTTCGCTTTTGCATATATGCTTTGTTTCTCATTGATTGAGCTTTATTTCGACAGTATATGCAATACTTTGCTCTATTGGATTCAGAGTTAAATTCCATTCCGCAAATCTGACAAATATGAGTATACATTTTAACACCTCTTTTTTATATCACTATTAGTATATCATGTGTATTATAGCATGTCAATTATAATGCATAATATAATCCTGCTTAAAATTATACTTGACAATGCTATATTCATATTGTATAATATATGTTACAAACGATATTAAAATAGAAAGTGAGATTAGTTATGATTTTAAAAAGCTCCCTGCAATTGAATGACAAACCTATTTGTAAGCTTAATACATCCACACAGACAGTTTATAAGCTAATTCCTGACTCATTAACTTATGAAACTTTCACATTTCATTCGGATTGTATTAAGTATCATTTAAGCCATATGATTTCAAAAAATCCAAGTAAAATTCAAAATCTTGTTGATAAAAATGAAATATATGAATATCTTTATAACCTTGAAGCAAAAGTTTCAACAGCAATTTTCAATCAAGTTGAAAATTGGAAGCAGTCAGACAAAGAATATATAATCGCTATTGAAAAAGGCGATATACAGAAAGCTGCCGGACTTGAAAATTGCCTTAATTATATGGCAAGAGAAATGATTTTTGATTGTATGGTTTATCTATAAAAAAAGAATGCCTACTACATAGGCATTCTCCTTTTTTGGAACAAGTCAATCATTCAATCCTGATTGATTGATAGATTGATTTATATATATTTCTTTATTTATAGATATTTGATTATAGTTTCTTTATTATTGTAACCTTATATAATGTGCTTAAAATCAATCGGCACTTTATCTGCTTATTGATTTACAGCCTTTAGGTTTTCTAAATCAAGAATATCATAATCAAGTATAATTATCAGGTATTTTCATCATCGGATAAAAAGTCATTTATTTCATATATCCAATTTGAAATTCTTCCATTCTCATAAATCATTTTTCGCTTAATATACCCTGTTTCTTCAAGCATACGAAGGGAATTACCGATACTTTTTCTACCATCAGCAGTATATTTTTTTAGAATTTCAATATTAACATTCCAACCATCTTTCATGGACATAATAATTGAAAAAACACCTTTAGAAGAATTGTTAAGCCTACTATCCTGAATCACCTGATTATTGATTTTAGTAAAACCTCCCTCATCAGAATGCTTTTTTATTAAAATCGCCATCAACATTCTCCTCAAAAACATTTCTGAAATATCCCAATTCTTCCCACACTTTTTTATCAGGGCACAAATAATTATATTCGCTCGAGCCTTCTTTCCTAAAAGCATATCCAAATTGGAATATACCCTTTTGAAGTCCGATACGAATATACTGTGGGTCTTTTCCTGTTGCCTGTGCAATTTCCTTAATAGGAACGTTTCTGCCTGTAAAGGATGGCATAAAATTATTGTTCTTCTCCATAAAAACCTCCGATTATCTATCTTTCTCTAACCGTTTATTTGAATCTCAGAAAATCTGTTGACAACTCTCTGCGATTCTGTTATAATTGTATCATATTGTTTAAGACTTTTCAATTGTCTTATTAAATACAGTACAGCGGCAATATAGACAAATTCAAGGGAGATATATTATGAAAATTATAGACCAGGAAAAAACAAGAAAAAATATTGTAGAATTAAGAATTAAACATAATTTATCGCAAAACCAGCTTGCTGAAGCTCTTGGAGCTTCAAGAACTCACTATAACGGCATTGAGAATGGAAAAACCGATATAACCAAAAACTATATCAATACACTTGCTGAGTTCTATGAAGTACCTGTAGATGATATTGCTGTTTATTCCGAATCTTATGACGCTGAATACTATGATGTGTTAAAGAAATTCAATCATCTTATGAGTGACAGCTTTGACAGTTTAAAGTCTCGTGCTGTATTATTGGATACAATGACTTTCACAGGCAAGAAAAATCAAAATATATTAGCAACAATATTATATAATCTGGGATATACATTAGAAATCAAGGCTTCTAAAGATGTCTGGAACGACTACTTCATTCTATCCAAAACAGATGAAGGTCAGCCTGTTTACGATATGCCGAGAGAATTACTTGAATTGTTTTCAGAAGGATATGTTATAGCGTTAAAAAAGACGGGAAAAACAATGTGCTATCTATCGATATCAGAGTATCTGCAATTTGAAAACTATCTTATAATGACTGTAAAAGGCTTTACATCGTCTATTATAAATGATTTCAAGAAATTCACTGTAAACAAAGATGAACCTGAAGAAAAAGAGCTTCCGTTAGATATTCTTAAAACTGAACTGGAACGAATCACAGAATTGCTTGATTCATGCCGTGAAGCAATAAAACACAAGGAAGGTAAAAAACAATGCGATTAGCTAATGGTGTAGGAACTGTATATAAGCTATCAGGCAACAGACGAAATCCATATATTGTTCGAAAAACAATTGGTTGGGAAATTGATGAAAATACAGGCAAACAAAAGCAACTTTACTTAACCGTAGGATACGCTCCAACAAGAGCAAAGGGTCTTGAAATGCTTATGGAGTATAATAAAAATCCGTATGATATAGACGCTGCTAAAACTACATTTTCAGAATTATTTGAAAAATGGTCAAGTGAAAAGTTTTCTACTATATCAGAATCCAACATCAAAGGATATAAGGCTTCATATAATACCTGTTTGTCGCTTCATGACAGAGTATTTAAAGAATTAAAACTCGCCGATTTGCAAGGTGTTATCGACAACTGCGGGAAAAATTACCCGACATTAAGGAAAATCAAAGTATTGCTTAATCAGATGTATGAATATGCAATGAAATATGAAATCTGTAATAAAGATTATTCTCAGTATGTAGATATTATCAAATTTAAAGATAAGAATCCAAACAAAACCAATAGAACTCCGTTCAGTAAAGACGAAATCAACGCATTATGGATACAAGAAACAAACATCTATGCTCAAATTATACTTATGCTGATATACAGCGGTGTGCGTGTGTCTGAGTTACTTGATTTGAAACGTGAGAACGTCAACATTGAGGATCATTGTTTCAAGGTTGTGGAGAGTAAAACAGATAATGGCATTCGTGTAGTGCCGATACACAAAAGGACGTATTCATTTTTCAAGAAGTGGTACGAGGATAACAACGAGTATCTGCTCCATACTCCCGATGGAAAGAAGTTCAGCTATCGCAACTATTACGATTCTTATTGGACACCTGTCATGACGTTGATTGGTTCCTCTCACAAACCGCACGATACCCGCCATACCTGTATCTCGATGATGACTGAGAAAGATGTATCTCCTACGTTGATAAAGAAGATAGTTGGTCATTCAGGAGCTATGTCGCTGACTGAGAAGGTTTATACACACGTTAATGTGCAGGAACTGCTTGATGCTATCAATAAGATTTAGGTATAAAAAATCCGCTGAGGGAATTAATCTCTCAGCGGATTTATGTATGAACATACTCATACACTATATTGTTCATCAATTTGCACTATACTTTCAAGCAGTCTGTAGACCGTTGTTCCCAAAGCCATTGGGTAATCAGAACAAGGAGGATTATCTAATGCTTTAGCACGGTTCATAGCGTCTAAAATGCTTTTTTTAGTATATTTTAATATTTCAGTATCTCCAATATTTTTTCGTTTTCTCCCACTTAACGGAACCCCTAAATTTTCTAACCTATTTTTAAAATTATCAGTTGGTTCATAAGGGTGTGTATCAGTTACTGCAAAGCTTCGATCTTGTTCGTTAGCATTATCAAAGTGTAACAAAAGCCACAATTCAAAAAACGGATTGCTTACTGCATAATTATATCCTTTTTCTTGACATTGTGATAATACTTCTATCCATTGAGAATATCTACTTTTCCCTGATTGATTTGGAGTTCTATCTGTGTTCTTATCTATATCAAGAATTAACCAAAACTCATCTTCATCTTTATGTTCAGACAAATTAAACTCATCATCTTTACTTTCAATATGTTCCATCATCTTTTTCAAAACGTTAGATGGATTTGAACTATTAACAAGTTTATTTTCTTCTAATGTACGCTCACTCGGATCTTTTTTCAGAATATCTTCTAAAACATTATATACTTGTACTTTATTCTTGATGTTATTATACACAAAATTAATCACTTTATTAAAATAATCCCATTCGGTATTTGAGCCTTCGCAAGAAATAAAAATATATTTTGTACTTGTTCGCTTTTGTTCTCTTTTGGGAATAAGGGGAGAATCTGACATTCTTTGTACAGCCATTAATTCTCCTCCTTTATAATAGGAACAGCGCCAAAACGTCCAGCTAGATAATCTTTCAAAATATTTTGATTTTCTTTTAAATCAAAATCTGAAAATGGCTTGAGATGAGTTTCACCATTTTTATTTTTTTCAATGAACCAGATTTCTTCTTTTCTAAAATCTTTTAAATTAAGCAGATTAACATCATGAGCAGTAAATAATAGTTGCTGCTTTGAAGCATTTGTAACAAAATGACTAATGAAATATTTTGATAGTTTAGTGTGTAAACTTCTATCCAATTCATCAATAATAAATATGCCGTCCTGATCTCTCTCGATACTAAATATAATTGGTAATAAATCCATCAATCGCTGAGTTCCATCTGACTCATCATCCATATTGAATGGTATCAATTGATCATACAACAGATGTTTGAATTTAACTTCTATTAATTGTATAAGATTTTTTTCTTCACCAAAAATAAACAGTTTTCCTTTTATCCCCAAAGAGCCGTTTTGAGTTTCTTGTATGCTATATATTAATTCTTCACTAATGTTATATTTTTCAGCAAACTCTGAAAGTTGCATTTTTTTCGCTGAGGTTGTTACTGAATTGACACCTGTATCCAACATTCTTAAATTCTTAGATAAGAATTCTCGGAATTTAGTTTGGTAACGAATAATAATAGGTAAATTTCGAAATTCCGAATTTGGATATATTACATTAATTTTATTAAACCAAGAATAAATAGCATCAGCGATGATAAAACTATAATCTTCCGATAATCTATATAAGAACAAATTACGAGCTTGTTTTTTTTCAAAACTTTCCTTTATAAGCTCAATTAGTTTTAATTCTTTGTCGTTTTTACATAAATTTTCTGAATATACTTTTATACGAGAAGTTCGTCTTATATTTGTAATCCTATCAAATAAAGGAACAAAGGATCCATCTTTACTCATAACTGATAGCCATTCTTCATTCACATATAAATTATTTAATGAAAAACCATAACTGTACACCTCGTTATTTATATACATAACAAACTGAAATGTGGTAAAACCTTTAAATTCTTCTATTTTACCCTTAAATTGATTAACACTCGTCATAGGAAGCTTTTTA
This sequence comes from uncultured Clostridium sp., assembly GCA_964621265.1. Taxonomy (GTDB): domain Bacteria; phylum Bacillota; class Clostridia; order Oscillospirales; family Ruminococcaceae; genus Porcipelethomonas. Next base: position 29,982 of record CAZULQ010000016.1, on the reverse strand, counting down.
GCATTTTCTTTTACAATATAATCTCTTGCATACGCCAAAGATTGCACAAAAGATGTTTTTCCAGATGCGTTTGGTCCAAAAAAAACACCACGTTTTAAAATTTTCCATTTTCCTGCAACAGTTTCAATTTCGGTTAAAAATCTATCATCTGTATTTTCAAGCGGAAACATACTGAATTCAATATTATGTCCTATTGACTTAAAATTACTAACAGAATATTTCAACAACATAAAATCACCTCCGATAATAGTATGTGCATCATTCACCCATATATATTCTTTAATAATAACATATATCCGAAAATAAGTAAATAAAAAGCCATTCACCACCAAGGGTGAATGGCTTAAAATCTTGTTAGTTGCTTGTTAGTTTTGTGTTAGTTACCGTCTGAATTCCACCCGATTTCAAACGAATCCAAAACAGCATAAACCGCGTAAATGCGAGGTTTTGCATAAAACAAATAAGCAATTTTTTATCTCTTTGAGAACTGTGGTGCACGACGAGCAGCCTTGAGACCGTACTTCTTTCTTTCCTTCATTCTTGGGTCACGAGTGAGGAAGCCTGCCTTCTTAAGAACAGGTCTGAGCTCTGGATCGAAAACGAGGAGTGCTCTTGAAAGACCATGTCTGATAGCACCAGCCTGACCTGTAACACCGCCGCCTGCAACTGTGCAAACGATATCAAACTTTTCAGCGTTATCAGTAAGGTTGAGAGGCTGACGAACGATAAGCTTGAGAGTTTCAAGACCGAAATATTCGTCAATGCTTCTGCCGTTGATTGTGATGTTTCCTGAACCAGGATATACTCTAACTCTTGCAACGGAATGCTTTCTTCTGCCAGTTCCGTAGTAGTATTTTGTCTTTGATTCGTACATTCTAAGCTTCCTCCTTATTATAATTCGTAAGCTTCAGGCTTCTGAGCCTCATGCTTATGAGCTGCGTCTCTGTAAGTTCTTAAACGCTTAAGCTGATTTCTGCCCTGTGAATTGTTTGGAAGCATACCGTTAACAGCATACATCATAGCCTTCTGAGGGTTCTTTTCCATTAATTCCTTGTAGCTTACTGACTTGAGGCCACCGATCCAGCCTGTGTGCCAGTAATAGTTCTTCTGCTCAAGCTTCTTACCTGTAAGAATAGCCTTTTCACAGTTGATGATGATTACGTGATCACCACAATCAACGTGTGGTACATAAGTTGGCTTATGCTTGCCTCTGAGAATGTGAGCAGCCTTAGCAGCAACACGGCCGAGTGGCTTGCCTGCTGCGTCTAAAATATACCAATTACGGTTAACTTCATTTGCTTTTGGCATAAATGTTGACATAGTTGTTTCCTCCGTTAATTTTATTTTCTGCTGGGGCACTGTTTTTAATCATCCCCGACATAACAGAATCAATTATATCATAAGAAAAGGACTCTGTCAAGAGTAAAAACGCCCAAAATTTAATTTATATCCCTTAATCGCTTGTTTTCTCTCGTTTTTTCTCCGTTTCTCTCGCTTTCTTGAATTTCATTTCACTTTCTGAGTATACAAAAACAACAGTCTTATCGACCGTTGTTTTTGTGAGTTTTTGCTATTTTTAAGATAAATCATCGTCATCATATTCGCAATTGTCGGGCGGAATAATAAGCCCGATTATAAACACAATAATCCCCGCAATGCACAGCAAAACAGAAATTATTGACGTATAGCCCACCATAAGCATTGTGAAAACAGCGAGCAGCACGAGCATGAAACCGCTAAGCATGAATTTTATTGACTTCACTCAGAATCACTCCTTAATCCAGCTTTCTGAACTCCTCAGGAATATTTTCCTCGATAATCCTGTCGATAACGTCCATGCCAAAATCCTTTGCCGTGCCCTTCGGCGCATATGGAACACCGTGGCTGTCCGCAAGCTCTTCCGTATACATATTATAAGGATAAAGACGCATGTTTGAAAAGCTACCGTCATCATAATGGTTTATAACAGGAATTACACCGACGTTTTCAATGCTCAGTTCATTTGTTATACCATCAACCACAATGTCAAAATTTGCAATTTCTCCTATAAGATTAAAGTTGTCAGTCTGCGCCGAAATGAAATTTCCGAGAGAATAGAACACAAATCCACGGCTTCCGTCCTCATTTTCAACATATTCCATAGTTTCAGCTGTATGTGAATGTGTTCCGATTATAACGTCAGCCCCCCAGCTTACCATATCCTTTGCAAATTGTCTCTGCTCGTCCTTTACTGTGTGAGTGTCCTCATTACCCCAGTGTATTGCAACAATAACACAGTCAGATATTTCATCAGCACTGCGTATCTGCTCCTCAATAACATCAGTTTCAAAGGTTTCAACGACTCTGTAAGGCGAATCGTCAGGTATGTAATATCCGTTTAAGTGCTCTGTGAATGACAGGAAAGCAAATTCCACATCATTTTTTGTCATGGTGCGGATATTCTGCATATCAGCCTCGTCCCTGTACGCTCCGCAGACAACAATATCATTTTCCGCACAGCGTTCGTCCCAGTAGTCAAGGGTTGAGCGTATGCCGTCTGTTCCCCTGTCGAGAATGTGATTATTTGCGATTGTGAAAACGTCAAAACCAAGTTCAATCATGTCGTGACCGAGCTCCATAGGAGAATTGAAGTTTAAGTTCGCACCCGAAATTTCGTAGTCCCCGTTTGTAATAATCGTTTCCTGATTGAGTATGCTGATATCACCGCCTTGTATGATATCACGAACATTCTCATAAAGCGGCAGAAAGTTATAGCCGCCGTCATCGGCATGATAGGAAGCCTCTCTGTAAACCGCTGTCTGAACGAGATTGTCCCCTGCCGCAACGATGTGGACTATCTTGTCCTCAGGTATAGGTTCAGTAGGAATTTCCTCTGTCGGAATTTCGGAAGGTATTTCTGCAACCTCCTCAGAAAGTGTTTCTATTGCCTGAAAATCTCTTTTTACTGCAAATACTGCGCCTGTCAGAAGTGCCAGAACTATAAACAGCGCAAACAGAATCCTCATAAAATTATTCATTTCCGTTCCCCTTTTTTCATCATGTTTTTCTATATTATATCATTTTTTTAATTATATTGCAACATGCAAAATATCTGTTGACAAACGCTTGCCGCGAGAGTATAATATAGCTTAATGCGAACGCAAAGAGGAGATGTAAAAATGGAAAAAATGCTGATTGCCCTGACCTTTGATGATGGTCCAAACACAGTCATAACTCCGCAGATTCTCGACATTCTTGAGGAGCATAAAATAAAGAGTACATTTTTTGTAAACGGCAGAAGCATTGATGAGGATTCAGCAAAGATTATGAAACGTGCCCACGACTCCGGGCATGAAATCTGCAACCACTCGGAAAATCATCGCCCGATGACAGAGCTTACTGCCGGGGAAATAAGAGATGAAATAAATTCAACCACCGAAAAGATTGTGGCTGTCACAGGCAAGACTCCGAGGTTTTTCCGTCCGCCATATATTGCGGCAAACGACCTTATGCATGAAGTGATTGACCTTACATTTATTGAGGGAATAGGCTGTGAGGACTGGCTTATAACCGTTTCCGCCGAGGAACGCTGTGAGCGTATTTTAAGACAGGTACATGACGGCGCAATAATCCTGCTTCATGATTCGGATTACAATCAGCTGACGGTCGAGGCTCTGAAAATGCTTCTGCCAAAGCTTCTGTTTCTGGGATATGAGTTTGTAACGGTATCACAGCTTTTTGACAGAAAGGGCGTTACGCCCGAAAAGGGAAAGATATATACAACAGTAGAAAAAGAGGGATAAAATGAAAGAAAGAGGAATTTATAAAAGAGCGCTTTTGCTTGCAGTTCCGATGATGATACAAAACGGCATTACAAATATGGTAACGCTCGTGGACAACGTCATGGTGGGAAGTCTCGGGACTGAGGCAATGACTGCTGTTTCGATTGTCGGACAGCTTATTTTCGTATTCAACCTTGCAATTTTCGGTGCACTTTCGGGTCCCGGAATTTACGGCGCACAGTTTTACGGACAAAGGAACACAGAAGGTATCAGAAACACATTCCGCTTAAAGCACTGGCTTTGTCTTATCTGTACCGCACTTGGTATTCTCGTGTTCATATTCGGGGGAGAAAGTCTCATTGGAATGTATCTGCAAGGAGAAAGCGCAGATGTTGACCCCGTACTCACAATGAAATATGCAAAGCAGTATCTTAACATAATGCTGTTTAACACGCTGCCGTTTGCGATTACTCAGATATATTCAACAAGTCTCAGGGAAACGGGAGACAGCGTAAAGCCTATGGCTGCGGGAATTGTTTCTGTCGTTGTCGATATCGCCCTCAACTACATGCTTATCTACGGAAATTTCGGTATGCCGAAGCTTGGTGTGAGTGGCGCAGCGATTGCAACAGTTGCCGCAAGAATCGCAGAAATGCTGGTTATAATTCTCTGGGCATACTGCTCAAAAAACCGCAAGGAATTCTTAAACGGTGCATACCGCACAATGCGTATACCAAAGGAGCTTACTAAAAAAATCATCATTAAGGGAATGCCGATTTTCTTAAACGAATTCTTATGGGCAGGCGGTATTGCCATGCTGACGCAGACATATTCCTCAAGAGGACTTGAAATTGTCGCAGGGCTTAATATTTCCAATACAATCTGCAATCTGCTGAACGTCGTCTTTATAGCACTCGGCTCAGCGGTCGGTATCCTTATCGGTCAGACGCTCGGTGCTTCAAAGTATGAACAGGCGAAAAAGGAAGCATTTCAGCTTATGTGGTTTACAGGCGGTGTATGCCTTATACTTACCGCAATACTGATAGGTGTCTCGGGCGTATTCCCTGATTTCTACGACACAACAGAAACCGTCAAGCGCTACGGAACATGGTTTATTATAATAAGTGCGCTGTTTTTCCCTGTACAGGGCTTTCTTAATTCGCTCTACTTCACACTCCGTTCGGGCGGAAAAACAATCATCACATTTGTTTTCGACAGCGTTTATTCCTGGGCGGTATGCGTACCTGTTGCGATAGTGCTTTGTAAAATGACAGGACTTCCTGTGCTCGGCATTTACGCAATAATCCAGTCGGCAGATATAATCAAGGTTATTGTCGGATATATTCTTATTAAAAAGGGCGTATGGATAAGCAATCTTGTCGAGGAAACGAAAATGTTATAAAAGCATAAAAAAGCTGACCTTTAAAAGGTCAGCTTTTATTTTTGATGTTTAGTTTACATATCCGTAAAGGCCGTCGATTTTCTGGCTCTTGACTGCGTTTGCAACAAGTCCTGCAACAACGTTTGCACCCTTTTCACAGAAGTGTGTACCATCTGTTGAGCCTTCAACCGCACCCATAAGATGATATGAAAGTGCAGTGTTATAGCCAACTGAATTATAATGGTTAACCATGATTGTGTTAAGGTCAATAACAGGAATGCTGTATTTTGAAGCAAGTGACTTGCATGCGTCACAGTAATTTGAATAGCTGTTTTCAAACTTGCCTGTTGAGCTGTTGTAAGCCTTCATTCCGATAACTGTTGTCACAAGAATCGGTGTTGCGCCCTTTGCGAGTGTATCATTGATAAACTGAGTCATATACCATTCATATGAACCCTCTGTCGGATTATTTACATTTCCGCAAACAGGAGCGTATCTGTCAGCGTTTGAAGCGCCTGAGTCATTGATTGCAAACTGAATCATAACATAGTCGCCCGCCTTCATGCTGTCAACAATACCCTGCCATCTGCCTTCGTCATAAGCCTTCTTTGTACTTCTTCCTGCCATTGAACGGTTGTCAACAGTTACATCATCTGTGAAGTAATCAGCGAGGTAATATCCCCAACCCTGCTGTGGTGCATAGCTTGCACGGTATGACTGAACGGTTGAGTCGCCGAGAATGAAAAGTGTAGGCTTTGTTTCTTCAACAATCGGATCATCTGTTTCAGGGACATATGTTTCAGCAAATGGCTCATCTGTAAGTGTAAGATTGATGTAGTCAAGGTTCGGACCGCCCTCAGCAACAGCTGATGCAAACTTGATTGTATTCTGTCCTGCATTAAGCGGAAGCACAATTCCTATTTCATTCCATGTTGTCCATGCGCCTGTGCCTGTAAATGGCTGCATCCAATATGATTCTGTATCTCCGTTTACATATACAGCCATCTTACGGTCAGTCGCCGAGCCGTTTGCAAAACGGATATGAGTCATATAATTGCCTTTTTCCTTGACATTTACAGTGAATGTTATATTACTTGTATTATTGTTATCGAGATTTACATATCCCTTTTCATTTGCATAGCCTGCATTTGTAGTTTCTGTAACGCCCTGTTCCCAAACCTGGTCAACTGCATAGTAGTTAGGGTCAACAACCTCAGGTGCCGACGGTTCCGCAAAGCTTACGTCCTTTTTAAGGAGGAAGTCCTTGATTCTTATGATATCTTCCTTATCAACATTGCCGTCACCTGTAACGTCTGAAGCTCTGCCGCCTCTGTCATCGAGCTGAGATTCGCCGAGCATATAACGTCTGAGCTTGATTACGTCAAAAACGCTGATGTTCTTATCGTTGTCAGGGTCGCCCATAATAATTTCTTCAGATTCAACAGGGTCTGTTACTGTTGTAACAGGAGGAGTTGTTGTAACCTCTGTCGGTGGTACTTCTGTTGTAGGCTCTGTCGCTTCTGTAGTTGGTTCTTCTGTGATTTCAACCTCAACAGCCTGCCAGTTCTGGCACTTGCTGTAAGTATAGCCCCACTGCTGAACGTTGGCACCGCTTGCAGTACTTGCACCTGCGACCTCTACAAAGCAAGCGTCCCTTGAAGAACGTGTTGAGATGTAGTAGGTTCCGTCGCCAACCTTTGTAAACTGGAACAGCATCATGCTGTCGCTGTTTGTATAAGGAACAATTTCAATGTTGCCGCCGTCTGAACCTGTCATAGCCTTTAAAACATAATTCGGGTCAGCCGCTGAACGAACATAGTAATATGTAGTACCGTTTGCAAACGGAGTAAGCTTCCACTGTTGGCATGTAAGGTTATTTGAACCCCACTGCTGAACATTTGTGCCCTCTGCCATTGTGCCGTTTTCAATGTCCATTACAAGACCGCTGTTTACGTTCTTGAAAGTGTAATAAACGCTTGTGTCCATTTCTGTGTCGCCGATTTTCATGAGTCCCTGAACAAGCTCAGCGTTCTTTTCAGCACCCTTTGCACTCTGGTGAAGGTCATCATTTGCGGCATAGTAATCAGTCATAGCGTCATAGCCGCCGATGCTTATACCGTAATTCTGCCATGCAGTAAACAGGTCAACAACCTGAACGCTCTGTTCCTTTGCGATTGTATCAAGCTGTCCGCCGAACCAGCGTCCGCCAAGAAGAGGATTTCTGTTTAAGTCGCTGTGTCTTCCCTGCTGTTTTACAAGGATTACGTTCATGCCCTTTGACTTCGCAGTCTTAACCATATCAGTTACGACATTGTAGTATTCTTCAGCATTTGAATAGTTTGTATCGTTGATACCGATTGAGATAATATAATAGTCACCGCTTTTGCCGTATGTTTTGATAGCGTCAAACTGTCCGCCGTTTACAAAGCCTGCGGCATACTGTCCGCTCGCCGCCATATTACGGATTTCAAAAACGTTTGTATTGACATAATTTTTAAGATACTGTCCCCAGCCGTGCTGAGATGTATCTGCTGTGTTGTAGTAGTTTGCAACGGTTGAGTCACCGCAAATCCAGATTGTCGGCTTCATTTCGCCCGAAGTGTTAAGCTGTGTGATATCAATTGCGGAAATTGTATACTGCGCATTATTCATACCGGCAACAGCCTCAATGCTGAGCTGACCGTCCGTAACAGGAATCTGAATGCTTTCGACAGCATTATTACCTGTCAGGTTAATCATCTGGAGCATTCCCTCCATCTTGATTGAGGTTCTCGGACTGTTACCTGTTGTAACTGTCACCTGGTAAAGTCCATTTGGCAGGTCAACGTTGAATGTGCCACCTGTAAAGCGTACAGCGTCGCTGAGAGCGCCCGAGCCGTTTGCTGTTACATTGGAAACGCTTCCCGAAAAGCCGTAGCCTGTTGATGCGCTGTAAGCTGTATCTGCTGAAACGCCTGTATAGCCGCTTGCGGTACCGCCGCCGCCCAGGTCAAACTTCCATGAAGTCGTTGCTGCCTGAGCTTCCATGCCGAAATCAAGTTTTTCGGGCATTGCCGATAAACCCGAGAATGCGAGGACTGATGCTGTCAGTCCGCTGAAAAGCTTTTTGAGAAAGCCTTTTTTCAGTGTTTTTTTACTCATAATATTTCCCCTTATTCTTTAAACTTTTTTCTGCCAATGCAGATATTTACCATAGTACCTTACTATATAATACACCATAAATCAAAAAAGCGCAATGTCATTTTATGCTTTTTTTGTTGCATATTTCTCGTTTTTATCAATCTTGTTTATTTTGATTGTGCCTTTCCAACAAATACAGTATGCTGTGATTGTCTGAACTGACGAAAGCAAATATATTCAGCCACTTCACGAAACATGGATTTTCTGATATTGCTATCTGAGTGTGGCACGAGGATTATGTTGATTTCACGACACAGATATGATATAATTGTAATGAAAATTACCTGTAACGATAAACAAAAAATTTGGGGTGAAAAACATGATTTACAGCGCCGTACAAAAACTTATTGATTATTCCATAAAAAATGAACTTATCACAAACGATGATGTCTATGTTGTCCGCAATCAGCTTATGGAAGCCTTAAAGCTTTCCGACTGGAAAGACAGCAACGCTGAATACTGCGATGAGGCGATTGACGAAATACTTGCGCCTGTGATTGAATATGCCTGTGAAAACGGCATTATCCAGGACACCGCAAACTCCCGTGACCTGTTTGACACAAAGCTTATGGGTATTCTGACACCGATGCCAAGAGAGGTTATTGCTGAATTTAACAAGCGCTATGCAGTAAATCCGAAAGACGCAACCGACTGGTATTTTGACTTCAGCAAGAAGCTCAACTACGTCCGTGCGGGACGTATTGAGAGGGATTTGAAGTGGACATATAACTGTGAGTATGGCACGATTGACATTACAATCAACTGCTCCAAGCCCGAAAAAGACCCTCGTGACATTGCCGCTGCAAAAACGCAAACCGCGTCAGCCTATCCCAAATGTCAGCTTTGTCCCGAAAACGCCGGCTTTGCAGGACACTTAACACATCCTGCACGACAGAATCTCCGCCCCGTTCCTATTACGGTAAACAGCGAAAAATGGCAGTTACAGTATTCGCCGTACGGCTATTACAACGAGCACTGCATTGTATTCAACCAGAACCACATTCCGATGAAAATTGACAATGCCGTATTTGAAAAGCTGTTTGATATTGTGGATTATCTTCCGCACTATTTTGTCGGTTCAAATGCGGATTTACCGATTGTCGGCGGCTCGATTTTAAGTCACGAGCATTTCCAGGGCGGCAACTACACCTTTGCAATGGAAAAAGCGCCCGTTGAAACCGAATTTGAAATAAAGTCATACCCTGACGTTAAGGCTGGCATTGTAAAATGGCCGATGTCGGTTATCCGTGTTGCGTCCGAGGACAGAAAGCAGCTGTCGGAATGCTGTGCTGATATACTCAGAAAATGGAGAGAGTACACAGACGAAAGTGCATTTATTTTTGCTGAAACGGACGGCGAGTCGCACAACACAATTACTCCTATTGCAAGAAAGAATGGCAATGCTTATGAGTGTGACCTGGTGCTCAGAAACAATATTACAACAGAAGAAAGACCGCTCGGTGTATACCACCCAAACCCGTCACTTCATCATATCAAGAAAGAAAACATCGGTCTGATTGAGGTTATGGGTCTTGCGGTACTCCCTGCAAGACTTTCAAAAGAGATTGTCATGCTCGAAGACGCAATGCTGAGTGGTGATAATCTGCACACAATACCCGAGCTTGCACAGCATGCAAAGTGGGCAGAAGAAATTCTGAAAAGTCACTCAGATTTCAACAGGGATAACGCAAGGAAAATTCTTGAACAGGAAATCGGAAAGGTGTTCCTTGAGGTTCTTGAGGACGCAGGAGTATATAAGAGAAACGATGAGGGCAAAAAGGCATTTCTGAGATTTGTTGATACTATATAAATAGTATATTTTCATGAACGAGGAGAAAAAATGAACATTATCAAAGCAAGCATCTCCGAAATTGAAATCATAAAACAAATAACAGCACAAACAATTCAAAGTATTTATCCGCATTATTATCCTTGCGGAGCAGTAAATTTCTTTCTCAGCCACCACAGTGATAAAAATATAGAAAGAGATATTGAAAATGGTGATGTATATTTATGTTTTAGTGGTGACAATATTGCGGTAGGAACTGTTACAATTAAAGAAAATGAAATATGCCGTTTATTTGTATTGCCTGACTATCAGGGAAATGGATATGGACGTGAGCTTATTTCATTTGCCGAAAATAAAATATCTGAAAGCCACAATACAATTATCCTTGACGCTTCGTTGCCAGCAAAGGCAATTTATCTTAAAAGAGGATATATATCGAAAGAATTCCACTCCATAAAAACAGAAAATGGAGATTATCTCTGTTATGATGTAATGATTAAGCATATATAAATACAAAAGAGCTGACCTTTTTCAAGGTCAGCTCTTAATTTTTTTAGTATCAAAATAGTATCAATCGGCATTTAAAAGCGCCGCAAACGGCGCAGATACGCCCTTTAGGGTTGATATGTTATTATTCCCACTCTGCAACGGATGTTCAATTCTAAACAGATTTGTTTAGAATTCGTATCGACTTTTGCTTTCTATTATACAGATTGTCTGTATTATCCGGAGTGCTTCGACTCCTGTTATCATTGTGTTATCACCTTTGATAACAGTGTTAGTATAGCACATATTTTGAATAATTTCAATAGGATTCTTTCATTTTTTTCTGATTATACAAAATATTTTTTGTTTTGACCGTTTGTTTTGGTGATTTGAGTTTTATGACTTGCTTTGTAATGGCGGAAAATGTGGAATTCGATTTTTAGGTGTATAGGGGTAAATGAGAAAACAGCCTACTTCATCACTTTTTCCGACAGCTCCCCGATAATGCTCGTAACTCGCTCATCATCACATCTGCAATATTCCTTGTAAGCATAATATCCGCCGTAAATGCTGTATGTCAGTCTGATATTGAAGTCAATATCGTTCTTGTACTGTGAATAATGCGTGAAGATTGTTTCTTTAATGGCGGCTTCAATTTTTCGTGGCAGCTGTTCAGCACGGATTCCTGTGAAAACGGTGCTAATCAATGAACTCTGTGCACTGTATGAAAGAAAAAGCTTTCTGCTGAAATCAGCAGGGTCAGTAAGAATATCTTCGGTATTATCAAGATTTTTCACAACCTCGGAAATAATCTCATTCTCGATTTTATCCGACAAATCATACACATCGTGATAGTAGACATAGAATGTGGATTTGTTTATCTGTGCCTTTTCACAAAGCTCCTTGACGGTCAGCTTTTCAAGAGGCTTTCTTGCACGAAGCTCAATAAAAGCGTTGTAAATACTCCGCTTTGTTTTTTCAATTCTGTAATCCATAAGGGTATCCTTTCCGACTGTTTTTCATAATCGTCGGGTTTCCGACGGTTGTCCGAAACCGATGGTTGAAGTCCGTTCTTTTCTATATTATACTATATTTCAGAGAGAAAAACAACTACCGTCTTTTTGGAGGTTAATATGGATTACTACGGCTTTTATATCGGAGAAGAATTTGAAGCATACAAATATCTCGGTGCTCACCCGACAGACGACGGTGTTACTTTCCGCACCTTTGCACCCAACGCTGTTAAAATTTCAGTTATCGGTGAGTTTAACGGCTGGACAGAAACACCAATGAATAAGGTATATGACGGCAACTTCTGGGAGTGCAGTATTTCGGGTGCAAAATCGGGAGATATGTATAAATACCGCATTTACAAAAAGGACGGCACATTCACCGACCACTGCGACCCTTACGGCTTTTATGCAGAGCTTCGCCCGAATACAGCTTCAAGAGTTTTTGACCTTGGAAAATACAAGTTCAAGGACAGCAAATGGCTGACGAAAAGAGGCGGTTTTGAGAGCAAACCTGTAAATATTTACGAACTGCATTTCGGCTCGTGGAAAAGGAAATCCGATGAAGCTGACGACTGGTACAGCTACACCGAGTTTGCGGATTTACTGATACCTTATCTGAAAGAAAACGGATATAATTATGTTGAGCTTATGCCGCTTAATGAGTACCCCTGTGATGAATCGTGGGGATATCAGGCGACTGGCTTTTTCTCCGCAACCTCACGTTATGGCAATCCCGACGGACTTCGTGAATTTGTGGATAAGTGCCACAAAAACAACATTGGCGTGATAATGGACTTTGTTCCTGTGCACTTTGCCGTTGACGACTATGCGTTGTGGAATTATGATGGTACTGCTCTTTACGAATACCCTCATTCCGACGTTGGCAGAAGCGAATGGGGCAGCTGTAATTTTATGCACTCCCGTGGTGAAGTACGAAGCTTTCTGCAGTCTGCCGCATACTTCTGGCTGAATGAATTTCACTTTGACGGACTGCGAATGGACGCTGTCAGCAACCTTATCTACTGGCAGGGAAACCGTGAGCGTGGCGAAAACAAGATGACTCTTGATTTTATCCGAACAATGAACAGCGGACTGAAAAAGCGTCTGCCCGATATTATGCTGATAGCAGAGGACTCGTCTGCATACAGCGGTGTAACCAAACCTGTTTCCGAGGGCGGTCTTGGTTTTGATTTCAAATGGGATTTAGGCTGGATGAACGATACGCTGGACTATTTCCGTTTATCACCTGCCGACCGTACTCCTTGTTATCACAAGCTGACATTCAGTATGATGTATTTTTACAACGAGAAGTACATATTGCCCCTTTCTCACGATGAGGTTGTTCACGGCAAGGCAACGATTATTCATAAGATGAACGGTCAGTACGAGGAGAAGTTTCCGCAGGCAAGAGCGTTGTATCTGTATATGCTTTGCCACCCCGGAAAGAAACTGAACTTTATGGGCAACGAAATTGCACAGTTCAGGGAATGGGACGAGAAGCGTGAACAGGACTGGGATTTGCTTAAATATCCAAACCACGACGCTTTTCATTGCTATATTATGGAGCTAAACCGCATTTATCTTGAAAATCCTGCACTTTATGCCGATGATTACGGTACAGACGGTTTTGAATGGCTGGATTGTCACAGCGAGGAAAAGTGCGTATATGCGTTCCTGCGAAGAAGTAAAAATCAGACCTTGCTTGCGGTGTTTAATTTCTCCGACAAGGCTGTGGATTACAAGCTGAAGCTTAATGATATATCTTCCCTTGAACTGCTGATTGACAGCAATGAGCCACGTTTCGGCGGAAACTTCGGAGAAACAGTGCCGCCGAAAATTAAGAACAGAACTGCAACATTCAGTATGACCGCTTTTTCGGGGCAGGTTTATATGATTTAAAATTTTGAAGTAAATATGAAATTAAAAAAACACAGTGTCTTTCTACAATATTTTTCGGCGTTTGTCAATACCTAAATTCAAAAAAATCTGCTTTTTTACGTGAGATTTTTGAGTCAGATACTGCTGTATATATTAGGGACTATACACGCTTTTTCGCACAGCTTCGGCTTTTGATACTGCCGTTGTTTCAATATTGACACAACGGGTGGCGGGTGGAAGATAATCATATTTTCTAAAAACCTTTGAAGGCGGAAAGGTGCGTAACGCAATGAACTTGAGTAAATGTGCTGCTGTAGTCATAAAGTTACACCTGACCTCTCCCATAATTCAAAAAACAAGACCTGTTGCTTTAAAAAATATGCATCAGGTCTTTATATGTTTTTAAACTCTGTATTCATTAAGAGCTGACAATAATTCGCCTATATCTTTATCAATACAAATGGATTGCTCTTTTAATTCCATAGGAAAATAACATTCTCCAAGATTGATACAAGCATATATCGCCGCAGGATTTTTCGCTGTCATCTGCAAAAACGGATATTTGATAATACCGGGCGTATTGCCGCCGACACCAAGTTCAAGATAAAGGATATTTAAGCCTTTGTGTCTACGAACAAAATCTTCATATCGCTTTGCGGCTGCATACCAACCGTCATCCTGAACGAAAGTATCATCGCTACGCAGATTCATTGTCATAGGTCTGCCGCATTTGTGGCAATGGGGAATAAGCTCTGTCGGGATACGCATATCAGTTTGTTCATCCAGCATTTTTCTGACGGTTTCTTCATTATCGTAAGTAGCCTGATGACACGGTTTAGAACACTGCCACAATCCGTAATCGCCCTGCGTATAGAACAGCCTTGCTTTATCAAAGCCTGCATTCTGAAAACAGTGGTCAACATTGGTGGTAATTACGAAATAATCCTTGTCCTTAATAAGATCCAGCAGGTCGTTGTATACGGGCTTCGGTGTATCTATATATCGGTTATAATATATATGCCTTGACCACCACGCCCAGTATTCCTCCAAGGACTTATAAGGATAAAAACCGCCGCTGTAAATATCGTTTATGCCGTACTTTTCGTGAAAGTCAGAAAAATACTTCATAAAACGTTCGCCGCTGTAGGTCAATCCAGCCGATGCGGAAAGACCTGAACCTGCACCGACTACTACTGCATCTGTATTATTTAATGCTTCCTTCAGCTTATTTATCTGCACCGAGTAATCGTCGGTAGATTTCATAATCTGTATCCTTGAAAACATTGAATATCACCTCAACTTCGCTTCTGTATTCCTGTACCGTCTGCACTGCAAGCTCTGCGGCTCTCTCATTCGGAAAATGGAACTCACCAGTAGAAATACAACAGAATGCAATGCTTTTTACACCGTTTTCTTTTGCTATTTCCAGACAGGAACGGTAACAGGACATAAGTAATTTCTCATCGCTTCTGCGTACTTTGTCATAAATAATCGGACCTACTGTGTGGACAACATACTTAGACGGAAGGTTATAAGCCTTTGTGATTTTCGCTTTGCCCGTAGGCTCGGCGTAACCTTGCTTCTCCATCATTTCCGCACATTCAAGGCGAAGTTGAATGCCTGCATAGGTGTGTATTGCATTGTCGATACAGGCGTGACAGGGTGCGTAACAGCCTGTCATACCGCTGTTTGCTGCATTGACAATTGCATCACATTTTAGCGTAGTAATATCTCCCTGCCACAGATAGATACCGTTCTCAATCTGTTCAAGGTCAGCAATATCGGTAATGCCCTTTTCAGCGATTTCGGTTTGCAGATATTCGTCCTGCACTTTCAAAAAGTCATCACCGATTGCTTTTGGGTGGCGAACATTCATAAGGGAGCGAAGCAGCCTTCTTTGTTCTGCATCATTATGCGGAATTTGCATATCTTTATACTGCGGTTGCTCCAAAAGCAGCGTTTTTATTAAATACAGTCTTCTGTCTTGTTGCGTCATTACCCATCACCTCACAGAATTATTATACCACAACAGCACCTAAAGGAAAAGTAAGTACAAATTTGTGGTATAGTATCCAAAAGGAACCAAAACCCCGCAAGATTACGCTTGCAGAGCTTTAACACTCTGTTACTTAAAACTCGTAGGGCGGATTACCGGAAAAATCAGCAATAATACCGTGAGGAGCATCAATGTAGAATACCTCAAAAATAGGATTAGTCGCTTCGCCATACTGTCCCTTTACAATAGGATTCTGAATGCAGATTTCCTTAACTGCCATATTATCCTCAAACACAGCCTTACCTGCAAGACGAATCCAGGCAAATTCGGGAGAGGATATGGAAATCTCAATTTCAGGATTTTCCTGCATATCTTTGTATACATCCTTTGTGCTGTTGGTGCTGAACCACAGCTTGCCTTCATACTCACAAGCAAACATAAAAGGTCTGCACTTTGCCTTACCGTCACGACCTACAGTTGCAAGATACTGTACGGGATTTGCCTTCAAAAATGCAATTACTTTTTCCATTTGAATACCTCCATTATTTCATTGGGACTTGACTTTCCATGCCCTTTATTATATAATAACACTGTAAGGAACTTTTGTAAAGTAGGCACAATAAAGTGCTGTAGTTACCTTTTAGAAACTAATGGAGGTTTGAGATATGGAATTACCGGCTTGCCCTGTTGAAACAACGCTGATGATGATAGGCGATAAATGGAAAGTGCTTATCCTGCGTGACCTTATGAATGGAACAATGCGTTTTGGAGAACTGAAAAAATCCATCGGAAGTGTATCTCAAAAAGTACTGACTACACAGCTTCGGGATATGGAGGAAAAAGGCCTTGTCAATCGAAAAGTATATGCTGAAGTACCGCCGAGGGTGGAATATACACTTACCGAAGCAGGATACAGCCTGAAGCCTGTGCTTGACGCAATGTGGTCTTGGGGAGAAGCATACAAGATAAAGAGAGCAGAATGAAATGTTCAAGGCACGTTTCGGTTTTGAAGCGTGCCTTGATTCTATCCTTCTCATATATAAGCAGAGCGGTTTCACAAACGATACTGCTCTGTTTGTTTTTACATTAGCCACCGATTGTCTTAAACCATTGGGTTGATAATTTCTCTATAGCTATCCCCCTTTGTCAGAAAAGATACAGTGTTTTTAACGATGCGTTATAATAATCCTTTTTACCTATGCAGCGTATGCTTCCTTGGCTTCAAAAACTCCTGCAACTGCTTCGTGAGATTAAGCTTCTCAATGAAGTCAAGTACCTTCTGATACTTATTCTTCCACTCGCTGATTTCTTTTTGCAATGATGCAATCGTCAGCTTCTCCCTGACGGATTTCAGCGAGCTGTTTTCCTGTTTCAGAGCCGTATTTTCCTTTTCAAGCTTGGCATTTTTGTCGGAAAGCTCTTGCTTCTCGGCTTTCAGCGTTGCGATTTTGTCATTCAGCTCCATTTCCTTACTCTCCGCCGCAATCTGCTTTTTCGCAAGGTCGGCAAGCTTCTTGAAATCATCGGGAGCAACGGAAATATTACCGCTGAACATCGTTTTCTTAACCTGAATATCGTCAATGTCCCTGATTTTGCTTGTTTTCTTTGCCGCTGTTGCAAGGAACGCCGTACTCTCCGCAAGAGTGGCTTCCTTTTCGGCAATATCCTCATCAAGCTGACCGACAGCTTCTTTCTTCTCCTGATACTCGCTGTCAAGCTTATCAATCGTGTTCTCGACCTCATTTAGCAATTCCTGACGATGTTGTAACTGCATATCTGCACATTCAAGCTTATTTTCAAGCCGTGCAACCTCTTTGGTACGCTGTTGCTTCTTGAAGTCCAGCACAGACAAATGCTCATTGTGCGTGCCGAGCTGTTCCCACTCGATATTTCGGGAACGCATAAGCTGTGCAAGAACTTCCTTTTCGCTGTCAATCCACAGCTTACAGGCGGTATTGAACTTGCCCTCGCCCTTGAACCCCTGCTGTTCCAGAGCCTTTGTCAGCGATACTCTTGTAGATAGTCCACGCTTCTGCTCCGTTGCAAAGGGAATGAAGTCGATATGAATATGCGGCGTTGCTTCATCAAGATGAATGACTGCATTGAACACACGCAAGTGAGGATTTCGTGACTGAAAATCATTAGCGAACTCCCGAAGGAGCTCGGCTGCAATCTTACCCATATCAGAGCCGCAGGGTGTATCGTCCTGATTGCCAATTTGGAAAATGACCTCGTGGTATTCCTGTTCCTGACGGCTGTGGCGGATATGCTCGTGGTAGTCCTTGATAATCCTGTCCTTGCGTTTCTGTTTGGCATTATATTCAGCGAGAGCATTGTCGAACAGCTCGTGATAGACCTGCCCGATGTCGTCTTTGGTAATGGTGATGTTGTCTTTTGTTCTGGTTGGGTCAACATTTTCACACAGGAACTCACGGTTATTGTGAGGCAGGCTGTGTTTCTTGCTGATACGACCGCTGATTGTTCTTTTTTCTATAAGCAATTCTCCTTTCGGGTTGAAATTTGTGGATAGGTGTGGTATAATAGCAATAGTGTTTTTTAATTGAAAGGGATATTTTCAATGAGCAAATTTACATATAACTCAACAGTCATCGATTATGATATCGTGGGTAGTGGTACTTCTATACTTTTTCTACACGGTTGGGGTATGGACAGACGAATTATGTCAGGTTGCTTTGAACCTGTTTTCGATACTCTGAACAACTATCGTAGAATATACATTGACCTACCTGGAATGGGTGCGTCCACTGCAGGTAATGTCACCAGTTCTGATGATATGCTGAATGTCTTACGTGCTTTTTCAGAAGAAATCACAGGGGAGAAATTCATCATTGCAGGAGAATCATACGGCGGATACCTTGCGAGAGCATTTATAAAACAATATCCAGAAATGGTAAGCGGCATAATTCTTCTTTGTCCGCTGATTTACCCCGGCACAAGACAAGGCAGAGTTGAGCCGCTAAAAGTAATAAAGCAAGATAATGTATTTTTAAATACACTTACAAAGGAACAGTACGACAGCTTTACATATATGAATGTAATGCTTACAAAATCTGTATACGAACGATATAGCCATGATATTATGCCTGCAATAGAAATTCAGAACAGATACTTTCTGGATGAGGTTCTTGACGGAAGTTGTTCATTTAATGTGGATGAACTAAAACAACCGTTTGAAGCTCCCTGTCTCATTATTGCTGGCAAACAGGACACTGAGGTTGGCTATAAAGACCAGTTTGATTTAATCAAAAATTATCCCAATGCAACATACTGTGCAATAAATGGTGCAGGTCACAATTTACAAATTGAACAGCCTGAATTGTTTCAAAGCATTGTAAAACAATGGTTGGTTGACTTTTCTTTATAAGGAAAACCACTTCGTAATCTGTCCGAACTAACTTCGCCTTTGTTACTTTCTGCGAAAGTAACGCAAAGATACTTTTGACATCCGCTGTGGCTTCTATCAAAAGTATCATTGCGCTCTCCGAGGGGCAGACGTTCCCTCTGTACTCCCTTTGATTAAGGCAATGCTGCCTTAAATGCGTTTTAGCGTGACGATGTGTGTCGATGGTGACGGTCTTTTTGATACCGCACCTACTATCTAAAACATCGTCACGACCGTCACGCATCGACACGGCTACGGGTGCTGTTCCATAGATAAACGAACAATCCTACCGCTATGTGTCCGCTTATTTTCATAGCGGATACCATATTCATTGAACAGCTTACCTGCATTTACATTTAGTTTCAGCGTAAGTGCATTCGGCTTCATATCAAGGTGAAGCTGTTCCACCAATTCAGTTGGCGAGCCTTGCCACTCTGCATTGTCCGCCGTGATAAATTTTGCTATCGCTTCCAGTATCGGCTCAGGCGGCTCTTTCCACAGTTCCGTTTCAACACGCTCCAGCTCCCAAGAAAGCTTCTCAGAGTTACGCACAAGGTGCAGCTTCTGGTCTTGCTGGTCACGTCCCGAAACTTCAAGCGTTGCAGAATTTTCTGTGCGCTTTTCTTTTTTCAGGAGAAATGCTCCGTCTGCCGCACCAAGCAGACCGTTCGTGCCCGAAATCATATCAAAGGAATCATCAGCCTTCTGCTTGCGTGTATGATGAACAATCAGCATACAGATACCTCGGCTGTCGGCAAACTGTTTCAGCCTTGCGATAATCTGATAATCGTTGCCGTAACTGCACTCGCTGCTTGCTTCACGTACTTTCTGCAAGGTATCTATGATGATAAGTCTTGTGTCAGGATACTGGTGCAGAAATCCCTCCAACTGCTTTTCAAGTCCTCCGTCAACGGTATTTGCCATAACGGCGAAGCGAAGATTATCAATGCTTTCCGTGCCAAACATTCGGTAAGAACGCTGCTGAATTCTCTCATAGTTATCTTCAAGAGCAAGATACAGCACATCACTTTTATGAACGGCGTAATTCCAAAGAGGCTCACCCTTGCTGACGTGGTAGGCGAGCTGTGCCATAAGAAAGCTTTTGCCAAGCTTCGGTGCACCAACAAAAAGATACACGCCCGGATAGAGCAAACCGTCAATAATCGGCGGTCTGCTCTGGAACACGGTTTCGTAAAGCTCGTTCATCGAAACGGTTTTGAGGTAGTAAGGATTCATTATCTGCTGAAAAAAATCATCAGGGGTATTGAAATCCTCGTTGATTTCTGGTATAATACTTGTAGATTGATTTTGAGATGACTGCTCCGCACCTGCGCCAACAGGTGCAACGGGAGTGGTCATTTCTTCTTTTATGATCATTCGCATTCTCCTTTCAAGCCATAGAGTGTGGTGTTGATGAGCTGTATTGTTTCAAGCAGTTCAGCGTTAATTTCCGCACCGCTTTCAATGCGCTTCAGCTCTGACAGCACCATTTCAAGATTGACTTTCAGTTGCTTGTAAACCCTCGGATTGCCCTGAACGACAATATCACGGTTCATACATTTGCGATAGCAGTATTCCTGCTTTGGAAGTCCCGATAAAGCAACGGCACGGTTAAGCTCCTCAAATTCTTCGGGCGATACTCGGAAACCTACGGTTATGCTTCTGAATCGGTTGTATTTGTCTACATTTTTAGCTGACATTTTCATCATTCCTTTCAAATTCAAGCTTTTCAGCCATTTCTTTTTGCTTCGACGGAAACAGGTGAGCATATCGGTATGTGATTTCGATACTCTCGTGTCCGACTCTGTCTGCAATAGCAACAGCGGAGAAGCCCATTTCAATCAAGAGGGAAACGTGGGAGTGTCGTAGGTCGTGGATACGAATACGCTTTACGCCCGTTTCCTTTGCACCTCTGTCCATTTCACGGTGAAGATAATTTTTCGTGATAGGGAAGATACGCTCGTCAGGGGATATATCATACAGCATATCAATATATTCCTTGATTTCATCACAGAGGAACGGCGGCATTTTCACGGTGCGGTTGCTTTTCTTGGTCTTGGGCGAGGTAATCACATCTTCTCCGTGCAGTCGCTGATAGGACTTGCTGACTGTTACCGTTTGTTTCTCAAAATCAAAGTCTGAGGGAGTCAGAGCAAGAAGCTCACCCATACGCAAACCGCACCAATACAACATCTCAAATGCATAATAGGAAACAGGTTTATCCATCATAGCTTCGGAAAATCTGAGGTATTCGTCCTTCGTCCAGAATAGCATTTCTTTTCGCTGTTCCGTTCCCATATTTCCAGCTTTACAAGCTGGATTGCTGCTCAGCTCATAAAATCTGACAGCGTGATTGAATATTGCTGAAAGCTGATTATGAAGCGTTTTCAGGTAGGTTGCCGAATATGGTTTGCCTTTTTCATCACGGAAGCGTATCATCTCATTCTGCCACGCAATAACATCCTTTGTCTGTATTTCATTGATTTTTCGCTTGCCGAAATACGGAAGAATCTTCGTATTGATGATATTTTCTTTTGTAAGCCACGTTGTTTCTTTCAGCCTTGATTTCATATCACGGGTGTAGATTTCCACAAAATCCTCGAACATCATTTCCATATCTGCCGAGGTTTGAAGCAGGAAGCTTCGCTCCCACATCTGTGCATCCTTCTTAGTGGAAAAACCACGCTTGCATTTCTGCTTGCGTTCGCCTTTCCAGTTGTCGTATCGCACCATTACATACCAAGTGCCGTTCTTATCGTCCTTATAAACCGACATTCGCATTCTCCTTTCCGTTTTGGGAGCCGTTATACAGTCTTTCGTAGAAATACTGTCTGTTGACTCGTCCCGAAATCGTAATGAAGCCTTTTTCTTCAAGCTCTTTGTTCAGCTTCTTGATGAGCTTGTAGGCGTATGGAACTGATACTTCAAGTTCCTGTGCAACTTCCGCTGCCTTGATGAATTTGTTGGTCATAGAAAACCACCTTTCTTGAATAATTTTGGATTTATACTAAGCGATTTTGCTTAGATTCAATTCTATTATACTAAACATATTTGCTTTTGTCAACCCTTTTTCTGAAATTTTCTAAACTTTTTTGTTTATTTCCTCTTGACTATCCTAAACAAATATGCTAAAATGGAGTAAACAGGCATTTTGCAGATAGGAGAGTACTTATGGCTATCGGAGATAGAATCAAGAGAATACGCAATTTCAGAGGACTTACGCAAAAAGAATTCGGCAAGCTTATTGGCTTTGATGAAAAGACTGCCGATATTCGTGTGGCACAGTATGAGTCGGGAACGAGAACACCCAAAGAGGAACTGCTTCAGAAGATGGCAGAGGTACTCGATGTAAATTACCGTTCCTTGTATGAGCCGACTTTATATGCCGCAGAGGATATAATGTATACGCTGTTTGAGCTTGACGAGCATTACAACACAATCGTTCACGATGTTCCTGACGAAGAATACCCCGAAAGCAATCATCTTGCTGTGCAGTTTAAGTCCAATCTGCTTGACAGTTTTCTGAAAGAATGGCAGCAACGCAAAAAAGACCTTGCCGATGGAGTCATCAGCAAGGCCGAATATACAGAATGGAAGCTTAACTGGCCTGCTACCGCAGACGACTGCGGCAAACACAAGCCAACAAAGGAATGGAGAGATAACCCCAAAGCCACTTGTGACGAAGAATAATTGCACACAGCTTCCTGTTATCAATCTGTTATCAAAAGACAAAAGAAAATCCCGAAAACCCCATCGTTGCGAGGTTTTCGGGACTATTTATTTTATTCCCACTCTGTTCCGATACTTTTATTTTTCATATCATTCAATGATTTTATGCGTTTTACTAATATAAAATGAGTGTTTTTCATCGGATTTTTAGCATTATTTATTTTTTTGAGGTCAAAATGCGGTCAGCTTTTTTCTGCTTTGCTTTTCTAAGATTACAACATTGCAAGATTGCAGAGTATATGATTTGCAATCTTGCAATTTAAACGTACACTCTGATTTGCAGAAGAATCTGCTCCATTATCTCTTTGATATGCTGAGCCAACGTATTTACGTCAACTTTAGCGTTGTTAGTTATACAATGAATTTCACGCTGTTTAATTTGATTATTTTATTATTCATTCAATCTTACAGGTGGAACGATTTCTTCATCACCCGAAAATGTTGCCTTTAAGCATTCCTCCGACTGATTTATTGCATTTATGACCTGTTCCCAGCCACCCTCTTCAATAGAATTGATAGATTACTGTTGTCCCTCCATGTTTGGTATGTGGCAACTTTTAGTATTATTAACGTAGTTTACCGATGTATATCTCGAAATTAACATTTTCCTAAAATAATATACTATTATGATTTACATAAATGCCCATATTCTACACCTCAGTTCTCTGAATATAATTTGTATTATAACAGCTATAAAAAACAATAAAGGAGACTAATTACAGTCTCCTTTACATTTATTCAATCTATGATTATACTACTACAAATCAATTATCAAGAACTGTTCTTTTCAGCATAATCATATCAAATACATTAATATTGCCATCTTCATTCATATCAGATGTAATACA
Source organism: uncultured Clostridium sp. (assembly GCA_964621265.1). GTDB lineage: Bacteria > Bacillota > Clostridia > Oscillospirales > Ruminococcaceae > Porcipelethomonas. Next base: position 6,518 of record CAZULQ010000016.1, on the reverse strand, counting down.
TTCTGCACTTGACAATGTATGCGATTTAGTTAAGTACTTCTGTATCATAACAATATCAGCCACCTTAATTGCACCATCATTATTAACATCCCCCTTAACCTTTGAAGGTAATTGCCATTCAAATACAGGGTAACCATCATTAATTGCTTCATAGCTATTCGTACTGAAACCTTTTCCTAAATCAGGAGCTGCTTCCTTAAGTAAGCCGGAAATCAGCGGCATTGAATCGTTCTTTGTAACAGTTCCTTCACCTACTGCATTTTCTGATGATGTTTTATGGAAGTAACAATTTTTAATATTCACTGAATTATTTTCATTGAGAGTTCCTGACTGTGAATATTTACCCACAACACCGCCAACAGTTGTACCTGAAATATCACCTATGTGGTAACAATTACTGATATTTGAATGTAACTCTGTTTCAGAGTCTTTATGCTGGATAAAACCTGCAATACCACCAGCATTTTTCTCAGATGCAATGTTTCCATTGTGGTAACAATTCAGTATGTTACTGCCTCGCCAGCAATGACCCACGATTCCTCCAACAAGATCTTTGCCGCTTACATTGCCATTGAAACTACAATTTTCAATAGTTCCCATATATCCAAGTTCACCTACGATGCCACCAACAAGTGAACCTGTTGATTTTACTTCACCATAAATAGCAAGATTTTTTACTGTACCATAATTCATTTTACCGATAAATCCAGAATAACTGGAAGATTCATTAACATTCAGATTGAAAACACTATGATTTGCACCATCATAAACAAACCCTTTGTCAATATAACAATTTCCGGATTTATTATTAACAATATATGTTCCTAATGGTACCCACTGTTCATTATCAAGGTCAATGTTAGCAGTCTGCTTATAGCACTTTGTTCTGAATAATCCTGTTGTCTGAGGATTGTTGACAAGCTTTGCAAGACAGAATAAATCTTCTTTATTTGCAATTAAATATGGAGATTCTACTGTTCCCTCACCTTCAAATGTCACTTCATAACTAAGTTTGCATGAAGAACACGTGTAAGTAATACTACCTTTTTCAGAAATTGATGTAAACTTATGTCCTTTTGCTACTGTTTCAGCATCCTTATAAGAGTTACCACAAGCTGAGCATGTATGAAGCGTATAGCCTTTGGCTGTGCATGTAGGAGCTACAACCTTTGAAGTGTATGTGTGACCTATTTTAGCAATTGTTGCTGTTTCAGTTTTGCCACATGCACATTTTCTCGTCTTGCTACCGTCTTCTGTGCATGTAGCTTTTTTAGCAACTGTCCAGTCACCATACTTATGTGCTGTCATTTCAGTATACTTATCCTTGTATGTATGTTTACAAGCAGAGCATACATATTCTGTATATCCCTTTGCTGTACAAGTAGGAGCTATAACTTTTGATGTGTATTTGTGTGCAGTTTTTGCAATAGTTCCTGTTTCTGTTGCACCGCAAATTGAACATTTTCTTGTTTTAGTTCCCTCTACGGTACATGTAGCAGATTTAGTTGTTGTCCATGATCCGTAAGAGTGAGTGCATGTTCCTTTTTTAACTGTAAATGTAACGACATTACTGCATGTATATGAGTAATTATTGCATGAATCAACATAAGCCTGATACGTGCCTTCAGGCAATATTACATTCCAGCTAGTTTCAGTTGTAGCAAACTCTTTATAAGCATTGCCTTCCCAAGCTTTGTTTTTCCATATTTTAACTACATATTTATTAGTATCACTTGATTTTGTCCAATTGAGTTTCGTATTAGTATAACTTGTACCTGCTGTTGCGGTTATTTTTGATTTGCCTGCTTGATTAAGTTGATAAATCTGAAACTTTTGAGCAGAAGTATCGTTTGAAGTCCACATTTGTACATTTGTTCCTTCATCACCTAAACCGCCATTAATATCTAACACCAAATCTCCACATTTTGCTTTTAAAACATATGCCCCAGCTTCTCCATAAACAAACCATCTTTGAGCTGTTGAATCATTACTTTCACAAACTTGAACATTTGTTCCGTCTATCGTCCCAAAGTTTGCTACATCTAAAACCTTTTTATCAAAACAATTTATAATTTTATATGAATTATCACTTTGTATTTCGAATTTCCAAATTTGATTTGCTGCGCCTGTTTCAGAGCGTAATGAAACATTAAAACTATCGTTAGTAATATGTTTCCACAGAGATGTATTTATTATATATGCATAGAAATTCGTTCCTAAATCTACAGGTGTTTCAATTTTCTTAGTTGATTTGATGAAATAAAATCCCGAAAAGTTTAATTTATTAGTATTTCGGCATGTACTTTCCGTCTGCCATGTATAACCAGATGGATATGTATAACGATCAGAAGATCTATATGAATCTAAGATTAAAAACTTGCCAGTTGAACTATCATAATCTACAATTGCCATTAAATGTCCAGGAGCGCTTCCTATTGCAACTTCTCCATTCTCTAAATGATTTTTTAAAGTTGTATATGATGTTGAACTTCCATTATAAGCTATACTATACTTTTCGCCATAAGCATTTGCAAAAGCAGAATATAAACCATATGCTGTACCAACTCCATTAACTCTATATCCATTATTTACTGACCAATCCGCTAATGTTGTTGGTTCAATAAAGCTACCATTTAAGTAATATACTGCATTTACATATGATAGTATTCCACACCCACCTGAATTAATAGTAGCACGTTGCGTACAAGCAGTATTGCTATAACCATAATAATGACTGCCCCATCTACTATCAGTTTGAGAATATACAGTTATCGACTTTGCCTCAACCTCCATCTTCGGCACAATCCCAACGAAGCTGCAAATCATAATAAGTGTTGTAAATAAACTGAATAATCTTTTTTTCATAAGTCTAACCTCCGTTTTTGTTTTGAAAATACATCGTTCGTTGTAATTTAATTGTATTTTACAACATTCGTGCATATTTGTCAATACTATTATTGTTTCTGTGATATAATTTGTTAAAGACTAACAAAGGAGAAGTGGCTCATTATGCAACATTATACAAGGATTCGTGATTTGCGCGAGGATAAAGACCTGACTCAGACCCAGCTTTGCGACAAGCTGTATATGCATAAAACAACATATACAAACTATGAACAAGGTAAGCATACCGTTCCTCTTGACTTTGCTGTCACGCTTGCAGATTTTTACAACGTAAGTATTGATTATATAGCCGGCCGAACTAAATTTCCTAAAGGCACTCAGTCTCCTGTTCTGTCAGATGATGAAAATAAGCTTATTGAACTGTACTCAAAGCTTTCAGAGCGTAACAAAGGACGTGTTGAGCAATTTGTCGAACAACTATATAATCAACAAAAAGAAGAGAAGTTTATTTTAAAAGAAGCGAAATAACTATGAGCTTTAATAACTGTTGATTTTTTAGTTATTGTAACATATAAAAAATTAAAGGACCAGTCTGATTTTTTAACTGTGTAAACGTCGAAATATGCAACAACCGCGATGTCATTATATCTGAAATTTTGTCGCTGTAAAGGCTAAAATGAATGGCGAAACCAGCCTTGACAGCTCGAAAATTTCACATGTTCAGCAATTATGCGGTTGTTGGCGAATTATGTGTCGATATTCAAAACACAATAATTAAATCATTCCCTAAAGGGCTGATTTAGCTATTCGATACTATTCGTTTAGCAACAATCAAGTCAAAAACATTAAATTTACCATCATTGTTTAAGTCTACAATATCTATTATAAGTTCAATATCAATTGGTAAATTAGCTAACGCTTTCTGAATCAGAACAACATCAGCAACAGTCATTTTTCCATCACCGTTTGCATCGCCTGAAATCTTTAATGGTTCAGTTGTAACGACTGATGTTACAGACGAACTTGTTGTAACTGGTGCGGTAGTTGTTTTTGCTGTTGTAGTTACCGGAGTTGTTATTACTGTATTGCTTGTAGTTGTAGTGGCTTTCATTGTGGTTATGGTTGTTGCCTTAGTGGTTGTAGTAGCCTTTGTTGTAGTTGTTGTTTTAGTGGTTGTAGTGGCTTTGGTTGTAGTTGTTGCCTTAGTGGTTGTAGTGGCTTTGGTTGTAGTTGTTGCCTTAGTGGTTGTAGCAGCCTTTGTTGTAGTCATTGCCTTAATTGTTGTAGAGGCTTCAGTAGTTGAGATTGTAGTTCCTGTTGTTGGTACAGTTGTTGTTACAGATGTTGTGGTAACAATCGGTTCTTCATCAAGAGCAACAAAATTATAATGTTGATTTTTAGCATAAGCCTCGGCTGTAGAGTTCGCATATCCATAAATAACTCCATGAAATTGATAATTTACCACATCATATTCGTTACATATTGTAGAGCGTGCTTCTGAAATTTGACAATTTTGATTTTTTATCTTAATAGATTTCAAATTTTCACAAATTCCAAATGCATGAGCTTCTATAATAGCGACATTTTCTGGAAGCACTACATTTAAAAGATTATTACATTTCCAAAAAGCATCATTTCTTATTGAAATCATACTATTAGGGAAATTTATAGTTACTAAATTACGATTATTTTCAAATGCTCTAGAAGCTATTTCGAATGTGTTTTCTGGTATAAAATATTCTTTATTTAATTTTCCGCATGGATATTGCAATAATACTCTATTTTCTTTAGCAAATAAAACACCATTTTCACTAAAATAATGACTATTATTTTCACTAACGTTTATATTTTCTAATTTAAGACAGCTAGAAAATGCACATGATTTTATTTCTTCAACTTTATCTGGAATATCTATATTTTTAAGTTTATCACAAGAATAAAATGCACTACCACCTATAGATTTTACATTTTCACCAATTTTAATAGTATTTAATGCATCACAATCCCAAAATGAATAGCCTTCTATTACAAGAACACTTTTGGGAATTGTTATTATTTCGATATTATCACAATTATAATAAAATGCCTGAAATCCTATCCTCGTCACTTTGTAACTATATCCCTTATAATATACATATTCCGGAATATCTATTGTTCCCGTTGCTTCATCATTACAATCATCTACTTCCACTTCATTATCAGCTATAACACAATAAGTCAAATCACCAATTGTAAATTCTTCCCCAATCGAAAGTTTAACTGTTTCATCAGTTACCCAACTCATATCATAATTCTTTGCTGCGATATTAGTATACAATTTATAATATTTACCCACCATATTATACCATGAATTTGATATAGAAATATTTCCATCAAGCATTTGCTTTAAATCGCTATATGTTTCAACATTTCCAAGAAGCCAGCTGACAATAAACGTTTTATTAAACGTTCCTTCAAGCAAAGCTTCAGCAATATACTGTTCTGTTATATATGAAGCATAAGCCTGATAATTAACATATGAAAGATATGAGTTGTTAAAACCAAGTGCGGTTTCGCCTGTTTTATTGTTCATATATTTGTCACGCATATTCTGATAAGCAATAGTAAAATCACTGTTAATTATATAAAGAACAAGAACTTCAAGCCTTTTTGTTGTTGCATCATCTGAATTGAATATCCAGTCAAGACCTGCTTTACCAAGCTTAATTTCAGAAAGACAAGGTATACCGTATTCTGCAACAATCGCATCCCAAGCAAGTGTACATACGCTTTTAAGCATTGTATATCCACCTTCGTTAAACACAAGTTCACCATAGGACATATTAATTTTATCAGTTACAACATTTATTGCATTTATTAAATCAGTATTATCGGAAACAGCTTTCACTTCATTAAGAAACTCTATTCTACTTTGACAAGCTTTCTGTACAGCAAGTGCGTTAGTCATTTTATCCAGAAATTCCATCCCTGTATAATAAACCTGTGCACCACCTAATATAATGTCAAATTTTATTTTTTGTTTGTCACTTAATTCAAAATCACCCAATATTTCTTTCCACTCTTCAGGCGTCTTTTCCCCAAAACTACTAATTAAATCTAATGTGTCATCATATTTATATTTATCATCACAAAACTCATACATATATTCAACAAGTTCATATTTATATTTTATTGTATCTTGAGTAAATTCGGTTTTAAATTCTTCTGTTTCAAATTGATATGTAAGCCAGTCCATTATAAGTGTTTCGTACATTAACTGCTCCCATGTAGCCAAGCCGACAAAATCACCATCAAGACAATATCCTACATTATTCCAGAATACAGAATTTATTATTAAGCTTTTATCATCAATAATTGATTCGGCAATATTCTGATATGTGTAATCCCATAAAACAGGTTTGAATGCTATCTGCTCAAAACCTAAATTACTTCCGTCTGTGTCTCTCGCAAATCCAAGCATACATTCCGATACAAATACGTCTGCGCTGTCATAACCAAAAGGCATTTTAATATCAGTTGTTGTTTCAGCTTCAACGCTAACTGCAAAATTCTCTGAATAACTTCCTGCAAACGTAAAACACATAATAATTGCCATTAATATCGATGTAACTTTTTTATATTTCATTTTCATATGTATTCCTCCTAATAAGATAATGTTTAATTTAGTATATATT
>CAZULQ010000015.1:0-46505 GCA_964621265.1 uncultured Clostridium sp. | reverse complement strand
TAATAATACTACTTTTTATCAATTTTGTCAATATATTATAAGTCAAAACGGGTCGTTTTTACGTTTTACACAAAAAAATAAAGGGCGGTTTATAAAACCGCCCTAAATTGATTATTTATTACTGAGGACCAAGCTTGCCGTATTCGATGATCATAGCAACGTAGTTCATGATGATTACGCTGTCTGATGAGTCAACCTTAGCATCGTAGTTACAGTTAGCATTTACAATACCCTGTTCTTCAAGTGCATTGTTTGAAGCGTTGAGTAAGTACATGTTAAGAGCAACGATGTCAGCTACGTCAACTGTACCGTCAACGTTACAGTCACCCCAGTGAGCCTTGTCAACAAGTTCCTTATCTGTGTTAGCTGTACCAGCTTCACCTGTGTCACCTGTTGGATCTTCAGATGATGGCTGTGTTGGATCTGTTGGGTCTGTATCTTCTGTTGGATCTGTATCCTTAGTTGGATCTGTTGGAGTTACGTTTCCATCAACTGCTGCTTCATCCTGCATGAATGATGCTACCCATACGAGTGGAGCATTCCAGTTGATTGTGATTTCGTTAACTGACCAAGCTTCGATTGAGTCAACGTAGCATCTCTGTGGTGCTAACTTGCCTCTTTCAAATCCAAGACCGCCGATATATGGGTCCTGCATACCTGAACCAGGACCACCTGAGAGGATACCGTCTGGTGCTTCTGGGAATTCAGAGTCAAGTTCGTTAGACCAGTATCTGTGGTGTGGTCTTTCGAGTGTGTAATCACCATAGCCTGTTACATATGAGAATGAGAGTGGGTTACGTCCGAGGAGGTAGTCCATAGCACCTGCTACACCATTGAGGTATGTAACGTCTTCTGTAATGTCATATGCATAAGCCATAACGATTGCGTTGTTGATAACGAATGAGTTTGAACCCCATTCATAACCGTCGATTTCGATTGGCTTACCAGTTGCTTCATCAACACCGATATTTACAGGGTCAGTAAATACAGCTGTATCATATGGGATACCATAGCCCTGTTCATTTTCCTTAGCAACGTAAGCATCAGCTGCTGACTTGATTGTATCTTCGATATTAGCGATGTCAGCTGCTTCTACATTATCTTTGTTGAGGAGGAGTGAAATTGAACCGAGTGATGATGTATTACCCCAGTTGAATGAGCCCCATGAACCGTTGTTTTCGCCGCCTTCGATCTTTGTAACAACTTCGAATGCGTGTTCATAGCCCTTCATATCATCATAGTATGTTGAGTCGCCTGTTGTAGCGAAAAGTTCAGCTGCTGCCCAGTAAGCGTCATCCTTAACGTTTGTATCACCGTAAGCACCACCACCGATTGCCTGGTCCATAGGTGCGTAGAGTGATGTTGGGTTTGTAGCTTCTGAATCCTTGTATTCATAGAAGTGCTTCTGGAAAGCTTCATAGCTTGACTTAGCTGCTGCGAGGCATTCCTTAGCAAATGTTGGGTCGTGTTCTTCCCAGAGACGTGCTGCCTGAGCTGCACATGCTACGAAGTTAAGTGTAGCTGCGAATGATGGTGGCTTAACAATACGAGTTGTTCCCCACTGATCAACGTAGTCATATGGTCTTGTTGCGAGACCAGTCCACTTATGGTCGTGGAGCTTGTGGTAAACGAGACCAGCCTTGTCGCCCCAGTGTGGATCCTTAGAATCAACAACCATGTTCATCATCCACTCAACTTCAACTCTTGCTTCGTCGAGGATGTCAGGTGCGCCGTTACCTGCTTCTGGAATTACAACTGTGCCTGAACCATCAGCGAACTTAGAAGCATCGCCAGCTGCGAGTGATCTTTCATAGATGTTCTGGAGTGTCCAAACAGAGATACCACCGTTAACTACGTACTTACCGTGGTCACCGGCATCGTACCAACCGCCAACACCGTCGATTGTGTATGATGTATCACCATCAAATTCACCTGCATATGACTTAACCCATTCAGGCTGAACATATGCTTCGTCAGGGTTATGACCGCCAACGTGTGCGAGTGATGACTTGATGTCATCTCTTGATGTGATGTAAGCTTCTTCAATGTTAATGCCTGAACGGTTCTGGTAGTAGTAGTTCATAGCATTTGTGAGAAGATCGTGACCCTTCTTACTGAAGAGATCATCACCGATTTCGAATTCGAATGAAACATAGTCACCGCACTTGAGTGAGTATGTACCAGGTGTCTTGTAATCTGAGAAGTCAAGAATGTGGCAGAAGTCACCAGATTCATTATCTGTACCATTCATTGGCTGTGTCTTGCCACTGTATACTACCTTACCACTTGCATCAACAAGGTCAAAGTCCATTGGTGATGTTGAAAGTGTTGTGTGAAGGTCATCAACACCGCCACCAGCATTATCGCCGAGTGTAGCCTTCTTTGCAAGATTTGTGAAGTAACCAACCTGGTTAACTGAAATGAAGTTGTTTGCAAGACCACTGTTCTTACGTGTTCTTACACCGAAGTCGTCAGATGGGTCCCAGTTACATGAACCTTCTGAATATGCGTCGCCACATGTTGTACATTCGAGAGTCATGTTATCCCATTCAAGTGTTGTACCTTCTGGGAAACAGTCAGCTGGCTGCCATTCACCGGCACCGCCGTAGTGGAATGCCCATTCAGCAACTTCGATATCTACAGTTGATGTAAATTCGCTGTCGAATGAGTTCTTACCAGCGCTGATCTGAACGTTGTCCCAGCCCTGGTTGAAGTCTGTAGCGTTGTTATGCCATGCAACCTGTGATTCACCGTCGAGTGAAGCAATCTGAGTTGCCATGTTACCTGCTGTTGAAGCTGTTACTTCCCAGTGGATCTTATATGTATGACCCTTCTGGATTTTAAGCTTTCTGTGACGGAACTGAAGGTCCCATCTTGATTCACCGCCACGGTTAGCACCGCCTGGGTTCTTAATTGTACATAAATATGTACCATTGTCTGTAAGACCGAATGTCTGCTTAGCTGGTGAAGTTTCACAAGTGTGCCATGGAAGACCCTTTGTTGTGAAGTCTGATTCACCAAGACAGTTACCAGCTGAAACGCTCATTGGAGCAACAGTAGCTACTGTTGTTGTGAGCATTGCTGCTGCCATAGCGCTTGAAGCAACAGCCTTAGCAATTTTCTTGTGCATTGTTAATACCCTCCCAAAAAAATGAAAAAATGTTTTTTTGATACATTTAATAATGTATCTTCTTTTTTTCCGCCTGCACTTTGTTCAGCACAGACATAATATAAACAGCATTTGTTACATTGCCGCTTAAATACGAAAATATGTTGTCACATGTATGCAACAGTCTGTTGCAATACAACCAACTTTTTTCTTTACTAATTATAAACTATTTACAGTTTATTGTAAAGGGTTTTTGTAAAGTTCGTCCACTTGTATGAATATCGTTAATGAATTTTGTTTATTTTCACAAGAAAATTCCCTCATGCCTTAAAAACACGAGGGATTTTTTCAAGGTTTTTTCAAGCTTTCTTCAAGCTTTTTTTCAATAATCAGAGACCACTTGTATCAGGAACGAGTTCCTCATATGTTATGGACATTCCGACATAGTTCATGATAACAGTACTGTCTGTTGAGTCAACATAATCGTCAAAGTTGCAGTTTGCATTGACAACACCCTGTTCTGTAATAGCATTGCTCTCAGAATTGAGCAGATACATGTTGAGAATTACGATATCAGCTACGTCAACAGCACCGTCAGTATTAACATCGCCCCAGTTAGCGTTAGCAAGAAGTTCAGGTGTGATAACGATTGTCTGACCACCTGTTGTAGGTTCTGTTGGCTCTTCTGAAGGTTCAGTTGGTTCTGTATCTTCAGTTGGCTCTGTTGTAGGTTCCGTTGCTTCTGTTGTTGGCTCTGTTGGTTCTGTTGTAGGTTCTGTAGGAGTTACATCCTCAGGAGTTGTGCCGTCAGGCTCAGTACCCCAGATAAGAGTATCACCGTCATACATTGTCATGTATGGAGTTTCAATCATAGCGTCCTCGCCGCCCTGTACGAGTCCCTGTGCAGAATAGTCGTTTGTGCAGTCCCATGTAACCTTGTTGCCGTTTGCATCCTTGAGGCTGTCAGGAATACCAACTCTGAACTGGAGCTCTGAACGGTGCTCTGACTGACCTGTCGGCATTACAACTCTGCCGTCACCGAATGTAATTTTTACATAGTAAATGTTTCCGTCATACTGAACAGGATCTGAAATAGTACAAGCACCTTCGTCGCCTGAGTGCTGGTCTGAACCAATCTTAACCTGTACATCACTTACAGAATAGCCCTGTTCAACGAGTTCTGTAATATCAAAATAGTAGTTGTATGATAAATCCTTGATAACTCTTGATGGCCATGCTGAATGGTTCATAGCATAAGCCTTGATTTCTGTGTAGCTGTCGCCGGCCTGGTTGAATGAAGCCTTCATGAGGAATTCTGCCCACTTTGGCTTTTCTGTAGGTGGGAAGTCAGCAAGCTTTTCACCGCCAAAGTCGTCAATCATCGCACAAAGTGCAGCTGTAAAGCCTGCATTATAGTCGATTGTAACTTCTGTATGTTCATAAGCCGCATTTTCATCCTTGAATGAACCGTCCTGTGCAGGACCGCCTATGAGCGCACCATAGCAAACGTGTGCATATTCTGTCTGCCACTTCGGATCGTCATATGGTGTACCGTCTTCATTAAGCTTACCGAGTTCATTCCAGTGATCATCATAGATACCTGATGTTGTTCTGTGGTGGATATTGATAGGATTCTTTTCACCCATACCCATAACGTATGAGAGTCCGAGGTCATTGTCGCCGAGCATATAGTCAAGCTGACCCTTTGCCCAGTCACTGTACTTCTTGCTGAGTGCCGCATCATCCTTAAAGATTGTATCAGATGCAAGTAAAGCAAGCCATGATGTGTTTGCAGAGTGACGGTTTGCACCCCAGTTCATAAGCCATGCAAGGCCGTCAGGTGTGTATGCAACCTGCTTGCCGCCATAGCCGTCAATCCAGTAGTCAAGGTGGTGTGACACATGGTCAATCCACTGCTGCTTGCCTGTATTCTGTGCGTAAAGAAGGATAGCTGCCTGCATTGTATCATCCCAGCAGTAGCCCCATGTAAACTTGTATTCTGTTGACTGGTTTTCACGTCCGAGAAGCGGAATGAAATCAGATTCACAGAGGTCAAGATAGCTCTGTTCACCTGTTGCCATATAGAGCCAGTTTGCAGCGAGCATAAGTTCGTCGGCATAGTCCGCAGGTGTTCCGCTTTGTGTATTCTTGTAGTATGTTCCCTGAACGCCCTGATCCTCATTGCTTCTTAAAGCGTCTGCTCTCTCAAAGAGGCTTATAGCGTGTTCAAGATACTGCTCTGCTGTTGCAGGGTCTTCTTCCTTAAACAGAAGATAGCCTGAAGCAAGAGCAGCAGCCATATCAGCCATTGTAGATGTGTTTTCAATTTCATCATAAGGACGTACTGTATCGCCGTACTGAAGAGCCATCTTACGCTCATAAAGCTCAGCACTTCCCCACCATACGTGGTCCATTGTCGGATGTCCGATTGTACCGATAACGGTAGTTCCCGTATCACAGCCCATTACATAATCAAGACCCCATTTAACGTTTCTGAGGTATGACTCGTAAAGGCCTGCCTCCCTGACAGCGTCTTCATATTCAAGAAGTCCCCATGCAAGGAGATTTGCGCTGTATGCGTTTGTGAGCGCAAATTTGAAGTGGTCGCCTGCGTCAAACCAGCCGCCAGGAACAATATCTGTCAGCATTGAGTCGTCACGCCATGTTACCTCATTCCAGTCAGGAAGCTCGCCTGCCTGCTGCACCTGATAGAAAAACATTGATTTCTGAAGTGCTTCAGCGTAATTATACGATGATGGTTCTGCGTAAACAACATTTTCGCTTTCCGTTAACGGAAGAGCTGTCTGGGCAAATGCAGAAAGCGACATAACTGCCGATACTGCAAGAGCAATTAACTTCTTCATTGAGAATCCCCCTTAAGACATGGCAAAACATCATTGCTTAAAGCAATGACGCTTCGCCTTTGGTTTATAGTTTATTTTCCAAGCTCATTGTAACCAATAAGCATAGCTACATAGTTCATAAGAACGCCGCTGTCAGTTGAATCAACAGCATTATTCCTTGCAACGTCAGCGTTTGCTATCGCCTCAGCTGAAAGCGGATTGCTGCTTGGATTGAGAATGTACATGTTAAGTACTACAACGTCAGCTACGTCTACTCCATTATCAAGGTTAACGTCACCATACTTGTTTCCAGTCGGAATGTCGCCACCTGTTGACGGCTGTGTAGGTTCAGGTGTTACCACAGGTTCTGTTGTTGTAACAGGCTCTGTTGTAGTAACAGGTTCTGTTGTAGTAACAGGCTCTGTTGGTGGTTCAGTAGGTTCTGTAGGTGGCTCTGTTGGTTCTGTTGGAACAACAACTTCACCATCACCAAATACATATGTTTCATCAATTTCTGAAGCATTTGCAATTACAGAATCAAGAGCTGAAGCGTCACCGCCATAGAGATTTACAAGTCCTGCACATGCAAGAACAAAGCATGCATTATAGTCAAGGGCAGGTTCTGTAAACTGATAGTCATCATAATAGTCGTTATAGTTACCTGATGAGTCAGGACCGCCTATGAGCGCACCATATAATGTGTATTTAGCATTATTCTTGTCAGGATTTGCAGCTCTGTGGTGAATCTGCTGAGGCCACTTGTCGCCGTAACCAACAAGGAAGCTGTAACCAAACTGGTTGTTTCCTAAAATGTAGTCCATCTGGAACTTAGCGCCCTTTGCGTAGTTTGAATCTGCATCACCCTTAGCAAGACCAAGTGATACCATCTGAAGCGCACAGTTATATCTTGAAGCACCCCAGCCACTTGCGTTATAGCTGCTTGTCGGACAACCGCCCTTGTTGTTGAGCTCAAACTGCATTTCGCTTGCATAAGAACTGTCGCCTGTTATATAGTACATAAGTGTTGCATAACCTGACCACACCTTATCCCAGCAGTAAAGGTGATAGTCGTAATACTGGTTATTATAGCAGCCATTGCCTGTCGGCTTATATGTCGGAAGTGAACCTTCACCGTTGATGTAGAGCCATGCCTGAGCAAGAGCTAAGTCATCAATATATGTGTCAGTTGTGCTGTACATACCGCTGTTTGTATCTTCCATACCTGTATGATTTGAAGCAAAGTTATAAAGTGCCTTTGCATATTTCATACATTCAGCTGAATATGTCGGATTTGAGTCCTTGAAAACATACGCTGTGCCCGCAAAAGCTGATGCCATTGTTGCAGTTGTAACTGAGTTGTTGGCTGACTTTGTAAGCCAGTATGTAGGACGTGCAATTGTCTGTGTTTCAGGAGATGTCCAGATACCGTGGTCAGACTGGTCTGAAACTGTCGCACATACTGCGTAAACCTCACCATTGTCATCAAGGAATGTTGTTTTCTTGAAGTAGTCACATGTATTCTTGAGAATTTCCTGAAGGTGGTCTTCACAGCCTGCTGTTGCATATGAACCAGGGTTCATATAGTATGAAAGTGCAAGTGATGAAGCAGCAAAGCCCATTGTAAGGTTAAACTTAACGTGGTCACCCGCATCGTGATAACCGCCGCTTACGTCAACAGTATTGCTTCCGCCGTTAGCCGCCTTGATAAGCGCCTTTTCAGAGCTTCCGAGTCCCTTTGCGCTGTCAAGTGAAGCTTCAGCATCATATGTATGACAATTACCTCTCCATGTAAGGCTGTTGTCATCAACCTCGCCGCCGCATTCATTGGCGTCAAAGAAATAAAGTGAAAGCGCAAGCGCTTCTGCATAGTTTGCATCGCCTGCCGCTGTTACAACAGGTGTTGATGTCGAAACCACAGCAGATGAAAGAAGTGTTGCCGCACTTACAACAGTTGCAAGCAATCTTTTGGTGAATTTCTTACTCATAATTCAATCTTTCCTTTCGAAAAATATAGTTACAATTTTATATTATACATTTTATCATATTTCACCTATTCATTTCAATTGTTTTGTGTCTTTTTTATCAATTTTCCACACACTGCACAAAAAAACGCTTCTCCTTTAGTGTATAAAGTAAAATCCATGGTGTATGTTTACTTTTTCATTTCCATATAAGGCAGAACCTCAAATCCGTTTTTTTCATACATTCTGACTGCTTTTTCATTGTCACTTTCAACTTCAAGTCTTATAATGCAGTCTGCATATTTGTTCTTTACAAAATCCATAAAGCTGCTTCCTATGCCACTGCCCCTGTAATTATCCTTGATATACAGGTCCTCAATCCATATACACGGCTTGCCGAACTCTGTCGAAAAGCTTTTGGCAAGCATTGCATACCCCTGTATTTCATCGGAATTTTCAAAAATATACCCTTCCAGGTACTGACTTTCATTGACGCAGTTTTCAACATCATTCCGGAATATTTCCTCCGAGCCGTTGCTTAAAACCGCAGGTGAGGCGTAAAACACTCTCATCATTTCAATAACAGCCGATTTGTCTTCTGCCACCATAGCCCTTATTTTAGTATCCATCTTCTGTTCCTCCAAAAATTCTGTTTTTCTTTTCTGTAAATACCAATTGTAATAAAAATCCGCTTACAATTTCAAATCATAAGCGGATTGCAGTTTTATTCTTTAGCCATTGATAAACTTGTCCATAATTGTATGACCTGTTTCGATAAAGAAGTTCTTTTCAGCGGCAGTTTTTTCGTTGAATGTATCAACGCCCTGCTTTTCTTCTGCGCTGTTATAAATCATGAACGGAACAGGGTCATTTGTATGAGTTTTGAGTGAAAGCGGTGTTGCATGGTCCGGAGTAATGAGAACCTTGAAGTCCTCACCTGTTGACTTGAGATATTCACATACAGGTCCGAGAATATGCTTATCAATAAGACCGATTGACTTTGCCTTGTTGTCAATTTCATTTCTGTGACCGCATTCATCAGGTGCTTCAACATGTATGTAAACGAAATCCTGACCGTTTTTGAATTCATCAATTGCAGCAGCAGCCTTGCCGTCAAAGTTTGTGTCGATATAGCCTGTTGCACCATCAACGTTCACAACGTTCATACCAGCAAATTTACCGATACCCTTTAAAAGGTCAACAGCTGAAATCATTGATGCCTTAAGACCAAACTTTTCCTTGAAGTTTTCAAGATTAGCCTTAACACCCTCGCCCCAGAGCCAGATGCTGTTTGCAGGTCTGAGTCCCTTTTCAATTCTTGCAAGGTTAACAGGGTGGTCCTTTAAAAGGTCATATGACTTCTTCATAAGGTCATAAAGCTTCTGTGCATTAGCATGTGTCGGAACATATTCCTTAACAGGCTTGCCTGTGATATCATGAGGAGGTGTGAGTGTACCGATATCAAGTGTACCCTTATCCCAGATAAGGCAATGACGATAGCTTACACCGCTGTAGAATGTAAATTCTTCATTGTTAAGCTTTGATGCCAAAAATTCAACAAGCTTTTCAGCCTCTTCTGTTGAGATATCATCTGCACAGTAATCAAGAATTGTTTTGTCAGCATAGTCTGCTTCATCTGTAACTGTTACAAGATTGCAGCGGAGTGATACATCTGTATCCTTCATATCAATACCGATGCTTCCTGCTTCAAGTGGTGAACGACCTGTATAACAATCCTCAGGATTATATCCAAGTACTGAAAGATTGGCAACGTCACTTCCCGGCTTAAGACCATCTGCAACAGTTTTGAGAGTGCCCACAGTTGAAGTTTTTGCGAGCATATCCATATAAGGACACTCCGCCGCTTCAAGAGGAGTCTTGTTGCCAAGCTCTGCAACAGGGTAATCTGCCATGCCATCGTAAAGTACTACTAAGTATTTCATATTCTTCTCCATTCTTATGCACCATTGTGCATACTGCCGCTTGTTCACGGAAGCGACATACCGAATTACTTATCTATTTTACCACATTTCAGGAAAAATTTCAATAGGTGTTATTCTTGTCAGCAATAAAAGTAACAGCCTGTCTGTTATTTTTCACATATGCATTTTCAAAAGTTCCGCCATATTCTCCGTCGACTGTCCACTGAATCGGTTCATTACATTCAAAGCTTATAGAGCCTGTTCTGAAGGACTTGATATAAGCTGTATCAATATCAATTTCTATATTGAGTACTGAATGAATAATTCTCTGAAGGTCAAGCGGATTATTCGGAGACTTTATAAGCACAACTTCATAAACCCCATCATCCGCAAGAAAGTCATTGAGCGACAGAAGTCCCGCAACGGATGATGAATTTGTAACCATTCCGAATATAAAGTCGTCCTCAATGACCTCAGTATCGGTTGTAATTTTCATATGGTATGAGCGTATATTCTTGATATGAGCAAGACCGCTCAGTATATAAGCCGCATGACCGATATAATTCTTGACCTGCTGGGAGGTTTCATATGTCACCTCTGTGAATGCCCCGAAAGCCGCAATATAGGTAAAATATTTGTCATTAAAGCTTCCTATATCACATTTTATATGTTCGCCGTTAATTATTCCCTGTGCCGCCTCAATCATATTCTTCGGAATGCCGATGCCCCTTGCAAAGTCATTTGTCGAACCCGCAGGAATATATCCGATAGGAAGCTGTCTTTCCGATTTCATAACCCCATGAATAACTTCATTGAGCGTACCATCGCCGCCTGAACAGACAATCAGGTCATAATCCTGGCTGCACGCATATTTAGCGGCAGCTGTTGCGTCCATTTTTTCCTGTGTCGGTCTGATTGTAACCTCATATCTCGCCTTTGTA
Source organism: uncultured Clostridium sp. (assembly GCA_964621265.1). Taxonomy (GTDB): domain Bacteria; phylum Bacillota; class Clostridia; order Oscillospirales; family Ruminococcaceae; genus Porcipelethomonas. The sequence goes on along the minus strand of CAZULQ010000015.1, from coordinate 35,729 downwards.
AACATATCGATTATTTCCGCAAGCTTTGATGCAATCATCGCCTTACCGGAATGAAGATTAGCAATAAAGTAAAGTTTTTTCAAGTTTTCTGCCCCCTTATATACATCTTTCTTTATTATACTACTTTATGTTTAATCTTTCAATATATTACAGCGTTTTTATATAAAAATACCCAAAGCGATGTATTATCACTTTGGGTATATTGTAAGTTATTACTTATTCATCATGCTTGCTACTTCGTCAGCAAAGTTTTCTTCCTTCTTTTCTACGCCTTCGCCTCTTACAAAGCATACATAATCAACAACCTTGATTTCCATGCCTGCATCCTTAGCGCAGCTGTCAACATAGCTCTGAACTGTGAATGAACCGTCCTTAACAAAGTCCTGTTCGAGGAGGCAGTTTTCTGAATAGTACTTGCCAACCTTACCTTCAACAATCTTAGCCTTAACCTGTTCCGGCTTGTTAGCCATCTTAGGATCTTCGTTCATCTGAGCGAGCATAATGTTCTTTTCTGCTTCGATTACTTCAGCAGGAACATCTTCTCTCTTGAGATATGGAGGCTTTAATGCTGCAACCTGGAGTGCGCAGTCCTTACCGCAAGCAAGAACAGCGTCATTAGCAGCAGCTGATGTTTCCATGTTAACGAGAACACCGATTGAACCGCCGCCGTGAACGTAAGGAACGAGAACACCTTCGAGTCTCTTGAATCTTCTGATGTGCATGTTTTCACGAATCTTAAGGAAGAGTTCCTGAAGTGTTTCAGCAACAGTTGCTGTACCGCCAGCGATCTGTGTTGCGTTAAGAGCATCGATATCTGCTGGGTTTGTATCGATAATTGTCTGAGCAACGTCTGTTACAAACTTCTTGAATTCTTCGTTGTTAGCAGCAAAGTCTGTTTCGATGTTAACTTCTACAACTGCACCAACTGTGTTGTCAGCATTTGTAAGAGCCATAACGATACCTTCAGCAGCAACTCTGCCTGACTTCTTAGCCTGTGTTGCAAGACCCTTTTCTCTGAGGATTACAGTAGCCTTTTCAAAGTCACCGTCAGCCTCCATAAGAGCCTTCTTGCAGTCCATCATACCAACGCCTGTCTGCTTACGCAGTTCAGCAACGTCCTTAGCTGTAATATTAGCCATAATAATTTCCTCCGTTTGTTTATTTCAGTAAAGCCCGAATGGTTTTATATTCGGGCTTTTCATATTTTCTTGATTATTCAGCAGCTTCTTCTGCAACTGCTTCTTCAGCAGCAGCTTCAGTTGTGTCTTCACCCTGTCTGCCTTCGATGATTGCGTTAGCAATAGCACCAGCGATGAGCTTAACTGCTCTGATAGCGTCGTCGTTACCAGGAATTACATAGTCAACTTCGTCTGGATCGCAGTTTGTATCTACGATAGCAACGATTGGAATGTTGAGCTTCTTAGCTTCAGCAACAGCAATCTTTTCCTTTCTTGGGTCAACGATGAAAAGTGCACCCGGAAGCTTTTCCATGTTCTTGATACCGCCCATGAACTTTTCGAGCTTTTCGATTTCAAGGTTGAGCTTTACAACTTCCTTCTTAGGGAGAAGATCGAATGTACCGTCTTCAGCCATTGTGTGGAGCTGTTCGAGTCTCTTGATTCTTGTCTGGATTGTGTTGAAGTTTGTGAGCATACCACCGAGCCAACGTGCGTTAACATAGTGAGCGCCTGCTCTTAAAGCTTCTTCCTTAACTGAATCACCAGCCTGCTTCTTTGTACCAACAAAGAGCACGCTCTTGCCTTCTGCAGCGATGTCGCGAACGAACATGTAAGCTTCTTCAAGCTTCTTTACTGTCTTCTGAAGGTCGATGATATAGATTCCGTTTCTTTCTGTGAAAATGTACTGAGCCATTTTCGGGTTCCATCTTCTTGTCTGGTGACCAAAGTGTACACCGGCTTCAAGAAGCTGTTTCATTGATACTACTGCCATGGTAGTTCCTCCTGTTTGGTTTTTTATTATCCTCCGCCCAACTTAATCCGAAAGCACCCTTTTTCAAGGGACCTGCCGCCGAAAGTAAAAGCGTGCGAATTACCGTAATATTATATCATGTTTTTACATTTTTTTCAAGAGTTTATTCATTGTAGACTTAAACAAACTTTTCAATCCAAAACGCCCGTTTCTTTGTGAGTTATCACAATCGTTTCTGTTGAATTTTATCAGTATTGTATCCTTACCGATAAGCTTTATTTCGCTGCAGCTTATAACGATGCTTTCTTCACGTCCGAAAAGCCCGTAGAAAAGGCGTCTGCCGAAAATCACAAACCCTTTGACCGAACAGTCTTCCGAATCAATCAGGGTATCGTCAATACAGCCGAGATTCTCACCGTTCTCTATGTTGATTACGTCTTTGGTACAAAGCTCCGCAAAGCTGTAAATCATGTCCACCACTTCTCTGCGTTTTTTATATTGTATGACGAGAGCTCGATTTATATGTAAAAATGATTACACCAGCTTGTTGTCTATATACTCAATAAACGATTTTCTGTTTACTTTATCCCTGTTGTTAATATACCACTCAAACGATTCTTCAAGTCCCTGTTCTAATGGTTTCACATCTTTCATCAGTTCTTACTGTGCCGAAACATCAAGATAATATTCATAATCATAAAAGCTAAAATAATTTCTCTGTTCAATTTCCTTGTATACATTTACGAACTCAACTTGCTTTCCGACAATATTATAGCAAAGCTCCACCCATTCACGAACAGAAATCGCAATTTCATTACCTACATTAAAAATATGCTGTTGAGGTTTAACCTCCAAAAGAATATCAATAAACCTGCATAAATCATCAACATGAAAGAATTGCAGTTTCATATCTCCTTCTTTTGGAAGATAAAATTTCCTGTCAGCCAACGCACAGTCAAAAACAAACGCTTCTCTGTACACATTATTCATCTGCCCATACAAATATGGTGGTCTCACAATATATGCATGAGGATTGCTTTTTAGTAGTGCTGATTCAGCCTCGATTTTATTTACACCATAGTCACCCCAATATTTGTTTGCAGCAAGCGTTGTCTTTTCCTTAAACGGCTGATGTTCATAATCTGGGTATACAGAACTTGAACTGATTAAAATATAGTCTTCATAGCTTTCCAATGCATCAAGCAATAATTCCACATCTTCAGAATTATATGCTGTATCTATGACAGCATCAAAATGATATCCACAAAGAACTTTACCGAGATTATGTCGGTCTGCATTGATAAGGGTTACACCTTTTGACTGTTCTCTGCTATTCCTGTTAATCACATATACATCATACCCTTTTGCAACATAATACTCTGCAATGTAGCGACTGACAAAAACAGTGCCACCTGTTACAAGAATCTTTTTCAAATCATTCCCTCCCATGATTTTATATATCAACAATTAAATTATAGCAACAGGAGTAATAAAAGTCAATAATAAATAAGACGGCAGAATCTCTTCCGCCGTCTGTTATAGTCTTATTCTTCCTCAGGCATTTCCCAGTTGTGGTAAACGTTCTGAACATCGTCGTTGTCCTCAAGATGTTCAAGAAGAAGGTTCATTTTCTTGATATGTTCTTCATCTGTGAGTGTTGTGTATGTCGCAGGAATACGGTCAACTTCAGCTGAGAGAACGTTATATCCCTTTGATGTAAGACCTTCTCTGAGTGTACCGAGGTCAGCAGGCTCACATGTAATTTCAGCAGCTTCTTCTTCAAGTGTGAAGTCATCAGCACCGAATTCAAAAGCATCTTCCATGAGTGTATCTTCATCAAGACCGTTGTTTTCAACTACAACCACACCCTTGCTTGAGAACATGAATGATACACAGCCGCTTGTACCGAGGTTTCCGCCGAACTTGTCAAAGTAGTGACGAACATCGCCTGCTGTTCTGTTCTTGTTATCTGTAAGTGATTCAACGATTACAGCAACGCCGTTAGGACCGTAGCCCTCGTAAATCATTGTTTCGTAATTGTTCTTGTCACCGTCGCCGGCGGCCTTCTTGATAACTCTTTCGATGTTATCGTTAGGTACATTGTTCTGCTTTGCCTTTGCGATAAGGTCACGAAGCTTGGCATTATTGTTAGGGTCTGGTCCGCCTTCCTTTACGCATACTGTGATTTCACGTCCGATTTTTGTGAAAATCTTACCCTTAGCAGCGTCAGTAGCCGCTTTCTTTCTCTTAATGTTGTTCCATTTTGAATGTCCTGACATTGTTTGCACACTCCTTTTAATCAATTATTATTTCAAACAGCTCCTGTATTCTCTCACTGCGTCCAAGCAGGTCAAGATAACCGAATAAAGCCTCAAAGCCCGTCGCTCTGCGGTAATCTACAGCATTTGAGCTTTTCGGAACGTTATTACCCGTAGCATTTCTGCCACGCTTTACAACAGCCGTTTCCTTTTCATCAAGATGGGGAAGTAATTTTTCAAGTGCGTCCGACTGATATGATGCGCACACCTTTTTCACTTTAAGCTCATGCAGCTTTGACGCAGGCATATTTGCATTAAGCACAATATGCTGTCTCACAAGCCGCTCATACACGCTGTCGCCGTAAAACGCAAGCGTCAACGGGCTATACTGGTTTACCTCATGTTCAGTCAGAATACCGTCCATAATTCTTCTCCGTTCGATATATTAATCAACAAAATCAAATTCAAATCCGAAGATATTTACTGTATCTCCCTCATTGATGCCCATTTCCTCAAGCTTGTCAATAATACCGCTTCTTCTGAGCACCTGCTGGAAATAGAGCAGTGAGGAATAGTCCTCCATGTTTATAGTACGCATAATAGGCTCAAGCCACGGCGCATAAACATAATAGACATCGTCTTCGATTTCGATTTCAAACTTGGTATTTTCAAGAGCCTTTTCTTCAAGTTCTTCCTGTGAAACAGGCTCTGCCTCATATTCTCTTACAGGCGGAAGCTTTTCAAGTTCAATCGCCGCAGCATTCATAAGGTCCTTTGTACCTTCTGTTGTAGCAGCAGAAATCTTAAAGAAGCTCATACCCTTTTCGGTAATATACTTTTCCAATCGCTCAACCTGTTCGTCAGTTGCCATATCACTCTTGTTTGCGGCAACTATCTGCGGACACTTTGCCAAATCCTCGCTGAAGTTTTTCAGTTCTTCATTGATAATTTCAAAGTCCTCAATAGGGTCTCTGCCCTCGATACCCGAAACATCGAGCACATGAATAATAAGACGGCATCTTTCAACGTGTCTTAAAAATTCGTGTCCAAGACCCACGCCATCACTTGCGCCCTCAATAAGACCAGGAATATCCGCCATAACAAACGACTTTTCCTCGCTTATTTTAACTACACCCAGAACAGGTGTAAGGGTTGTAAAGTGATAGTTGGCAATTTTCGGTTTTGCCGCACTTACAACAGAAATAAGTGTTGACTTTCCGACATTCGGGAATCCCACAAGTCCGATATCCGCAATAAGCTTAAGCTCAAGAGTAACCTCAAACTCCTCGCCCGGAAATCCCGGCTTTGCAAATCTCGGAATCTGTCTTGTTGAAGTTGCAAAGTTTGAGTTACCTTTGCCGCCATAACCGCCTTTGGCAAGTATTTTCGGCTCATCTGTCGAGATATCCGCCATGATTCTGCCAGTTTTGGCATCTTTTATAACTGTTCCTCTCGGAACTCTGATTACAAGGTCAGGGGCGCTTTTACCTGTGCAGTTCTTGGAAGAACCGTTCTGACCGTTTTCAGCAATATACTTTCTCTTGTATCTGAAATCAATCAGCGATGAAAAGTTGTCATCAGCAACAAATACAACGTCGCCGCCTTTTCCTCCGTTACCGCCGTCTGGTCCGCCGGAGGCTACATACTTTTCACGATGAAAAGAAACTGCACCGTCGCCGCCGTTTCCTGCCTTAATCTTGATTATCGCCTTATCTACAAACATATTCTCTCCGTTTCCGCCGCAATACGGCACACTTTTCATACCGCCGTTTTATATGGCGGGAGACTTCCTGAATAAGCTATAAAACAAAATCCCAAGCAAAAGCCCGGGATTTGTAATCAACATAAGTTTAGTTCTTACTGTTCAACAGCGTAAACGCTAACCTTCTTACGGTCACGTCCAACACGTTCAAACTTAACCTTTCCGTTTACAAGGGCAAAGAGAGTATCATCTGAACCTCTGCCTACACCCTCACCCGGATGAATGTGTGTACCTCTCTGGCGAACGAGAATGTTGCCTGCGAGTACAAACTGACCGTCAGCTCTCTTAACGCCTAATCTCTTAGCTTCTGAGTCACGGCCGTTCTTAGTTGAACCTACACCCTTCTTATGAGCGAAAAACTGCATACTGATCTTAAGCATACTTACACCTCCGTAAATTTTATCTTAATCGTTCTTTTGAATTCCTGTGAAATACATTCGAGCTGCAAAAACAGTCCCTTGAAAATCTTCTGAAGATTTTCTTCACCGGAATATGTGGTTTTTAAAATAACGGTATCACCCTCAGCAGAAACCTCAGCATCATATCCAAATATTTCAGTAATCATATTTGCCGTAAGCTGAACCGCTGATGATACAGCCGCACAGACAATATCCCTGCCATGCTCGTCATATCCTGCGTGTCCGCTTATTTTAAAGCCCATGATTTCGCTTTCTGTTCCAAAAAACTCAGCGATAATCATAAATTAAGCCTTGATTGCTTCGATTTTTACCTGTGTGTAAGGCTGTCTGTGACCCTGCTTCTTCTTTTCGCCCTTCTTTGGCTTGTAAGTGAAAACAGTAATTTTCTTAGCCTTGCCGTTCTTTAAAACCTTAGCTTCAACAGCTGCATTATCAACATATGGAGCACCAATCTTAAGACCTGCGTCTGTTCCAACTGCTACTACCTTGTCGAAATTAACTGTCTGGTCAGCTTCTGCGTTAAGCTTTTCGATAAAGAGAACATCTCCCTCTTTAACCTGATACTGCTTTCCGCCTGTTTCAATAACTGCGTACATTTTTCGGCACCTGCCTTTTCTTTAAAACTCGCTGTATATACGGTGTGACAAACGTCAACTTTCAAAACCGTAAACATGCGGCAAAATTATTTTATCACACTTTCCCCGTCAAGTCAAGTGTTTTCTGAATTTTTTTCCTGTTTTTTTCATATTACCAGCATACTCTGTCAAAAATACCGTTCATATAGGCAATAGCCACTCCGAAATTTGTCATCGGAACGCCATTGTCCTCAAAGCTTCTCTGCTTTGCGAGCATTGCACTTCTGTTAACCATACAGCCGCCGCAGTGAATTGCAAGCTTATACTGCGCTATATCAAGATTCAGATTCTGCCCCGAAACATTTTCAATTTCAAGCTTTTTGCCTGTATATTTTCTGAGCAGATTCGGAATTTTCACCCTTGCAATATCATCGTCCATTGCATGATGTGCACAGCTTTCAAGAATAAGCACCTTATCGCCGTCGCTGAGTGTTTCGATTGTTTTTGCACCCTCAGCAAGTTTTGCAAGGTCACCCTTGATTTTCGCCATAAGGAGTGAAAAAGACGTAAGGCGTATATCCTTCGGCACAATCTCGTTCACATTTTTGAAAATCTGCGAATCTGTAATCACAAGCGCAGGCGGATTTTTCAGATTATCAAGTGCCGACTGAATATTCTCAACCGTAACCGCAATCGTTATGCACTTATTATCAAGCAAATCCCTTATAACCTGTACTTCAGGCATAATAAGTCTGCCCTTTGGCGCCTGCATATCCTGAGGGGTAATCAGGAGGACTGTGTCACCCTGTTTTACCAAATCAGCAGTCAGCAGAGGTTCTTCCTCTCTTGTTTTAAGAAGTTCAACAAGAGCAGATTTTATTTTTTCAGCCTGTGTCTTATCGCTTAAGTCAGCCGAAACCAGTTTGTTGCATATTCCGCTGAAATCAGCAGTACTTTCACCGTCCACAAGATTCACAACTCCCAGAACAGGCTTTTTCTTTGACTTCATCATGTCAGCATACTTTTTCTGGGTTTCAGCGTCAGCTGTTTTCCCGTTTATCACAAGCACGACAGCGTCGCACTGTTCAAGCTGCTGGAGCGATTTTTTCACACGCACATCGCCAAGCTCGGAAGTATCATCAAGTCCCGCAGTATCAATAAACACCACAGGTCCGAGCGGCAGAAGCTCCATTGGCTTGAAAACGGGGTCTGTTGTCGTCCCCGCAACAGGAGAGGTTAGGGCGATATCCTGACCTGTAATTGCGTTGATAAAGGTCGATTTTCCGGCATTTGTATCACCGAAAACACCTATGTGAATACGAAGTGCCTTAGGTGTCTGGTCTAAATTAGAAATCATAGGTTTTACCTCTTAGAATCTGAAATCTCTTTCTCCTGCCTTGATAAGGTCAAGGTATTCATCAAACTTTGTCTTAACCTTTGGTTCAAGGATATTTTCTCTTTCAGCCTTGATTACATCAAAAGTAAGTGCCTTGAATTCATCATCGCCGTAGTCAAGAGCGTATTCAGCAAGAGTAAGCATCGCATTCGGCAGACAGCAGTTTGCGATATTGCCTGTTTTCGCAAGACTCATAAATCTGTCGCCTGTTCTGCCTTCACGGTAGCATGCTGTACAGAAGCTTGGAATGTATCCGTTTTTGAGGAGTGCCTTTGAAACTTCGGCTTCTGTTCTTTCATCAGAAACCTTGAACTGTGCTGTATTCTCTTCATCGCAGCAGTCACAACCCGAAAGTCTTTTAGCGTAACCGCCGACGCCTGTACATGAACCGCCGCTTGTCTGAGAGATACCAAGAGAAATAATTTCATCTCTGAAATTCTGTTCCTCTCTTGTAGAAATAATCATGCCTGTGTAAGGAACTGCAAGTCTGAGTACTGCAATAATTGTCTTGAACTGTTCATCTGAAACGATGTTCGGGAACAGACTCAGGTCAACGCCCTCAGCCATTCTGATTCTTGGGATTGAAATTGTGTGAGGTCCGACACCGAATGTATCTTCAAGGTGCTTAACATGAAGCATTGTTCCGATTACTTCATACTTATACTCGTAAAGACCGTAAAGTACACCGATACCAACGTCATCAATACCGCCCTGCATTGCACGGTCATGAGCAGTTGTGTGATAATCATAGTCACTTTTTGGTCCTGACGGATGAAGCTTTTCATAAGTCGGCTTGTGATATGTCTCCTGGAAAAGAATGTATGTGCCGATTCCTGCTTCCTTGAGCTTTTTGTAGTCCTCAACTGTTGTTGCGGCGATATTTACATTGATTCTTCTGATTTCACCGTTCTTATTTTTTGTGGCATAAGCTGTTTTCATGCACTCGATAATATAGTCGATAGTGCAGTTTTTCGGGTCCTCGCCCGCTTCAAGAGCAATTCTCTTGTGACCCATATCCTCAATTGCACGACATTCCTCAGCAACCTCTTCCTGAGTAAGCTTCTTTCTCTTAATTCCCGAACCGCAGTGGTAACCGCAGTATTTACAGCCGTTTATGCAGTAATTTGAAACATAAAGAGGGGCGAACATAACAATTCTTCTGCCGTAAATGTCCTCTTTGATTTTTCTTGCCATTTTGAAAATGATTTCTCTGAGCTGTGCATTTTCAGTATTTTCACATGCATGAAGAAGTACGGAAACCTCATATCTGTCAAGACCAACAAGTGTCTCAGCCTTTTTGAGTATCTCCTTAACCTTTTCTTCATCATTTTTGTGTTCTTCACCATAAGCCAGAACCTTGAGAATTTCCTCGTGGCTTATAAATTCTTCCGATTTTACAGATTTGCTATCAAACATTTTTATAACTCCTAATCTATTTTTTTGAAATAGCCGCCTTTACATTGACGCCATTCAATTTTCCAAGTTTACCTGTGAGCGCACTGATTTTATCCGCATCAGTGTCAACAACAACGGAAATAACCGCAACATTCTTTTCGTGATACGGTATTCCCATTCTGCCGATAATCACATCGCTGTATTCATGCAGTATTGCATTCACATCAGATGACATATCAGGATTATCAACAATTATTCCCAGAACTGCAATTCTCTTTTCCATACTCCCTCCTAAATAAAACTGCACCCATATGATAACACATACGGGTGCAGAATTCAAGCATAAAATATTGCCTGTAAGCCGATTGCTCAGAAAAAATCCTTGCAGCCCGAAAACAGTTTAGCAAAAATATTCTTTTTTAAAAAAGAAATCGCAGAAACTGAGCTGCGATTTCTTAAATGTTAAATTACATTTTAATCCTGTGGTCCTATTTCTGAGTAGTCAACAATCATTGCTACATAGTTCATGAGTAATGTACTGTCATATGAGTCAACCACGCCATCGTATACACACTGAGCATTTTCTCTTGCTGTTGCATTGATGTAGTTTGCTTCAGCATTGAGGAGATACATGTTAAGTGCTACGATATCAGCAACGTTAACAAGTTCATCAAGGTTTACGTCACCGTACATAACCTTTGACCAGTCGATAACTTCGTTAGGATCAACTGTTGTTACAGGTGTAGTAGTTGTTGTCTTTGCAGTAGTTGTTGTCTTTGCAGTTGTTGTTACTGCTGTTGTAGTAGCTGCTGCAACAACCTTAACTGTAATCTGGAATTCCTGACCTTCAGGTGTTCTTACGAGAATGTTTGTGTTACCAGCTGCAAGACCCTTAACTACGCCGTCTTCACAGATAGCAACCTTCTGGTTACTTGAAATGTATTCACAGCCCTTAACATTGATTGTAAGTGCCTTTTCTTCGCCAACAGCGATTTCAAGCTTTTCAGGTTCTACAACGAGGTCAGCTTCGCTTGTTTCGAAAACATAGAAATCCATTGAGTTAAGTGTGATTGTTGGAGCGTCACCTTCTGTGCCTGTACCAGCGTACCATGCACCGAACATGATGTTTCCGTCAGCAGAAAGGATATCAACGTCTTTTCTGATACCTTCAGGAACAATCCACATAATTTCGAATGTCTTAGCTTCAGGATCTAAAACTGTGATGTTAGCATCAGGCATATACCAGCCTTCGTCAGCCATACCGTTGTTGTTGCCAACTGAGATACCAACGCCGCCTGTGAACTTTGTAAGGTCAGCTGATGATGTTACATTGAACTTAACAGCTGAAACGAGATCTCTCTTTACAAGACCGAGGTCAGCAAGGTCATACTTATACTGGTTTGATGCTTCATCTGAACCAGGTGTGAGCTTCTGTCCAACCTTCTTGTTGATTGTCTTTGTGTATGGAACAGTCATTGATCTTGTATATGTACATGAAGCGCTCTTGAGGTGAACTTCTGCAACTTCTGCATAATCTTCGCCCTCTGGTGGGTTAGCAGCCTGTGCATACCAGAACTGGATACCAACTGTATCATTGTTGTTCTTTGAAACGTATGGCTGAACAAATTCAGGAACGTCCCAAACGATTTCGCAGTATGTACCAGCATTTGTTACTGTGTAACCGCTGTGTGGTTCAAATTCGAAGAGATCGCCGAATTCTTCCATATCTTCATCGCCCTGGTCATTGTACCAGTAGCCATCTTTACCCTTGAGGTATTCTGTATCAGCAGGTGACATCTGTTCAACGTTGATACCGCCGCCGTACATGAATCTGCTCATTTCTTCTTCAGATTCAATTGTGTAATTGAATGACTGAATTGAAACTGTATCAAGATCTTCAAGGCCAAATTCATTGAACTTGAACTTGTGTGAGTTGATTGGGTCGCCTTCTTCATAGTTGCTGACACCTGTGTCAGGGTCAAGGTATGATTCTTCATCATAACCTGCAGTAAGGAGGAAATCCATTCCTTCTTCGCTGTAGATTTCAGCTGTAAGTGTTGAAGAAACTGTTGCTGTGCCGTCCTTGTTGTCAGTAAATGTCCAAGAACCGCTCTTAGCGTTTTCTGTTACTGGCTTATCCTGTTCGCCTGGAGTGCTTGGATCAACAACAGCTGAACTGTCAGTTGTAGCTGTTGTAAGAGTAACTTCAGTACCATCCTTTGGATACCAGATACCAACACCTACACTCTTTAAAACACTTGAATATTCTGCTGGAACTTCATATGTAAATGAAGCCTTACCTGACTTTGGAGTAACCTTTACTTCAAAATCATCATCAAACCACCATGGATCTTCAGAAATTTCGCCACCGTAAATACCGATAGTCATTTCCTCTGTCCAGTCAGTTGTAAGATTAAATGTGATTGTTGATGCACCCTTAAGGCTTGCTACATTGATTTTAGCCTTGTTTGTTGCAGTTTCAGCAGTGCTGGAAGTTGTAACAAATGTGTGATTGATAGTTGCGCTTGCAGCAGAAACGTCTGTCATCTGTGTAAAAGCAGGTGTGATTAAAACAGTTGCTGCCATAACAGCGCTGATAACAGTAGCCTTGATTCTGCTAGTTAATTTTGTACCTATCATTCTAATCATTCCTTTCATAATCATAAATATCGAATAACGTGCATTTGTTCCGCTCAGTCGGAACAACCCCTTGCTCGCTGTGTATATTATACCACATCGAAAACGATTATTTGTGAATAAACTATGAACAAATCAACTTATTATTAAAATTCACATTAAAATTTTCGGTGCTTTTTTTGGCATATTTGCACAAATTGTTGCAACCCCTTTATAAAAAAGGGTTTATTGTCCTTAATTAATTCATGAAAATAATCATTAAAAAAGCATTTTCAGCACAATTTCTACGTCTTCTTATTATTCATACTTTTATATTATTTGTACATGTTCGTTGACAAAATTTTGTTAAAATACTGGAAAATGGCGAAAAATCCGCATTTTTCGCAAATAACGCTTGCAAAAAAGTCATTTTCCTGTTATTATATTATGTAGATAGATATATAGTGTAGAACGGAGGACAATATCAAATGAACATTTTTGATGTAGATTTTGAAACTATTTTTTCTGAAGATAAAGAACCAAAAAAACTCGCACTTAACCTGACACTGAATGTCAGAAACCACGGCTTTTCACTTGGACATTATGTGATTTACCCAAGCCTCACTCATCGTGAGCTTGTTTTTGTTACTAAGAGCAAATTCAACATATACAAAAAACGTTTCGAAGAGCTTTCACAGCTCATCCGTCTTTCTGACAAGGAACAGAAAAGCGATGTAAAGCCAAAGAACAGAAAGTATTTTGTAAGCGAAGATGACATAAAGGAAGTTGTAAAGCTCAGAACAATCATTTCAAATTCAAGAGAATTTGCAATTCCTGCTAAGGAGACTACAATTTCACTGCCTTACAAATTTGCTGATATGCTTCACCTCAAGGAAGAATTTGTTACATTTGTTCAGACTGACAATTCTGAATACCTTATCATTAATCCTGCTGACGCATGGATGTACATGCCGGGACAGGCTTACGGTCATCAGGCTGATGACGAGGAAGAATCATTCTTCAGCAAGCTCAGAAGAGCAATATAAAACGATTAAAACCTGAGAAGTTTTCTTCTCAGGTTATTTTTTTGCATCAGAAAAGCACTTCTGTTTCTAACAGAAGTGCTTTTTAAACGTTTACTTGATATAAACTCTCTTCATTGTCTGTGGTTCAAGCGGATTGTCCTGGAAACCTGTCTTAACACAAGCGATTTCGTCAACAACCTCAATACCCTCAACAACCTTGCCGAATGCAGCATACTGACCGTCAAGGTGCGGAGCGTCCTCATGCATAATGAAGAACTGTGAACCTGCTGAATCAGGGCTCATTGAACGAGCCATTGAAATAACGCCCTTTGTGTGCTTTAAATCGTTTTTAACGCCGTTTGACGCAAATTCACCCTTGATTGTCCAGCCGGGACCGCCTGTACCTGTGCCAAGCGGGCATCCGCCCTGAATCATAAAGCCCTTGATAATTCTGTGGAAACCAAGACCGTCATAAAAACCGTCGTTTACAAGCTTTTCAAAATTTTCACATGTAATCGGTGCAATGTCCGGATAAAGCTCAATTTTTATTTCCTTACCGTTTTCCATTTCAATAATAACCATTGTTTTCTACCTCCATAATAATGTAATGTTTATTATACCATATTTTCAGAAATTTGCAAGTGTCAATCTTCTTCGTAAACAGGAAGCACATCTTCAAAAACCGCATAGAATTTCATCGGTATGTATTTGTCAATGTGACATTTTCCGAAAAACCACTTTTCAAAGCGACACGCCTTGATTATATCTTCAAAAAAGGCATGAATTTCAAGTCGCTGGAATACATCAACCTCAAGACAGTCCTTTAAGGACGCAGGTGGTTCATGGGTTATTATGTAATCAACGCTGTTGTCGTAGCGTCCGAGATTATTTATAGACTCAATAATTTCATCATGAGTCGGACGTTCCTGAGGCCACCAGTTTACATTCTTTCTGTACTCAAAATCCTGACTGTGACCGCCACCGAACGCAAAATAACGTTTTCCCTCAATCGTATAAACCTGTCCACGCATAAGATGAACAAGATTTCCGCTTATATGATGAGCCTTACCGCCGTTCCACTCAATAACCTCATGTTCTTCAAGTATATCAAAGTTTTCGTGGCATCCGTCCACAAACGCAACATTATATTTAAGCTTTCCTATTTTATGAAGTATGGAATTTTCACGTCTTGAGTCATCCCAGATAAATCCGAAGTCGCCGCAGATAATAAGGGTATCCCCTTCTTCGAGCTGTTTTTTTACAGCCTTGCTCCTGAATCTTGAAAATTCACCATGCATATCACCGGTTATATATACCAATCCAATTCCTCCTTTATGAGAATACTATATCATTCTACCACAAAAAAACGATTTCGTAAATATCTTTTTATTTTTTTCTTAAAAAGTATTTTCTTTTCTTCATAAATTTGCTATAATAAGTATTGTAGTAAAAATTCAAGGAGTTGTTTAATTTGAAAAAAATCATTTCCGTTTGTTCGGCAATGTTCATGTTTATATATCTGTGTATCACGACTGTGGCAGGGGCTGTTGAGTTTACGCCCCCGTTTGATATCAACGCTGATTCTATTTATCTTGTAAACCTCGATACAGATACTGTAATTTATCAGAAAAACGCTGAGCTTGAACAGATGCCGTCAACGCTTGTAAATATTATGGTTGCAGCTATTGTGCTCGAGGAATGCGAAAATCCCGATGCCGTTACAATAACAGCAGATTCATCACTTTTTGCTGAATTTGATGAATATGAACATCCTGATGACCTGCGTTTCTGTGACATACAAAACGGCGACGTACTGACAGTTACAGATTATCTTTACGCAATGATGCTGACCTCCTCCTGTGAAGCGGCAAATATTCTTGCACACCACTTCGGTAATCAGAATATTTCAGCATTCGTAGAAAAGATGAACAAAAAGGCAAAGGAAGTTGGTGCTGAAAGTACTGTTTTCTGCAATCCTCACGGGCTCTATGACCCGAAACAGGTCACAACAGCCAAAGACATAGCTGTAATCACTCAGTATGCGCTGAAGGTACCACGTTTCGAGGAAATCGCAACCGCCGAGGACTATGAACTCAAGTCCCAGAGCAGTGGCAACACACACTCAAATCCATGGAGAATTTCTCATTCAAATATCATGATGAGTGCCGCAAGCGACTTTTATCTGTTCGGCGTCGAGGGCATCAAGACAGGTAATCTTCAGATTAGCGGCCGAAATCTTATAACACTTGGCAGCTATGACGGAATAAGATATCTGCTTGTGCTTCTCAATGCGCCTTTTTACGATGAAGACGGCGATGCTAAATATTACCACTTAATCGACGCCTGCAACATCATGGAGTGGGTATTTGAAAATTTTGAATACAAGGACTTACTGGCGTCAGCCGAAGAGGTTGCGGAAATAAAGGTAAGTGATTCTGATGGCAGCGGATATGTGCTTGTAAAACCAAAGGAAGATTTCTCAACGCTCTGGTACAACGAAATCGACCTCACTTCAATAAAGAGAAACACAAAGCTTTATGAAAACGTCAGTGCACCTGTCAAAAAGGGGCAGAAGCTCGGCGAAATTGAGCTTAAGCTTTCTGATGAGGTTATTGCCAATATCGACCTTGTTGCCGCATCGGATGTTGACCGTTCCTTTGTCAAATTCAACCTTTCAACCGCCAAGGACTTTTTCGGTTCGGAATGGATGACCCGTGCAATTATAATTTCCGCAGTCCTTATTCTGTTTTATCTGTCTGTATGTATTTGGGCATTTATTTACGCCAAGAAAAATCCAAAGGGCAGACTTTCAAACAAAAAGGTTGTAAAGAAGCTTTATGGGAAGAAGAGGAAGTAAAAATGGATAAAATCTGGACTGAAATGTACAACGCAGCCAAAGCTGTATTGAATGAACGCAGAGTCTCAGAATACGTCACCTGTGGAGAAGTCTCTGCCGCTGTCTGTTCAAAATCAGGAAATATATATACAGGTGTTTGTATCGATACTTGTTCAACACTTGGTATTTGTGCAGAAAGAAATGCCATTTTTAATATGATTACTAACGGCGAACAGGAAATTGACAAAGTGCTTTGCATTCTGCCCGATGGCTCAAATGGCGCTCCTTGCGGAGCCTGCCGTGAATTGATAGTACAGATTATGGCAGGAAAGTATTATGATGTAGAGATAATGCTTGATTATTCTACGGGTCACATCATAAAATTAGGTGAAATAACTCCTGAATGGTGGATATAACTCAAAACAAACAGCCCCATGAAGTTTAATACTTCATGGGGCTTAACATTTATATTCTATTATTTTTCACAAAGTTCCGCTGACGCAATCTTTACGCTGAGGCAGAAGATTTCCATTGCTGTCGCAAGCTCATCAACTGTCGGATAAGTCGGAGCAATTCTGATGTTCTTGTCCTCAGGGTCCTTGCCGTATGGGAACGCCGCACCTGCGCCTGTGAGAGTAACGCCTGCATTCTTACAAAGCTCAACGATTCTCTTTGCACAGCCAGGAAGTGAATCGAATGATACGAAGTAGCCGCCGTCAGGCTTTGTCCATGTACCGATTCCAAGCGGAGCAATTTCCTTTTCGAGCATGTTTACTACAACCTCGAACTTAGGAGCAATAACTGCCGCATGCTTTTTCATGTGGTTTAAAAGACCTTCGTAGTTTCCGAAGTAGCGAACGTGTCTTATCTGATTAATCTTATCGTAACCGATTGTTCTTACACCGAGAGTTTTCTTGATGTTGTCAAGGTTTTCCTTGCTTGACGCAAAAGCGGCAACGCCTGCGCCTGAGAATGTAATCTTGGAAGTTGAACCTAAGATATAAACCATGTTTTCCTTGCCGTTTTTCTTACATTCGTCCATGATGTTAAGAACAAGTCTTGGATTTTCAACAAGGTGGTGGATAACATAAGCGTTGTCCCAGAAAATTCTGAAGTCGGCAGCCTTTGGTGAAAGTGCCGCAAAACGCTTTACAGTCTCGTCGCTGTAAACATAACCTGTCGGGTTTGTATACTGTGGTACGCACCAGATACCCTTAATCCCTTCATCCTCTGAAACAAGCTTTTCTACCATATCCATGTCAGGACCTGCTTCAGTTGTCGGAATATTAATCATCTCAATGCCGAACTTTTCACAGATTGCAAAGTGTCTGTCATAACCAGGTACAGGACAGAGGAACTTAACCTTGTCAAGCTTGCACCATGGTGTACTGCCGTTTACGCCGAAAGCGTAAGAATCCGCAATGATATCATACATAAGATTAAGGCTTGCATTTCCGCCGATGATGATTTCATCAGTTGAAACACCGAGCATCTTTGAGAAAAGCTCCTTTGCCTCAGGAATGCCGTCTAAAATGCCGTAATTTCTGTAGTCATCTATGCCCTTAAGGTCACTTTTACTGTCGAGAACATCAAGCATATCCATGCTGAGGTCGAGCTGTTCAGGTGAAGGCTTGCCTCTTGCCATATTAAGCTGAAGATTCATTGCCTTAAACTTGTCATATTCTTCATTCCACTGTTTTTTAAGTGCAAGAATTTCGTTTTTTTCCATTTCGGTTAATTTCATCTTGTTAGCACTCCTTAAATAAACTAAATAAAAGATACTCAACCCGCAAATATGCTTTGCATATTCACAGATTGAGTATAATTATATCACATTTCTGACTATTTTGCAAGTGACTGAATTATTTTTTTATAATTTTTTTCACGAGCTTTAAAAGCTGGATTAAAACAAGTGTGCCGACAGATGTACCTGCGATAACGCCGATCTGTGTACCTGTGAGGCTTGCAACCTTGAATATACCTGAAAGTGCAGGAATAAAGAGGACTGCTGAAAGAAGGATTATACCTACTGCAAATGCAATAAAGATAACCTTGTTGTTAAAGAACTTCTTTGTAAAGAGAACAGGTCTTTCTGACTTACAGTTAAAGCCGTGAATAAGACGTGAAAGACAGATACTTGCAAATGCCATTGTGCTTGCAACTTCTGCATTTGTGCCGTCAAATCCGCCGAGACCGTAAATAAAGCATACTGCTGCTGCCGCCGCAATGATAAGACCCTCTGAGAGAATACTCATCATAAATGACTTTGTAAGGATTGATTCATTTACAGGACGTGGTTTCTGCTTCATAACATCCTTGCTGTGTGGCTCAAGTCCGAGAGCGATAGCAGGAAGTGAGTCTGTGAGAAGGTTAATAAAGAGAAGGTGTACTGCAGCAAACGGGACAGGAAGTGCCGCAAGTGACGCAAAGAGTACCACGATAATAGCGGCTGTGTTACCTGAAAGCAGGAACTGGATTGAACGCTTGATGTTAGCATAGATATTTCTGCCGTTGTTTACAGCCTTAACGATAGTTGCGAAGTTATCGTCTGCAAGAACCATTGAAGCAGCATCCTTTGAAACCTCAGTACCAGTGATACCCATAGCAACACCAATATCAGCCTGCTTTAAGGCAGGTGCGTCGTTAACGCCGTCACCTGTCATGGCAACGATATTTTCTCTTTCCTGCCATGCCTTTACGATTCTGATTTTATGTTCAGGTGAAACTCGTGCATAAACTGACTTTGTAGGAACATACTCTCTGAGCTGTTCGTCGCTGAGTGAATCAATTTCAGAGCCTTCTGCGGCTTCTGACATATCCTTTAAGATACCGATTTCCTTAGCGATAGCCGCCGCTGTAACCTTATGGTCACCTGTAATCATAACAGGCTTGATACCTGCGCTGATACATTCAGCAACAGCCGCCTTTGATTCTTCTCTCGGTGGGTCCATCATAGCAATAAGACCCATGAAATTGAGGTCCTTTTCGTCCTCAAGACCAACGTTTTCTGACTTGATTTCCTTATATGCAAAGCAGAGGAGACGAAGTCCCTGTTCTGATAACTGTTCAGTTACCTTTTCAATAGCCTTCTTTTCTTCCGCTGTGATTGTCATTCTGTTTAAGAGAACGTCTGTTGCGCCCTTTGTGAGCATTGTAAGTACGCCGTTTACACTGTGAACAGTACTCATAAGCTTTCTGTCTGAGTCAAATGGGATTTCAGAAAGACGTGGATACTTTTCACGGATACGTTCAAAGTTGAAGCTGTATTTAGTACCGAAGTTTACAAGTGCAGTTTCTGTCGGGTCACCGATTTCCTCGCCGTCCTTACATACAGCGTCGTTACAGAGAATACTGCTGAGTAAAAGGCGCTTCTGGTGGTCGTTTTCAAAGTTGCCGTCGTTTTCGCCGATGATTTCGCCGTCAACGTACATTCTTTTTACAGTCATCTTGTTCTGTGTGAGTGTACCTGTCTTATCTGAACAGATTACAGACACGCTTCCGAGACCTTCAACAGCCTGAAGCTTTCTGATGATTGCGTTTTCCTTGGACATTTTTGTTGTACCAAGTGAAAGAACGATTGTTACGATTGAGCTGAGCGCCTCAGGAATAGCCGCAACTGCAAGTGCAACAGCAAAGAGGAATGCGGTCATAACTTCATCTGTGTTAATTGTCTTGGCATTGAAAAGACTCAGACCGAAAACAAGTGCACAGATAACTAAAATGATGATTGAAAGCTTCTTGCCAAAGTTGTCAAGGTTAACCTGAAGCGGTGTCTTTCTTTCCTTGGCTGTCTTGATAAGTGTTGCGATTTTACCAACCTCAGTATTCATACCGATATCAGTTACAACAAATTTTGCACGGCCGTATGTTACAAAGCTTCCTGAGTAAACCATGTTGAGTCTGTCACCGAGTGAAACTTCCTTATCGAATACTGTTTCTTCCTTTTCAACGCTAAGACTTTCACCTGTGAGCGCACTTTCATTTACCTTAAGGCTTGCGTTTTCGATGATACGTCCGTCAGCACAGATATAGTCACCCGCTTCAAGCATTACAACGTCACCGATTGTAACGTCAGCTGATGGAATAACAACAGCCTGTCCGTCTCTTATAACCTTAGCATTAGGTGCTGAAAGCTTCTTTAAGCTGTCGAGCGACTTTGATGCATTGACAGTCTGTACTGTACCTAAAATTGCGTTAAGAGTGATAACAGCTAAAATAACAACTGTACTTTCAACGTCGCCGAGCACTGCTGAAACAAGCGCGGCAATAATAAGAATAATTACAAGAAAATCCTTGAACTGTTCAAGAAAAATCATGAATACACTCTTTTTCTTTTCGCCTGCAAGCTCGTTCTTGCCGTACTTTTCGGCATTTGTCTCAGCCTGAGCTGTACTCAGACCGTTTTCTGAGGTTCCAAGGTCGGAAAAGACCTCTTCCTTGCTTTTTAAATACTCGTTCATAAACAACTCTCCTTTTTTCATCAGGGCAATAAAAAAGACCCTTGCTGAAACCAACTGTAAAAAATCGTGCCAATTGATTTCAACAAAAGTCTTGCCGTTTAGATATGCTACGGACTGAATAAGTCCAGTCGTGTACTGACGTAACATAAACGGGTTTTAACCGCCGGCTACTCCCCTTTATTGCCTTTATATATTACAATATTTTTTTAAGTTTGTCAAGTACTTTTTCAAAAAAATTGACACTTTTCTTTTAAAATGCTATAATAAACAAAAATAAACGAGGTGCTGACATGAAATTTGAATTAAAATTTATCATACTCTTTTTTGTTATCATGAGCCTTGTCGCATTTATTATGTATTTTATTGACAAGAGAAAGGCGATAAAGAAAAAATGGCGTATTCCCGAAGCAACCCTTCTGACTGTTTCATTCTTAGGCGGAAGCTTTGGTGCATTTGCGGCTATGAAGGCGTTTCGCCACAAGACACAGCATGCTAAGTTTTACATAACTGTTCCGATTATGCTGATACTGCATATTGCGGCAATTGCATTTGCAGTATATAAGCTCTGGTAAAAATCAATGGCGGTAATAAACCGCCATTTTTTATTTTACAATCATTTTCGTAAAGCCTGCTCCGCTATGCTCATGAGGGTGCTGAGTATAGCCGATTTTATTGTAAAACGGCTCCTTTCCCTTTGCGCTCATAAGCTGAAAGCGTGCCTCCCAGCCAGGCTTTATCTGTGTTTTTATAAATTCCTCCATGTAGGTAAGCAGCATTTTCCCTATCCCCTGCCCCTGGTATTCAGGCAGTACTACAAGGTCTTTGAGGAAAAACGCCATACCGCCGTCACCGAGAAGTCTTGACATTGCGATAACCTTATCCCCATCCATGACGCAGAATGTAGCGTAGCTGTTTTTTATAGATGTTTCGGCAATGTCATAAAGCGGTCTGCCCCAGCCAGCACTTTCAAAAAGATTAAGAAAATCCTCAGTTTTAAGGCTGTTTTCAACGATTTTGTATTTCATACAGACACCCCTTTCAGGCTTATTATATCATGCCAGATTCGCACCGTCAATACTGCTGTATTTTTTTATTCAGATTTTTTTTACAAAAATTATAGTTTTTTTATACGTTTTATGCTATAATGATAGTATGATTTTTTATAAATCATGAAATTCAGCCGTTTTTACGGCGGACTTTACGGAGGTCTTAATGCTTATTGATTGTCATACGCATTCACGCAATTCCTTTGACGCAGATAACGACACAGTTATCGAACGCTGTGAACGAGCCATGCAGCTCGGACTTGATGCAATGGCGATTACCGACCATTGTGAAGTCAACAGATTCTATGAAAAGGAACACTACATAATCGACTTTGAGCAGAAATATGATGACTACTGCTTCGGCAAGGCTTATGAAAGCTCAATGGCGGAAATAACTTCCGCCAAAGAAATCTACAAGGACAAATTAAATCTCATCTGCGGAATTGAACTCGGTCAGCCGCTTTCCGACATGGACGTTACAGAGAAAATTCTCTCTGACAGCCGTCTTGACTTCGTGATAGCATCAATGCACGAAATGCCAAAGCATGACGACTTTGCTTTTCTTGAATACACAAAGGAAAACGTTCCGGGACTGCTTGAAAAGGATTTCGGGGAAATTCTGAAAATTGCAAAGTGGGGAAAATATGACGTATTGGGTCACATTACCTATGCACTCAGATACATTCAGGGCGAATACGGCATAGAGGTTGACATGAACCCATATACTGACGCTATTGAGGCAATATTCAGGGCTGTAATCGAAAACGGAAAGGGCATTGAAATCAATACATCGGGTCTGCGCCAGAAATACGGCGATACTTTCCCGACGCTTCAGTATGTGAAGCTTTACCGTCAGCTTGGCGGAGAGATTATCACAATCGGCTCGGACGCACATTCAACCGCCGACCTTGCAAAGGGCGTTTCGCAGGGAATTGAAATTGCAAAGCAGGCAGGCTTTGACAAAATTGCTTATTTTAAAGGCAGAAAGCCTTATTTTCTCAGTATTTAACGGAGGTATAAAACATGAACGAATTAATAAAGCTTCTTAATCAGAACGCAAGATTTTCAAATGAAGAGCTTGCGACAATGCTCGGCACAACTGCCGATGACGTTGCCGCACAGATTGATAAGCTCGAAAAGGACGGTATTATTAAGGGCTACAGCCTTATTCTCGACGACAGCGTTATAGACAAGGATATGGTTACTGCTATCATTGAACTTAAGGTTACTCCTCAGCGTGACAGCGGCTTTGACAAGATTGCAAAGACTATCATGATGTATGACGAGGTTGACAGCATTTCGCTCCTTTCAGGTTCATACGACCTTTCTGTTACTGTAAAGGGCAGAAATCTCCAGGAGATTGCACTTTTCGTAGCACAGCGTCTTTCTACAATTGAAGGCGTTCTCTCAACTGCTACTCACTTCCTTCTTAAAACATACAAGGAAAAGGGTATTTTTATTGAGACAGAAGATAAAGATGAAAGGGGTTTCTTTGCTCCGTGATTAATTATGATGAAGTACTTTCAGACAAGATAAAAAACATTAAGCCATCGGGTATCAGAAAGTTTTTCGACCTTGCGGCTTCAATGGATAACGTTATCAGCCTCGGCGTCGGCGAGCCTGACTTCCAGACTCCGTGGGCAATCAGAAAAACAGCTATTGACACGCTTGAGAAAAAGCGTATTATCTATTCCGCAAACTCAGGTCTGGCTGAGCTTCGTGAAGAAATTGCAAAATATATCAAGAGAAAAATCGGTGTTTCCTATAACTATGAGCATGAAGTACTGGTAACAGTCGGCGGCTCAGAAGCAATTGATATTTCAATCAGAGCACTTGTAAACCCAGGCGATGAAGTGCTTATCGTTGAGCCGTCATTTGTCTGCTATGCACCTATGGTTGAGCTTACAGGCGGTGTTGCTGTACCGCTTAACACACGCATTGAAGACAACTTCAAGCTTACACCTGAGATTCTCAAAGAAAAGATAACAGACAAAACAAAGCTTCTAATTCTGCCTTTCCCGAACAATCCGACAGGTGGAATTATGACAAGAGAAGACCTTGAAAAAATCGCTGAAGTATTGCGTGGCACAAATATCATGGTGCTTTCAGATGAAATCTACGCTGAACTTACCTACGGCAGAAAGCACTGCTCAATTGCAGAGCTTGACGGTATGAGAGAGCGCACAATCCACATTAACGGCTTTTCAAAGGCGTTTGCCATGACAGGCTGGAGACTTGGCTATCTTGCGGCTCCCGAGCCAATTGTTGAACAAATCTATAAAATTCACCAGTATGCAATCATGTGCTCACCTACAATCAGCCAGTATGCGGCTATTGAAGCGCTCAGAAACTGCGACCGTGAGGTTCAGGATATGGTGAATGAATACAACATAAGACGCAGACTTCTCGTTGAAAGCTTCAACAGAATGGGCCTTACCTGCTTTAACCCTGAGGGCGCTTTCTATGTATTCCCGTGCATCAAGAGCACAGGTATGACAAGCGAAGAATTCTGTGAAAAGCTCCTTGAATCACAGAAGGTTGCTGTCGTTCCGGGAAATGCCTTCGGCGAAAGCGGAGAGGGCTTTATAAGAGTTTCCTATGCTTACTCCTTAAAGCACCTCAGAGAAGCACTCAGCCGCATTGAAGCGTTCCTCAAAACGCTCTGAGAGGTATAATATGGATACAGTAAAATTAAAGGTATCGGCAAAAATCAATCTCACACTTGATGTAACAGGAAAGCGTGAGGACGGATACCATAATATTGAAAGTATTTTTCAGAGCGTTGGTATATACGATACTATAACTGTAAAAAAGCTTGATACCGCTGAAATAATCATTACGGGCGATGACCCTGATATGCCGTGCGACCAGCGAAACATCGCCTATAAAGCGGCAGAGCTTTTCTATAGTGAAACAGGCATTCAGGGCGGTGTTGCAATCCACATCGAAAAGAAGATTCCGTCACAGGCTGGACTTGGCGGCGGAAGCTCAGACGGTGCTGGCGTGCTATATGCCATGAACAGGCTTTACAACACTCGCTTAAACGGCAGAAAACTCACAGAGCTTGGCGGAAAAGTCAGTGCTGATACTGCGTTTTTTACAGTGGGCGGCACAGCATATGTAAGCGGTATCGGTGAAAAAATTCAGTCTGTGAGATATATTCCGAAAGTAAATCTTGTTATTGCAAAGGGTGCATCGGGAATATCGACTCCTGAAGCCTACAAGAAAATCGACATGCTTGCCAAACCGCATCACCCTGATACCAGAAAGCTGCTTAAAGCAATTGATGACGGAAAGTTCATTGAAAAATGTGAGCTTTGCGAAAATCTCTTTGAAGCTGTAACTGAAACTGATGATGTTACAAATATCAAGGCGGAAATGACTGATATGGGTGCAATTAATGCAATCATGAGCGGAAGCGGTTCATCGGTTTTCGGGATTTTCCCGGATAAGGATTCAGCTTTAAGCTGTGCTCAGAGACTTAAGGAGAGATATCCTTTTGCGGAGTACTGTCGTGCTGAGCCTGAGAGTATTATTATTTTATAAGATAAAAAACAGAGGCCTTAAAAGCCTCTGTTTTCTTTTATATAAACTGTTCTGTTTCTGATTTTTTAGGTCTTGACATAAGCTTACTGAGTGAATCCTTAACGTTGCCGTTATTGAAAAGTACTTCATCAAGCTGTTCTGTAATCGGCATTGAAACGCCGACTTTTCTTGCAAGCTCCAGCGCCACACGGCAGCAGTTATAGCCTTCAACCGTACCGACAAGCTTTACAGCTTCCTGCGGGCTAACGCCCTGACCGATGAGAATACCTGCACGTCTGTTACGACTGTGCATACTTGTACATGTTACGATAAGGTCACCTATACCTGTAAGTCCATTGAATGTAGACGCTTTTGCACCCATTGCAACGCCAAGTCTTCCGATTTCAGTAATACCTCTTGTCATAAGTGCTGCCTTGGTGTTATCGCCATAGTTAAGACCATCGCAGATACCTGCACATACAGCAATGATATTTTTGAGCGCTCCGCCAATTTCACATCCGATAACATCATCATTAATGTAAATTCTGAACACGTTACTGCTCATAATCTCCTGAACATATTCAGCAGCTTCAAGATTATCTGAAGCCGCTACAATAGTTGTAGGTACTCCTCTTGCAACCTCTTCAGCGTGTGACGGACCTGAAAGAATAACAAGCGGAGAATTCGGCACTTCCTCACCGATTACATCGCTTATAAGCTTCAGACTTCCGTTTTCAAGCCCCTTGCTTGTATTTACTATAACAGTTTTTTCTGTAATGTAAGGCGCAACCTTTTTGATTACGTCCCTTACAAAAGGTGAAGGAATACCAAGCAGTACGATATCGCTTCCCTCTGCCTTTGAAATATCAGCTGTGAACTTAACGCTTTCCTGGATTTTTACGCCAGGAAGCTTTGCCTTATGTTCGCCGTCTTTTCTTATATCTTCAATTTCTTTTTCAAATGCAGACCATACTGTTACATCGTGACCAAGTCTGTCAAGCATTACAGCAAGACTTATTCCAAAGCCGCCCGAGCCTAAAATTGTAATCTTCGCCATTTTCTCAGCCTTCTTTCTTTTTGAATGAAAATTTGTTTTCGTTGCCGTTTCTGAGTCTCTCAATGTTCGACTTGTGCATGTAGATGATTGTAAGTGCAATCGGCACTGTTAAAACAGTGTGGACAAGCGAAAGGTTAAGTGACGTATCCTCAATGAAATAGTGAAGCAGGAACGTTACAATCGGTGCTGATGCCGCCGCTATTATCGAGGAAAGTGAAACGTACTTTGAAATAGTCAGAATAAGCGCAAAAATCAGTATCAGTATACCGAATGCGACAGGGTCGATAACTATGAAAAGTGAAACTCCCACAAGCACGCCCTTGCCGCCCTTAAAGCCATAGTAAATCGGGAAAATGTGTCCGATTACCGCAAAAAAGCCTGCTATATAGCCGATGTATCTTACATCTCCGCCTCCTATGCCTGCGTCAAGCAGATGGCACATAAGACGGCTGAGGAGCACGGCTACAACACCCTTTGAAAGGTCGCCTATAAGCGTTATAAGCGCAGGGAGCTTGCCAAAGCATCTGAGAGTATTTGTAAGTCCCGCATTGCCGCTTCCGAACTTTCTTACGTCCTCACCCTTCATAATTCTTACCGTTATAATAGCGCTGTTACAGCTACCGAGAAGGTATGAAATAACTGCGGCTATCAAAATCGCAAAAACATAATTTATCATATTTTATTTATCCTTATCGTTTCTTTCTCTGATTACAAATCTCACAGGAGTACCCGAAAGACCAAAGGTTGACCTTATCTGGTTTTCAAGATATCTCTGATATGAGAAGTGGAACAAATCCGCTCTGTTTACGAATGTAACGAATGTCGGCGGCTTTGTTGAAGCCTGAGTCATGTAGTAGATTTTCAGTCTTCTGCCCTTGTCTGACGGTGGCTGTACTCTTGTAGTAGCATATGCCAGAACGTCGTTGAGCATACCTGTTGAAATTCTGATTGCGTTCTGTTCGTTTACATACTTGATTGTCTCGAACAGCTTGTTTATACGCTGTCCTGTCTTGGCTGAAATAAACAGGAACGGAACATATGACATAAAGCTGAAGTCATTCTGAAGCTTGGTTTCATAGTCCTTCATTGTATGGTTATCTTTCTCAATTGCGTCCCATTTATTCACGGCAACAATCGAAGCCTTGCCCTGTTCATGGGCATAACCTGCAATTTTTGAGTCCTGTTCTGTGAATCCAACCTCAGCGTCAATTACGATTACGCACACATCTGCCCTGTCAACTGCCATGTAAGCACGCAGAACGCTGTAATGCTCAATTTTTTCATTAACCTTAGATTTTTTTCTGATACCTGCTGTGTCAATGAACACGAACTTGCCATATTCATTTTCTACTACGCTGTCTGTTGCGTCACGGGTAGTACCTGCAATATTTGAAACAATCGCTCTTTCCTCACCCGCAATTTTATTTACAAGCGATGACTTACCAACGTTAGGCTTACCGATTACGGCTACCTTGATATATTCATCATCATAGTCCTCAGTCTTGTCATCAGGAAAATACTTGAATATTTCATCAAGAAGGTCTCCTGTTCCGTGACCGTGCTGAGAAGAAATCGGGAA
This sequence comes from uncultured Clostridium sp., assembly GCA_964621265.1. GTDB lineage: Bacteria > Bacillota > Clostridia > Oscillospirales > Ruminococcaceae > Porcipelethomonas. Next base: position 7,851 of record CAZULQ010000015.1, on the reverse strand, counting down.
CGGCTCACCAAGTCCGAGATTATAGAACTCATACAGTTCAACAGGCGGTTCACCAAGCGTATCACACTTATTAACGCCGAGTACAACAGGCTTTCCGCTCTTTAAAAGCATAGCCGCAACGTCCTGGTCACTTGCTGTAACGCCGCATCTGATATCCGTTACAAGAACGATAACATCAGCACGCTCAATAGCAAGCTCTGCCTGACGTCTCATCTGTGAGAGAATGATATCGTCAGAATCAGGCTCGATACCGCCCGTGTCAACCACCATAAATTCTCTTGAACGCCATTCACACTTGGAATAGATTCTGTCACGGGTAACACCCGGAGTGTCTTCTACAATAGAAAGTCTCTGACCAATTAATTTATTAAAAAGAGTTGATTTACCAACGTTAGGACGTCCTACAACAGCAACAACCGGTAATGCCATCTTAAATACATCTCCTTCCTAATACGTAACGCCTGCAATAGCGTCAAACAGCTCATAGCCGTCGTTATCAACCGCCTGAACCTTAACGCCAAGAGCGTTTTCCACATCCTGTACTGTCAAATCATCAAGAAAAACATCGCTGTCACGTCTTAGCATGGAAGATGAGATAAGAAGCACATCTCCAAGCTCCCTGCCCTTAAGCTGGGCAATAAGGTCTGATGCAGTAATCAGCCCTGTAACAGTAATAGTTTCTCCAAAAAAGTCATTTCTTATTTTATAAACACTGCATTTCACCTTCGGATATTTCTTTTGCACCCTATCCGCAAGCATATTTATATTATCAAATGCCGAATAACCTGTTGCTATCGACACATTTCTTTCGTTGATTTCTTCATCACAGTCGCTCAAAGCCGTTTCAAACTCATCATCAAGCGACCTTAACATTCCAACACCGTTTTCGTACTGCGCATAATCCTCATAGTAATCTGCATCAGGCAGTTCTCTCTGAGCAATAAGGAAAAATTCGTCAGACGGAAAAATCAGCCTTGTACCATATTCATCAAGCATTTTCTGCTGAAACTCAGCAATAAGGTCAATGGTCTCTGCCGCAGACTGTTTGTCAAAAAGCGTAAGCGGATAGAGCCCCTCACGGAATTTTGAAAGTCCCACAGGCACAACAGCAACACTCTGAATATTAGGCATCATTGATGTAAGGTCAGAAAGTGTGCGTCTGAGTTCAGCACCGTCATTTAAGTTTGGACACAGAACAATCTGGCAGTTAAGCTTTATTCCCGCATCCGTCATCTGTTTTAAAAAGCCGAGCTTCTCGCCCGCAAAGCGGTTGTTCATCATTCTGCAGCGAAGCTCAGGGTTTGTTGTGTGTACAGAAACATTGATATTGAGCTTCATTTTAATGATTCGGTCAATATCATGTTGTTTTAAGTTTGTAAGGGTAACATAGTTTCCCTGTAAAAAGGAAAGACGTGCATCGTCATCCTTGAAATAAAGAGTCTCCCTCATGCCCTTCGGCATCTGGTCGATAAAGCAGAAAACGCATTTATTCTGACAGCTTCGCTTATCGTCCATAAGAAAGCTTGAAAATTCAAGCCCGAGGTCGTCATACTCGTCTTTTTTTATGTTCACTTCAAAGATAGAGTCATCACGCTTTAAAGTGAGCGTAAGCGTTGTTTCGGCAGCGTAAAACATATAGTCAAGAACATCGTCGATATCGTTGCCGTTAATGGAAACAAGCATATCGCCGCTTTTGATATCAAACTGTCCCGCAGGAGAATTTTTTGCAATACTTTTTATCTCAACCATATTTTACACTTTCCTTTTTCAGACTAAAAAAAGAGAGAGAAGGATTTGCTCCTCCTCTCCTCCTCGCAGGACATTATTCAGCATCCATCTTGATAACTTCAACGCCCTTGTAGAATCCACAATTCTTGCAAACCTTATGTGGAGCCTTTAATTCACCACAATTATCGCATCTGCTGAATGCAGGAGCATCCAGCTTCCAAACTGCTGAACGTCTCTTATCACGTCTCGCCTTGGAAGTTTTTCTCTTTGGTACAGCCATTCCGGCACCTCCTTAAAGCTTTTCAGCTCAGTTTAATTGGCAATTACACTCAGATTCATTCCAGTCGCAACCGCACACAGGACAAAGCCCTGCGCAGTCCTCACTACAAAGCATTTTTGTAGGAAGTGAAAGCAACAAATCTGAAAGAGCAATCTCATTTAAATCGACTTTGTCATTCTCAGAAACAATATATTCATCGTTTTCCTTATTGACATTCTTTACGACAATACGCTTGAAATCAAAGTCATAATCCCTTTTCATTTCAATAAGACATCTGTCGCAGACGATATTTAATGTAAACTTTACGGAATAATCTAAATGGACAACATCAGCACGATTATAGAAGCTTCCGCAAACCTTTACATCACCATCAAAGGTGTAGCTGTCGTTTTTCGGGAACTCCGCGCCGGAAAGAAAGTAGTCAAATTCCTTTTTTGCTCCGGTCGTATTAAAAATCTGCCTTAAATCTGCTACCATAAATTATACCCCTTTAAGCATCACAAATTATATTATAAACAAAACTTTGGAAATTGTCAATAGTTTTTTTATTATTAAGCAAATTTTGTAACACTTGCAGGGAGATCTGCGCTATCAGCAGAAACAGTAAATACAACCTGAACATCATCACCTGTAAGCTTGTCCAGCTTTTCAAGCATGATTCCGAGTTCGTCAAGTTCAGCGCCGCCGATCTTGAGAATTGAATCAACAAAGATTTCCTTGATGTCATAGTTGCCGGCGAGCATACCTGCAACAAAGCCATAGAATGCATCATAGCCTGTAACATTGAATCTTTCAACGTCAACAAGTCTTACCTTATAGCTGATATCATATGTGAGCTTTGCGCCCTTTTCAATACAGATAAGGTCTCCGTTTGTGTTCTTTACTGCATCGTTGATCATGTCGATAAGAATCTTAGTTTTGCCTGTGCCTTTTTTACCGGTAATTAACTTAATCATTTATAAACTCCTTCCGTCATAGATATGACTAAAATATTTGCTGTGTATTATAATGCATTTTCAATAACGTCTGTTATTGAGTCATTATCGCCTTAACCTAATTTTGCTTCAAGCTCTTCCTTGCGTGCTTCATAACCAGGCTTGCCGAGAAGTGCAAACATGTTTGACTTATAGCTTTCAACGCCAGGCTGGTCAAATGGATTTACACCGAGAACATAACCTGAAACTGCGCAAGCCTTTTCAAAGAAGTAAATCATATAGCCTAAGTTTTCTTCGTTGATTTCGTCAAGTTCAAGAATAATGTTAGGAACGCCGCCCTCTGTGTGCGCTAAAACTGTTCCTTCAAAAGCCTTTCTGTTTACAACAGACATGTTCTGGTTTGTAAGGAAGTTGAGACCATCGAGGTTTTCTGCGTCATCTTCAAGGAAGATATCCTGCTTTGGCTTCTTTATGCCAACAACTGTTTCAAACATAATTCTTGCGCCGTCCTGGATATACTGACCCATTGAGTGAAGGTCTGTTGAGAATACAACAGATGCAGGGAAAATACCCTTGTTGTCCTTACCTTCGCTCTCACCGAAGAGCTGCTTGTACCATTCTGACATCATGCAGAATGCAGGGTCATATGAAACCATAAGTTCAACTGACTTGCCCTTGCGGTAAAGGATATTTCTGAGCGCTGCATATTTATAGCAGTCGTTGTTGTCAAAATCAGCCTTGAAAGCTTCTCTTGCGTTTGCAGCACCCTTCATGAGTGCATCGATATCGCAGCCTGCAACTGCAATCGGAAGAAGACCAACTGCTGTGAGAACTGAGAAACGTCCGCCAACGTCATCAGGAATAACGAATGTTTCATAGCCTTCTGTATCAGCAAGACCCTTGAGTGTTCCTCTGGCCTTGTCAGTAGTGCAGAAAATTCTGTCCTTAGCACCATCTCTGCCGTACTTTTCTTCAACAAGCTTCTTGAAAATTCTGAAAGCAAGCGCAGGTTCTGTTGTTGTACCTGACTTTGAAATTACGTTTACTGCAATATCCTTGCCTTCGCAGATTGTAAGGATTTCCTGAAGATATGTCGGATTGATGTTGTTGCCGACATAGTAAATATCAGGTGTGTCCTTTTTCATATTGTTATAGAATGGTGACTTGAGCAGTTCAATTGCAGCTCTTGCGCCGAGATATGAACCGCCGATACCAATAACGATCAGTACATCAGAATTTGATTTAATCTTTTCAGCTGCCGCTTTGATTCTTGCAAATTCTTCCTTGTCGTAGTCAACCGGAAGGTCAAGCCATCCGAGGAAGTCGTTTCCAAGACCTGTTTTATCATGAAGAATTTTTGCAGCAGCCTCAATCTGTGGCTTGATACCTGTCATTTCATCTTCGTTGATAAATTTTGCAACATACTTACTGTTCAACTTTAAAGACATTAAAATTTTCCTCCAGACAATAATGAAAAAAACACCATAAGGGTATAATTATCATTTTATATTCTTACATATACCATTTTACTATATTTCTGTCTTTTTTTCAAGACAGAAACGGCATTATTGTTTACTTGTAACAATTACAATATTTACTATTTATACAAATTGCATAAAACGATGTTCAATGCATCTTTATATTCAATTTTTTTAACTGCCTGCTGAGTAACAAGCGAAGTTTCGTACAAAAGTGTGTCACCGTTATAGAAACCGACCGTCCCGACTCTCTGCCCCTTTTTAACGGGTGCTTCAAGATACTGCGGCATAAAAATAACCGTAGAAATCTCGCCGTCAGATTCAGGAACAACAAGTCCCTCAAGGCTTTCCGCCGTTATACACACTGCGCTGTCGAGACCGCCTCTTACAGTAACCGGCTTAATAAACTCGCCCGAAAACTCGGGAGTTGTAATTTTGTAGTAGGAAAAACCCTGCGCCATAAGCGATTTTGCCGTCGAAAAGCGCTCGTTTTCGTCATCACAGCCCATGACAACGGCAATATAGCTCTTGTCATCACGTTTCGCAGAAAGCGCCAGACACCAGCCCGACTGCTCCGAGTGTGAAGCCTTAAGCCCTGTTATGCCGTCATAGGTGCGGACAAGCTTATTTTCGTTAACGACCTCGGTCTGACCGTCACGGACATTATCAATCCATGTGGTCATGTACTTCTGCAGAAAATCATGTTTTAAAAGCTCACGGCATAAAAGTGCAATGTCGTGAGCAGTTGAATACTGCCCTTCGCAGTCATAGCCTGCGGCATTTTTAAAAACAGTATCCCTCATGCCAAGCTCAAACGCTCTTGCATTCATCATGCCGACAAACTCTTCCTCGCTCCCGCCGATTTCCTCAGCGAAAACCATTGCCGCATCATTCGCATTACCTATGATAACAGCCTTTAAAAGCTCATCGACAGATATCTCCTCGCCCGGCATCAGCCAGACAACCGCACCCTTCTGGGCGTTTGCATTGGAGCTTGCTGTCAGCACAGTATCAGGCGACATATTGCCACTCACGATTTCCTCCGCCACAAGCAAAACCGTCATAAGCTTATTGAGCGTTCCCTGCGGCACTCTGTCATAGCCGCCGCTTTCAGAAACAACCGTTCCTGTGCGTTCCTCCATAAGCAGCGTTTTCATTTCGTAAACGGCTGTCTTTTCATCTGCCGAAACAGCCATAACCGTCCCCAGAAACACCGCAGCAGCAAGCAGAACCGAAAATATTCTTTTTTTCATAAGCCTCACCATATATTTCATTTTTACTTAAAATATATGCTGAAAGCAGTTTTTTAATACTCAGTCAACACGATTGGCCTTACGTCTGACCTTATTGTCATACATTTCCTTGTCGGCAACCTCCCAGATTTCCTTAAGGTCAGTCTCGTCATCCACATAATCACAGTAAAATCCGAGACTTGCCTCAACCTTATAAGGCTTATCCGAAGATTCATTATAACGTGCAAGGAAGCTGTTTATAGATTCCGTATAGCTTTTTATAATTTCCTCGTCATAGTTGCCGCAACCGATTACAACGAATTCGTCACCGCCTGTACGGGCGCAGATTTCATTGTTGATACAGCTTGTGTTGAGCGCTCTTGCAGTAATAAGTATAGCATTGTCGCCCTCTGCATGACCGTATGTATCATTAATCATTTTAAGTCTGTCAAGGTCAGCCGCAAGAATAAACATCTTTTTTCTGTTCTTTCTTGCATCGTTCATAATATCAATCGAAAATTCATCAAAGCCCTTACGGTTGAATATACCTGTAAGTGCATCACGCACAGATGTCATGAAAAGACGTTTATTTACGGTATTCAGATAATTCTGGACACGGATAAATTCAAGTGCATTATTTATATTTTTAGACCATGAACGATAAACCTTGTCATAGGTCATAAGCTTATTTCCGTATGAAAGGACTTCATAGCCAAAGCATCTGTCATTGAAATGAATCGGATTGAAGAAAAATGCGGCAGGCTCTTCCCTGTCTTCCCATAATGCAGGAAGCATTATGGTTTTATCAAACTGTATGTCTGCCTGACGTCCGACATCCCCTGCCTTCCAGAGAACTATGTTCATTGTATCAGCATAGCCATCCCTCAGATAGCTGTTATTGCGCATTCCCTCATCAGTCACTTCGTCCCAGTTATAGCAAAGACAAAGATAATAATTTTCCATTTCAGGTATAAGATATGTAAAATTATCAAGCTGTACTATGCAGTTTGCAAGGTCGGACGTATCTGTCATTGCCTCAGCCATATGACAGTTGTCAAACAGTGTCACAACCTGCAGCTGCTGCTTGAGCTCTTCCTTTCGCTTTTCCATGACTTCCTTGGCATTCTTGCCACAGCCACAGCTCTGGGCAGTAATAACAAAACCAATATCATTGCTGACGCATTCGCAGTGCTCACCTGTAATGAGCTCCATAAGCTTTGCCATTGACCTTGCACCAAGTGAATGGTTAGGAGAAGAATAGCTTGTAATCGACGGAACATTATTGAACGATTCTTCCATAAAGTCATATCCTGCAATAGCAATATCATCAGGAACATGTATTCCGTTATCAGTAAGTGTATTGCAAAGATTGATAGCCATCCAGTCGTTAGCACAGACTACTGCATGAGGCTTTTCAATTTTACCCTCAATAATTTCATGCGCAAGCTGCTTTGCAGCCGCTTCCCAGAAATCACCGTATCTGTAATAATCAGGATTTACTTCAATTCCATGCTTTTCAAGGGATTTTTTATATCCATTGAGTCTTTCTTCAGCCTGAACAAGACCTTCAAAGCCTGTAAGACAGAAAATCTTTGTAAAACCATGAACATCTATAAAATGGTCAACGAGATTTTCAAATGCAAGCGCATCGTCCGCAAGAACACTTGTAAATCTGTCGTCAACAGTATCCATACAAACTACAGGCTTCCCGCATTCAAGAAGTTTTTTATCAAGTTTTTCCTTTAAATCATCGTTCTGAATAAGACCCGAAGCATATATGAACCCATCAAACAATTCATAGTTTATAAGCTCGAAAATATTCTCTTCACCATGCTGATATGTAGTTTTATCATCATAGTTTCGGAACATGCTGAACACAGAAACATCGACATTCATTGAGAATGCCTGTTCCATAAGTCCTTTAAGCATTGTAGCCTGATAGTGGTCATGAACATCCAGAACTATTGCAGCTATATGTTTTCTCTTTTCCATAACTAAGTACACCTGTATTTTCTTATATTGATATTTATAATAAACCTGTTGCGTAACAAAACTTCCATAAATCAATTCAATAATCCAGAAGCGTCATACTATAACATTATACACTTCTCCGATTATCAAATAATACTATGTATATTACATTATACAATATTTGATATGAAATTTCAATACTTTTTCACATTTTTTCATAAAAAAGT
>CAZULQ010000014.1:0-50534 GCA_964621265.1 uncultured Clostridium sp. | reverse complement strand
CTTTCGTGCAACTTTGATATTATATCACATTCTCTTTCGTTTGTCAAGCCTTTTTAAAACTTTTTTAAACTTTTTTGAGAACCAGTTTCTGACCTTTGAGTCAGTAACTTTTATATTATATCATACTGTCTTTAACTTGTCAAGTACTTTTTTAAAAAACTTTTTGAGTTTTCCTCTTCAGCACTCTCCGTCCCTGACAGCTTTATTATTATATCATCATTCAAGCGTTTTGTCAACTCAAAAATTCGACAAGATTTTACAATCTTTTTGTATGTTTTGCCACCACATAAAAAAGACCGCTTAAAGCGGTCTTAATCTTTATTCCTCTTCTGTTTCTTCCTCTTTCGGCAGACAGACTGCCTTGATTTTGGAAATCCAGTTATCCTCAGTCAGCAGAACGCTGAACTCGATATTATCATATACAACCGACGGCGTCTCGTCCTCATCAGGAATACGACCCATAAGGTCAACGAGCATAGCGCTCATTGTATCATAGTTATGATTTTCAGGAAGCTCCATACCGAGCGTTTCGCAGATATCATCAGGACTCACATCGCCCGAAATCGAGTACACACCCTCTTCAAGCTTTACAACATCTGCCTTTTCGTCGTCATACTCGTCCTGAATGTTTCCGACAATTTCTTCAAGCAGGTCTTCCATAGAAACCATACCCGCCGTACCGCCGTATTCATCGACAACGATTGCAACCTGTGACTTTGTCTTTGTCATATTCTCAAACGCATCGTCACACTTGCAGCTTTCAGGCACATACATAACCTTGCGCATAAACTGTCTGATTGTAAAGTCCTCGGAATGCTCGCATCCCACAAGACAAAGCAAATCCTTTACATGAATAATACCTATTATATTGTCAACGGTTTCTTCGTAAACAGGTATTCTCGAATACCCCTCATTAATAGCGAGGTACACAATATCTCCGATTTTCTCACCGACCTCAATTGCAACAAGGTCTTTTCTGTGCGTCATAACATCTGACACAACCGAGTCGCCGAACTCAAAGATGTTGTTTATCATCTCTCTCTGGCTTTCCTCGATAACACCCGTTTCGTTGCCCGCGTCAACCATCATAAGTATTTCTTCTTCGGTGACAACGTCCCTTCGTGTACTTACCGGCACTCTGAAAATAAAGCACAGCACTGCCGAAACAGCATAGCTCAGCGCGCTGAAAGGCGACATTATAACCATAAGTATTTTCACAGGCAGTACTGCCGCAAGAGCAAGCCCCTCGCTTTTTTGTCCGACAAGCTTTTTCGGCAGAATTTCCGTCACAGCAGTAATGACAACAACGGCTATAACAGCCGAAATCACAACAGCAAGTGCCTGATTGATGTCAAGCGTCAGCCCCAGAAGAACCGACAGAACTGTGATAGCAATTCCGAACACCGTGCTCGCAGTCGAGAAAGTAACAATAAGTCGGCTCGGATTTTCTATAAGCCTTGCAAGCTTTCTGTATTTTTTATCCTTTTCTGCCGCCGACTTGATTTTTGCGTCGTTCACTTCAATAACGGCATATTCACAAGCCGCATAGAAGCACTTAAAGATAACAAGTACCACAAGTGGTATCAGATAATAAATATATTGGCTCCCGTCAGAATCCATTTTAAATCTCCATTCCGCGTTTACACACACGCAGTCTGCTTTTTCACGGCAAAGCAGCACGCCGTATTTGCTATTTATTATATAGTATTGTCTGAAATTTGTCAATACGTACTCATAAAAAAGGCGACCGCAGGGCCGCCTTCTGAGATTCATGGATTTCTTTTGTGATAGCTTCTGAAATCAAAATGGATAATTTCCGTAATAAAGCTCAGCATCTCCGAGGAGGAGTGAATAAGCTCCATAATTGTATCTGTGTCAATATCAAACGGGATATCGGCAGGGTATCTTGTTTCAATGTAGTAATGGTTCAGAAGAGTACTTTTTTCGAGCCACTTCTGAAAGTGATAGTCAATCTGCGAAGCCTGTTTGCAAAGCCACGTCAGGTTGTGCCCGTCATAAAGACGATGCTTTTTAAAAAGAAGATAGCCCTTTAGCGCTTTTTCAATGCACTGCTGGCAGTGAAACGCTGCGCTGTTATAGCACCTTTCGTCACCAAGAAGATTTTTTGCGGCAAGCAGGTCAAGATTGGCGTAATAAAGCCAGTCGAAATATCTCCTGCTGTCGCTTTCACGATAGCCCCTACCCATAGAGCTTCGCTCCTGCATTGGAAATCTTCCATGCAAATGTGCCGATTTCCCCTTTAAGCTTATTGAATTCTCCCTGACGGTAGATTACAAGGTCAAACGGAACCTCGCAGTCCACTTCAAGATAAAGACGACATTCAAGCTCAGGCAGGTCGTCTGCATTGTCATCAAGAATAATTGCAAGCTTGAAGCTTGTAAGGTTTGAGTCGTTGTCAACCTTAAAGCTTATGAGGTGGATTTCGTTGATAAATTCACAGTTTTTCTTCAGAAGCTCCGCAGTAGTTTTGATAGTCGGATTGTTTGTCAAGCGTATTACCTCCTTTATCAGAAAATATATATTCCGTCCTCACAGTTGAAAATATAAAGAAGCTGGTCTGTGAGGTTATAGGTACCTCCGTCTGCGCCTGTCGCAGTAATATCGCAGTAGATATATTTTGCCTCGTTTACTGATTTTGTAAAGCTTGTTTCCTTTCCGCTGCTCTCGTAAATTCCGTCAAGAAGCTCTTCGATATCGTTGATACCGTTGTCGCCTGTCCTGTCACCGCACTCAGTAACTTCGATTTCAACGTAGTCAAAGCCTTCGCCGAGCGCTGATGAAACCGACTTGTTCTGTCCTTCAAGATAAGCGTCAATATCTGTGCTCTGGCTTTCTTCGAGATATTCAAGATACATGTCAAGCTGTGTTGAACGGAAAAGCTCGGTATCGCAGTTCTGGAATGATGTGAAATAGTTGTACACAACGTCCATTTCCTCATCTGAAACATAATTTCCGTCATATATAAGATAAAGGTCCTTTTTATCAACGTGCTTAAGCGCAAGTCCGTAAACCTGTTCAATTTTCAAGGTTTCCTCCTCGCCGCAGCCACAGAAAGCAGTAAGTGAAATCAGCGCGGCAGCCGCCACAGATAAAATTTTCTTAAACATCAGATTATATATCCTTTCTTGTTTGTTTCCCTATAATAATTTTACAGCATATACATGCCCGTGTCAATCAGATATCAAAAATTTGTAAAAAATATATTGAAAAATAACCTTATATATAGTATAATTGACTTAGAATTATTTCAGATTTTAAACAGATACTTAAAACGGAGGAAATATGCCAAGATTTTTTCTTGAAACAATGAATACTCAGATGCCTGTCATCACAGGTCCCGACGCAAGACATATCGGATACTCCCTCAGAATGAAGCTGGGCGAAAAGCTGACGGTCTGCGCACAGGGCGTTGACTACGACTGCGAAATCACAAAAATCACAGAGGACAGCGTTTATCTTGATATAATAAAGAGCGGACTTTGCGCCGCAGAACCGACGGTTCATGTCACACTTTACCAGGCAGTGCCAAAGCTTGACAAGCTTGAAATGATTATACAGAAATCCGTTGAACTGGGCGCATCAAAAATCGTCCCCGTACTGACAAGAAGATGTATTTCACGTCCGACGGAAAAGGATTTCAAAAAAAAGCTTGAACGCCTCAATAAAATCGCACTTGAAGCGGCAAAGCAGTCTGGCAGGGGAATTATCCCCGAGGTTGCACCGATTATGAGCTTTAAAAACGCACTTTCCGAAATGACAAAGGACGACTGCGCTGTCATGCTTTACGAAGAAGGCGGAATCAGATTTTCAGAGCTTGAAACAGAAAATAAAAAAAGCTTTTCAATGCTGATAGGAAGCGAGGGCGGTTTCGACCCCGAAGAGGCGGAGGCAGCAAAAAATGCGGGAATCACGCCAATCTGGCTGGGCGACAGAATCCTCAGATGTGAAACTGCACCATTAACCGCCATATCAATTTTGATGTATATCACAAAAAATCTTTAAAAATGTTGAAATTTATTTTTGTTTGTGGTATAATAATAGAGAACTGAATTTCAGGTGCGCTTAATTTTCAGTAAAAATCTCATTATCGGCGCACTTATGATGGGCCGCAGACCGTCTGATAAAATACAAACTGCGGAGAAAGAGGTAAAAAATGAAAAAAGGTTTATTATTTGGTCTTGCAATTGCAGGTGTTGCAGCTGCCGCTGCAGTTATTTATAAAAACGCCAAGAACAAGCGTTGCTACTGTGAGGAGTTCGACGATGATTTCGATGACATCGACTGCGGATGCTGCTGTGATGACTGCTGTGAAGGCGAAATTCCTGCAGACAAGGCTGAAGATGCCGGCGTTATTGATGCATGTGCATGCGGATGCTGTGAAGAAGAGGTTCTCGACAAAATCAGCGAACCTGTTGAATCAGACGAAGTTTAATATCAAACAGAAAAAAGGAGACCTTAAAAGGTCTCTTTTTGTTTGTCGAAAAAGTATTTTCAATCTAAAAGTTTTTTGAGCCGGCAATTTTTCAAAAATGCCGGTGGTTTCCAAAGGCAAAGCCTTTGGTCGCTCACCGCAGTGAGCGAAACACCTTGCCTCGTCTGCGCATTTACGAGGGGTGAATTGACAAAACAGCCCAGTGGGCTGTTTTGCAAGAGGGGACGCTTTGCAAGAAAAAGCGTCCCCTTACTTTCATTATACTCAGATTTGTCTGCCGATTCAATCGGCACGAAAACCTGAAATCAGATTTTATACTTTAGTCAAATGACACCATAGCAATTCTTCCGACTTTTCCGTCGTAAAGATAAAACTTAACAGCATCGTACACACCGTCACCATAAACAAGCTCTGTACTTCCGTCCTCAGCAGTTGCAGTTGAAACAGGCTCACCAAAAACAGCCTTGATATCAGTTTCATCACTGCCCCATGTAATATCGCCAACCTTTACATCAGGATAAGCGTTCTTGCCATATGATGTAAATTCAATTCCCCATACATGATTTTTGTCATAGCTGCATGGTGTATCGCTGAAATTTGTAAAGCCAACTTTCATTACACCCTCATCATAGCCCTCATGCATAAGATTAATACTCATGTCATAATTTACGCCCTTTTCAAACTGCACTGCATCAAGCCCGTAAATATAAGGTTCATAGCTCCAGCCCATAGACACAAGCGTTGCATAAGGAAGCTGGTCAAGAACAATCTCTGTACCGTCAATATTAAATTTCATATCAGCCCAGTTTGCAGGAGTGAGATTTCTTTCCTCTGCCGCCTGACTGTTGCGCTTTGCAGCCTCAGCGTCAGACTCAGCAGTTGCCTCTTCCCTTGTTCTTGCGATGTACTTATCTCTGTCAACTTCTTCTCCGCATGCAGAAAGCATACCCATTGCAAAAGCACCGCAAAGTAAAGCTGAAATAACTTTTTTAAACTTCATATAAAGCAATCTCCTTTTCAGATATAAAACATATGCCCGTGTCACTTATTTTAACACATTAAGCTGTTTTCGTCAATATCAGTCATCAAGGTATTTTTCTACAATAAATTTAGGCCTTGACTTCGTTTCAAGATATATTTTTCCGATATACTCACCGATAACGCCAATCGCCAGAAGCTGAAGTCCGCCGATTGCCCAGACAGAAACAACAATAGTTGTCCAGCCCGCAACAGTACCTCCGATAAAGTGGCGGATAAGGAAGTATATCAGCATGATAATGCTGACTGTGAAAATTGAAATTCCAAGGAAAGTAATCATTCTGATAGGTTTTATGGAAAGAGATGTGATTCCCTCCATAGCAAAGGCTATCATCTTTTTGAGAGGATATTTTGATTCTCCCGCAAAACGCTCATTGCGCTCATAGTAAACAACGTCCGACTTATAGCCAATCATCGGCACTATTCCACGAAGGAAAAGGTTTACTTCCTTAAAGCTTTCAAGTCCGTCAAGCGCACGTCTGCTCATAAGACGGTAGTCGGCATGGTTGTATGTCACCTCAACGCCCATTTTCGACATAAGCTTGTAAAACGATTCCGCAGTAAACTTCTTGAAAAATGTATCTGTCTTTCTCGCACTTCTCACGCCATATACAATATCACATTCCTCATTCAGATATTTATCCACCATGCCGTCAATGGCGTTTATATCATCCTGCAGGTCAGCGTCAAGGGAAATTGCCGCATCGCACTCGTCCTTGACTGTCATAAGTCCCGCTAAAAGTGCGTTCTGATGCCCCTTGTTTCTCGAAAGCTTGATTCCTCTGAAAAGCTTGTCACTCTCGTGAAGCTCAGAAATAAGCTCCCATGTTCTGTCCTTTGAACCGTCATTTACAAATACAACCTTGCTGTCACGGCTTATTTTCCCCGACTGCATAAGTGATTCCATTTTAATTTTAAGCTGTCTTGCGGTTTCGTGCAAAACCTCCTGCTCGTTATAGCAGGGTATCACAAGATATAATTTCATTTATTTTTTCCTACCCTTTTTCTTTATCATGACTACAGCTGCTGCCGCAAGCAGTACTCCGCCGCCTGCTATAAGCCAGACTGTATAATTTTCTTTTTCTACAATTTCCGCCTCACGCATCTTTGTCTCCGCCTGTGTAACAGACTCTGTGGGAGCTTCAGTCGGCTCAGGACGAAACTGTCCTTCACCAAGACTCCTGATTTCGGAAACGACAGCCGCGTCAATTGCGGAAACATCCTCCGCAAGCTGTTCAAAGCCTTCCTTTATAACAGAAAATTCTCCGTCGAGCCCCACCTGCTGAACGATTTCCTCGGCAATCACAAGATGCCCGAGCCTGTTCGGGTGAATGTCAAAGCGTGAAATATTGGTAAATTCGGGACACATTCCCTTAAACTTTTTCTGAATATCAGCGTACATGATTTTCTCGTCCGCCCTCACAGCCGCATTTATCGGCGCAAGATAAATCCCCGAGAAAACCGACAGCATTGATATCAGCCCCTGATATTCGGGGTCATCTGTTTCAAAGGGGATATAGACCGTCTGAAAAACGAGTCTTGCATCGGGATTTATTTCACAAAGCTTTTGTGAAATAACGGAAATGTTCCCGCTTGCAGTATCAGCCGCCTTTTCCATTTTTTCAGCCGCCGCTTCAATTGCCGCCCTCATTTCCTCCGTCTGTGAATCGGTGTCGGGAGAAATGTTTTTAAGGTCGTTGAAAACTGCATGCATAACGTCATTCGCCCCGACCGATACGCAAACAAGCTCCGACTTTTCAACAGAACGCACAACCTCATCTTCCTCAAGATTTTCAAGAACGTCCTGTGTCGTATATCCCATAACGGCAAAGTTTTCAACCTCTGCACCGTAAAACTCCCCGAGCCAGTTTCCGTAGTTTTTGTCTTTTTCATCAAGCGCAAAGCCAGATGAAATGCTGTCCCCCAGAATTGTGATATGCCCGATTGTTTCAGCTTCCGCAGAAACTGCGGTGGTATTCACAAGCACAGCGGCAGAAGCTAAAACTGCCGCAATGTGTTTTAATTTAAAAAGCTTCATAAAGGCTTATCTCCAGAATTCAAAAAGACGTGCAAATGAAAGCATCATTGCATTCCAGTCGGTGGAAAGACCGCCCTCCAAAAACCAGTTGTATGTCTGACCGAATGTAAACACAAGGCAGATTCCTGCCGCTAAAACCATAAGCTTGTTCAAGATTCGTCTCACAGCCTCAGAGGAATTACTGAACACAATAAATCCGATACAAAGCGCACCGAGTAAAATCTGCCAAGCAAAGTCAACGCAGTATCTTGCGCCATATCCGCTTTCCCAGATTGAGAAAATGATAATTGCAGGAGCGATAACACATGTTGCCGCAAGCAGAACGCTGTAAAGACGCTTGTTTTCATTTTTTGTTATGCCATAGGCTCTCTTACCCCAGCCATATGCAAAGACAGGAAGTGCCTTCCATAAAAGACCAATTGCTGAGGCTGTCGCAACGAAGTAGTAACCCTGCGGCATGAATGTCTTTACCTCTGAGCAGTTTATAAACGGGAATGTTTCAGTCCAGTTCGGAAGCGCAAAGAGATAGTTGAAAAATCCTATAAGCACAAAATGAGTGTGATACTCGGAAACAGTAAAGTCGTTGATTGTAAGTGAATACTGAATACCGAAATCCATAACCGAGCCGAAACGCTCATAGTTATAGAGCATCTGAACTCCGCCGATTACAACAAACGGCAGAAGTGCACAGAGAAAATACGGCAGATAATAGGTAAGCTTTTTCTTTTCTCCGCCTGTGAGCGACTTTTTCTTCCTAAAGCCTGCGTAGATAAAGAGAAGTGCCGCAACACAGTAAATCGCAAGAGTCGGTCGGCATAAAACGCCGAGCGCAAGCATAACTGATGAAAGAGTAAGTCTCCAGTTTTTGATTTTTCCGTCACCTATGACATTCGAGCTTATAAGCAGGAACGCTCCCGCTGTAACACACGCAAAGCCCGAGGTCTGCGCAATTTCATAGAAGTTCGGGACATTGAAGCAGAACCAGATACCTGTCACAAGCTGCATTATGAAAAGTCCCAGAACGATAAGTGATGAACGGATTTTCGGGAAGAATTTAAAGCTGAACGCCATATAGAATTTTGTCATGAAGAAAATTCCGATTGCCCCGAAGATGAACACCGCCCATGCCGACGGGAAGTAATAATCAGTTATCATATGATACGGTAAAAAGAGCAGTAAAACAGGAGCAATACCGTAATATGAATAGTATTTGTCCTCAAAGAGAAGATGGTCCCAGCTGTATTCAATACCATCTCGCTGACTCCAGTCATAAGGATTTTCAAGCGCTAAAAGCTCAGGCGTCGGCTCATAAATCAGCTCCGACTGTCCCTTTTCAAATGCATCAACCAGTTCCTGTGTCATCTGATTGCCGACTTCCATTTTAAAATCCTTTTTAAGACTGTGCTCAGGGTCCTGATATCTGAAGCCGTTTGTGAGGAAAAGCGCAGTTAAGATGAAAACGCCTGTCATAGCGTATGCGCCGATTCTCACAGCAAGCTTGTTGTCCTTAAGCTCCTTTTTGAAAAGCGGTGATGCAATCATAAGGTATGCCGCCATAGCACCTAAAAACATTACAAGATATCTTATAAACGAAAAGCTTATAGTAATCGGAATGTTGAGGAAAATTCTCTCAACTGTTATAGTCTCGCCCTCAGCCGCATTAAAACTGAATCTGAGGTTGCTTACCTTTCCTGTGAAGTTACACGGAATAGTCTCGCTTCTTTCATTATCTTTAATAATCTGAGCGTTTGCAACTCCCCAGCGGTATCCGCTGTTGCTTTCGTCGGACATATCAATCCACGCATTAACAACTGCGGCAGTACTCGACTTTGCCTCAATTGTAACAGTACCCACAGGCTCGTTTATATCCTTAAATTCAAACGTCATTCCCCCAGCCGTCATATTTGACGATGTGGAAGGGTCAAAGTTTTCGCTCACAGCCTCAGAAGTCGGAAGCTCCATTGCTGTATAATCTCCGCCGATAAGGTGATTGCTGTTGAAATTGAAAATGAAAAGCTCGATAAATCCGCAGATTACCGCCGCCTTTACGGCAAATTTTGCCCCTCTGATAATTCTTTCGGGAACTTTCTTTATAAGCTCCGCCCCCAGAAAGGCAATGCCGCCGAAAATTATGCTGTATACCGCAAGGTTTTCAAGACCGCCCGTTTCAAAAACGCCCGCTAAGTCCATTACGGCAAAAACCGCCATGATACCAAGCGCACCAATTGCGCCGATACGAAGCTTTTTACAACTTTTCTCCGTATCCCTGAATTTTAAAAATGCATAGACGATATTTAAAATAACCGCCGCTATGCATACTATATACATTGCAAACTCCATATTAAATCCTCTCTTTGATTACATTAATACATACATATTTACATTATACCTTGATTTAGGCTCTCTGTCAATAATATTACATAAAAATCCGCATTCCAACGCCTTATTTATCGTTCATTTGCATAGTGACAAAAGTTTGTCAAAGTGGTATAATGTTTATCGTACTTATATAGTAAATCAAAAGAAAGAGGTAATTGATTATGTTAAAGAAGTTACTTGCAGCACTTATGTGCATTACAATGGCAACATCATTTGTCGCTTGCGGCGAAGAAGAAAAGAAGGAAGAAAAGGATTCTTCATCAGAAATCGTTACAGAAGCTGAAGAAGAAACAGAAGACCCTGAAAAGGCTGCCCAGGAAATCGAAGAAGCTGAAAAGGCTGTTGCAGAGCTTGAACAGGAAGCAATGGAAAACCAGCTTGAAGTAGGCGCAAACGCTCCAGCAGAAAACAACGACACACTCGGTCTTTTAGACATTCTTCCAACAGGCGAATGGGCATCAGATACAATCGCTGTACCAGGCATGGAAATTGCAGAAATGACAATCGAAGATTATGCCGCAATGGGCGGCGTTGACCCATCAACAATGGAAATGAAGATTTCATTCACAGCTGATGGTTCTGTAACACTTTCAAGCTCAACAGGTACAGACACAGGCACATACGTTGTTGACGCTGAAACTGTTTACATGACAGACAGCACAGGCGCAGGCGTTACATTCACATACGACGAAGCAACAGGTAAGCTTGCACTCGATATGCTCGGCGACGGCTCAATGATTATGACTTTTGCTGTTGGACAGTAATATAAAGATTATAGTATTAACACACTCGGACGGAAAGAAAAAATTTTTTCCGTCCGATTTTTTTGTAACACTTCGCCTCTGTCAATCGTTTATATAGTGAAGCTTCAAAAAAAACTAAAAAGGGAGGTAATTGTGCTGAATAAACAGGAAATGGAAGAAAAATACGATAAATATAAAGACTGCGTTTTCCGCACAGCCTTTGCATATTTCAAAAACATAGCCGACGCAGAGGACATAACCTCAGAGGTTTTTATAAAGTATTTCACTTCCGAAAAGAACTTTGAAGATGAACAGCACGAAAAAGGCTGGCTTATGAGGATTACAATAAACCGCTGTAAGGACATTTTAAAATCATGCCGAATCAAAAAAACAATTCCCCTTGAGGAGGCGTGTAATGTAGCTGTAAACCAAGAAGAAAACACGGTTTATTCAGCGGTTATGACCCTGCCGAAAAAGGACAGACTTGTAATCCACCTTTATTATTATGAGGGCTATACTGCCAAGGAAATCGCAGAGCTTTGGGGTAAAAGTCCTCAGTCGGTGAGAACAAGGCTTACCCGTGCACGAAAGAAACTCAAAAAAATTTTAGGAGAGGAGCAAACTTATGAACATGAACGATTACAGACAGATGCTTGACAAAGTAACCCCAAGAGACGGGCTTAAAGACGAAATTATTTCACAGTGTGCTGAAAAGCCGCGCATCACCCATTCTTTCAGCAAGAGAAAGCTTGCGCCGATTTTTGCGGCGGCGGCTGTTCTTGCAACAGGAACTGTCGGTGTTGCGGCGGCAACCAATGCTGACTGGTTCGGCAAGCTTTTTGAAAAGGAAAATGTTGTTGTAACAGAAGAGTCAGGCAAGATTATTGCAGGAGTTGAAAACTTCACCTGTGAAAGCGACAAGGGAATTTCAGTTACACCTGTCGGCGTTATTGCAGACGAAAGAACACTTTACTGCGTGCTGAGCTTTGATAATCTTCCGAGCGATATTTCAGTTGATGATATGCAGATTAAGGATTTTTATACTAACACAATCCCAAGTGCAAAAGATATGTTACCAGAAGAACAACCAGCAAATGTATATGGATACAATACTGATTATGGTTTTGAGCAAAATAATATGATTTGCCAGCTCACCGCCGATTATAAAGCTTTCAATAATGGCGATACCGTAACATTAAAACTTGGACGTTATATAGAAGATATTCCTGATGAGGAAATTGACGTAACAGTCAGCTTTGATGTAGCTTTTGGTGACATGAGAACTATTGAAGTGAACTATGATGAAACTGAAATCACATCTAATTTTGTTCCAAAAACAATGCAAATTTCCCCGATAAACATTATGATTAAAGGTGAAATCCTTTTTTCAAGCTATATGCCATTAGAAAACATTGAAATAACTATGAGCGATAACTCTGTTATAACAGCATGCTATTCGGGCGGTAGCGGCGACGATAACGAAGATAAAGCAATATGGAAGTTGGAAGAGCCAATCAACCCCGACAACATCACCTCAGTTTATCTCGGTGACCTCTGCTTATACACAGCCCAGTAAAACAAAAGAAACAAATATAAACAAAAATCCCGACTGATTGTGCTCAGTCGGGATATTTCTGTGTTTTTACGAAATCATTCATCTAAATAAGACTTAACCAATACCTGCAGAAGCTCGTCTCTGTCGATATGACGGATAATACTTCTTGCATTGTTGTAAGTGGTTATGTATGTCGGGTCTTCAGAAAGAATATAACCTACTATTTGATTTATGGGGTTGTAGCCTTTTTGAATAAGAGCGTCATAAATAATAGTGAGATTTCGTTTGAGTTCATATTCTTTTTCATCGTTAACTGAAAAAGTCATAGTCTTGTCACACATTAAACTTCAGCCCCCTTAGAAACTTATAGATAAAGCAAGCGAAGCTTGCTGAAATCTATTTGCCATATTTTGCGGTTGTCGCCAAAAGCGACGAGCAAAATGGCATTTAAAAATATTATAACACTTATATTATAACCTAAAATGCAATAATAAACAAGGTCTTTTAAGATTTTTTTATGTTTTGGAGAAGTTTAACATATTAATTTTATTTACAATGCACAAATCACACAAAACATCTATAAATTTTCCTCTGTCATTGACAATACAATACTGATATTGTATAATGTAAAAGGATTAAATATATAAATTATAAAAAGATAAAGAGGAGGAATCTGTAATGAACACGGTGCTTAAAATTGAGCATTTGAACAAAAGCTTCGGAAAACGCCGTATTCTTCACGATATTTCCCTTGAAACCTATGAGGGCGAGGTTTTCGGCTTTTTAGGGCCTAACGGTGCAGGTAAGACAACGACTCTTAAAATTGCTGTCGGACTGCTTTCGTTAAAGGAAGGCAATATCACAATTAACGGTAAAAGTCTTAAAACTGATTTTGAGGGTGCGCTTTCCGATATCGGAGGAATCGTCGAAAACCCTGAGTTTTACGACTATATGACAGGCATGCAGAATATTCAGCAGTATGCAAGACTCAGAGGCGGTATTTCCGACGAAAGAATTAATGAAGTTATCTCGATGGTTGGTCTTGCAAACTATACAAAATACGACGTTAAGAAATACTCTCTCGGTATGCGTCAGCGTCTCGGTATCGCTCAGGCACTTCTTCACAAGCCAAAGCTTTTAATACTCGACGAACCAACAAACGGTCTTGACCCTGCGGGTATCAGAGGACTTCGTGATATGCTAAAGGAGCTTGCGCACAAGGAAAAAATAAGCGTTATCGTTTCAAGCCATCTCATGAGCGAAATGGAGCTTATGTGTGACAGAGTCGGCATTATCACAAACGGCGTTATGCAGGGAGTTTACTCAATTGAGGAAATTCTCTCGTCCGCAAAGGGCAATCTGACTGAATATCACATAAGAGTAAGCAGCTGTGAAAAGGCGCTTGAAGTACTCGATTTCATCGAGCCTCAGAATAAGTCAGTACTTGACGACAAGCACATTTCAGTAAAGCTTGACCGTGAAAACGCCGAAGAAGAGCTTTTCGAGGTTACAGCAAAGCTTGTCACAAAGGGAATACGTCTCGGAACGGTTGCACCTGTTGAAAACAACACTCTTGAAGATGTGTTCTTAAAGCTTACAAATTCAGGAGGTGGTCAGATTGGCTAAGTTTACAGGTCTTATAAAAAATGAATATATAAAGCTTTTAAAGAAGACAAGCACACTTGTGTTTCTGATTCTTCTCGGTGTTTATGCTTTAATTATCCCCATTTTTTCGCTTACTGCAGAGAGTATACTGGGGAGTGTGGACTATCCCGAAACCTCATATTCACTTGAGGCAAAGCTTGATTATGCAAACGAAAGAATTGCAGAATATGAAAGCTACGATATAGCTGATGATAATTACAGCTTAAAGGCTGAGCTTAAAATGTTAAAAGACAGAGCTTTGATTTACGAACACCGCATTGAAAATGATATTGAATACGATGTTTCCGAGCATAAGTCATGGGTTGACGGTGACGATGTCAGCTTCTGGACGGTTTTCAACATGAACTACAGTTGCGTTTCGTTTATTTCGATTGTCGTAATCGTTGCGGCAGGAATCATTGTCGAAAGCGAATTTTCAAAGGGTACTATCAAGTTCCTGCTGGTAAATCCCGTAAAGCGCTGGAAAATACTGCTTTCAAAGTATCTCACAGTCATAAGCTACGGCTATATTGCAATCATTTTTTCATACATTTTATCGCTTATCATTTCACTTATTTTATATGGCGGCGGAGACAATCTCACAGCGTCTTATCTTTACGTTTCTGACGGCGTAGTCAAGAGCTGTCCGGGACTTCTTTACACATTCGGACAGTATATGCTTGCAAGCGTTGACATGGTTGTAAGCGGAACGCTTGCTTTTGCGATGTCCTCGCTTTTCCGCAGTTCTGCGCTTGCAATTTCGATAAGCGTTGTCTGTTCACTTATGGGGACAACAGTTACAGGTATTCTTTCACTCCTTAAATATAACTGGGGTAAATTTATTATCTTTGCAAACACAGACTTAAATATGGTATTAAACGAACAGACGGGATTTGAAAATCACACACTTACAATCGCAATCTCAGTTGTTGTAATTCACCTTGCAATCTTCCTGTTTGCGGCGTTCAAGTCATTCACAAAAAGACAAGTCTAGTCGGTGCGTGACCGCAGTCGGTGACCCGACAGGACATCTCCGCTCTGTTATCTTTTGCAGAAACACAAAATAAGGCACGACCGTATATTTTCTAGTGGCGAGCAATGCTCGCCCTTTTTTTATTTCATCTTTCTTTGCTTGTACAAAGAAAGATGGAAAGAAATACAGTTCTTTTCTTTGTTCACACAAAGAAAACGAACCAAAAGAAATGTAACGACTGCATAATTTAAAGCTAACTAAACTCCTGCATGCATGGACGATGCATACTTCGCAAATCAGATAAAGACACCCTTGTCAGCAGCTGTTTAAAGCTTATGTAGCTTACAAAAAGCATTTTATTATATTTTCTCAGTATGCATAGTCATGGGTTCAAAGGGCCTCAATGCGCTCACAAATTATGAGTTCTTGGCTTTTCTTTGCTTCTTTCTTTTCGTAGAAAAGCAAAGAAGTGTGTTTCTTTGGCACTTTCTTTGCACAAGCAAAGAAAGGAAACGTGCCGTTTCATCGCATTTCGTTATTTAGAAAAGAAATACAGTTTATTTTCTGGCACGACCACCGAGTGACCTCGGGGGACAAATCCGCTCTGTTATCTTTTGCAGAAACACAAAATAAGGCACGACCATTTATTTGTAGGGGACGGCGCCCTCGACGTCCCGAGGTGCACGACCGTTTAACATTCTTGAAAACAATCGGGACGATGTGGGCATCGTCCCCTGCATAAATTTAATGTATCAGCACAAAAAAGCTCCATACTTTCGTATGGAGCTTTTATAGTATATTTAAGGAATTAACCCATAATTACTTCAACTTCGTGTGTCTTACCGTCGCCGAATACAGGGAGAATATTACCTTCAATAGCGTTGCCGTCAACAGTTACAGCCTTGATACCCTTGAATACGTGGTCAGGGTTCTTGATTGTAATGTCGTATGTAGCGCCTCTGAACTGTCTTGTTACCTTAAAGCCGTCCCATTCCTTTGGAATACTTGGGTCAATCTTAAGACCGTCAAAGTCAGGCTGAACACCGAGGATGTACTGTGAAATAGCAACCATGTTCCAAGCAGCAGTACCTGTGAGCCATGAGTTCTTACCTTCACCGAATCTGCTTGCGTCCTTACCTGCGATCATCTGACCGTAAACATAAGGTTCTGTCTTGTGAAGCTCTGAAATTTCTTCGTTGAAAGCAGGAGCAATCTTTGAATAGTATTCAAATGCCTTGTCGCCTCTGCCTGCATAAGCTTCAGCACAGATAATCCATGCATTGTTGTGTGTGAAGATACCTGCATTTTCCTTGTAACCGCCTGGGTATGTTGAGATTTCACCATACTGAACGTAGTACTTTGTGAAAGCAGGGTTATTAAGAACAAGACCATACTGTGTGTTGAGGTACTTGTCGATAGAATTAAGAGTCTTGATGTCAGCGCCTTCTGCCTTACCGATTTCAGACATAACAGCGAAGCCCTGTGGTTCGATGAAGATTTTACCTTCTTCACATTCCTTTGAACCCATCTTTTCGCCTGAAGCATCATAAGCTCTGAGGAACCAGTCGCCGTCAAAAGCGTGTTCCATAACGTTAGCCTTCATCTTGTCGATTTCAGCCTGAGCCTTGTCAGCTTCGTCGTTCTTGCCGAGGTGGCGGAGAATGCCAACGTAAGCAGGACCTGCATATGTAAAGAGTGTAGCAACCATTACTGATTCAGCAACCTTTGAGTAGCCGCCTTCTGCTGCAAACTTAGGGTTAGTATAAGTCTGGAAGCTTTCGCCCGGCTTGTCTGAGAAGCATGAAAGGTTGATACAGTCGTTCCAGTCAGCACGCATTGCAAGTGGAAGTCCGTGTGGACCTAAGTTATTTACAATGTGGTAGAATGAAACTGTGAGGTGGTCGAGCATTGGCTGAGCCTTTGACTCGTCGTTATCGTATGGAACCATTTCATCGAGGATTGACCAGTCGCCTGTTTCCTTGATGTATGAACCAACTGAAAGAATCATCCACAGTGGGTCATCTGAGAAGTCGCCGCCGATATCAGAGTTACCCTTCTTTGTAAGTGGCTGATACTGGTGATAGCAGCCGCCGTCAGGGAGCTGAGTAGAAGCGAGATCGATAAGTCTTTCTCTTGCTCTGTCAGGAATCTGGTGTACGAAACCTAAGATATCCTGATTTGAGTCTCTGAAGCCCATACCACGGCCGATACCGCTTTCGAAGTATGAAGCTGAACGTGAAAGGTTGAATGTAACCATACACTGATACTGGTTCCAGATGTTAACCATTCTGTCAACCTTGTCATCAGGAGTATTAACATTGAAGATACCAAGGAGCTTATCCCATGCAGCCTTAAGCTCAGCAAGACCGGCAGCAACCTTTTCAGGTGTGTTGTACTTTTCGATCATTGCATAAGCCTTTTCCTTGTTGATTGTTACGCCGTCTGCTTCAAACTTCTTGTCAGCAGGGTTTTCAACGTAACCAAGAACGAATACGAGAGTCTTGCTTTCGCCCGGTGCAAGTGTGATTTCCTTGTAGTGTGAAGCGATTGGTGACCAGCCGTCTGCAAATGAGTTTGTAGCCTTGCCGTCAACAACTGCCTGTGGGTCATTAAAGCCGTTGTAAAGACCGATAAATGAATCACGGTCTGTATCATAACCGTCGATATCGTCGTTTACTGTATAGAAAGCGTAGTGATCACGTCTGTCTCTGTATTCTGTCTTGTGGTAGATTGTTGAGCCTTCAACTTCTACTCTACCTGTTGAGAAGTTTCTCTGGAAGTTTGTGCAGTCATCCTGAGCGTCCCATAAGCACCATTCTGCAAATGAGAAGAACTTGAAAGTCTTGGCAGCTGAACCATTGTTTGTAAGTACAACCTGCTGAACTTCACCTGAGTAATCCTGTGGTACGAAGAATGTAACTTCGGCTGTGAGGTCATTCTTGGCACCCTTGATGATTGTGTAACCCATACCGTGACGGCATTCATAGCTGTCAAGAGTTGTCTTAACTGGTGACCAGCCCGGGTTCCAGATTGTGCCGTTGTCGTTGATGTAGAAGTAACGTCCGCCCATATCGATTGGCACGTTGTTGTAGCGGTAACGTGTGATTCTTCTGAGTCTTGCGTCCTTATAGAAGCTGTAACCGCCTGCTGTATTTGAAATCAGCGAGAAGAACTCCTGTGTTCCGAGGTAGTTGATCCAAGGATAAGGTGTCTTAGGGGAAGTAATGACATATTCTTTTTTAGCGTCATCAAAAAATCCGAATTTCATAGATTTTCTCCTTTGGTTATTTTTTTGTACAAAGAGCACTGCCTAAGCAGTACTACACTTGAATATATTATAGCATAAAAAATTATTATATTCAAGCATTTTATCGGATTTTTTTATTTTATATCATGAATAAATGTTTAATTCGTCAAATCCGGTCGGTGACCCCGAGTGACCTCGTAGGACAAATTCGCTCTTATATCTTTCAGAGCGCCACAAGCCAAGGCACGACCAGTTATCATTCTTGAAAACAGTCGGGACGATGCAGGCATCGTCCCTTTGCAAAAAAACAACCGCATCTGTGAAAACACAAATGCGGCCATATAAATATCAATCTATTTCAACTGCAACCTTGATGTTGCTTCTGGCAGCGCCTGCACGCATGATAGTGCGGATTGCCTTGGCGATTCTGCCCTGCTTGCCGATAACTCTGCCCATATCGTCAGGAGCAACGTTCAGATGGAAAACAACAACGCCTTCTTCATTTGGTTCGTCCTGAGTAATTTTTATAGCAGACTTGTCTTCAACAAGCTCTTCAACAATTACATATAATAAATCTTTCATGTAAAATACCTCTCATATAAGGATTGTAAAGGCAAGAGCGGTTTTACGCTTCTTGCCCCTTTGACGTAAAGATTAAAGTACGCCTTCCTTCTTAAGGATACCCTTAACTGTGTCAGTTGGCTGAGCACCGTTACCGAGCCACTTCTTAGCTGCTTCTGCGTCAACAGAAACTACTGATGGTTCCTTTGTTGGATCATAGTATCCGATTTCTTCGATAAATCTACCGCCTCTTGGATATCTTGAGTCAGCAACAACTATACGATAGAAAGGAGCCTTCTTAGCACCCATTCTTCTGAGTCTGATTTTAACTGCCATTTTTTTCACCTCCGCAAAATTAATGTGTATATCAAAGCGGTTTTATCCGCATTTGAGTTTTAAATTAAAATAAACATTGTTATTCCAATTCCTATAAATAACATGCCGCATATTGCGTAGAAAATCCTTGCGCCATTTCTTCCGAATATTGAAACAGGTAGTTCTGCATTGCTGCTGTTAAAAAACCAGTTCCAATTGAAAATTGCCGCACATATAGCATAAATGCCAATAGCAACACAAATAATGAAAATAATTAGTCCAGCAATCCAAAGATTCTCTTCTGTCATTTTTTACCTCATATGACTTACATAGGCGGCATCTTGTCAAGATTCATGCCTGCTAAGCGCTTCATCATTTTTCTACTCTTCATACCTTTCATGCCGCCGACCTGCTTCATCATCTTCTGCATCTGTTCAAACTGCTTTAAGAGTCTGTTTACTTCAGATACGTCCGTACCGCTTCCGGCAGCAATTCTTTTCTTTCTTGAAGGGTTAATGATTGAAGGCTTTTCTCTTTCCTTCTTTGTCATTGAGGTGATGATTGCCTCAATTCTTGTAAACTGCTTGTCGTCCACGTCAATATCCTTAAGCTTGTCGCCAACGCCAGGAAGCATTGAGATAATTGACTTGATAGAGCCAAGCTTTTTAATTTGCTTAAACTGTGCAAGCAAATCGTTCATGTCAAACTTGTTTTCCTGAAGCTTTTTGGCAACAGCCTCAGCTTCCTTCTGGTCCATGATATCCTCAGCCTTTTCAATGAGCGTCATAACGTCGCCCATACCAAGAATACGTGAAGCCATTCTTTCAGGGTGGAACTGTTCAAACTCGTCGAGCTTTTCACCTGTTCCGACATATTTGATAGGCTTACCTGTAACAGCTAAAACTGAAAGTGCCGCACCGCCTCTTGTATCAGAGTCAAGCTTTGACATAAGCACACTGTCAATTCCAAGCGCATCGTCAAACGACTTTGCAACGTTAACAGCGTCCTGACCTGTCATAGCGTCAACTACGAGCATGATTTCAGTAGGACCTACCTCAGCCTTGATGTTTTTAAGCTCATTCATAAGCTCTTCATCAATATGGAGACGACCCGCGGTATCGAGAATAACGATATCGTTGCCGTAGTCCTTAGCATGTAAAAGCGCCTGTTTTGCAATAACAACAGGGTTTATCTGACCCATTTCAAAAACCTTTACATCAGCCTTTTCGCCGACAACCTGAAGCTGGTTTATAGCAGCAGGACGGTAAATATCACAGGCAACAAGAAGCGGTCTGTGACCTTCCTTTTTGAAATGCTTTGCAAGCTTTGCAGAATGAGTTGTTTTACCCGAACCCTGAAGTCCGCACATCATAATGATGCATGGTCCCTTTGAAGGGATATTGATTCTCGCATTCGAGTTACCCATAAGAGCACAAAGCTCGTCTCTTACGATTTTGATAACCTGCTGTGCCGGAGTAAGACTTTCAAGCACTTCAGCACCGACAGATTTTTCCGAAACCTTGGCAACAAAGTCCTTAACAACCTTGTAGCTTACGTCCGCTTCAAGAAGTGCCATTCTGACTTCTCTCATTGCTTCCTTGATGTCAGACTCAGTAAGCTTACCTCTTGACCTGAGCTTTTTAAAAACGTTATTCAGTTTTTCCGAAAGACCTTCAAAAGCCATTTCAAGCACTCTCCTTTCCGCTAATCGAGTATTTCATAGCCGCATTTTGCAAGCTCTGAAATTTTATTTAAACCGTCGCTTTCGCCTTCCTCAGAAAGCTTTTGTGCAACGTCTGATATTTCGCTGTAAATATCCTTACACTTCATAATTTTTTCAGCAAGTCCCAGCTTATCTTCAAAGCTGCTTAAAATCTGTTCGCTGCGCTTTATGCTGTCACGAACTGCCTGTCTTGTAATACCGTGAGCCTGTGAAATTTCGCCCAGGGACAAGTCCTCCCAGTAATAAAGCTCCATAACGCCCTGCTGTTTTTCAGTCAGCATACTGCCATAAGCTTCAAGGAGCAAGGCATAGTCAAGATTTTTCATTCTGAATCACTCCGAAAAAGTGGTGTAAAGCAATTAAGCTTTACACATTATATCACAATAAATTCCGCTTGTCAATAGGTTTTGCAAAAAATCATGCAAATCAATTTTAAATGTCAAATAAGGCACGACCGCTCACAGAAAACTTAAATTAAGGGACGTTGTGGGCATCGTCCCGTATGAATACCTCACAACGTAATCGGTGACCGGACAAGACATCTTCGCTATGTTATCATTTTGTAGGGGCGAGCATCGCTCGCCCGATTTAATTTCAATAACATTGTAAAGCGGGAGACCAATGGTCTCCCTTACGATTACAATTTCGGTCGGTGACCCGGTGCATGACCGCACAAAAACGGGCGGTCATTGACCGCCCCTACATTTATTAACAGCTTATTTCTTATAAATCGCAACAATTTCGCCGATAAAAGTCTTGTGATAAGGGTCTTTTTCATAAAAGCTCAGAAGACTCTTATCAAGAAAATCGTATTCTTCCATATCCTTCTGATAAATCTTACGGCAGACAATAACCATCTTAGCCTGCTCAAAGCTTACGCTTCCTTCAAGCTCTGTCGGCACAAGTCCTGTTTCCTTTGCCTTGTCATAGTCCCTGCCCGAATACTTTCCGCAGAAAGCAAGAGCGTCTCTGTATTCCTCATCGAAAAATGACGCTGTGAAATACTCATTCTTTTCCATAAGCTCAAAGGTCTTTCTCGATGTTCTGACAACAGTTGTGAAAACAGGCTTGTTCCAGAGGAAGCCCACCTGTCCCCACGAAGCTGTCATTGTGTTGTATTCGTTCATATCCCCGCTTGTAAGCAGAAACCAATCCTTTCCGATGAGATTGAATGGATTGAAGCTTTCGCTGTAAATATCAGCCTTTGTAAATGACATAAAATATCCGTCCTTTCATGAATAAATATTCAGTATAATAATATTATCACAAATCTGCGGATATTACAAGTCTTTCGTATTTAAGCCCTTTTAAGCTCTGCTGATTTGTATTTGAGTCTAATCTTGTCTGTTATAAGAGCGATGAACTCCGAATTGGTCGGCTTTCCCTTGCATGTATTGACTGTATAGCCGAAAAAGGAATTGAGAGTGTCAAGATTTCCTCTGTCCCACGCAATTTCGATTGCGTGTCTTATAGCTCTTTCAACTCTTGAAGATGTTGTATCAAACTTCTGCGCAACGCTCGGATAAAGCTCCTTTGTAACGCTTTCAAGAAGCTCCTTTCTTTCAAGAGACGAAAGAATGGCCTCTCTTAAATAGTGATAACCCTTGATATGTGCAGGAACTCCGAGCTGATGTATAACTTCGGTTACAACAACCTCCATATCCTCTCTTTCTTCAGAGGAATGTCTTATCTTTCCGCCTCTTACAAGTGAAAGGATTCTCTCGCCGAGAGTTCTCAGTTCAAAGGGCTTCAGCATAAAGTATGCCGCACCGCTTTCCATAACCTGCTTTTCAATAAAGGAGTTGTCATAAGCTGAGGTTATGATAAACTCAGGGCTTTTGCCGCCGAGCGTCTTAACCTTCTGAATGATATCGATTGCATCCATGTGCGGCAAAACCGCATCAATAACCACAACGTCAGGTCTGTCATTCTTTATTGTCTCAAACAGTACGCTTCCGTTTTTTGGTCTTGTTACGGCATACATGCCAAGTCCTCTGAGAGTGCTTGCACAGGCTATGCCATATTCAACGCTGTCATCCCCGATAAGTACTTTAATTTTGTCTGTCATTTGTTCTACCTCCTGGTTTTTTCTACCATTATATGGTATCACTTAATCCAACTAAAATCAAGAGATTTTTACGAGATATTTTGACTACTTTTGGTAATAAATGTAAAATAAATGTGAACAAATTATGTCTTTTCGACTCTTTAAAGCATTAAAACAAAATTTAGCACTCGGATTCAACTAATCCTCTACAATTTTTGGTGCAGGCATATTTTCCAGTTTTTCCTTTTCTTCACGCTTCTTTCTTCTTTTAACACGGGCATCGTATGAAAAATGCTGTAAAGCGGCAGTCACAATAAGCACAACAAAAGGCGCAACTGTCGGGAGCACACGATTTCTGAAAATATCCGAGGCAGGCTGCATACTTGCAGGGTCACTCCAGCCCTGTGCGTCGGCAAAGTTCATCATTTTTATAAGTGCAAGCATCGCCATACCAAACCCGATAATCTCCCCGATTACGGCAGTAACATTGAATTTAAGCATGCATAACACAGCCGACACTGTCATAATTCCCACAGAAACTATCATTAAAACGCCCATTGCCGAATATGTGCTGTCATAACCGCCATAGGTTGAAATCCAGCCAATGCCCGACAGCAAATCAAAGCAAAGGACAAATACCACAGTTAAGATTATCAGCAGAATTTTAAAGAAAAGAGTAATTCTGCGTCTTTTTCTTTCACGTCCGTCGATATAGTCCGACATTTTCTTTTTTGAAATTTTTGTTTTTTCATTCTGATTATTCTTTATTTTTTTTATAGTAATCACCAGCTATCATAAATTTTTCGCATAAAAGCGCTGTCGTAAAATTATTGCAGAAATTAAGGTTTAAAACACCTTAATAAAAATTTTTATTTGCGTCAATATTAAATGTATCGAAGAAAAAACACATCAAAGAAAGGACGCAGAAATGAAAAAAATATTCAGCACGGCTTTTGCCGTTTTCACATTTTTCGTATTTAATATCTGCCTTGTGGCAGGTTATTATTCTCTGAGTCTCCCCGACAGCTTTTACGTTGAAAAGGGAACTCCTCTTACTCTTTCAACAAATTTTGAAATCAAGGCGGAGTATGAAAACTCAGTCAGCTCGTTCGCAGGAGACGCCTCCTCTGCCATACACACAGCAAACCTCGAGCTTTTCGGAATTATTCCCGTAAAGGAAGTAGAAGTACAGGCAGTCCAGACGCCTTATCTCGTCCCCGGCGGAACGCCCTTTGGCATAAAGCTTTTAATGGACGGGGTAATGGTTGTCGGAATGGGCGAAGTCAGAACTCTCAGCGGAAGCTGTTGTCCCGCAAC
This sequence comes from uncultured Clostridium sp., assembly GCA_964621265.1. GTDB lineage: Bacteria > Bacillota > Clostridia > Oscillospirales > Ruminococcaceae > Porcipelethomonas. Next base: position 26,501 of record CAZULQ010000014.1, on the reverse strand, counting down.
TGAATGCGGACTTGAGGAGGGCGACGTCATTCTGTCTTTAGACGGCGTTAAAATATCCTCAAACAGCGACATAAACCGCATAGTCTCAGCATCTAATGGGAATCCCCTTGAAATCGTCTATACAGACGGAAAAGAGGAAACCGTTTCCTTTTTAACTCCTGTCTATTCAATCGCCGACTGCTGCTATAAAGCAGGAATATGGGTACGTGATTCAACTGCGGGTATCGGCACAGTTACATTCTATGAACCCGAAACAGGACGCTTCGGCGGTCTCGGACACCCTGTATGCGACAGCGACACAGGCGAGCTTATCCCGATTTCCTCGGGCGAAGCCGCACAGGTGGAAATCACAAGCATAAACCGTGGTCTTAAAGGACAACCGGGCGAGCTCCGTGGCTGTTTTACACGCCGCGAGCCGACAGGCGTAATCAACACCAACAATAAATACGGAGTATTCGGCGAGCTTTTTTCGGAAATACCCGAAGCCGAGCCTATTCCCATGGGACTTAAACAGGATATAAAAGAGGGGAGTGCCAGAATTTTATCAACAGTCGATGAAGGCGGTGTTGAAAGCTACGACATCGAAATTGAGGAAATCGACTACAAAAACACAGGCACAAAAAACATGACAATCCGCATAACCGACAAGGAGCTGCTCGAAAAAACGGGCGGTATCGTCCAGGGCATGAGCGGAAGCCCGATTATCCAGAACGGAAAGCTTATCGGCGCTGTTACCCATGTTTTTGTCAGCGACCCGAAAATGGGCTATGCAATCTTTGCCGAAAATATGTACGAATCGGGCTTTGTCAGCTGATATTCATTTTTATTATATACGCAAAACGGGACGTTACAGCAAAGTAACGCCCCGTGTTTTAATATTTTTGTTATAATCAGTTGCTGAAACCACTTTCAACAAGTTCAACAAGTGCGTCAACAGCCTGCTGTTCGTCAGCACCATCAGCAATAATTCTGATTGATGTACCACCAACAATACCCAGTGAGAGAATACCGAGAAGGCTCTTAGCGTTTACTCGTCTTTCTTCCTTTTCAATCCAGATTGATGACTTGAATTCATTAGCCTTCTGGATAAAGAAAGTAGCCGGTCTTGCATGAAGTCCTACCTGATTCTGAACCATAACATCTTTCACAAACATAAACAAACTCTCCTAACTTTGCATAAATTGAAAAATTCATTTTTCATCAATAAACAGTTTTTGTTTCTTTGCTATTTATAATTATACAGTCTATTTTTTCCTCAGTCAACGGAAAAATTACACTATTTATGACTTTTCATCAAAATTTCTATAAAATGATGAATTATAAAATTTTATTTGCCATTCGATTTGTTAATTATAACGAAGTATTTGATGTTAAAATATTCTATTCACATCGTATAATTTTCAACATAAGAATATATGCACTATTACCAATCATTTTTTCGTGAATATTGTAAGAATAAGTAAATGATTGTCTTAATTCGTAATATCAATAATACATATTCATTTGGACAATATTTACTTTCTCTTTTTTTTCGGTGGTTTTGGCGGATGCTCCTCAATATATTTTTCATACATATCAGGACGTTTTTCCTTTGTTATTTCAAGACTTTTTTCAATTCGCCAGTCAGCAATATTCTTGTGATGACCCGTCAGAAGAACAGGCGGAACAGATTCTCCCTCCCATGTTTCGGGACGGGTATACTGCGGATATTCAAGCAGTCCCGAATAATGGCTTTCGTCCTCATAGCATTCAGGACTTGACAGAACGTCCTCACACATTCTCGAAAGAGCGTCGGTCACAACCGCCGCAGGAAGCTCGCCACCCGTTAAAACATAGTCACCGATAGAGATTTCCTCGTCAACGATTTTGTCCAGAACTCTCTGGTCAACGCCCTCATAATGACCGCAGAGAATAAGCACGTTATCCATTTTGGAAAGCTCAATCGCCTTTTTCTGTGTAAAAACTTCTCCCTTCGGGGTCATGTATATTGTATGCGGCTTTTTGCCGATTTGTTCACATATCGCCTCATAGCAGCGGTAAATCGGCTCCGCCTGCATAACCATGCCCTTGCCCCCGCCATACGGGATATCGTCAACACGTCTGTGCTTGTCAAGGGTGTAATCCCTTATCTGATGACAGTTTATTTCGATAGCACCTTTTTTTCTCGCACGTCCCACAATACTTTCCAGAAGGATATTGTCAACCATTTCAGGAAAAAGCGTTGCAATATCAACTCTCATCGAAAAGTCCCTCCAGCGGACGGATTAAGATAACCTTGTTTTCAATATCCGTTTCTATAACAACGTCCTCAATTGCGGGAACAAGATAAGTCTTGTCGCCGTTTTTGATTTCATACACGTCGTTTGCGCCCGTCTGTAAAACGTCCTTCACTTCGCCGTAAAGCCTGCCTGTGTCAGCGTCCTTCACCTCAAGACCGATTAAATCCTGAATGAAATAAACGCCCTCATCAAGCTCAATGTCATCTCTGTCGATATAGACAATACTGTTTCTGAAGGTATTTGCCGCCTCAGGAGTGTCAACCCCCTTAAGTTTTAAAAGCACCATATTCTTGTGCACTCTCGCACCCTCAACCTCATACGGCTTTTTGTCCTTTCCGATATAAAGCACATCAAATTCACAGATAAAATCGGGACCGTCGCTCCACGGCATAACCTTGACTTCTCCCTTTAAGCCATGGATATTGACAATCTTTCCTGTTTCCAGCATTTTTTTCATATCAGTTTTCCTTTTCTGTCTCAGCCTGTGTTGCTGTTTCTGTTACAGGCTCTGTTGCTTTTATCTCCTCAAAGCGTTCAAGCGCTTCCTCACTTGCAGGGTAATCCTTATAGGTTGCAATTTCAATTGTCTCAATGAATATATCTTCAACAGGGACTTTAGCGTCCTCATCGTCCTTGTCGGTTGTGATTTCAACTGATGTGAGCGTGTCAATTACGTCAAAGCCCTCATAGGTCTGACCGAAAATTGTAATCTGCTGTGAAAGGTTAGGAACGCCGCCGCAGTTTAAGAATGCGTCGGAAACCATCTTTCCTTCCTCTCCTGCATATTCCACAAGCTCCTTCTTTATATCGTCAGTAAATTCAACCGAGTTGAGCACCGCAAAACGACTTCCGTTCAGAGTTTTCGCATCGCCCGTAAGCTTTTTGAAAAAGCCTTCCTCTGTTCCCGTAACCATACTGCAAAGTGAACCTCTCACAGGCCAGAGATTTTTATGAAGCTCCTGAGGAATTGTTTCGTTTTTCTGGTCAGCGTCCTTGTTGATTTCGCCGTTTTTGTTAGGCGCTCCCGCACCTATATAAACTCCCGGCTCCGACTGGAAAATATAAGTGTTGTCATAATAGCCGCTTTCCGCAAGCTCCACAAAATTCTCAACCGCATTCGGTGCAAGCTCAGGATAAAGAACAGCCTTGATGTCTCCCATTGATGTTTTTATCACAGCAACAGGGTCATCGTTTTCAGGAACCTCAAGCTGTACCATCTCAGCGTCCGACATGTCAATATAACTGCTTCCCGTCTGTCCGATATAGCTTACGCACGAAACCGCAAGAAAACTTACAGCCGAAGTTATAATAAGACCCATAAGGGTAAATCTCAATCTTTTACTAAGCATTTTCTAACCTCACACTTTTGTTATTTCCGTACCCTGTCTTGTTTCCTTGACAGCATATCCGAGTGCCGCAATTTCATCTCTTATCTTGTCAGCCAGAGCAAAGTCCTTTGCCTTTCTCGCCTCTGCACGTTTCTGGACAAGGTCCTTGACTTCCTGTGGAATATCTTCCTTTTCCTCTCTGTTGTAAAGGAGACCTAAAACGCCTGTAAGCTTATCAAAAAGCTCAGCACCCTTTATAAGCTGCTGCTTTGAAACTGTATTGTCAGCTGTCATTGTGTTGATATCACGGACAAGCTCGAATACAGCTGTAAGACCATCGGCAGTGTTAAGGTCATCGTCCATAGCTTCAGTAAACTGCGCCATTCTCTTTTCAAATAATTCATTTGCCTCAGCTGTAATATCTCCGTCCTTTGCCGCCGCAATTGCTCTGTCGAGAGTTTCACGGCAGTTGTAAAGTCTTTCCAAAGACGCCTTGCATGAATCGAGAAGCTCAGCTGTATAGTTCATCGGCATTCTGTAATGTGCCTGAATCATAAGATAACGGATTGTCTCATAGCCGTATTTTTCGGCAACCTCTCTTGTGAGGAAGAAGTTGTTTGCCGACTTTGACATCTTCTTGTTGTCGATGTTGATATGACCGTTATGCATCCAGTAGTTCGCAAACTGCTTTCCTGTTGCCGCTTCTGACTGTGCAATTTCATTTTCGTGGTGTGGGAAAACGAGGTCTTTACCGCCGCAGTGAATGTCGATAGTATCGCCTATGCAGTCTTTTGCCATTGCCGAGCATTCAATATGCCAGCCGGGTCTGCCCTTGCCCCATGGCGAATCCCAGTGCTGCTCGTCAGCTGACGCTGATTTCCAGAGCGCAAAATCAAGCGGGTCTTCCTTGATGTCGTTGACTTCAACTCTCGCACCTGAAATAAGGTCATCGAGTGACTGCTTTGAAAGCTTTCCATATCCCTCAAACTTTCTTGTGCGGTAATAAACATCGCCCTGTGCTTCATAAGCATAACCGTTTTCAACGAGAGTTTCAATCATCTCAATGATTTTATCCATATAAAGCGAAACCTTCGGGTGAACATCGGCAGGACGAACATTAAGACCGTTTGCGTCCTTTTCGTATTCACCGATATATTTAAGAGCAGTTTCCTCAGGAGTTGAATTTTCCTTGCCTGCCTGCATGATAATCTTGTCGTTTACGTCAGTATAATTCTGAATGAACTTAACATCAAAGCCCTTGAATTCAAGATAGCGTCTGAACACGTCAAAAACGCAGATAGGACGTGCGTTACCGATGTGGATATAGTTATAAACTGTCGGGCCGCATACATAAATGCCGACCTTGCCTTCGTTAATAGGCTTGAATTCTTCCTTTGTACCTGTTAAAGTATTGTAAATTTTCATATACGTCATAGCTCCTTTTACTCATTTTTATTGTCAAGCTTTTTTTCAAGCATTTCAAGTCTGTGTTTAAGTGCACACAATTCCTGTGAAACGGGGTCGGGAATATGAATCTGGTCAAGCTCCTTGCATACGGGCTTCTGACCGTTTCTGTTTCTGACAACCCTTGCAGGTACGCCTGCGGCTGTGCAGTCGTCGGGGATTTCCTCGAGCACAACGGCGTTTGCCGCAATTTTAACGTTATTGCCGATTTTGAATGGTCCCAAAACCTTTGCACCCGCTCCGACCATAACATTGTCACCGAGCGTCGGGTGACGCTTTCCCTTGTCCTTACCAGTACCGCCGAGCGTTACGCCCTGATAGATAAGGCAGTTGTCGCCGATTTCGGCAGTCTCGCCGATAACAACTCCCATTCCGTGGTCTATAAAAAGACCCTTTCCGATTTTCGCACCGGGGTGAATTTCAATACCTGTGCGAAATCTTGCAAACTGCGAAATAATTCTCGCAATCGTAAACATTTTATGCTTATAGAACCAGTGCGCATGGCGATAGCTGTGAACAGCATGAAGTCCCGAATATGTGAGCCATATTTCAAAGGCATTTCTTGCCGCTGGGTCACGCTCCTTCACAAGCGCAATGTCCTCACGAAGCTGTTTAAAAAACATAAAACAAACCTCCTATAAAACAAAAAGCCCCTGACCCTGAAAACACACAGGGTCAGAGGCGGAATTTATCCGCGGTTCCACTCCGATTTTATATCTCAAAAGCCTTTAACGCAGGCAATACGCAAAGCAATACTGAGAAAAAATCCGTTCCTGCTTTAAACTGACAGCCGCACTTCAGACAGGGCTTTCTGCTCCGCTCCCAGCAAATGCGGCGCTCTCTGTGAAAAAGCTTTTCTGCTTACTCTGACTGCTACGTCTTTAAATATATTTTTTTCATATACATACTTATATTATACCCACTAAGCAGAAATTTGTCAATGTTTATTTTTTCTTGAAAACGCCATTCCGATTCCCGATATCACAGGTACGGCTAATGCAAATCCGAGAGAAATCAAAAGCGGCTCACGCCCGAGTGAAACGGTCGAGAAAATCCTCTGCACAAACGGCAGAAATACCGCCGCCATGAGTACTGCAAAGGAAATCATAACAGCACCGATAAGCTTTAGATTGTCAAAATAGTTTATGCCGAAAATTCCTTTTGTTTCCGACTTGCATTCAAACACATGAACAAGCTGGGAGGTTATAAGCGTCATGAGTGCGCCCGTTCTTGCAAGGTCAAGGCAGTAGCCTTCCTTAAGGAGAGTTGTAAAGCACGCAAGAGTGCAAAGCCCGATTAAAACTCCCCTGAAAATAATCTTGAACAAAAGACCGTCCGCAAAAAAGCTTTCGTCCTTTTTTCTCGGAGCTTTCTTCATGACGTCCTTTCCGCACGGCTCCATGCCGAGCGCAATCGCAGGCAGACCGTCCGTCACAAGATTAACAAGCAGAAGCTGGGTCGGAAGCATAACCATCGGAAGTCCCATGATGATACAAAGAAACATCGTTATAACCTCGCCGATGTTCGACGACAGCAGATATCTCACAAACTTTCTTATATTCGCATAAATACCTCTGCCCTGTTCAACAGCGTTTACAAGCGTTGCAAAATTGTCATCAAGCAGTATGACATCTGCCGCCTGTTTTGTAACATCAGTTCCCGTAATCCCCATTGAAACTCCCACGTCTGCCGCCTTAACGGCAGGAGCGTCATTCACGCCGTCACCTGTCATTGTAACAATATGCCCCTTTTGCTTATACGCCTTCACAAGCCTTAGCTTGTGAGAGGGATTCACTCTCGCATAGACAGTATAGTCATCGAGATTGTGCATAAGCTCAGCGTCACTCATAGCGTCAAGCTCTTTTCCCGTAACAGCCTTTCCACCCTTTAAAAGTCCCGCCTGTTTTGCAATCGCAACGGCGGTTTCCTTGTGGTCGCCCGTTATCATGACAGTTCTGATTTTTGCACCCGAGCATTTTCTTATTGCCTCAACAGCTTCCTTTCTCGGCGGGTCCTGCATAGCCGCAAGACCGAGAAGTATAACCCCTTTATCCTTTTCCTTTTTTGCAAGCGCAAGAACTCTCAGCGCTCTCCTTGAAAACAAGCTTATCTGCTCCTCAAGCTTTTTTCTTAGCACATTGTCAATCGCAATAGCGCCGTCTTCCGTCATAACCTCAGAGCATTCCCTCAGCAGAATATCGGGTGCGCCCTTTATATACTCAGCAACATTTCCGTTTTTGTTTTTAACCGTTACGGACATTTTCTTCGTACTGCTTTCAAAAGGTTTTTCTGCGATTTTTTTCACAGTTTCAACAGTGTTTTTTGTGAAACCGCTTTTTGCCGCCGCAATAAGTACAGCACTTTCTGTCGGGTTACCGCTTGCTTTCCAGACTCTCTTATGTGAAGTGCCGATTCTTTCCGAGGAAATTTCAGCATTCGAGCAATAGATTGCGCATCTGAAAAGCTCTGCGGCACATGTGTCCGATTTTGCATTTTTATTGCCTATCCCGTTTTCAGAAACAGGGTATTCTCGCATATCGGTGAAAATATGCGTAACCGTCATTTTGTTTTCTGTTATAGTACCCGTCTTGTCAGAACAGATAACCGAAGTACAGCCCAAGGTCTCAACCGAGTGAAGCTTGTTTACAAGCGCCTTTTGCTTTAGCATACGGCTTACAGCCAGCGCAAGTGCAATCGTAACCGTTGCAGGCAGTCCCTCGGGGATTGCGGCAATTGCAATTGTAATACCCGTCATGAGCATATCAAAAACAGGCTCGCCTCTGAGTACCCCCGCAACAAAAACCACAATACACACAGCAATGCAGATTATCGCAACAACCTTTCCAAGCTCGCCGAGACGTTTCTGAAGGGGAGTGCGGCTGTTTTCAGTTTCATTAATCATTGAGGAAATATTACCCATCTGCGATTTCTTTCCCGTTGCAATCACATATCCCACAGCATGACCGCCTGTTATAACAGTTCCCGAATAGGCGATACATCTGCGGTTTAAGGAATTATCGCTGTCGCTTTCAGACCCCGCAATCTTTTCTATCGGTTCGGACTCGCCCGTCAGCATCGACTCGTCTGAAAAAAGTCCGCTCACCTCAGTTAAAACGCAGTCGGCAGGAACTCTGTCCCCCGTTTCGAGATACACAGCGTCGCCGGGAACAATTTCTGCCGCAGGGATTACATTTTTCTTTCCGTTACGCATAACTTTCGCCGTCGGGGCGGTCATGTTCTTTAGCGCCTCAAGAGTTTTTTCTGTGCGGTATTCCTGAACAAAGCCGAGTATTGCGTTCAGCATGACAATAACGATTATAGTCAGAGCGTCATAAACTTCCCCGAGAAAAACCGAAATCACCGCTCCGACAAGAAGTATCATAACCATAACGTCACGAAACTGTCCCGCAAAAACCTTCAGAGGTCCGTTTCCCTTTTTACTTTCGATTACATTTTCGCCGTATTGCACCAGTCGTTTCTGTGCCTCTGTCGATGTAAGCCCTTTCATTTTCAGCACTCCTTAAAAGTAATAGTTGTCCTTAAAGGATATGCATGTAAATGATTGGTTAGACTATCTGTATTTCAAAAATAAAAAGGCAGTCTTCCGACTGCCTTGTTTTTACTTATTAATCTTAACCCCGACTCTTTCGCCCATCTTGACTATTGTTTCAATACCATCTCTTGAATTAGCAAGAATGTCAGCGTCAGGCTGCATAACTCCTTCTTTTACAAGAAGTACAACCGTTGAGCCGCCGTATTCAAATTTACCCTTTTCCTCTCCTCTTTTCATAACATGGTTTTTACCATGGTAATTCACGATTCTGCCGACCATAAGTGCGCCGACCTCAACCTGAATTACATCATCGAAGTTTTCGGTTGCAAGAAGTGTACATTCACGGGTGTTTTCCTTGTAGATGTTGACTTCCTCAAGGGCAACAGGATTAACTGTGTGATAACTGCCGTTGATGTGCTTGTTGGAAGACTTGATTCCGTCATCGAGATAAATATATCTGTGATAGTCGTCAACCTCAAGTCTGAAAATCATGCACCAGCCGCCGCTGTATCTCTCAGCAATTTTAGGACATCTTATAAGCGAGCTTACGCTGTAAAAAGAATTCTTTATGCTGAAAACGCTCTGCTCGTCGATTTTGTAAATGCTGAGCTTTGAGTCACAGGGACTAATAAAGTGCTCAGGATTCATGTCGATAGGACGACTTTCAGGCTTGATTTTTCTTGTAAAAAATTCATTGAACGAGCGGTATGAAGCAGGCTCATATTCAGTAAGGTCAATTTTGGCCTTTTCAATAAACGGCATAATCATAAACTGTGAAGCAGCGCTGTCACAGAATTTGCCTGCTATGTCAGAAACAACAGAAGCCGTAAGCGGCTTTAAAGCCATTCTGCCGAATGCAGTTTTGTAAAGCATGTTGAGCAGAACCTGCTGACTGTCGTTTTTATTAATTATTTCGCCGTCTCTTTTTTTATATAACTTATTCATTATGAAAATTTCACCTTATAAATCAGCCAGATGAGTTCAAGCATACCGATACCTATAAAGATAAGCATTGTTTTCATCTTTGGCTTTTTAAGCTTAAAACGTGTGATAAATGCAATACCGATAAATAAAAGCACCATTGCATAAATATCAGGGAAAAGCTTTCCCATATCCTTGCCGAAGCTGTAGAAAAGCGGAAGAATGAGCGCCACGCTTGTAACTGGAAGCCCCTCATATTCCTTTCTCACAGCCGTTGTTTTCTTCTGTCTTGATTCTTCCATAACGTTGAAGTAAGCAAGACGGATTACCGCAGCAAGAGTAAAGAAAATCATAATAGGGAAGTGGTATATTTTTGTCATACCGATTGCATAACCGATTGCTGTCGGCAGAAAACCAAAGCAGATAAGGTCACAGAGCGAGTCAATCTGAATACCGAATTTCTTTTCGTCATCGGTTCTTTGTCTTGTTCTTGCAATCTTTCCGTCAAACATGTCGCATAGTCCCGATATCATAAGTGCAACAATTGCGGCTGTTATATGCTGTCCGTGCATCGCAAGAAAAATCCCCGTAAGCGATGACGCAAGTCCTATATATGTCAGTATAACTGTATAATTATAAAATCCTATCATATAATAACTCCATTCAATGACACCCTTAAAATGCCTTTTTCCTATATCATATATACATATACAATTATTATATCAAATTTTCAATTTAATTTCAAGTCATATACGAAAAAAAGAAAAAAATATTTATTTATGATATTTTCCGCCGGAATTTATCTGAAAAGCCCTGTAAATCTGTTCAGCAAGCATAACCCTTGCAAGCTGATGAGGAAATGTCATTTCAGACATTGAAAGCCTAAGTGACGCCGCATTCTTGACTTCCTGCGAAAGACCGCAGGAGCTGCCTATAACAAATGTCACATTACTGCCGCCAGTACTCGCAGCCATTTCAAGCTTTTTTGCAAATTCCGTGCTCGGAAACTGCTTTCCCTCAATACACATCGCAATAATATAGCCTCTGCATTCCTTAAGGATTGCCTTACCCTCTGTATCAAGCGCCTTTTCGATTTCCTTGTCCGACGGCTTTTCGGGGAGCTTTACCTCAGAAAGCTCAACCGTCTGAAAGGTGCAGAAACGCCCGAGTCTTTTTGCGTACTCAGCAAAAGCGTCACGCAGATATTTTTCCTTTAAGTTTCCAACAACAACAAGTCTAACATTCATATCAGAACACCACCATTTCGCCATTTGTCTCAACAGCCGCAACCTTCAGTATGTAATCGGAATTTCTTTTCATATCCGAAAGATTTCCGACCGTTGCTCTTTCGGCAAGCGCAGGAGTATTGTTCTCCTGACTCAAATGCCCGAGAATAATTCTCGTTGTACCGTTTTCTATAAGGCGTCTTGCCTGCGCCGCACAGCTTCCGTTTGAAAGGTGCCCGAAGTCAGAAAAAATACGTTCCTTTAAGTAATAGGGATAAGGACCCTTTTTGAGCATGTCGGGGTCGTAGTTTGATTCAAGCAAAACAAGGTCACAGCCGAGAATATTTTCATCAACTGTCGGAGTAATGCGCCCTAAGTCTGTGCATACGGCACAGCTTCTCCCGTCATCAAACTTTATCCTGTACCCACAGCTTGCCTGTGTATCATGAGGGGTGTCAAAGCAGTTTATTTCCATTCCCGCAATACAGGCAGGGGAGTCCATCTCATAAATTTCCGAGCACGGCGCAATCATTTCCTTTTTCACAAGCTCGCAGAGCGTTGCCCTTTGTCCGAAAACGGGTATACCCGTTTTGGAAGTAAGCATTTTAAGTCCGCAGACATGGTCGCTGTGCGGATGAGTTATAAACACGCCCTTAACGGCTTTGATATCAAGTTCATTTGCGCTGAAAGCATTGTTCAGACGCTTAAACGACACACCTGCGTCGATAAGCACTCCGCCCGAGGAATCCCCGAGAAAATGGGAATTGCCCTTGCTTGAACTGAACAGAGGATAAATGCGTGCCATAATTCACCTTTCCTTAAACACAAAATACGGACAGACATTTCTGTCTGCCCGATAAATTCACGATTATTATAAAGAAGCCGCTTTTTTAACTGACGCGCCCGGGAAGCTTTTCTTCACGATATCTGCGCCGAGTCCCTGAAGCTTCTTTTCGAGATTGTCATATCCTCTTTCGATGTGGTGGATATCCTCAACCTCTGTAACGCCTGCCGCAGCAAGACCTGCTATGATAAGTGCCGCGCCTGCTCTTAAGTCACAAGCCTTTACAGGTGCACCCTGAAGTCTGCCTGTACCCTCAACAACGGCTACCTTGCCGTCAACTGAGATGTCAGCACCCATTCTGCGAAGCTCGTCCACGTATCTGAAACGCTGTTCCCATACGCCCTCTCTGATGATACTTGTACCCTCAGCAAGTGTAAGAAGTGTAGCCATCTGAGGCTGCATATCTGTCGGGAAGCCGGGGTGTGGCATAGTCTTGATATTGGTCTTAACCAGCGGACCATCAACCCATACTCTCACAGCGTCGTCAAATTCCTCAACGTTAACACCGATTTTTTCAAGCTTGTTTGTAATCGGCTCCAAGTGCTTCGGAATTACGTTTTTGATAAGCACGTCACCGCCTGTTGCAGCAGCGGCAACCATAAATGTACCTGCTTCAATCTGGTCAGGGATAACTGAATAAGTAGTGCCTCTTAAGTAGCCAACGCCTCTTATCTTGATAACGTCAGTACCTGCACCCATGATATCCGCACCCATTGAGTTCAAGAAATTCGCAAGGTCAACGATATGTGGTTCCTTAGCGGCATTTTCAATGATGCTGAGACCTCTTGCCTTAACGGCAGCCAGCATAGCGTTCATAGTTGCGCCGACAGATACAACGTCAAGATAAATCTGATTACCTCTGAGTTCATCTGCAACAACATCAACCATACCGTGGTCAATATTGCATCTCGCACCAACTGCACAGAAAGCCTTGATGTGCTGGTCGATAGGTCTGTCACCGAGCGGACATCCGCCAGGCATTGAAACTCTTGCCTTTTTGAATTTACCAAGCAGTGCACCGAGGAAGTAGTAAGACGCTCTCATCTGTCTTGCACTTTCATAAGGTACACAGAAATTATTTATAGTAGTCGGGTCAATTCTGAATGTGTTCTTACCGATATTCTGAACACTTGCTCCCATTTCAGTTAAAATACGCAGACTGATTGAAACGTCGCTTATGTCGGGAACATTTTCAAGAATACAGGGCTCATCGGACAATATAACAGCAGGGATAATACCAACAGCTGCATTCTTAGCACCGCTTATCTCTACCTCGCCATGCAGACGGCGTCCGCCCTTAACAACAAATTTTTCCAAGATTTTCTCTCCTTAAGACGTTTCACCATATGTACACAGCAGAAACATCTTTCTTTTTTCTCATCTATATTATAGTCACCGAAAGGGGAATTATCCCGTTTTACAGAACATAAATACAGAATTTTTTCTTTTTTCTTTTGTTCTATTTTTATTTGTAATCATCGATGTAGAACTTAACGTCCTCACCGTTATATTTCTCTATTCTTACTTCTTCCATAACAACATCTGTCAATGGCTTGTCACCTGAATCAGTTTCAACGCCCTGAAGCTCATAAACTATATCAAGACCGTCGAAAACCTGTCCGAAAACTGTGTAGCTTCCGTCGAGGAACGGAGTACCCTTTCCGATTTCAGCATAAATCTTTCCTGCGTCCTCAGAAATAGGATAACCTGCCGCCTGATACTGTGCAATCATGTTTTCATCAACAGTATCACCTGTTACGATATAGAACTGACTTCCGTTAGTTGAAGTGTGTCCGCTGTTTGCATAGCATACTGCACCCGGAACGTGAACTAAGTCACTGTGTGTGCCGCCGTCAAACTTTTCGCCCCAGATTGATTCGCCGCCGATACCAACACCCATAGGGTCACCGCCCTGAATCATAAAGTTATTGATGATTCTGTGGAAAATAAGGCCATCATAATAACCTGTGCTTGCGTGGTATGAGAAGTTCTTGCTTCCCGCAGGCGCCTGTTCATTAAAGAGCTTTATCTTGATATCGCCGTAGTCCTTGATTTTCATAACGATAATTTCTTCGCCTTTTTCAGGAGCTGTGAAATTTGCAACCTTGCCTGTTTCCTTTGAAGGCTTTGGAAGGTCTTCGAGTTCAACAAACTCTGATGCGGCTGTGGAATTCTTTTCAGCTTCTGACTCTTCGCTACAGCCTGTGAATGAGACTGTGAGCATTGCAAGACTCATTGCAAGAGCCGCAAGCTTTTTTAAATTCAGCATATATAAACACCTCTGTTACATACTTATTAACTTAACTATTATACCCCAAATACGCGGTTTTGTAAAGCCTATAAAACATCGGGCAGAAATTATTAGGGGATTTCACATAGGTGAAACTTTCAAAAGCAATCACATGATGTTTAATTTAAACAAAACATTTGTTCTTATATATTTATCACAGCAGATTATTAAAGCTCACTTACTGCCTCAAAATTATACTATAACGCAAAAATCCCTGCGTTTTATAACTAAAACGCAGGGATAATACTTAAGTTTTAAATTAACCTACACCGAGATTTTCTTCGGTTACAATCATGCCGACAAAGCTCATGATAAGTACACTGTCTGAACTGTCGACCACACCGTTCTTAGCACAGTCTGAGTTTGCAAGACCTGTTGCGTCAATTGCATTTTCTGTGCTGTTAAGCAGATACATATTGATTGCAACAACGTCCGCTACGTCTACTGTACCGTCGTTATTAACGTCACCATACTGTGTAACAAGTGATGGGTCGATAACAACTTCTGATGTTGGTGCTGTTGTTGTTACAGGCTGTGTTGTTGTTACATAAGAAGTCATTGTTGGAATAATTATACTTGTTACAGTTGGAACTGTTGTTGTAACAAGTTCTGTAACAGTTGTTGAAGTAGTTGTTTCAATTACTTCAGGTTCTGTTGTAGGAACTGTTGTAACAACCTCGTCCTCAAAGTAGAGAACTACGTCAGGGCTGAATGAATAGTTATCGTATGTAAGACCCTTTTCTTCATACCATACGTTGATTCCAATGAAATCATAATCAAGTGCTTCTGAGTGTTCATCAGAAAGAACTACCTTAATCGGGTCATTCTTAATTGTAAAGTCAAATGGTGTATATGCCCATGATGTACCTGTTTCAGATGATTCATCAACGAGGTTGTAGCTTACGGCACCATTACCGCCACCATGTGTACCTGTGAAGCTGAATTCAACACCAACAAGCTTGTTGCCCTTATATGGTGAAAGGTCAATTCTAAGAGTTGGTCTGTGAATATCTTCTTCTTCATTATCTTCTGTACCAACAACGGCTGTTACTCTTTCAGCAACCTTTGTTTCTAAAACGTTAGTTGTTGTTGTTGTAACGAGTTCTGCGCCGCTGAAATAGAGAATAACTTCATCGCCGAGTGTAAGATTATCCTTAGCTGAGCTTGGATATGTCCAGTTAACTGAGAATGTCATTGTCTGACCGTCATACATAATCTGTGTCGGGTCAACTGATTCTTCGTTATCTGCGTCAAAAGTATACTTTGTAAGCTGTCCGCAATCTGCGCCGAGGAATGGTGCCTGAACGCCCTTCCAAGCGCCGCCCCATGTTGTAGTATCGCTGTATACAATCATACCGAGCATAACGCCGCCGTTACCGCTGAATGTATCACCATTTACTGTGAAGCCTACGCCTGTGATAAGTCTGCCTACATATGGAGTAAGGTCAACATAAAGGTTGCCTTCGTCATCTTCCTGAAGTGTAACAGTTACGCTGTTATCTTCAGCACTTGGCTGTGTTACAACAGGAGTTGTAACGCCTGTTGAATACTTGTCTGCAAGGTCTGCATATACCTGACCAACTGCTGAGCTATACCATGTCTTTGAAGTTCTGTTGAAGTACTTCATATCGCCGCCGTTACCTGAGTCCCAGAGAACAGGGCACATACCTCTTTCAAGAGCTTCTGAAGCGAGAGTCTTGAGGTATGTAACGATTGAAGACTGATCCTTGCCGTTTGAGCTTTCTGTAAGAACACCGTATTCACCGATGATTACAGGAACACCTGCGTCAACAAATCTTGTCTTGAGCTTGTCAAGGTCTTCTTCCATAGCGGCAACTTCTGCTGAAGTACCCCATGTTGAAGCATAGCCCCATGATGAGCCTGATGTTGCAACACAGAATGTCGGAGGTGAATAGTAGTGTACAGATACGATGCAGCGGTTAGCTGAGTCTGTCGGAACAATGAATCTGTTGTCAACAGTCATGTATGTATCTGTGTTATAACCTGCAATGAGAAGGTGACGCTCTGCGTTGTTTGAGCCTGAAGCTCTTACTGTGTCAACGAAAAGCTGGTTTAACTTGTTGAGTGTGTTGTAGTCTTCGTTTGTAGGGTTGCCTGTAAGTGTAAGGTCACCTGCAAGGTTGAAGCCTACTTCGTTCATTGATTCAAATACGAGGTAGTCAGAATAGCCTGCGAATGTAGCTGAAATCTGTTCCCATACATATTTATACTTTGCAGCAACTGAATCATAGCTGCTGTCAGCCTGTCTTATCCATCCGTTTTCACAACCATCGTGATGAACGTTTAAGATTACATAAAGGCCTTCGTTAATGCAGTAGTCAACAACTTCCTGTACTCTTGACATAAAAGCTGTGTCAATCTTGCCGTTTGAATCCATGCAGTTCATCCAGGTTACAGGAACACGGATTGTCTTGAATCCTTCTGCCTTAACAGCCTGAATAAGTTCCTTTGAAACAGTCGGGTTACCCCACATCTGTTCAACGTATGAAGGATTTGCTGTCTGTCCTGTTGTATAGGCATCGAATGTGTTACCTAAGTTCCATCCGAGACCCATGTCGCTAACAATCTGCTGTGAAGTCATGTCACGCATTGTTCCGACAGCTTCAACAATTTCAACCTTTGAAACTGAATTAACTGCTAAAACTGTGCACATTGCAGCAGCTGAAAGCATTGATAATACTCTTTTAAAAAGCTTCATTTTTATCAATCTCCTTTTAAATTATTCAATAACGCACAATTATTGTTGTAACAATCATAACACAATGTACACAAAAAGTCAACTAATAATATCCAAAATAACCAAATCCAAGCCGCCAAATTTTTTTGCGCACTATTAGTCACTTTGCACAATTTTGTATCAGAAAAGCTCCTCTCACAGCAAATTCATGCTGTAAGAAGAGCTTTCTTTGTTTATTTTTCAGGTTCTCTGATTTTCTTTGCCGCGGTTTTATTCCATATTCTTGAAATAATCAGTGCGTCAAGGAGTGAATACACGAGAAGATAGCCCGACGTTAAGGTAATTCTCCCCGAATAAAGCGCAATCGTCTCGGATAAAACTCCCGTTTCCTCCATTGTTGCAGAAAATGTACTGATATCAGGATAGCTTACAATCATGTATACGCTCACGAGTACTGCCAGCAGAAACGGCACCGCAACAGTAAAGCTGAAAATAAATCCTTTTGAAATCTTTCCGCCTTTTTCACAGTCCGCCATAAGCAGACGATACATAAGACAGAATATCAGCGGCGTAAACCACAGATAAAGGCTGTCAAACTGAACCTTGTCAAACACGACCCAGTGTATAATCTGTATAAAAAGGCTTGCGGCGGTCATAACTGCCGCCTTGCCCTTAGTTGTTCTTATGCTAAGTCCTTCTGCCATTTTAGTCCTCTTTTAAATTTCTTTTTATTAATATTGTTTCAACTGAGTAAGCGGGTTCTTCTTTTCCATCATTTAAAGTTACATAATAATAAGCATATAAATTATCTCCAACTACTCTTAGCTGTGTCATAACACTTTCTTCAACTACCCAGCCTTTATAATAGTTATCAAGAAGAAACTTCAGCTTTTCCTGATATCTCATTTCAAACCATTCCTCATGCTCGGAATAATCTATTCCCTCGATATCCATATATGAAACACCGATACTCTGAATATCACCGTCAAGTTCAAGGTTTATTCCTACATGCTCTTCCTTTAAGCCATTATTGTTGATTTTTTCAAAATTTGAGTAATAGCGGTCAGCATCAGAGCTGTCATAGCTCACTCCCATAGATGACACCTCATAGCTTTTCGGGTCAGAAACAACCTTTTCGAGGAGCTCGTAGCATTTTTTCTCAAGCTCTTCCTCGTGAAGATTTCCCGAGGGGTTATCTTCATCGCCGTTATAAAGATATTTTCTGAAGCGTCCCTTTTCATCATACTGAACAATTGCGTCGTTTTCCTTTGTTTTATACTGAGTGAATGTATCAGAAACACCTTTTCCGCCGATACTTCCTGAATAATATTCCTGTTCAAATTCCCCGTCGGGAACAAGTTCCTCAAACTTAAAGCCGAGGAAAGATGTATCAAATTCGGCAGTCTTTGCGGTTTCGCTTACACTGTCTGTTTTTTCGCTGCAGCCAGTCAGCATTGCGGCAATAATTGCTGAAACAATAAAAATCTTCTTCATAAAGATACCTCCTTTTCGGATAATCATATAGTGAAAGTTTTTTACTTATTCTTGCACCTTTATTATACTCCCGCCCCATTTTCACCGCAATATATGTTACAAAGCTGTATTTATTTTTAGTTATATTATATAAAATACAGTCTTTATTTTTGTAAGTGCTATGCCCACATCATCCCGTTTAAGCATAAATGAAAAGGGCGAGCATTGCTCGCCCCTACAAAAATTTCGTCCTGTGCGGTCACGCACCTCGGGACGTCGAATGCGTCGTCCCCTACAAATATACGGTCGTGCCTTATTTTATGTTTCTGAAAAAATAACAAAGCGAAATTGTCCTGTGCGGTCACGCACCGGTCACGCACTATTCCTCATCATCTGTCGGCTCATCAACCGAATTTGCGCTTTCTTCTGCCTCAGCCTTTGAGTTTTCAAGGTCCTCAGCAATTTCAGCTTCTGTTGCCTGTTCAACCTCGGCAACCTCGGCTTCCTCGTCTCTTTCAGTTCTTGTGAATGAAACAACCTTGTTGTCGTCGAGAACTCTCATAACACGAACGCCTGTTGCGTAACGTCCCATAACACGGACGTCCTCACAACGGATTCTGATAATAACGCCGTCGTTTGAGATAAGGATAATGTCGTCTGTTTCGTCAACAACCTTGATTCCGCAGATATATCCCTTTTCGTCGCTGACCTTGTAGTTTTTGAGACCATAACCGCCTCTGTTCTGAACCTTATAAGCTGAAAGCTCGGTTCTCTTGCCGTATCCCTTTTCGGATACCGTCAGAAGAGTTGCGCCCTCTCTCAATCTCGCCATTGAAACAACATAGTCGTCGTCTCTGAGCTTGATTGCTCTTACACCGTGTGCAGAACGTGACATAGGTCTTACATTGTTTTCGTCGATACGAATAACCATACCGTTTCTTGTAGCAACAAAAAGCTGTGCACTTCCGTCTGTCATACGAACGCCTGCGATTTCATCGCCCTCGTCAAGACCGATTGCAATAAGACCGTTCTTGCGGACATTCTTATAAGCTGAAAGCGGAGTTCTCTTGATTTTACCGTTTTTGGTAACAATATTCACGAACTTGCCCTCGTCAAAGTCAGACGTTTTAAGCATAGCCGCAATTTTCTCGTCGTCGCCAAGCGGCAGAAGATTTACTGCGTTAACACCTCTTGATGCCTTTGAGCCCTCAGGTACTTCATAGCACTTGAGCTTGTACATGATACCCTTGTTTGTGATAAAGAGAATATTGTCGTGTGCGGAGGCAACAAACATTTCGCTTACAAAGTCCTCCTCACGCTGTTTCATACCAGAAACGCCACGTCCGCCTCTTCTCTGTGTCTTGTAGACATCAGCAGGCATTCTCTTGATGTAACCGATATTTGTATATGTCACAACGCAGTCTTCATCAGGGATAAGGTCTTCGATATCAACCTCACCGCTGACTGTTTCAATCATTGTGCGTCTGTCATCGTTATATTTTCTTCTGATTTCCGCAAGCTCTTCACGGATAATATTCTGAATCTTGTGTTCATCGGCAAGAATTGCTTCATATTCCGCAATCTTCTTCATAAGCTCAGCGAGTTCGTCCTCGATTTTCTGTCTTTCAAGACCTGTAAGCTTACCGAGAGTCATCTGAACAATAGCTTCCGACTGTGCCTCAGAAAGACCAAAGCGTTCCTGTAATCTTTCCTTTGAATGAGGAATGCTTTCAGAAGTCTTACAGATTTCGACTACCTCGTCAATATTGTCAGTTGCAATGCACAAGCCCTCTAAGATATGCGCTCTTGCCTTTGCTTTTTTGAGATCAAACTCAGTTCTTCTGCGGATAACCTCAATCTGGAACTTGATATATTCTTCGAGAGTCTGCTTCAGTGTCAGAACCTTAGGCTCGCCGTCAACGAGCGCCAGCATGATAACGCCGACTGTATCCTGAAGCTGTGTATATGAGAAGAACTTGTTGAGTACAATCTGAGGAATTGCGTCCTTTTTAAGCTCAACTACTATTCTCAGACCCTCTCTGCCGGATTCATCACGGATAAAGTGTACGCCGTCAACTCTCTTGTCCTTGACTAAATTCGCCATGCTCTCGACAAGTCTTGCCTTGTTTACCATGTAAGGAATTTCTGTGATAACGATACACTGTCTGCCCTTGATTTCCTCGATTGAAGTCTTGGCTCTGAGAGTGATTTTTCCTCTTCCTGTGCCGTATGCCGCTCTGATACCTGAGCGACCCATGATAATACCGCCTGTCGGGAAGTCAGGCCCCTTTATGTGCTCCATGATTTCGTCGAGAGTGCAGTCAGGGTTTTCCATAACAAGGTCAATGGCGTCGATAACTTCGCCTAAGTTGTGTGGAGGAATATTTGTCGCCATACCAACGGCAATACCCGTTGAACCGTTTACAAGAAGATTCGGGAAACGGCTCGGCAGAACAACAGGTTCTTTGAGCTTGTCGTCATAGTTTGTTGTATAAGGAATGGTGTCCTTGTTTAT
This sequence comes from uncultured Clostridium sp., assembly GCA_964621265.1. Taxonomy (GTDB): domain Bacteria; phylum Bacillota; class Clostridia; order Oscillospirales; family Ruminococcaceae; genus Porcipelethomonas. The sequence goes on along the minus strand of CAZULQ010000014.1, from coordinate 5,910 downwards.
ATCAGTGAGCATTTCGCCCGCAATTTTTGACATTCTCGCTTCAGTATATCGGTAAGCCGCAGCAGGGTCGCCGTCGATTGAACCGAAGTTACCGTGACCGTCAATCAGCGGATAGCGGAGCGAAAACTTCTGAGCTAAACGAACAAGTGCGTCGTAAACAGATGCGTCACCATGCGGGTGATATTTACCAAGCACTTCACCGACTGTGTAGGCACACTTTCGGTAAGGCTTTTCATATACGTTGCCTGCGTCGTTCATTGTATAGATAATACGTCTGTGAACAGGCTTCATACCATCTCTTACATCAGGGAGCGCTCTTGCAACGATAACAGACATTGAATATTCAAGGAAGGATTTTCGCATTTCCTTGTCAATATCCACATCGAAAACCTTTGAATTTTCACTAAACATTTTCTTACTTCCTTTTTTCACAAAGGCTTTTTCCGCCTTTTATTACTTTTCGTATTTCCTGTAATTTTTTCCGAGTGTTTTTTCAAAGTGAACCTGCATTATTGTAATTTCCTCTTCGGAAAAATCCTTTTTCGGAACAACATAGAACATTGCCTTTTTGATGTAAACCATAAAATATTCAGGCTTGTCTGTAACAATTATGCCGTCATTGAGATAAATCTCTGTTTCAGCGATTTCCTCAGAAGAACCATTTCCCTCAGCACTATCCTCAAAGACTTCCTCATATTCTTCCTTCTGTCTTTCTTCCTCTGAAACAGGCTCCAAAACTGTTCCGATAACAATTTTGTCAGCTGAAAGGGTCATTTCAAAAACGTCCTCTTCAATTCCCTTTATGGATTCCATAAGGTTTTTTTTGAGCTTCATCGGATTTATAAAGTTTACACATGCAAGTGCAAGACACGCAAACACAAGGAAATATGCTATCTTAGAGCTGCTTCCTCTTGCGATGTTTATGATGTTTAAAACCGCCGCAATTACTAAAATTGCCGCCATTATAATATTTCTCGGATAAACAAATCTCTTCTGGAATGTCGAAAAAGCGTTTCCGAACATTTCATAAGGAATCGAATATCTTTTCTTTACAATGATTTCTTCTTCCATTTTTATCCCTCTTATATATCAAGATTTTCTACATACTTAGCGTTTGTTTCGATAAATTCCCTTCTCGGACCAACCTTGTCACCCATGAGGATTGTGAAGGTTTCGTCTGCCTTGACAGCGTCCTCCATTCCCACTCTGAGCATTGTTCTTGTCTCAGGATTCATGGTTGTTTCCCAGAGCTGTTCAGGGTCCATCTCACCAAGACCCTTATAACGCTGAACCTCAGGCTTTGTGCCGTTTTCGGTTGTAAGCTCTTCAACATAAGCGTCTCTTTCCTCGTCTGAGAAAGCATATCTCACCTTTTTGCCCCTGAACACCTTGAAAAGCGGTGGCTGAGCAATATATATATTACCGTTTGTGATAAGCGGACGCATAAATCTGAAAAAGAATGTCAGAAGAAGCGTTCTGATATGTGAACCGTCAACGTCGGCATCGGCCATGATGATAACCTTTCCGTAGCGGAGCTTTGAAATATCAAAGTCCTCGCCGATGCTCGTACCGAGCGCTGTTACAACAGGCATAAGCTTTTCATTGCCGTAAACCTTGTCAATTCTCGCCTTTTCAACGTTGAGCATCTTACCCCACAGCGGAAGAATTGCCTGATAACGTCTGTCTCTGCCTTCCTTGGCAGAACCGCCCGCCGAGTCACCCTCGACGATGTAAATTTCAGTCATTGTAGTGTCGTGCTCGGAGCAGTCCGCAAGCTTGCCCGGAAGTGAAGCACTTTCCATAGCGCTCTTTCTTCTTGCAGTTTCCCTTGCCTTTTTTGCAGCCTCTCTTGCTCTCTGCGCCGCCATTGACTTTTCAAAGATAGCTTTTGCTTCGGCTGGGTTTTCTTCAAGATAGCACATAAGCTTTTCCATGACCATCTTTTCAATAAAGCCCTTGACCTCAGGGTTTCCGAGACGTCCCTTTGTCTGTCCCTCAAACTCACATTCAGTAAGCTTGACAGAAATAATCGCTGTCATACCCTCTCTTACGTCGTCGCCGAGAAGCTTGTCGCCGTCCTTTAAGAGATTGAACTTCTTTCCGTATTCGTTAATAACCTTTGTAAGAGCATTCTTAAAGCCTGTTTCATGCGAACCGCCGTCAGTTGTATGGATATTGTTCGCAAAGGATAAAATAAGCTCGTTATAGCTGTCGTTGTACTGAAGTGCGATTTCCGCAAAGGAATCGTCCTGAGTACCAGAAATGTAAATTACCTTTTCACTTAATGATTCAAGACCCTTTGTCTTGTGAATATGTTCAACAAACTGTCTGATACCGCCTTCGTAGTGAAGTGTCTTTGACTTGTTTTCGCCCTCTTCACGAAGGTCGCTGAAAACAATCTTGATACCCGCATTAAGAAATGCCTGTTCACGGAGTCTCTTTAAAAGCACGTCATAGTCATAGTGAGTGTCCTCAAAGATTTCACCGTCTGCCTTGAACATAACGGTCGTACCTGTTTCAGTTGTCTCGCCGATTACTTCAAGCTGCTTTTCGTAGTTACCTCTTTCAAAGCGCTGGAAATGAATATTCTTTCCGTCCTTTACAGTCAGCTCAAGCCATTCCGAAAGCGCATTTACAACCGACGCACCAACGCCGTGCAAACCGCCCGAAACCTTATATCCGCCGCCGCCGAACTTACCGCCCGCGTGGAGAATTGTATAAACAACGGTCGCCGCAGAAATACCCTCTGTCGGGTGAATACCTGTCGGAATACCTCGTCCGTTATCCGAAACCCTTATGATATCGCCTTCTAAGATATCAACCCTGATTTCGGAACAGAAGCCTGCCAGAGCCTCGTCTATGGAGTTGTCCACGATTTCATATACAAGGTGGTGAAGTCCCTTCGGACCTGTCGAGCCGATATACATACCCGGACGCTTTCTTACAGCCTCCAGTCCCTCGAGCACCTGTATCTGATTTTCATCATAATTCTGATTTTCTGTCATCTGATTTTCTGACATTAAAATTCCTCCTGACCGTTTTTTCCTGTTAATTTAACCCTATACCCTGCCGCTCTCTTTTTCTTAAGGTTGCGGCTGACATCTGACAGATATAGACCTTTTCCTTTCCGTCCTCATAGCACAGAACAAAGCTTTTTGGCATTTCATACGAAACCGTTATAACGTTTCCCTGCTTCTGCGCTCTTTCGAGAAGGTGAGAGGTCGTCTTACCCGTCGTTGTGTTTTCTATATCAAAAATTCCGACAATGTCGCTTTTTTTCACTATTATTTCATTACCGAGATGAAGATACATTTTCTCACTCTCCGTATACTCTTCCGCTTTCAACCCTAAAATGCTTTCCGACTGAAAGCCCGTTCACAGCGTTTTCATTACACGCCGTTATAAAAACCTGCATACTTTTTACAACCTCAAAAACAAGCTTCTGCCTGCTTTCATCAAGCTCTCCCATAACGTCGTCAAGAAGTATGACAGGAGCCTCGTCCTGATTTTTGTAGTAAATCTCCGCCTGCCCGAGCTTTAAGACAAGCGCTGCTGTCTTTTTCTGCCCCTGTGAGCCGAAATCCTTTATGTTAAGACCGTTTATCTTTATAACAAGGTCGTCCCTGTGCGCTCCCCAGTGGGTATACCCCAGGCGCAGGTCGTCATCAAGGGAATTTTCAAGCTTCATGAAATACTTCCCGACAGCATAGGTTGCATTGTCGATATTTTCTGCACCGACACCGTATATATTGGAGCTGTAAGCGATTTCAAGCTTTTCTCTTCCGCCTGTTATAAGACTGTAAAGCTCAGAGCATGCAAGGCTCAGCTTTTCAATATACGAATGTCTGTACTGCGAAAGAGCAGTTCCGATTGCGGCAATCTGCTGATTCCATACATCCATCGAGCTTTTTGCGGCAGTTCCCGCCGAAATTGCCTTTAAAAGCGCATTGCGCTGATTTAGCAGCATATCATATCTCTTGACTGTGTCAAGAATATTGTGTTTTAACTGACAGCTGCAAAGGTCAATAAAGCTTCTGCGCTTTTCGGGACCGCCTTTGATAAGGTCGATGTCATCAGGCGTAAAAACAACGCATTTGAAAGCCTCGAAAAGCTTTCCCGTACCGCTCACCTTAACGCCGTTTAGGTTAATTGCCTTTTCCCTTAGGTTTTCACGGCTCATGGCATAGCTTATAAGCTGTTCACGACGTCTGTCACGGAACTTCACGCCTATGCGCATATTGCTTTTGTCAAGCCCTACAAATTCCCTGTCCTTTGAGCCCCTGAAGCTTTTACAGCCTGTCAGAAGCCATACTGCCTCTATAAGATTAGTCTTGCCCTGGGCGTTCATGCCCGTTATAAGATTGTATTTTTCATGCGGCTTTATATGAACCTCTTCAAGATTCTTAAAGCCGTCAGCGACAATGGTATTTACAATCATAAAACTGTAACTTTGTAATTATCGACCTCAACTGTGTCGCCGCTTCTGATTTTCTTTCCTCTCATTGTGCAGACCTCGCCGTTTACCTTAACAGCCTCCTGCAGAATAAGCTCCTTTGCAAAGCCGCCCGTATCGGTAAGACCCGCAAATTTCAGGAGAGAATCAAGCTTTATATATTCTGTTTTGATTTTAACTTCAATATTTTCCATAAAGCAAATGCTCCTTAGCCACGAAGCTGGACAGGCATTACAATAAATGTGAAGCTGTCGCCCTCGATAGGTATGATTTTAACTGCTCTGTTAGAGCCTGACATCTGAATTTTAACCTTGTCTGTTTCAGCCGCTCTGATTGAATCAAGCAGGAATTTGTTATTAAAGCCGATTACAACATCATCACCGCTGATTTCAGCCTGAATGCTGTCTTCGAGTCTGCCGATTGCAGTACGACAGCTGACATTTATGCTTCCGTTTTCAAAGCTGCACTTAACAGGCGCCTTGTTTTTCTCGTTGATAAGAAGTGAGCATCTGTCAAGACAATGTATAATATCGCTTGTGTTGACAACAGCCTCTGTCCTGTAATCAGGCGGAATGCTGTTTTTATAGGCATGGAACTCGCCCTCTAAAAGACGTGTGAAAATTCTGTAGCCGTTGATTTCAAATGCAACATACTTTGAGTCAACAAAGATTTCGCATTCATTTTCTTCGTCTTCACGGAGAAGTCTTGAAGCCTCCATAAGTGCCTTTGAAGGTACAACAAAGTGATATTCATCAGGACAATTTATTTTCTCATGACGTATAGCAAGACGGAAGCCGTCAATTGCGACCATGTTGAAGCCCTCTGCGTCGATATCAAAAAGCTCACCTGTTAAAATAGGCTTTGTATCAATAACTGAAACTGCATAATTTGTCTGCAGAATCATGCTTCTGAGTGTTTCCTGATTAAGAGAAATTTTCTTTTCCTTTGAGATTTCAGGGAGTGCAGGATATTCCTCAGCACTTATTGCTGAAATCTGATATTCAGCATTTCCTCCGCTGATTTTCATGTTGAGATTTTCGTCAACCTCAAATATAACATTTTCAGAAGGCATTCTTCTTGTGATTTCCGAGAATAAACGTGAGTTTAAAACAAACTCTCCCTCATCACCGGATTTTGCATCTATAACGGTTGTGATACCGATTTCAAGGTCATAGCCTGTAAGTTCAAGAGTGTTTCCGCTGAGTCTGAGCTTTATTCCTTCAAGAGCAGCAATTGTTGACTTTGAAGAAACAGCCTTTGAAACATTTCCTATTGCCATGCATATATCGTCCTTGGCACAGATAAATTTTACGGGATTCATTTTATTTTCCTTTCTGTCTTAAAGTATATGTATATCATTATACTCTCTGTAATATTCTGACAGGTTCACAGGTTTTAACATATCCTGCTTTTAAAAAGCAAACAGACTTTGCTATATATAATCAATAATATAATTT
>CAZULQ010000013.1:0-51184 GCA_964621265.1 uncultured Clostridium sp. | reverse complement strand
CGATTATATCATAAAATAATCAAAAATGCAAGATGATTTTATTTAAAATAGATATTTTTATTTAATTTACAATTTCTATTTTACTGCCCTGGCGGTTCTTTTTTATTACAACTTGTTTTTCAATGCACTCTTTAAGCTTGTCAACATGAGATATAATGCCAATAAGCATTTCACCGTCTGTAAGGTCAGAAAGCGCTTTTATAGCCTGACTGAGTGAGTTTTCGTCAAGTGCACCGAAGCCTTCGTCTACAAACATTGTGCCGAGCTTTATTCCGCCGGATGAACTCTGAATTTCCTCAGAAAGTCCGAGCGCAAGCGCAAGCGACGCCTTGAATGATTCACCACCTGAAAGTGTTCTGACATTTCTGACAGTTCCGTTGTTATGGTCGGTTATATCAAGCTCGAGACCTGTTTTGGACGATTTATTGTTTTCCTCAGTACGCCTCTTGAGAGAAAATTGCCCGTTTGACATTACTTTTAGTCTGTTATTGGCACGTATTATAATTTTATCAAAATATGAAGCCTGTACAAATGCTTCAAGCATTATTTTTTCCTTGCCTGTCATCGTACCATTGGCAGTGTCATTCAGTGATTTGAGCATAACATACTTTTCTTCCAGCGCTTCACATTCAGATTTCTTTTTGATAACTGCCTGAAGTATACTGCTGTTTTGTTTTGTATTTGAATGAAGTTCCTGCATTTTTGACATTAATACTTCTTTTTGCTCATTAAGCTCAGCAAAATTAGTGCGCTCAGCTTCTTCATCGTATTCTTCAAAGCTTTCAAGCTGTTTTTTCAGCTGATTTGATTTTCCGACAAGCTCCGTTGTTTCAGTTTTAACCTTATTGTAAAGCTCATCACATTTTTCAATCTCCTCAGTTATACTCTGAGCCTTGCTTTCAAGGACGCTTATGTTTTCTTCGGCTTCATTTTTACTGCTGAATTTAAGTTTATCACGAAGCTGTGTAAGATTCTTGTCGAGTTCCTTTTTTATGACAGAAATTGCTACAAGCTTGTCTTTATATTCAGATAACTTCTTTTCTGACTCAGTTTTAAGCTTATTTGTTTCATCGGTCATTTCTGTCAGCTTTTTACTGCGCTCAATATTCTGAAGCTGAGTTTCTATGCTGTTTTGCTTGTCTGTAATGCAACTGTCTGTATCTGTTATATCTTCATTAATCATTTCAATTGCATTTTCAGTATCACTGATTTCATACATTTCATAAAGCTGTCTGGAAGCATCTTCATGAAGTGCCTGATTTTTACCGCTCAGGTTGTTTACTGATGCTGACAGTTCTGTCATTTTAGCTGTCATTGCCTCAATTTCATCTGAAATTTCTTTTTCCTTTACTGAAAGCTTTTCAATATCGGATAATAATTCCTGCAGTTTGTTTATTTCCTTTTCCATTGCATCAAGCTTTTCATTGAAAGAAGAAATTTCATGCTCGGATTTTTCAAGTTCATCGTTGCATATCTTTTCAGCCGAGGATAATTCCGAGCCGAACAGGCTGACAGCATTTTCTTCAAGCTCATTTTTCATTTCAGCTGTTACAGCCCTTATTTCACCTGCAAATGCACTCTTTTCAGCGGCATTATTTCTTGAATTGTCACGCTTAACTTCAAGTATTCGCAATGTATCTTCATCGGGAGCTTCGTTGACAAATACGGCAGGGGAGGGATGTACACATGAACCACAAACAGGACAAGGCTTGTTTTCTGAAAGCGTTTCTGCAAGAATGCCTGCCTGATTATCAAGAAAAAGCTGATAAGCATTTGTGTAGTCAGTTTCAGCTTTCTGCGCACATACTGCCGCATCTGAGTATTCTTTCTGTGCGTGTTCAAGCTCTGCGTATTTATCCTTGTATTTGCAAAGCTTATCTCTGAAATTCAAAAGCTCATTTTTTCTCAGAACAGCTTTTTCAAGATTAATTTTCAGCTTTTCATATTCACCTGAAAGCTTGTTTAATTCTTCCTTTTTCTGAGTGCAGGTGAGAATTGTCTGATTAAGCGTATTTTTTTCCTGTTGTTTTGATTCCAACTTTTTGCTTTGCTCATCATATTGCTTTTTTGCGCATTCAGTTTCATTCAGACTTTCATAATAAGCATTTATGCAGTCTTTTACCCTGCATAGCTTCTGTTTTTTAAGTTCAGATTCACGCAGTTCTGTCTGGAGTTTATGACAGATTGATTCTGAATCCTTCAGCAATTCAGCTTCTTTTTTGTATTCTTCAAGCCGTGATGAGTAACTTTCGTTCACCTTACGTTCATTGTCTGCTAACTCAATAAGCCTGCCTTCTTCTGAATTTTTCGTGTTGAACTCAGAAATTATTCTGTCAAGCTCATCATATCTTTCAAGTTCTGCTTTTTCTACAGCAATCTGCCCGCTTAAGCTTTCAGCAAGCGGCTTTTTTTCGATTGCTTCATTTAAACTGATTCTGAGTGTTTCCAGTTGCTTGTTTTTTTCCGAAATAGCCATGCCTGTATTATCGTACTCGGCTTTTATTTTAGCCTGATTTTCAATCTGCGACAGTCTGAGTTTTGAATCGTCAAGAGATTTTTCAAGCTTTTCTGATTCATTTTTCAAACATTCAAGGTTATTTGTATCATTGTTTATGATTGTCTCTAAATGTGATATAAGCTCATCACTATCAAAGAAAACGTCATTATTCATTTCTTCTTCAGAGCTGATTTGTGCCGCAAGCTGAGCAATGTCGCGGTTAACTGCGTCCATTTCCTTTTTTACAGCATTGTATTCAGCATTAAGCTTTTTCTCAAGCAGATTGTAATTTTCAGTTTTGAAAATTTTTCTGAAAATCTGCTGTCTTTCAGCGGTATCGGCAAGCAGAAGCTTTAAAAAGTCACCCTGTGCAATCATTGCAATTTGCGTAAACTGCATTCCGTCAATGCCGATTATATCAATAACAGCGTTTCTGACATTTTTTTCGCCTGTAACAATTTTTCCGTCAGGATATTCAAGCTCAGCAAATTCCGGGTTTTCAGTTGTGCCGACCCCACGCAGCTTCGGGCGCTCGTACTTAGGGCCACGTTTAATGCGATAGTTTTTTCCACGATAAGCGAAGACAAGTTCGACATAAGTCAGCGTTTCAAATGCGGCGTATTTTGATCTGAGCATTTTGACTTCACGGTTTGTTCCGCTGGGACGATTAAAAAGTGCATATGTTATTGCATCAAAAATTGTTGTTTTACCTGCACCTGTATCACCTGTAATAAGATAAAGTCCGCTTTTTCCGAGAAGTTCAAAGTCTATTACAACTTTATCAGCATACGGGCCAAATGCGGATATTTCAAGCTTAAGTGGTCTCATTCTTCACCCTCCCAGATTTCTTCTATCAACGTCTGAATGTAGGAATACTGCTTTTCACTCATTTTAAACCCATTTTGCATGGTATAAAAATCGTCAAACATTTCAATCGGAGTTTTACTTATAGTTTCAGTTACATTCAGGATTTCTGACTGTGCTTTTGTCCTTGTGTTGTCATAGTCAAGCAGTAACAGATTGCTGAATTTCAGTCTCAGTTTATCCAGCGCATTCGGCACATCTTCTTCATCAGTAAGAGTAATATGCATATAATCATCTGAGTTTTTAAGTGTTTTTATTACTTCAAATTTTTCTTTTATTTCACACATTTCATGAATAGGAGTAAGTGGAATCAGAGTAATTGAAACCTCACCGTTTTTGTCAATTTCAGCAATAGTAACCGATTTATTATGTGATGCCTCAGAAAAAGAGTATTTAAATGGTGTTCCGCAGTATCTGATTTTTTCCGAACCGATATTCTGAGGACTGTGAATGTGTCCGAGTGCAGTATAGCAGAATCCGTCAAATACTGATGAATCAACATTTTCAAGTCCGCCGACAAATATTTCTTCAGAGTCACAGCAAGACGCACCTGTTACAAACTGATGTGAGATTATAACATTTCTCCTGCTGAAATCGACATTCATTGCATTGATTGCGGCATTTACGGCGTCTGTATAGTCATTGATTTTCTCCTCCTCAAAAAATCTGCGGACTGCAGACGGACGGATAAACGGAAGCATATAAAAATAAACCTCACCATATTCGTCACTAAGTATAACAGGTTCCACTTCACCATTATAAACAGGAGAAAAGTAAATGCCCTTATTATTCATAATGCGTGAGCCGAACGAAAGTCGCTCAGCAGAATCATGATTTCCGCTTATAATAAGCACAGGTATCTTTCTGTCCGCAAGACCTGATAAAAAGTCGTCAAAAAGTGAAACGGCATCAGCCGGAGGTACGCTTTTATCATAAACATCGCCTGCGATTATAACGCAGTCAGCGTTTTCTCTGACTGTTATCTCAGTAATCTGTTCTAAAAAGTTCTTCTGCTCGTCATAGAGTGATAGTTCATGAAGCTTTTTTCCAAGATGAAGGTCTGAAATATGTACTATTTTCATGTGTTCCGCTCCTTTCAATGAAAAAGGGACTGTCAGAATGCAGTCCCTTAAACTTAGCTGTTTAAATATTCTCTTGCTGATTTAACTGATTTTCTGAAAAGCTCCATTGCTGATCTATGTGTCATATCAATGAAAAGCTCTTCTTCTTCAGCGTTGACATCATTCAGTATGTTTTTGCCTGAGAATTCAAGTCTCTGGCAAATATCAGAAAGACGTTTGCATCCGATATTAAGTGAATTGGATTTCAGCGCATGGATATTGATTACATAATCTTCCCAGTTTCTGTTTTGTACATAGTCATCAAGTTCGCTTCGCTTGCTTTCATACATATCACAGAAAAATGAGAGGATATCCCTGTAAACTTCCATGTTGTTTCCGCAGTATTCAAGACCAAGCTTATGGTTGATTTTATCGCCGTGTATAGCATTTTCCTCAACCTTCTGCGGTCTTGCTTCCTCTTCTTCTTTAGCCTGCCCGGTAATTTTTTCAGAAGGTATATATTTACCCAGCATTGTTTCAAGAAGCTTTAAATCAACAGGCTTGCTCATGTAGTCAATGAAACCGTTTTCAAGATACATTTCCCTTACGCCCGAAATTGCATTTGCAGTAAGAGCAATAACAGGTGTGTCCTTGTTAAGATTGTTGTCCATGATTTTTGAAGCCTTAAGAGTTTCAATACCATCAAGCTCAGGCATCATATGATCAAGGAAAATAATATCGAATTTCTGCTGTCTCATGAGTTCAAGAGCTTCTCTTCCGCTCATACATGATGTAGTCTTTACCTGATTTTTCTTAAGCAGGTTAATCATTACGACAAGATTCATCTTATTGTCATCAACAACGAGAATTTCGGCATCAGGCGCAATAATCTTTGCATCAACCTTATGCTGGTTCTGAGTTGTAACACTCTTATATCTTGATGAGAAGTTTCCGATTTTTTCCTTGCCGACAACTTTCTGTGATATATACAGCGTAAATGTTGAGCCTTCTCCGTAGACACTCTCAACCTCAATTCTACCGTCCATCATCTGTGTAAGTCTGTTTGTAATTGCAAGACCCAGACCAGTTCCCTCGATGTTTCTGTTCTGTTCAAGATCAAGGCGCTGGAAGCTTTTGAACATTGTAGAAATATTCTCTTCCTTGATTCCGATACCGGAATCCCTGACAGCGAAAACAAGATCAACCGTTTCACCATTTTCAGATACCTTGCCGCTTATATCAAGCTTTACAAATCCCTTTTGTGTATACTTCACGGCATTGTTAAGAAGATTTATGAGGATCTGTTTTAATCTTATATCATCACCGAAAAGGCTTGCAGGAATATCACGGTCGATATCAATATTGAATCTGAGACTCTTTTGCTCAGCCTTGATTGCAATCATAGGTAGAATGTCGTTAATTGTACTTCCGAGATTATATTCATTGTTGATGATTTCCATTTTACCGGATTCGATTTTGGAAAAGTCAAGGATATCGTTAATGATTGTAAGAAGCGTATGACTTGCAACCTCAATATTTGAAGCATATTCCAGAATTTCATCGTCATTTGATTCTCGGAGAATCATTTCATCCATACCTATAATTGCATTGATAGGTGTACGGATTTCGTGCGACATATTGGCAAGAAACTCACTCTTCGCAAGATTTGCTTTTTCTGCAAGCATTTTCTCCTGACGGAGCTTGTCACTTTCTCTTGCTTTAATCTGCGATTCGAGCAGATTTGTAAGTATTGTTGTTGTACGTTTACTGAGCATGCTGAAAATCGCTGAAATAGCAATTAAAACCATTGCACGGGGAAGTATACCGAAAATCAGCAGATTGTTAAAAAACGGAAGGTTTTTATCAGGTACATAGTTAAGATAAAAAGCTACAATCTGCGATACAGACGCACCGATTACCGTAAGAATTGTACTGAACATATTAAGCCTCTTAGAAAAGTAAAGGCTTGCAATTGCAATCGGATAAATAAATAGCAGGATTGTATGCCATGAAAGTAGCGCATTTGCAACAACTGTAAACAAAACAGCACATGAAATGATTATGTATTTTATCTTTGGATTTTCTGATTTTGTGGTTTTAAGCAGAACCGTCGGCATGAATAGAAGTATAATTGCCAGTATAAATGAAACAGTCATAACTGTCATAGGAATAATGAATATTCCCAGAACATTCAAGATAAATACAAGCAAATATATAAAACAAGTAATTCTCATTACCTTTGCAGCAGCGAAATTAGCGCTCTGCTCGTTATTTTTTAATATTTCCATATTTCTCCTCTGTAAATTAATTATATTAATTAAAATGTGTAACATTTTGCATTTTATTACATTATACCTTATTTTCAGAAAAAAATCAATAGTTATTGAAAATTTCTAAAAAATCAGTGAAAATTCAATCTGAAAATGTGTATTTTAATGCATAATTCTTGACAAATTCTTAATTTGAATGTATAATAAGGATATTAATACATAAAATTATAGACTTTTTAGGAGAAATATCATGAAAAAGATTTTATTTATCGGAACATTAAACAGTCCACTTAACCGAGAAATTGTTCGTTTCTTCAAAACAAGATTTGAAATACAGTTCTTTAATGATAAGCCTGCCGACTTTGATGCGCTTCTTGAAGTGTGTGAGCTTGACCTGATTTTTGTAACACTGGTTGGTATGGACAATAATTTAAGAGACCTTCTTTATCATATCAAGAATAAGTATCCTTATTTAAGTGTACTCACACTTGGTGCAGATTATGAAACTGCGAGAGTAAATGACCTTTATCAGGATTCAAATATTGAAAATATTCACAGACCTGCAACAGATGAAGAGATTCTTGACAGATGCCTTGATGTTATACAGAATGGTAACAGCCCTGCATCAGTTATGTCACATGACAGCGAATTATACACAGCAGGTACAAAGTGTGTTCTTCTTGTGGATGACAACCAGATGGTTCTTCGTAACATCAAGTCAATTCTCGACAAGCACTATGAAGTTGCAATGGCTGCATCAGGAGCTCAGGCGCTTATGGTTTTAGGTAAGAGAAAGGTTGACCTCATTCTCCTTGACTACGATATGCCTGTAATGGACGGCAAGGAAGTATTCAAGATTATAAAGAATGACCCTAATCTTTCTGATATTCCTGTTATATTCCTTTCCGGTGTATCAAATCCGAAAAAGGTTTTTGATGTACTTTCAAGCAAGCCTGAAGGATATATTCTCAAGCCACCAAGTGCGTCCGATTTGCTCAGCCGTATTGAATCAGTAATCGGACGATAAAATCAGTATATTAAAATATTCAGTAATACTGAAAAAACGGAGTTAATTATGACTAATATTCCAACTATACTAAGACTACAGTTCGGATGTCTTTTTATAATTGCTTATCTGATTTTTATTTATTATACAGCAAAACGTAAAAAAACATCACAATACCATTTGTTTACAGCACTTGTGGTTGCAACAGTAGTTAATCTTGTGTTTGACTGCATAACAGTCTATACTGTAAATAATCTTGACACAGTACCACCACTTTTAAACAGAATATGTCATATTATATTTGTAAGTTCAATCATGATTTGTGTCGTTATAAGCTATCTGTATCTGTCTGTGCTTGCACGACCGGAATTTTCAAATAAAATAAGGCTTATAAATATAAGTCCGGCTATATTCTCGCTTGTACTTGTGTGGTTTCTGCCAATAGATTATACTGAAACAAATCATGGAAACTATTCAAGCGGTGCTTTAACAGTCTTATGCTACATAATACTCACTATGTACATGGCTGCAACACTGGTTCTTGCAATTATAAGCTGGCAAAGAATGGATACCAGAAAAAGAAGGGCTATTTTTCTGTCACTTATGGGACAAATTATAGTATCTTTAATACAGTTTGTCATTCCATCATCGCTTATAACAAGTATCGGACTCACTCTTATAAATCTTTCATTCTTTATCACGGTTGAAAGTCCTGATGTTCAGCTTGCTGAGGAACTCAGAGTTGAAAAGGAAAGAGCAGACTATGCCAATGAGGTAAAATCGGAATTCTTAAGAAATATGTCTCATGAAATCCGTACACCTCTTAACACACTTATTGGTATGGATGAAATGATTCTCAAGGAATGCAGTCAGAAGCAGATTATAGAATATGCCCGTGATATCAAAAGATCAGCGAACCTGCTTCTTTCAATTATAAGTGATATTCTTGACTATTCGAGAATTGGATCCGAAAAAATCGTGCTTAATCCCGTTGAATACGATGTAAGAGACGTTGTAAGAACTGAATTTGAGCTTTTCTCAAATCTTATACAGGATAAGAATCTTACATTAAAATTTGATATTGACCCTGAAATCCCCCGCAGATTATTGGGTGATAATCTGCGTATAAAGCAGATGCTGACTAACCTTGTTACAAATGCTGCCAAATATACTAATGTTGGTGAAGTTACATTTTCAGCAAAGCTTTGTTCAATTACTGATGATGTGGCGAAAATCCGCTTTACAGTTTCTGATACGGGAATTGGTATCAAGCAGGAAGATATAAGTAAACTTTTCGAGGCTTTCAGACGTATAGATGAAAGAAAGCACAGAAGTATCGGTGGAACAGGTCTGGGACTTAGTATTGTAAACCAGCTTACACTTCTTATGAACACAAAACTCGAAATTGAAAGTGAAGTCGGAAAAGGTTCTGCGTTTTCATTTGTACTTGATCAGAAAATCATTGATTCATCAAAAATCGGTGACTTTGAAAGCTACATAAACGACGATGAGTCACTTGTAAACTATAAGTCAGTACTTACTGCAAAGAATGTCACAATACTTCTTGTTGACGATAATATGATGAATCTCAAGGTTGCGAAAAACTATCTTAAGGATACAGGTATTGTAATTGACGAGGCGATGGATGGCTATAAATGCTGTGAACTTGTCAAGACAAAGAGATATGACCTTATTTTTATGGATCATATGATGCCTGGTATGGATGGTATTGAAACACTTGAATGCATGAAAAAAATGCAGGATAATAAAAGTGCTGATACACCGGTTATTATGCTTACAGCAAATGCTGTTTCCGGAGTTAAAGAGAAGTTTCTTGCATATGGTTTTGCAGATTATCTTGTAAAACCGATAAATTCAAATGATTTTTACAATACAATAGCAGAATTTCTTCCTGACAAGGTTGTTTATGAAAGCGTTGCCGAGGAAAGCAGTGATATTGAGCTTCCTATGGTAGATGGTATGGACGGCGAATTTGCGAAAATTCACTTTGATGACATGCCACAGCTTCTTGACGCAATCAGAACATTTATTGACTTGTCTGAAATGGAAATCAGTCAGCTTAACGAGTTGTATTCTGAGAATTTCAATTCAGAATCCGTGAAGGAATACAGAACCAAGGTTCATGGTATGAAGAATTCCGCAGCGATTATTGGTCTTATTCCTCTTGCCGGTATGGCGAAGGTTCTGGAAGATGCCGCTGATTCATTTGATACGGATACAATCAAAAGTCTGCACCCTATATTTGTAAAAAAATGGTGTGAGATGGACGGAAGATTGAGCATTTTCAGAGAAGAAGAAAAGGAAGAAAAGCTTTCTGCTGCTGAAAATCCTGAAATGATTGAAGCGCTTCTTAGAGATTTGTTCAACTTTGCAAAGGACGTTGATTTGTGTTCGCTTGATGATACAATCAACCTTATAAATAAGTATGAATTTGAAGGAGAACAGGCTGAGCTTATCCGTAAAGTCAATTCAGCAGTTCATATGTTTGATATTGACGCTATTCAGCTGCTTCTCAAGGACTATGACATTTAATTTTAACACGAAAAAGACTAAGCATTTAATGACTTAGCCTTTTTCGGCTTTATGAAGTATTGTTTTTCATGTGAATTCTACAATTTATCTTCGGAGTGAGTAAATGAAAAAAGTATATTTTATTGTAACTGTATTTGTAATAGTGGTTATGGCAGGTATATTTGTTTTTTCCATTTCAAATGATGACAGCTCAAAACTGCGTGTTGGCGCCGTGCTCAATGGTTCTGTAGAAGACAAAAGCTGGACGCAATCACATTACAATGGAATAACCAAGGCCGCAGATGAACTTGGTTTCAAGCTTTCATATACCGAAAATGTAAGTGACGAGGCATGCTTTGATGAAATTGAAAAGCTGATAGAAGAGGGGAACAGCGTTATAATCTGTAATTCATTCGGTTTTGCAGATGGTGTAAAAAAAGCAGCCGAAAAATACCCTGATGTGTGTTTTTTCCATGCGACAGGTGTTGAAAACAGCAATAATGTTTGTACATATTTCGGACGTATGTATCAGATAAGATATCTGTGCGGTATTGTTGCGGGAATGGAAACTCAGACTAATGAAATAGGATATGTTGCAGCATTCCCGATTTCTGAAGTTAACAGAAGTATCAATGCGTTTACACTTGGAGTTAAGGAGGTTAATCCTGAAGCAAATGTATATGTCAGATGGACAAATACATGGACAGATGACAAGCTGACAGGTGAAGCTACCGAAAAACTTATAAACGAACACGATATTGACGTACTTGCGATGCATTCAGACTCTGTAGTACCGCTCGAAATTGCTGATAAAAACAATGTTAAAATCATCGGATACAATCTTGATAATTCAGAATTATATCCGGATAATTATCTTACAGCTGCAGTCTGGAACTGGGATAATTTCTACATTCCGCATATCAGGGATTGCATGCAGAACAAGTTTGATGGCGTGAATTACTGGGACGGCGTCTCAACAGGTCTTGTCGGACTGTCACCGTTTACTGACAATGTAAAGCAGGAGACAAGGGATAAGGTTCAGCAGTATTTCGATAAAATGATGACAGGCACTTCTGATGTTTTTTACGGTCCTCTCTATGATTGTGAAGGGAATCTTAAAATTGCTGAAGATGAAAATATGAGTGATTACAGTCTGCTTAATGAGTTTGATTGGTATGTTGAGGGTGTTGTGATTGATGAAGACTGAACATAGAAAATATTTACTGTTGTTTGTAATTATAGTCATAATATTTTCATTAGCAGTTTCGTTTGTTTTATATTCCGGAACTAAAGATGAAAAAGTTAATATCGGTCTTGTAATGACCGGTCAGACAGATGAGATAGGCTGGAATAGTCTTCATTATACCGGTGTTTCAGAGGCTTGTAAGGAACTTGATGTCAATTTGATTGTCAAGGAGGATATAAAGGAAAATACAGGTGCGTGTAAACAGGCTGTGAAGGAGCTTGCTGATGCAGATGTATCAATGATTATTCTTTCAAGCTATAATTATCCAAATGAAATAGAAGAGGAATTTGAAAAGTATTCAGATATAGTTTTTTACTCGATTTCATCTGAGACAGATGCTGAAAACTGTATTTCATATTTCGGCAGACTCTATCAGGTAAGGTATCTGTCAGGACTTATTGCCGGTTCTGTAACTGAAACAAATAACATCGGATATGTTGCAAATACTCCGAACAATGAAATTAACCGTGGAATCAATGCTTTTACACTCGGAGTAAAGGCTGTCAATCCAAAAGCGCGTGTTATTGTAAAATGGGTCGGAAGCTGGGATGATAAGCAGGCTGAAACAGATGCTGTAAATTCGCTGATTGAAGAATATAACATAGACCTTGTTACTCATCATCAGAATCAGAACTATGTTGTAGAAGCGGCTGAAAAAGCCGGTATTTACTCAATCGGAAATAATGGTATTTCCGGTGAATACAGCGAAAAGTATCTTACTTCTGTCGGCTGGAACTGGCTTGAGCTTTATAAGAAAATAATCAGAGAGTTTATTCATGATAAGTCTGACAAGGACGTTAACCACTGGTTTGGTATTGAAACAGGTGCAGTTGTTCTTTCGGAATTATCAGAGGCAGTAGACGAAGAGACCCGAGCTTTGGTTTCTTCTGCAGAAGAAAAAATTAAATCAGGTAAAGATGTGTTTTCAGGAGTTATTTATGACAATAATGGTAATCAGCAATGTGATACCGAAGAAATAATAACCGATGAAACCTTGCTTAATAATATGGATTGGTTTGTAGAGGGCGTTGAGATTTATGAGTAAAAATTATATTCTTAACAATAAAAAGGTTACAGCTTTCATCTTTGCCATTTATTTTATTCTTCTGGGTTCAATCTGGCTGGTATTTCATATTAAGGTTGACAATATAATCAAGGAACATATCGAGCACGATATTGCACTTTATGCTCAGAAAGCGGCTGACTCGATTAATGAAGAAATCGAGTTTGAGCTTACTCTCCTCGAGAGGGCTGCGGCAGTTGTCAATAGTGAAGAAGATATGGGTGAGTCTGTATATACTTCAGAAAAGGATGAAAAGTTCGGACTTGTCAAAATTAACGGTGAATCTATCTGGGGATATGAAATTGCTATTTCTGATTATCCCGGGATAGTTGAGTCGTTTCACGGTAATGAAAACGTGACAATGGGCGCTGACGGCACAGTTTTGTTTTCAGTTCCCGTACTTAAAAATGATAATGTAAAATATGTCATATATAAGGTATACAAGCCGGAGGAACTCAGCGAAAGACTAAATATAACCTGCTTTGATGACGATGGAAGTACAGCACTTGTCTCACCAAGCGGTGAGCTTATAATCAAATCTGAAAACTGGTCATTCCCGGCGGATTTCTTCAAGTATTATGACTCATCGTCGGTAAAGGAAGAAATGCTGGCTAAGCTTAATAAAAGTTCATCTGTCGGCATGAGCCTTGATGGAGACTATAAAGGAAACTATCTTTTTGTAACAGAGCTTTTTTATGCGGGTGCATATATTGTCGGAATTGTACCTGAAGATGCGTTGTCAGGTGACCTTTATTCGATTACACCTATTGCTACATGGATTTTCCTGGTATTATGGCTGCTTGTTGTGGTACTGACTATCTATTTCTACGGTGCTGAAAAGAAAGCACGTGAAAGTGATGAGCTCAGGGACGCAAAGATTCTTGCTGAGAAAGCAAGTCGTGCCAAGAGCGACTTCCTTGCGGATATGTCACATGAAATCAGAACGCCTATCAATGCGATAATAGGTATGAATGAAATGATACTCCGTGAGGGGACTGAGGCAGAAGTTAAGGGATATGCCGAAAACATTGACAAGGCAAGTCATAATCTGCTCGGAATAATCAATGATATTCTTGACCTGTCCAAGGTTGAATCAGGAAAAATGGAAATAGTTGAGCAGGAATACCATCTGAGTGACGTGCTTAGCACTGTTATCAACATGATTAAAATGAAGGCTGAACAGAAAAATCTCGAGTTCAGATTTGATATTAACCCTTCAACACCTGATAACCTTGAAGGCGATGATATAAGAATAGGTCAGATTATGATAAATCTGCTTAATAATGCTGTTAAGTATACCGAAAACGGCTATATTATGCTTGGTGTTGACGGAGAGACAACAGATAACAGGTTTAATCTCAGAATTTCCGTAAAGGACAGTGGTATTGGTATCAAGGAAGAAAATATTCCGCTGCTGTTCGACGTATTCAAGCGATTTGATGTACAGAAAAATCATAGTATTGAAGGCACAGGGTTAGGTCTTGCTATTACATCAAATATGGTAAAGCTTATGAACGGAAATATTGAAGTAAACAGTGTATATGGCAAGGGTACTGAATTTATTATTACATTACCTCAGAAAATAACAGGAAAGGAAGTTGTTGGCGACTTGAATGACAAGTCCGATGAAATTATGAATAGTAAATATGAATACAAGGAGAGCTTTACTGCTCCTGAAGCTGAAATACTCGTTGTTGATGACAACGCAATGAATCTTATGGTTGTAACAAGTCTGCTTAAAAAGACAAAGATTAAGGTTACAACATGCAATAGTGGTGCTGATGCATTAAGAGCAATGATGAAACAGAGCTTTGATGTAATTTTACTCGATCATATGATGCCAGTTATGGACGGTGTCGAAACTCTCAGATATGCAAGGGAAATGAAGAATAATCTTTGTGAGGACACTCCTGTTATTGTTCTGACAGCAAACGCTGTTTCAGGCGTCCGTGAAAAATATCTTGCAGATGGATTTGATGATTATTTAAGTAAGCCTGTTGACAGCGCTGAGCTTGAACAGATGCTCATGAAGTATATTCCTGTTGAAAAGCTGATAATCTCAGACGGTTCAGCTGCTGATAACGAAGATGATGAATCTGATAACGAGACTTATATTGATTCACAGGTTGGTATCGGATATTGCGGAGGAATGGAAGAATTATACATTGACATTCTTGGCATTTTCTGTGACATGTATGATGAAAACACCAAAACTCTTGAATCTAATTATTCTGATGCAGACTGGAAAAATTACGCAGTAAATATCCATGCATTAAAGGGCAATGCGCTTAATATTGGTGCTGAAAAACTCAACAAGCTTTCGCTGGAGCTTGAGCTTGCAGCAAAAGCAATTGTTGCTGATGATAATGCAGCAGCAAGCCTTGCACTTATCGAAGAAAAGCATCCTCAGATGCTAAAGCTTTATAAAAAGACTCTTAATGCTGCAAAAAAATACATGGAAGAAAACAAATAATAAAGACAGTAAATATTATAAACCACCGGCAAAGTCGGTGGTTTATTGTTAAAGATATTGGAGGAATTATAATGAAGAAGATTTGCAGGTTGGTTTTATCTGTAATAATATCAGCACTTCTTATTGGATGTTCCGAGGGCGAAAGCAGTATTGCAGAAATAACCGAAGAAACAGCAGCATCAGTTGATACAGCTGGTGTTTCTGAAACTACTACAAGAAAAAAGAAAAAAGAAAAAGTAAAAGAAACCCGCACAGAGCCTGTAACTGAACCTGTAAGCTATGACATCGGAACAGATATACCTGTTATTTCCATAAACACAAAAAATCAGTCTGAAGATGTGATGGATTTCATAACAGAACCTGTTTCACTTCATGTTGCTGAATCAATTGCATCGTGGACACCTGGCTACAGGATGCCTCCCGAGCCATATTATGAAGCATGCACTGTTACAGTTACAGGTACAGATGATGTTGTAACACTTGATTCGGTTGACGCAGAAGTTAAGGTGAGAGGAAACTGGACAACGACGTATGAAAAAAAGCCGCTTCGTATCAAGTTTACGGAAAAGCAGAATATTCTCGGACTGAACGATGGGGCTCAGATGAAAAACTGGGTTCTTCTTGCTGAATATAAGGACGGGTCAATGCTCAGAAACAAGGTTTCAATGTCTATGGCGGAGGAGATTTTGTCTGAGGACGGACTTTATACAGGTGATACTGAATTTGTTGAAGTAGAAGTGAACGGTCAGTACTGGGGCGTTTATCTTCTGACTGAAATGCAACAGATTAATCCTGACAGGATTGATATTACTGAAGCTGAAAAGGGATATACAGGTACTGATATCGGTTACTTCATGGAGTTTGACGGATATTTTGTCGATGAAGAACCGCTCAACAGCCTGCATATCGGCTATGCTGATAATTCAGCACTGATTCCTTTTGAGGGTGATGAAAACAGCGGAAGAACAGTAAAGTGTTTAAATGACGTAAAAACCGGAAATAAAAGTGACATCGGAATAACCGTTAAAAGTGATATCAATTCACAGGAACAGCATGATTTTATTGAGAATTATATGGACAACGTGTATAAGATAATGTATTATGCAGCCTATAATAATAAGGCATACGAATTTAATCAGGACTTTACTGAGATTTCCGAATCAGATGCACTTACTCCTCAGGAAGCGGTAGAAAAAGCTGTAAATGTGCAGTCACTTGCTGATATGTATATTGTCAGTGAACTTACATGTGACGCTGATATATACTGGTCGAGCTTTTTCATGGATGTTGACTTTGGTGCGGAAGGGGATAAGAAGCTTACATTTGAAGCACCCTGGGATTTTGATTCCGGACTTGGCAACAAGGACCGCTGCGCAGATGGAACAGGATTTTATGCGGCAAGCATTGTTCCCGATGTAAATAATCAGTACAAGACCATAAATCCATGGCTTGCTGTACTTATTCAGGAAAAATGGTTTCAGGATATAATTAGGGAAAAGTGGACAAAAGCTTATGATGCTGGTGTTTTTGAAAGAGCTTTTGAAATGATTTCGTCGGACACAGAGCAGTATAAAGACGCTTTTACACGAAACTATCAGCGCTGGAATAATCTTACTGATAAATCCGCCTATGAGGGCGAGCTTTCAAGAGATTCTGCAAAATGCAAAACTCATGCCGAAGCATCTGAGCATTTGCTTGGATGGCTTACAGCGAGAGTCAAATTTCTGAATGATTACTGGCATAGTTAAAAAAAGAAGGCACAAAACGGTGCCTTCTTTTTTACTGTTTCAGCATAAAGTCAATTGTTCAAAAGTTTCAGGAAAATCATGCAGATACTCAAAACAAGAGTTGACATCGCAGATAATTCCGTGTTTTCTGCATGTATCATGAAAAATCTTCATAAGCTCATGATTGCTTTGACTTGTAAGCTCATATGAATTGCCATATTTTCGTATATATCGCTCTTTCATTCCCGGAAAATGCCTGTCAAGCGCATCATAAAAATACTCTCTGTCGCCCTCACGAAGCGTTACACCCATACCAAAGCAGATTATGCCGTATACTCCCGCACGAATGCAGTAATCAAGTATTCCCTCAATATTTTCCCTTGTATCATTGATGAATGGGAGAATAGGCGACAGCCATACAACTGTCGGAATACCATTGTCACGGAAAATCTCAAGCGCCTCAAAACGTTCTCTTGTTGTGCTGACATTCGGTTCAAGAATTTTGCATAAGCTTTCATCAAATGTCGTCATTGTCATCTGTACAACACATTTTGCTTTTTCATTGATACTTTTCAAAAGGTCAATATCACGAAGTATGCGTGTTGATTTTGTCTGTACAGTAGCCCCGAATTCATGCTTATCAATAATTTCAAGACATTTTCTTGTAAGCAGAAGTTTTTCTTCACAGTGCATATATGGGTCAGACATTGCTCCTGTACCAATCATACATCGTTTACGCTTTGATTTCAGCGCTTTCTCAAGTAGCTCGGGAGCATTTTGCTTTACTTCAATATCTTCAAATTCGTGAGTAAACCCATAGCATGCGCTTCTGCTGTCGCAATAGATACAGCCATGAGTACAGCCTCTGTAAATATTCATGCCGTTTCGGGCAGACAAAATACCTTTTGCGTTTACAAAATGCATAGAATCCTCCGGGATTTAAACTGAAATCTTTTCTTTACGGTAGATTACAAGCTTTCAGTTCTTGCTGCTATATTATAAATTTCTGTTACATCTTTTGCGGAAAGTGCCTTGAATCCGCCTGTTCTGCCATCTCCGACGCCGAATTTATCCACAAGCTTCGGAATATCTTCTGATTTCGCACCAAGCTCAGCAAAATTAATCGGCATACCGATATCATGCAGGAACTTTCTGAAGCGTGTGATTCCTTCGAATGCAGTTGCCTGAGGATTTTCAAAATTCATTTCACATCCCCATACTCTCACAGCAGCCTGTGCAAAGCGCATTACATTATCCTTGTATACAAATTCCATCCATGCAGGCATGATAACAGCAAGACCTGCACCATGTGCACAGTCATAGAGTGCAGAAAGCTCGTGCTCGATTCCGTGACTGTTCCAGTCCTGCTCTCTTCCGACGCCGACAATATTAGTATGTGCAACAGTTCCTGCCCACATGATGTTTGCTCTCGCTTCGTAGTTATATGGGTCTGCTATTACACGAGGAGTTTCCTTAATCATTGTCAGCAGTACTGCTTCACAGAGTCTGTCAGTAATTTCAACTTCAGTTGTATTTGAGATATATCGTTCAAATACATGTGCCATAATGTCTGTTGCACCGCATGCTGTCTGATAGGCGGGGAGAGTGCATGTAAGCTCAGGATTCATGATAGAAAATTTAGGGCGAAGAATGTCAGCGCCCGAGCCACGCTTATAACCACCGTCTTCCTTTGTTATAACTGTATCACCAGAGCCTTCACTTCCGGCAGCTGCAATTGTAAGTACTGTTCCGACAGGCAATGCCTTTTCAGGTCTTTTTGATGTGTAAAAATCCCAGAAATCGCCGTCGTACGGTACACCCATAGCAATAGCCTTGGAAGAGTCAATAACTGAACCGCCTCCGACTGAGAGAATGAAATCAACATTTTCCTTGCGGCAGAGCTCTATGCCCTTGTAAACGAGAGTGTCTCTCGGATTTGGCTGAACGCCTCCAAGCTCAACGTAGGCAATTTTGTTTTCATCAAGTGATTTTTTTACTCTGTCAAGTAATCCGCTTTTTACTGCCGAACCTCCGCCATAGTGCAGCAGAACCTTTGAGCCGCCATGTTTTTTTACATATTTTCCTGCTTCGTTTTCTGTTCCCTTACCGAATACAAATTCTGTCGGACTGTAAAACTGAAAATTATTCATAATGATTCCCCCTGATATTTATTTTTATTGCGCATAAAGCACAATAGTTATCATATATTATACACTAAACTGTTACAAATGTCAAATAACCCGTGAAGATTAATTCCTCACGGGTTATCGTTATTAAAAGTATAAATTACTGCATAATTATTTTTGCAACTGAAACTGCATCGTAAAGATTTACAACACCGTTTCCGTCATAGTCTGCAAGATTGAACTGGTCACCGCTGAGTGTAACCATACCCATCATGTGCTTTGCGATTGCAATAACATCATAAAGATTGATCGTACCATTTGAATCAACATCGCCCTTGTCAGGTGTTACAGTAGTGTTTCCGCTGCCTGTATCCTTATTATAGTTTGAAAGAAGCAGATTAAGCTGCGTCTTTAATGTCTGGTCAATCATTTTATATGATGAACGGCTGTAATGCAGACCCTTGCTTGAATCGTCATAAATACTGATATCCCATAAAACAGGACACATATCCCTTTTATAAGCTGCTTCTGCAACAGACTTTATGAAAAGCTGTACTGAGGCTGCATCCTTGTTGTTTTTAGGACAGCCATATTCACCGATGATTACAGGCACACCCTTGCTTACATAATTGTTTTTCATCATATCCATGTATTTTTCAAGCTCTGCTATATCAGATGAAGTGCCCCATGTAGTCTGACACTTGCCCCATTCAGCATCTTCTTCAAGAATACAGAAGGTTGCAGGTGTGTAGTAGTGAACAGAAAGTGCGCATCTGTTTGCAGGGTCGCTTGGCATTTTGAAATTTGAATTGCATGTTT
This sequence comes from uncultured Clostridium sp., assembly GCA_964621265.1. Lineage (GTDB taxonomy): Bacteria > Bacillota > Clostridia > Oscillospirales > Ruminococcaceae > Porcipelethomonas. Next base: position 31,500 of record CAZULQ010000013.1, on the reverse strand, counting down.
TAACGATATCTGTATTATATCCTGAAATCAGGAGATGACGCTTAGGATTATTTCCGCCTGATGCTCTTATAATATCAACGAATTTCTGGTTGATTTCATTTACGAGAGCATAAGATTCTGTTGTGCTGAGTGAATTCCAGCCAAGCTCCTCATTCTGTGACTCAAACATGAGATAATCGCCGTAATCCTTGAATGCATCTGAAACCTGAGTCCATATTGCAGTATATTTTTTCATTGATTCAGTTTTATTGTTCGGGAATTCATTTACCCAGCCACTGTCCCAGTGAAGGTTGACAATTGCATACATTCCTGCATCAATTGTCCAGTCAACTATAGTTTTTACTCTGTTTAAATAGTCAGCGCTTATTGTATAGTCAGAGCTCATCATATTTGACCATGCAACAGGAATACGCAGAACGCCGAATCCCTCATTTGCATAACCGTTAATGATATTCTGTGTAATAACAGGACTGCCCCATGCTGTTTCATAGCCTGTTACTGTTTTATTACTTATCCATGAACCGCATGACTCAAATGTGTTTCCGAGATTGATGCCGAGTCCCATGTCATTTACAAGCTGCTGAGTTGTAATATTTCTCATTGTGCTGTCTGCCGCTTTAACAGTGGCAGGCGCAGGAAATGACAGCGTTGTCAGTGAAACTGCCAGAGCACATATTGTTGACAGAATCTTTTTAATCTTGATATTTTTCATTTTTCCCTCTCTATTCTGCAGAATTGCTACCTGAATAATTGTCTAATGTAATAGCATTTTCTGCGTTGTACATCTTTATAAAATCTTCCTTGGCTGTATATTTTTCTGAAAGCTCTCCGTTTTTGTCTATTATATATTCGCCGAACCAGAGTCCGAAGAATGACCAGAGTGAATTGTCTCTGCACATATCGTCTATGCTTGGGATTGTACTGCATTCACTGAGTGCAAGAAGCTTACCCTTGTTTGTAATTTCCTTGAGCCACTGGAACTGTTCCGAACGGCTGCTGTATTCAGAGTCAGCAGAAAGGTAAATATCAACCGCCGCAATATCAAAGCGTTCGCTGTCAACAAGATATTCCACGCTCTGACCATTCCATATCCATATAAGATTATCAAGCTTGTGATATTTTGTCATTCTGTCATACATGAGATTGTACAGCCATTTGTAAGCGTCAGCGCCATCAGCGCCCCACCAGAACCACTGTCCGCCTGCTTCGTGAAGCGGTCTCCAGAGAATAGGGATATTCTTTTCCTTCAGAACCATAAATGATTTGGATACGTCATCAATATCCTTGATTATCTCAAAGCATTCCTCAGAAATGTCACCGTTTTCGTATAAATCCTCGATTTCAGAAAACGGAAGCTCAGCAATTTCTGTATCTGTTACAGCCTTTTCGAGACTGAATTCCGTGTCTTTTGCGTATACAGTAGGCTCGTCGCCTATCGGTGCTTTCCACTGCCACATGAATCCGACAATACCGCCCTTTTCTGTCCAGTCAACAGCCGCCTGTATTTCAGCTTCAGAAGGCTTGTTGTTATCCGTTGACTGTCCTGTTATATCACCGAAACGGATTGCAGGATATTTACCTGTGGTTTTATAAATCATTTCCAGCTCAACGTTTTTATCACTTGAAGCATACTGTCCTGTAAGTATTTTTTTACCAAAGCATGCCTTCATTGATTTGAACAGAATTTCAGTTGAACTTGCAGTGTTCTCGCTTACTGCTGTTTCATCAAGCTCAAATGAGGTATCATAAATAGTTTCATTATTTGTAACCTTCAGATAGTCGAAATCAAAATTTTCATCGCATGAATCAATCTGAATCTGATTCAATCCCTCTTCAAGGAATATTCCGGGGAGAGTAATCATTGTAAAATTACCGTCTCCTGCAATATCAAACTCAGGAAGCTCCGTACCATTGACGCTTATGCTGTGGGTAATATCCTTATCTGCCGCAACACAGATTGTGATATCATAGTGTTGTGTAACGTCAATTTCAACGTCGATTTTCATGCTGTCTGCTGAACCGCCATAAAAACCTGTGACATAACCTTCTCCCGAAAAGCCTTTTCGTTCATCTGATGTGTAAAGACTTCCTGTGAAGAGGCATTCCTCAGCTTCAATAATCATATTGGCTTCAGCGTTGACTATTTCAGGAACCTCAGCAACATATTCCGTAAAGGAAACTGTTTCAGGCTCCGTTTCAATTTCTTCTCCGTTTTCGTCATATTCAGCATGTGACTGACTTTCCGATGTAATGTCACTGCCGGGAAGAGTATGAGAAATCGGTTCGCAGGCGGTAAGTAGCATCACTGCTGCAAGTAAGCCCGCCATATACTTTGTTTTCATAATAATAAATTTAACTCCTTATGATATATGTTTTATCCTTTTCAGTATTAAAGGAAATAACATTTTCCGAAATGCTTGAATTTACATTCTCGCCATCACAGCTTATTGTAAAAACAGTATTTGCTCTGAGTCTGCAGACGCTTCCGCAAAGGGATTTTATTTCAGCTGAAATGATTTTATTGTCGTTCCACTTTATGCTGACTTCAAAACCACCCTTTGCCTTAAGTCCGCTGACTTCACCGCTTTTCCATTCATCAGGTAAAGCAGGAAGAAGAATGATTTCATTGCTGTGACTTTGCAGAAGAGCTTCTGTAATACCTGCTGCGCCACCAAAGTTTCCGTCAATCTGGAAAGGTGGGTGCATATCGAACATATTAGGGTTAGTTGACTGAGCAATGAGCTTCTGCAGATTTTCATATACCATGTTGCTGTCACGAAGTCTTGCCCACATATTTGTAATCCATGCACGGCTCCAGCCTGTGTGTCCGCCGCCATGAATAAGGCGTCTTATAAGGGTAGCACGTGCAGCGTCTGCGAGACGCGGAGTTTTGTCCGGAGTAATAAGGTCGGCAGGGTGGAGAGCAAAAAGCTGTGAGATGTGTCGGTGTCCGATTTCAACCTCATCATAATCGACTGCCCACTCTTTAATCTGTCCATACTTGCCGATTTCAGGCTTCGGAAGCTTTTCAAGCATTCCCTCGAGAGTTTTTACGAAAGTATGGTCTCTGTCAAGAATCTTTGCCGCCTTTATAACATTTGTGAATAAAACTGTAATAATCTGACTGTCCATTGAAGGTCCTGCGCAAAGTGAACCCTTAACTCCGTTTTCAGTGAGATATGTGTTCTCAGGCGATACAGACGGACAGGTCACCAGCTGGCCCGACTTGTTCTCGATAAGATACTCTATAAAGAAAAGCGCCGCTTCCTTCATTGTGTCATATTTTTCAGCGAGGAACTTTTCGTCGAGCGTGTATTCATAATGCTCAAAAATGTGAAGACAAAGCCAAGCCGCACCCATTGGCCATATTGTTGCAGGCATCCATAAATCCTGCGGAGCAGTATCACCCCAGAGGTCTGTGTTGTGGTGACAGACAAAGCCCTTGCAGCCGTACATTTCCTTAGCAGTTTCTGTTCCCGAAACACGCATTTTTTCAATAAGGTCAAAGAGCGGCTGATGACATTCAGAAAGGTTTCCGCTTTCAGCCATCCAGTAGTTCATTTCTGTGTTTATGTTGATTGTAAAGCGTCCGCCCCATGCAGGCCACATATCCTGATTCCATATACCCTGGAGATTAAGCGGCAGGCATCCCGGACGGCTTCCCGAAATCATAAGGTATCTCGCAAAGTTATAGTACATAACCATGAGACCGTTATCGTGAATGTGTCTGTCGCATTCCTTGTTGTCAAAGTCGTTTCCTCTCATGCGAAGAATACGTTCATCTGTCGGGAGTTCGCTTCCGCCTTCGCTGTTGTCATTCATTGTAAGCTTAACTCGTGAATAAAGCTCACCGTAATCACACTCATGACGGTAGCAAAGCTCGTCGTAGCTGCATTCTGCCGCATACTCAACGTCCATGAGTGCGGCATCTTCAAACGCTTCACCGACATAATAGCTTGTTCTTGCGCTTAAAAGGATTGTTGCTTCTGTTGCATTTTCTACCCTGAGGTTGTTTCCCTCAGTATAAACTTCTCCGTCAGAGGATACAGCAGTCATAGCCGCCGCAAAGAAAATACCGTCACGGCCTCCCGAACCGCCCGAAAACAGGATTGTGTTTTCTCTGACAGGTCTGTTGTCGTCGTAATAGTCATCACGTCCGTCGAGATTTGCAGAAAAACTGAGGACACCATTTTCAGCTGTGAAGTGAACAACAAGAACACTGTCAGGCTCAGAAACGAAAATTTCACGTCTGTACGACGCATCACCAACAGTAAATTCCGTAAACGCTATTGCTGAATTCAGGTCAAGTCCTCTTTTATAATTTTTTGGATTGAGACCGCCAAAGTCACATTTAACAGAAAGATTGCCAAGCGGCATATAGTGACGACAATTCGGCGTTACGCCCTGCATTTTTCTGAATGCAAGCTCTTCAGCCTCAGGTATTTTTTCCTCCATAATCAGCTTTCTGATTTCTGAAAGACCTGTCAATGCATCAGGGTTGTTTCTGTTACGTTTTCCACCCGACCACACTGAATCCTCATTAAGCTGAATCAGCTCATCTTCAGCTCTGCCATAAATCATTGCACCTATTCTTCCGTTACCGACAGGTATTGCACTGTTAAAGTCGGCTGCCGGTTTTGTGTACCATAATACTGATTCGTTCATATCTTATGCCTCCCAACCCAATATTTTACCAGTATTATTCTAACACATTTCACGTCCCAATGCAATTAAATAGCGCATTTTAAAATTTTATTTGTCAATATTGACAGATATTTTCAAGGTATAAACCCAATAATTCAAGGGGTTGCAAAAGATTTTTATGTGTGATATAATAATTTATGGTAAGCGTTTGCTTACTCAAAGTGTGTAAAGTATTTTTATAAAAGGAGCGATTTTATGGAAAGTACGTTAAAAATCAGCGGTATGACCTGCTCTGCATGTGCCGCACGAATAGAACGTGCGATGAATAAGCTTGACGGAGTTGAAAAGGCAAATGTTAATTTTGCCGCCGAAAAGCTTTATGTAACATATAATGAAAATCTTACAGAAAATGATATTGTATCCGCAATAAAAAAAGCTGGCTATGACATTGCAGATGAAGATGAAAAGCCCGTGAAAACACCTCAGCAGATTCTGCTCAGAAGATTTGTTATGTCACTTTGCTTTGCGCTTCCGCTTCTTGTAATAAGCATGGGGCATATGTTCGGGCTTAATCTGCCTGATATTATTGACCCTGTGAAAAATTCACTGAACTTTGCGCTTATACAGCTTGTACTTACTGTTCCTGTAATGCTTATAGGTATAAAATTCTATTTTACAGGTATAAAGAATCTTGTGCACTTAAGTCCGAATATGGACAGCCTTATTGCAGTCGGTACACTTTCAGCAGTAGGATACGGGCTTTATGCTATCTATAAGATTATAAACGGTGATACGGATTATGCGATGCATCTTTATTTTGAATCTGCGGCAGTTATTTTAACGCTTATTACGCTCGGAAAATATCTTGAATCAGTATCAAAGGGTAAATCCTCACAGGCAATACGTGAGCTTATAGAGCTTTCCCCGAAGATTGCGACAGTACGTCGTGGCTCAAAGGAAATTCAGGTTAAATCTGATTTTGTAAGGGTAGGGGATACTGTTCTGGTAAAACCTGGCGAGCGCTTTCCTGTTGACGGCGTAATAACGAGCGGTTCAACATCAGTTGATGAATCGATGCTCACAGGCGAGAGTATGCCTGTGGACAAATCGGTCGGCGATAGGGTTACGGGTGCTTCAATAAATAAAAACGGCTATGTTGAGTATACAGCAGAAAAGGTTGGCAGTGAAACTGCCCTTGCTCAGATTATAAAGCTTGTCGAAGAGGCTCAGGGTCAGAAAGCACCGATTGCAAGAATGGCTGACACTATTGCCGCATATTTTGTTCCGACAGTTATCGCACTTGCGTTTATAGCCGCTATTGCATGGAAGATAGCAGGGGAGTCAACAAGCTTCTGCATGACAATTTTCGTGTCCGTACTTGTTATTGCCTGCCCATGCTCACTTGGTCTTGCAACCCCGACTGCTATAATGGTTGCAACAGGCAGAGGCGCAAAAATGGGTATTCTCATAAAAGGCGGGGAAGTACTTGAAAATGCGCATAAAATACAGACAGCGGTTTTCGACAAAACCGGTACTGTTACAGAGGGGATTCCGTGTGTTACTGAAATAACTGTAAACGGTATTGATGAAACGGAACTGTTGCGTATTTGTGCTGCCGCCGAAAAATGCTCCGAGCATCCTTTAGGCGAAAGTATTGTAAGAGAAGCAGAAAAGCGTAATATTGGACTGCCGACTGCCGAAAGCTTTGAGTATACTTCTGGTATGGGAATTAAAGCAATAATTGAGGGTAAGACAGTAGCTGTCGGTAATAATCGTTTTATGAAGGAAAGCAAGGTCAATACTGCTGAACTTACGGAAGTGGCAGAAAAATATGCCGATGCAGGTCAGACGTCTGTTTACTGCGCAGTTGACGGAAAAATCTGTGGCGTAATTGCCGTTTCCGATAAAATCAAGGAGGACAGCAAAAAAGCAATTTCCAGACTTGAAAGCAATGGAATTGAATGTGTCATGCTGACAGGTGACAGTCAGAAAACGGCTCTTACAATTGCAAATCAGGCAGGACTGAAAAATGTTATTTCCGAGGTAATGCCTGAGGACAAGGCAAATCAGATAAAGAAGTGTCAGGAAAACGGAAAAGTAACCGCAATGGTCGGCGATGGCATCAACGACGCTCCTGCACTTGCACAGGCTGATGTCGGAATCGCAATCGGTACAGGCACAGATGTTGCGATTGAAAGTGCGGATATTGTTCTTATGAACGGAAGTCTTGAGGGTGTTGATACTGCGATACGTCTGAGTCGTGCAACTATCAGAAATATCAAGCAAAATCTTTTCTGGGCATTCGGATATAATGCTCTTGGAATACCGATTGCAATGGGCGTGCTCCACATTTTCGGAGGTCCGCTCTTAAATCCGATGATTGGTGCGGCGGCGATGAGCCTCAGCTCTGTTTCAGTTCTTACCAATGCGCTGAGACTTAGGAAATTTAAGTAAAGACATATAAAAGGGACGCTTTCTTGTTAAGCGTCCCTTATGCTTTGTTATTGTCTGTCAATTCCTTACCGCTAACATCAAAAATATCATCAAACATTATCTTCGTTTTAACAATTACAAGATATCGGAAAATAAAATCCACTTCCGCCACAAGCCCCTCAGTAGTTTCGTAAAAGCCATTGTTATAGTGAATAACCTTTATCATCATTCCACGTTCAAGCTGTCCCAAAAGGCTTGAGATACGATTACAGTCGTCCTCTCCGAGTTCACGTCTCGGACTTCTGATACGTTCTCTTTCTTCAATAACGCTATAAAATCCTCTCAGTGCCGCAAACGGCATGAACTGACGTGCTCTTTCAGCCATTGTGTCCTCCTATAAGCCTGTTTCTTAACTGTGCGGTAGATTCCTTTTGCAGATTCATTCCCTTAATCAGCGAGTTTTTTCCGTATTTGTGCTTAATCTGTGAAATCACATTCTGAAGTTTCCGTTCTCTTTCTTCAGCCTTGAAATCTGTAAAAAGCGTTACTGTTGCAAACGATTCGTCTTTCACGTTATTAAAGCCGACAGTAATTTTTCTTATCGGGTATCCGCTTTTGATTTTGGAGAGATAACAGCTTCGGAAATGCTGTACAAGCTTTTTGTATGAATTTGTGTATTCTCCGATTTTCTTCGTACCGCCACATGATTTTGTTATGTTTCTTGAATACTCAATAAAAAGTGAAATTGAATCAGTAACAAGATTTTTTTCAATAAGCTCAAGCGTTAAAAAATCCACCATTTCCTTGACAATATGCCAAGCTTCATCGTATTCATAGTCACGGAATAAAATCTGACTGTTTGAGAGAGACTGATTTTCTGTGTGATAGTTGTGGATTTCTTCAATTGTGCATGGCTCAATTCCATTTGCATGGTCAATCAGAAACTCGGCGTTCACGCCGAATTCACGATAAAGCAGCTTACTGTCAAGACAGGAAACGTCATGCAGATTATGCACGCCATATTTTTCAAGTCTCTTTGCGACCCCACGCCCTATATTCCAGATGTCGGTAATCGGTTCGTGATACCAGATAGTACGACGAAATTCATTTTCATCAAGAATACCGATACTGTCTGGGACATGCTTAGCGGTTATATCCAGTGCAACCTTTGCAAGAAACAGATTTGTTCCTATACCGACAGACGCCGATATGCCGGTCTTTTCAAGCACTTCATTCATTATTCTGACTGCCAGCTCACGCGCAGTCATTTTGTAGATATAAAGATATGGCGTTATATCAAGAAAGCATTCATCTATTGAATAGACATGAATATCATCACGACTTACAAATTTCAGATAAATCCCGTATATTTCCGAGGAAACCTCCATGTAGCGCTTCATGTGCGGGAGAGCGGTTATATATTTTATATGTTTTGGAATTTCAAATACTCTGCATCTGTTTCTGATACCAAGCTTTTTCATTGCGGGTGTTATTGCAAGGCATACTGAGCCATTTCCGCGTGACGGGTCAGCAACAACGAGATTAGTTTTAAATGGGTCAAGACCTCTTTCAGCGCACTCAACTGATGCAAAAAAGCTTTTCAGATCTATGCACATATATGTTTGTTCATTCATTTCAATCACCTGTAAGAACTTTTGTTCTTTTATATTATACATCTATAAATACTGATTGTCAACACAAAAACGAAAATTTGTTCGCAGTGTTTTTATATAGTTGCATTTTTCCCGATATAATGGTATAATATGAAAAAACAAAAATAAAAAGGAGAATTCAAAATGAATCCAATGGCATTACTGCATTTAAAATCAAAGCTTGAAAAGTTCAGAGAGAATCATCCAAAGGTACCACTTTTCTTTCAGGCGGCATCAGGTGAAGTCAGACTTGACAGCATAATTGAACTTAAAATTACAAATCCGGAAGGAAAAAGTATCGTAACCAATATAAAAGTTACCCAGGATGATATTGATCTTATTTCAGATTTACAGTCCCAGCTTGGAAAACAATGATAATAACAAAAGTCCACAAAGAATTAAATTCTCTGTGGACTTTATTTTTTATATATGAAAATTATTTCACAACAACCTTGTGGAATACCTTTTTACCCTTTTTAACGATTACTTCGCCGTTTGCGAATGAAATCTGAGCGGTCGGGTCTGTAACCTTTGCATCGTCAACAGAAACGCCGCCCTGCTGAACAAGACGTCTTGCTTCACCGTTTGAAGCAGCAAGTCCTGCCTTTACAAGAAGTGTGAGAACGCCGATTGAGCCGTCTGTGAGGTCTTCAGCAGTAAGCTCAGTTGTAGGCATATCGTCACTCTTTCCGCCGCCTGAGAAAATAGCCTTTGCAGCGGCGTCAGCCTTGTCAGCTTCTTCTGTGCCATGAACAAGCTTTGTAAGCTCATAAGCAAGGAGAGTCTTAGCCTTGTTGTATTCAGCGCCTTCCATGTGCTTTTCCATTTCCTCAATTTCTTCAATAGGAACGAATGTAAGCATTTTAAGACACTTGATAACGTCTGCGTCAGAAACGTTTCTCCAGTACTGATAGAAGTCGTAAGGAGATGTTTTTTCAGGGTCAAGCCATACAGCGCCCTTTTCTGTCTTGCCCATCTTCTTGCCTTCTGAATTGAGCAGGAGAGTAATAGTCATAGCGTGAGCGTCTTTTCCGAGCTTCTTTCTGATAAGCTCAGTACCACCGAGCATATTTGCCCACTGGTCATCACCGCCAAACTGCATGTTACAGCCATAATCTGTGTAAAGCTTGTAGAAGTCATAGCTCTGCATAATCATGTAGTTGAATTCGAGGAATGTAAGACCTCTTTCCATTCTCTGCTTGTAGCATTCAAATGTCAGCATCTTGTTTACGCTGAAATGCGCACCAACTTCTCTTAAAACGTCAACATAGTTTAAATCAAGAAGCCAGTCAGCATTGTTTACAATCATTGCCTTGTTGTCTGAGAAATCGATGAATCTGCTCATCTGCTTTTTGAAACATTCAACGTTATGGTCAATTGTTTCCTCTGTCATCATTTTTCTCATATCAGTTTTGCCTGATGGGTCACCGATCATAGCAGTACCGCCGCCGATAAGTGCAATAGGCTTGTTGCCTGCCATCTGAAGTCTCTTCATAAGGCAAAGAGCCATAAAGTGTCCTACATGGAGTGAATCTGCTGTCGGGTCAAAGCCGATGTAAAATGTTGCCTTGCCGGCATTGATAAGGTCTCTGATTTCTGCCTCATTAGTAAGCTGAGCCAGAAGTCCTCTTCTTTGTAATTCTTCGTATAATGTCATTTTTTCTCATCCTTTCATTTAAACAAAAAGTCCTCTGACAAGCATAAGCTTATCAGAGGACGACAATAAATACCGTGGTACCACCTCAGTTTATCGGTAAAAAAACCGACCTTTAAACGCTGTAACGGGCGTACCCGTAAATCCCTACTTTAATTTTCAGAAAATAAGCTCAGGGGCGTATTCACTTGAGAAAAAATATCCTTTCACACCAACCAAGGACTCTCTGAACTTTTTTACAGAAGTTACTATTCCCATCAACGCTTTTATAGTATGATAACATAAATTAAGTCTGATGTCAAGATAAAATTATGATTTTGCGCGGAAGGTATATACATTATCGTAAAGATCAACCGTTATGAGATTTATTGTATTTGACTCAAATCCCAGTTCTTCAGGTACTTTATATGTATCGCTGAGTATATGCTCGTTGAAATTCACGATATAACCTTCAACCTCACCGAAAATTTCATTTGTTCTTGTAAGTGCGATATTATTATCAATCAGTACAATGTAGTAATCACCGAATTCATTTTCTCTGTTAAGGACTTCATATAAATAATCGTCCTCACTGCAATATTGTGAAACATTGTTCTGGTCAATTTTTTCAGAGAATGAAATCTTACCTTCAGTATACAGCGCCTGTATTTCTTCTGACATTTGAATAACAGTATCAATTCTATCGTAATAATCGACAATTTCACCGCATCCTGTCAAAGGACATATGAATATAACCGATAAAACAAGAACACTCAGAATTCTTTTAATCATTTTCAGAATCAAACTCCATAAGTTGCTCTGTATTCGAGCATTTTGTCAAGATATTCCTTGCCCGGGATTACATCATTTCTGATTGCGTCAATGATATCGTTGATTGTAACGATTGAGTAAACATTGATACCGAAATCCTGCTTTACTTCCTGAACGGCTGAAAGCTCGCCCTTGCCCTTTTCCATTCTGTCAACAGAAATAATAAGAGCTGTGATATTGACATCAGCCTGCTCCTTTAAGAGTGGAAGTACCTGACGGATTGCAGTACCTGCAGTGATAACGTCTTCAATTATTGCAACCTTTTCGCCGTCAACCATTTTTTTGCCGACAATAACGCCGCCTTCGCCGTGGTCCTTTGCTTCCTTTCTGTCAAAAGCATAGTTTACGTCAAGGTCATACTTGTTTGCAAGCGCAATACTGCATGCTGTTGCAAGAGGAATACCCTTGTAAGCAGGTCCGAAAAGTGTGTCAACCTCAACGTTGTTTTCCTTGATGCACTGAGCATAATACTCGCCGAGCTTTGCAAGCTGTGCACCTGTATTGTAGTTACCTGTATTTACAAAATAAGGAGCCTTTCTGCCACTTTTAAGAGTAAAGTCGCCGAATGTCAGCACTCCGCTGTCAACCATAAATTTAATAAAGCTTTCTTTGTAGTTCATTGTTATTATACCTCCATTATTTTTTCAAGCTCATTGAGCCATATTTTAGCACTTGCATCACTCGGCATTCTGAAATCGCCTCTTGGTGAAAGTGTAACACTGCCCACTTTAGGACCGTCAGGCATACATGAACGCTTGAATTGCTGTGCAAAAAATCTTCTGTAAAAGGTTTTCTCCCATTTGAGTATAGTTTGTGTATCATAAATTCCACTGAATGCCTTTTGTGCAAGACGGAAAATCTTGACAGGGGAGAAACCGTATCTTATGATATAGTAAAGGAAAAAGTCGTGCAGCTCATAAGGACCGACCAGGTCTTCTGTTTTCTGAGCGATATTACCGTTTTCTGTTGGCGGAAGAAGTTCCGGGCTTACAGGTGTGTCAAGAATATCAAGCAGAATATCCTTTAAGTTGTTTTCCGAAACAGATGCTTCATAAGCCACAAGATGACGTACAAGGGTTTTCGGAATAGAAGCATTCACGCCGTACATTGACATGTGGTCACCATTATACGTTGCCCAGCCCAGAGCAAGCTCTGATAAATCACCTGTTCCGATTACAATTCCGTTGACACGGTTTGCGTAATCCATTAAAATCTGTGTTCGTTCTCTTGCCTGGGAATTTTCGTAGGTTACATCATGAATATTTTCATCATGGCCTATATCCTCAAAATGCTGTATAACGCTTTTTCTTATGTTTATCTCTTTAAGTGTGACATTATAAGCCTTTGCAAGTTCACAGGCATTGTTGTAAGTTCTGTCAGTTGTACCAAAGCACGGCATTGTTATAGCAGTTATACCTTTTGTATCGAGTTTCAGCATTTCAAAAGCCCTGACTGTTACAATAAGTGCAAGAGTTGAATCAAGACCGCCAGACAGACCGACAACAGCAGTTTTAGCCCCGATATGCTTAAATCTGCTCATGAGACCGACAGTCTGCATTTTCAGAATATCAATACATCTGTTTTTTGTTTCCTTTGACTTTTCCGGAATAAAAGGAGATCTGGAAATTTTTCTTGTAAGCTCTGTTTTTGATGGTATCATTGAGAACTGTACAGCTTCAAAACCATGATCTGTATACCTGCATGTATTTATTCTGCGGCGTTCTCCTGAAATTTTGCTGAAGTCAATATCAGATATAATCATACCACTTTCATATGGCTCTGATTCACAGAGAACTTTACCGTTTTCAGCAATAAGGCTGTGTCCGCTGAATACCAGATCGGTTGTCGATTCGCCGATGCCTGCATTTGTGTATGTGTATGCACATGTAAGGCTTCCAGATTTTGCTTTGATTACAGTTTTTCTGTAATCAGCCTTTCCTATTGTTTCATTGCTTGCGGATAAATTGATTATGAGGTTTGCGCCATTTTCAGCAAGCTTTATAGAGGGAGAACTTCCGACGAGTAAATCCTCACAGATTTCAACGCCGAAAGTAAATTCAGCAAGCTCCTTGCAGGAGAAAACAAGCCCTGTTCCGAACGGAACGGTCTGTCCGCATATATTTACATACTGAATTTCCTCAGTTCCTGCAGTAAAATATCGTGATTCTGAAAACTCAGAATAATCAGGAATGTTACTTTTAGGAACAATACCCAGAATGCTTCCTTCGTATACTACGGCTGCGCAGTTGTAAAGCATATTGTTATACGAGAAAGGAAAGCCTATGACGGATATAATATCACAGTCCTTGGTGCTGGCAGTAATTTTAGTGAGATTCAGCAAAGCACTGTTTACAAGTGATGACTGCAGGAATAGGTCTCCGCAGGTATATCCTGTAAGCGCAAGCTCAGGGAAAGAGCAGATTTTTACTTTAAGTGCAGCAGCTGTTCTGATATTATCAATAATTTTCTGAGCATTGAAGTCGCAGTCAGCAAGCTTCATCTCGGGAGTAATACAAGCAATTTTAACAAATCCGTCAATCATATAAGCTTTAAGGGAAAACCCTTCTCCTTTCACCACGTTATAATATTATTATACATTAACTTTGCATTCAGTTCAAGTATTTTTGCGAAATTTCTTGTAAATTTTGCCTGAAACATGCATTATTGTAACATAAAGAATGTATAAACAAGCAGGAAGAATTATAATATCACCGATTCTTGTATAAGTTGTTATATTATTATTGGCGTAAAAATGTTCAGTTATTACGGCTTCTGTATTGCTTATGCTTTTTTTCATAATTTTCCCGTGATTATCAATAACCGACGAGATACCTGTGTTTGTGGATGTCAGGACATATCTGCTGTTTTCAACGGCTCTCATAACAGAATGAGAATGATGCTGATAAAGCGGAATAGTCCTTCCAAGCCATGAATCATTTGTGAGAACGGCAATAGCCTCCGCTCCTTTTCTTACACTTTCTGAAACTATATCGGGAAACGCTGACTCAAAGCATATTGAGGTGCCGATTGTAATATCATCAGAGTTTATCAAAAGACATTCTGTACCGACTGAAAAATCGCCGGAACCGCATTTTCTTGTAATAATATTCATGGGATTATATTCACCGATGGGCACAAGCACTCTTTTCAGATATGCTGTATTCAGTATTTTGTTTTTATCAATTGTCATACAGGCGTTGTAGCTTTTGTTTTCATTGTTGTACTGACTTCCGAAAATCATTAATGCATCGTATTTCCGGCAGATTTCTGCCATAAGCCTGATATAGCTGTCTTTTTTTATGATTTTTGAGTGTATGGCGGTCTCGGGGAATATAATAAGGTCGGTTTGCCCGCTCTGTGATGAGCACAGCAGCGTGAGATATTTTTTCAGCATTACATCGGGTGAAGTTCTGAACTTTGTATCTTTAGGATAGTTTCCCTGTACTATAATCACCGACTTTTTTTCTGAAATATCTTTTTCGTCAGATTTCAGATTATATAATCCGAATGTTAAATCTGAGAAAACAATAACCAGAAGTATAGCTGAATAAGCAAGGTATTTCCTGTTTTTTATACTTTTTAAAATGAGTGTCAGTAGCAGATTTATATATATAATCAGAGCGGATATAAAAAGTGTTCCGAAAATTGATGCAGACTGAATGAATACGGTAAAATCTGAAGCTATATTTCCAAGCCGTATCCACGGAAAAGCAACAGGAATAAGATTCCCCTGAAACCATTCTCCGAGAATGTAGATAAAGGGGAACAACGCAAGTCTGACCCTGTGTGAAGAAAAAGCATATCTGTATACCAAAAAGGGAAAAGTCAGAATCAGTGATAGAATAAAGCTGACAAGAACTATAAGAAAAAGTGAAAGAATTATTTTCGGGAGTATATTCTGAGTCAGCTTTGAGACAGCGTTTGAAAGCCATACAAGTGAAAAAGAATAGTAAAACATTGAATAGATAAATATATATTTTAACTCGATTTTTTCTGTTAAGACCTTAAAAAGCGGAATCAGAGAAAAAAATACTGCAAAAGATAATTTTTCATTATAGAAAGAAACTGCGGTTAATATTCCTGAAATTGCAGCCAGACAGTTTCTTTGTGTGAATAAATGAGGAAATCTCATGATTTGTTTTAATCAGTAATGATTAGTTTACCTCCATATCGTATTTGTATATTATAACTTATGCATGTGGTTGAAAATTATACATTTTGTACTAAAAGACAAACTACGAAGCAAATCCTTTTCAAATCTTTCTAATAAAAAGAAAAATAGACTTGCATTTTTATCGATTTTATTGTATTATATAATTGTATTGTTAAATGAAGGAGCAGTTAATTATGAAGCTGATTTCTGTTATTGTTCCTTGTTATAATGAGCAGGAGGTTCTTCCGCTCTATTATGACGAGATGAACAAAATTATGGCGCAGATGAAACAGGAGCACAATGACATTGAATTTGAGCTTTTGTTCATCAATGACGGTTCAAAGGACAACACTCTGAATATGCTCAGAGAAATGTCTTTGAAGGACAAGCGTGTCAGATATATTTCCTTTTCGAGAAACTTCGGAAAGGAAGCAGGTATGTTTGCAGGTCTTGAAAATGCCAGAGGTGACTATGTTGTTGTAATGGACGCCGATTTGCAGCATCCGCCTGCGTTTATTCCGCAGATGTATAATTATGTTTCACAGGAAGGCTATGACTGTGCAACAACACGAAGAGTAAGCCGAAAGGGTGAATCCAAAATCCGTTCATGGTTTGCTATGAAGTTTTACAGGATTATGAACAAGATTTCTCAGACTGAGATTGTTGACGGAGCTCAGGACTTCCGCTTTATGACAAGGCAGATGGTGGATGCTATTCTTTCGATGAAGGAATATAATCGTTTTTCAAAGGGCATTTTCAGCTGGGTTGGTTTTAATGTAAAGTATATAGAATATGAAAATGTTGAGCGTGCCGCAGGAACAACTGCCTGGTCATTCTGGAAATTATTTACATATTCACTCGAAGGAATCTTTGCGTTTTCAACTGCTCCGCTTGCTCTTGCTTCGCTGCTTGGTGTTCTCAGCTGTCTGATTGCGTTTATATGGATTATCGTTATAATTGTAAAAACTCTTGCATTCGGTGAAACAGTTCAGGGTTTCCCTACAATAATGTGTGCGATATTCTTTATCGGCGGACTTCAGCTCTTCTGCATAGGTATTCTTGGGCAGTATCTGTCAAAGACTTATCTTGAAACCAAGCACAGACCTGTTTATATTGTAAGTGAAACAGAAGAAACAAGAAAACCTGTAAAGAAAGAAAATGAATAATATAAATATTCCGATAACTCCTGAAAAAAGTTATATCAGGATAAGAACGATTATTATCCTTGCATTCAGTTTCATGCTTCTGGTTGCAGTTACTCTGACTGATTATTACAGCAGTGAAGGAATGCAGCCGTTGTCTGATAATGTAACTGATAAAATAAATGATAACATTGAAGACTATCATGTCCTTGAAACAGAAAATGGTTATTATGGAGTGGCGGACAAGTCTGAACGTGTTGTTATTGAACCGGTCTGGGATAATGTCAGAATACTGTCAGTTGAGCGTTTTATAGTCAGTTCGGAAATCGGCGGAGAGCTTAAAACAGGAATAATTGATGGAAATTCAAATGCTGTTGTTCCGTTTATATTTGAAAATTTCAAAACTCTTAACAGCGAATATATGGCAGGATACATAAAAGACAGAGGTTTTATATTGTTTGACAGAGTCGGTAACCTTATTTCGGATAAAATCTGGACAGATTATGAGTATTCTGACAAAGTGATGTTTTTAAAGCGTGATGACGACGAATATCACCTTAAAAACACAGATGGTAACTCAGAATATGAATATATAAGTCTTCACAGGACTCCAGGCAGTATTCCACTGAACATCGAAATAGATGAATCTGATGAAATAGCAGATATAGGTATTTACAATATTGAACGGATTGCAGATATAACAGACAAATATCTGAATTATCTTATAGCAGGCGGCACCGGCTATAACATTTCGGATATAACAACTGAACAATATCAGTCTACTTTATCAGTAAATGATATGTTCAGGGATTGTAATATAAGCAGAATCTGGAATTTTGATATTGAAGAAACTTATGAAAACATGACACCGTCATACAATGTCAAGGTTGTTGTGGAATATGATTACAGGACAAGTGAAATTGAGCTTGAAAATATTTCTTCGGAAATAACGCTTAATATTGTGAAGGACGAAAATAACAGGCTTGTTTTGAAAAGTATAAATAAAATCGAACTTTAACCGGAATTATCCGGAATTATAAAATAAAGGATAAAGGTGATATAATGAAAAAAGTAGCTATTATTATGGGTAGTGACAGCGATTTTCCTATTGTAAAGGGTGCTGTTACAAAGCTTAAGGAATTCGGTGTACCTTATGAAGTGCACGTAATGTCAGCTCACAGAACACCATCACAGGCGGCTGATTTCTCAGCAAATGCTGAAAAGAACGGCTTTGGTGTTATCATTTCAGCGGCAGGTAAGGCAGCGCATCTCGGCGGTGTTCTTGCAGCACATACAATCTTACCTGTAATCGGTATTCCGGTTAAATCATCAACACTTGATGGTCTTGATGCACTTCTGGCAACAGTTCAGATGCCAAGCGGTATTCCTGTTGCAACTGTTGCAATTGACGGAGCGGCAAATGCTGCAATTCTTGCAGTTCAGATGCTTGCACTGTCTGACAAGGAGCTTGCAGACAAGCTTTACGCCATGAAGGAAAAAATGGCAGAAGAAGTTATGGCAAAGGACAAGAAGATGTCTGAAAACATTGAGGAGCTTCTTAAATAATAATTTCAGTAAATATGTGGGATGTTTTTACAGCTCACTTAAACAATATTAATCTTAGCGCCGGTGACCGGCAGATTGGAGAATATCATGGAGAATATCACAAAGGCAGAACAGCTTTACGAAGGTAAGGCAAAGAAGGTTTACTCAACAAATGACCCTGATTGCGTTATTGTTGACTACAAGGATGATGCAACAGCTTTCAACGGCGAAAAGAAGGGTACAATTGTCGGTAAGGGCGTTATCAATAATAAAATGACAAACTATATGTTTGGTCTTCTTGAAAAGGAAGGTGTGCCAACACATCTCGTTAAGGAAATCAGCGACCGTGAAACAATTGTTAAGAAGGTTGAAATTGTTCCTCTCGAAGTAATTGTAAGAAACGTTGCAGCAGGAAGCTTTTCAAAGAAGCTTGGTATTGCTGAAGGTACACCATTAAAGCAGCCTACACTTGAATTCAGCTATAAGAATGATGATCTCGGTGATCCGTTTATCAATGACTACTATGCACTCGGTCTCGGACTTGCAACACAGGAAGAAATTGATACAATTACAAAGTATGCATTCATGGTAAATGATTTCATGGTTAAGTTCTTCAAGGAAATCAATATTGACCTTATTGACTTCAAGATTGAATTCGGTCGTTTCCATGATCAGATTATTCTTGCAGATGAAATTTCACCTGATACATGCCGTTTCTGGGACAGCACAACTCATGAAAAGCTCGATAAGGACAGATTCAGAAGAGATATGGGCGGCGTAGAAGAAGCATATCAGGAACTTATGAAGAGAGTAATGGGAGCATAATATAATGGGCGGTTTTTTTGGAGCAGTTTCAGCAAATGACTGCATACAGGATGTTTTTTTTGGAACTGATTATCATTCGCATCTTGGTACAAGAAGAGGCGGTATGACATCTTATTCACCTGAACTTGGTTTCCAGAGAAATATCCATAGCATTGAGAATTCTCCGTTCAGAACCAAGTTTGAAAAGGATGTTGAAAAAATGCGTGGCAATATCTGTATCGGCTGTATAAGCGATACAGACCCACAGCCTATTATGGTTCGTTCAAAATTCGGTCTTTATGCGGTATGTTCAATTGGTATTATAAATAACGCTGAAAAGCTTTCGGATGAGCTTCTTGAGAAAAGTGGCGCAAACTTTGAAACAATGAGCAGCGGAAGTATTAATTCAGGCGGACTTATCGGTGCACTTATTGCACAGAAGGATTCAGTTATTGATGGTATCAGATATGCACAGGAAAAAATTGAGGGTACTATGTCACTCGTAATTATGACAAAGGATTCTATAATCTGTGCAAGGGATAAAAACGGCAGATTACCTATTATCATCGGCGAAAGATCTGATGGCTACTGTTTTTCATTTGAATCATTTGCCTTCCAGAAGCTTGGATATGAACAGTGTCATGAGCTTAAGGCAGGAGAAATTGTAAAGCTTACAAAGGACGGATACGAAGTACTTTGCGAAGGTACGGATGATATGAAGGTATGTGCATTTCTTTGGACATATTACGGCTATCCTAACGCATGTTATGAAAACATTAACGTAGAGGTTATGAGAACCAGGAACGGTGAAATAATGGCTGAAATGGACATGAAAAACGGCAGACTTCCCGACGTTGACTATGTCTGTGGTGTCCCTGATTCGGGTATTCCTCATGCGATAGGCTATGCAAACAAGAGTGGTATTCCTTTTGCAAGACCATTTATCAAGTATACTCCGACATGGCCAAGAAGTTTTATGCCTGCAAATCAGTCTATGAGAAATAAGGTTGCTAAAATGAAGCTTATCCCTGTTCACGAGCTTATCGAAGGCAAAAAGCTTCTGTTTGTTGATGACAGTATTGTAAGAGGCACACAGATGAGAGAAACGGTTGAATTTCTTTATGAGCATGGAGCTAAGGAAGTTCATATGCGTTCAGCTTGTCCGCCGATTATGTACGGTTGTAAATATCTCAATTTCTCACGAAGCACATCTGAGCTTGAGCTTATAGCAAGACAGATTATTGATGAAAATGAGGGTGTTGAAGGCGTAAAATACATCAGAGAATATAGCGATTCAAGTACCGAAAGAGGCAAACTTCTGAGAGATGAAATCTGCCGCAGACTGAAATTAACTTCCCTTGATTATCAGTCACTTGAAGGTGCTGTAAGAGCAATCGGACTTCCGGAATGTAAGCTCTGTTCTTACTGCTGGAGTGGCAAGGAATAAAAATACGACAAAGAAATAATAAGGAGCAGATTAATGAAGAGTTTTTCTGAAAGTTATAAAAATGCCGGCGTTGACGTAACAGCCGGATACAAGGCTGTTGAACTTATGAAATCACATGTTGCAAGAACTGCTACAAGCGGCGTTCTTACAGGTATCGGTGGTTTCGGTGGTCTTTTTGAACCTGACCTTACCGGTATAAACAAGCCTGTATTTGTTTCAGGTACAGACGGTGTCGGCACAAAGCTTAAGATTGCTTTCCTTATGGATAAGCACAATACAATCGGTATTGACTGTGTGGCAATGTGTGTTAACGACATCATCTGCTGTGGTGCAGCACCACAGTTTTTCCTCGATTATATTGCAGTAGGCAAGAACTATCCTGAAAGAGTTGCTGAAATTGTTTCAGGTATTGCAGACGGCTGTGTTGAATCAGGCTGTGCACTTGTAGGCGGCGAAACAGCTGAAATGCCTGGATTCTATCCTGTTGATGAATATGATGTTGCAGGTTTTGCAGTTGGCGTTGTTGATAAGGATAAGATTTTAAAGCCTGACCAGCAGAAGGCAGGAGATGTACTTATTGCTATCAAGTCAAGCGGTGTACACTCAAACGGTTTCTCACTTGTAAGAAAGGTATTTACTGTTAATGAACAGACTTTAGCAAGACATTACTCAGAGCTCGGCACAACTCTCGGTGAATGTCTGCTTACTCCTACAAAAATTTATGTTAAGCCGATTCTTAACCTTATCAAGCAGGTTAATGTAAACGCTATTTCACATATTACAGGCGGCGGCTTCTACGAAAATATCCCACGTTCACTTCCTGACGGTCTTTCTGCTAAAATTGAAAGAAGTGCAGTTCAGGTTCTTCCAATTTTTGACCTTATTGCAAAAACAGGCAATATTCCTGAAAGAGACATGTTCAATACATTCAATATGGGTGTTGGTATGACTGTTTCTGTTGACAAGAACGACGCAGATAAGGCAGTTGAAATTCTTAATGCTTCAGGCGTTGAAGCTTATGTACTTGGTGAACTTGTAAGCGGCGACGACGGAGTTATTATCTGCTGATAATGCATTATAACGGAGGACATTTATGACAAATAACGATAAGTCTTTAAAGAATATAGTTGTACTTGTCTCTGGCGGGGGTACAAACCTTCAGGCGCTTATTGACGCACAGAATAGCGGCATTATAAAAGGCGGAAGAATTTCCTGCGTTATTTCTTCAAAGGAAGACGCTTATGCGCTTGTTAGAGCTGAGAATAACGGAATTGCAACAAGAGTTATACCAAGAAAATCATTTGCAGACAGCAATGAATACAGCGAAGCAATTCTTTCTGCACTTCGTGAAGAAAACGCTGATCTTGTGGTACTTGCGGGCTTTATGACAATTTTAGGCGAGCAGATTATCAAGGCTTATCCTTATAAAATCATAAATGTTCATCCTGCTCTTATACCTTCTTTCTGCGGACAGGGCTACTACGGACTTAAAGTTCATGAAAAGGCTCTGGAATATGGCGTTAAGGTAAGCGGTGCTACTGTGCACTTTGTAAATGAAGAGGCAGACGCAGGCGCAGTTATTCTTCAGAAGGCAGTTGAAGTTAAATACGGAGATACAGCTGAAATACTCCAGAAGAGAATAATGGAACAGGCTGAGTGGAGAATTCTCCCTGAGGCAGTTTCGCTTTTCTGCCAGGATAAAATCTTTATTGAAGACGGCAAGGCATACATAAAGGATTAATTTTGAAAGGACATAAACTATGAACATGTTAGATATAACAAAGGAACTTTCTTCCAATTCATATCCCGGAAGAGGTATCGTAATAGGTAAGTCTGAGGACGGAAAATATGCTGTAACTGCTTACTTTATCATGGGCAGAAGCGAAAACAGCAGAAACAGAGTTTTCGTTGAAGACGGCAATGGTATCAGAACACAGGCTTTTGACCCAAGCAAGCTTACTGACCCACACCTTATCATTTATGCACCAGTAAGAGTTCTTGGCAATAAAACTATTGTAACAAACGGTGACCAGACTGATACTATCTACGAGCTTATGAATCAGCAGCAGACATTTGAGCAGTCACTCCGTACAAGAGAATTTGAAGATGATGCTCCAAACTATACTCCTCGTATTTCAGGCATTATCAAGGTTGAACCAAGTGCTGAATTCAATTATGCTATGTCAATTTTAAAGAGTGCAGACGGCAACCCTGATTCATGCAACAGATATACATTCTCATACAACACCCCTGTAAACGGTGAAGGACGCTTTATCCATACATATATGGGTGACGGAAATCCACTTCCAAGCTTTGAAGGTGAACCAAAGAAGGTTGCTATCAGTGGTGATATCAATGCATTTGGTGACAGTATCTGGAATAGTCTCAATGAAGACAATAAGGTATCACTTTTTGTAAGATACATCAATCTCGAAGACGGTACATTTGAATCAAAAATTTACAACAAAAATAAATAAGAAAGAGGTATAAATATATGCCATCAGAAATGACATTAAAATACGGCTGTAACCCTAACCAGAAGCCATCAAGAATTTACATTGAAAACTCTGATTTACCTATTGAAATTTTAAACGGTAACCCTGGATATATCAATCTTCTCGATGCATTCAACGGCTGGCAGCTTGTAAAGGAACTCAAAAAAGCAACAGGTCTTTGTGCTGCAACATCATTCAAGCACGTTTCACCGGCAGGTGCGGCTGTTGGCGTTCCGCTTTCAGATACTCTCCAAAAGATTTACTTTGTAGATGACTTAGGTGAACTTTCACCAATGGCATGTGCATACGCAAGAGCAAGAGGTGCTGACAGAATGTCATCATATGGTGATTTCGTTGCGCTTTCAGATACTTGTGACAAAACAACAGCTTTAATGCTTCAGAGAGAAGTTTCTGATGGTATTATTGCTCCTGACTATACACCTGAGGCTCTTGAAATTCTCAAGTCAAAGCGTAAGGGTACATATAATATAATCAAGATTGACCCTGATTTCGTTCCTGCTGAAATCGAAACAAAGCAGGTTTTCGGCATCACATTTGAACAGGGAAGAAATAACTTCGTAATCAATGAAGAACTTCTTGAAAATGTTGTAACAAACAACAAGGACATTCCAGATGACAAGAAGAGAGACCTCATGATTTCTCTTATCACTCTTAAATATACACAGTCAAACTCAGTTTGCTATGTTAAGGACGGACAGGCTATCGGTATCGGTGCAGGTCAGCAGTCAAGAATTCATTGTACAAGACTTGCAGGAAACAAGGCTGATAACTGGTGGCTCAGACAGGCTCCACAGGTGCTGGGTCTCAAGTTTATTGACAATATCCGCCGTGCAGACAGAGATAATGCTATTGACGTTTATATTTCAGATGAATACATGGACGTTTTAGCTGACGGTGCATGGGAAAATATCTTCAAGGAAAAGCCACCTGTATTCACAAAGGAAGAACAGAAGGAATGGCTTGCTAAGAATACTGACGTTTCACTCGGCTCAGACGCTTTCTTCCCATTCGGCGACAACATTGAAAGAGCTAAGAAGAGCGGCGTTTCATATATTGCTGAACCGGGTGGTTCAATCAGAGATGATAATGTAATTGAAACATGCAATAAGTATAATATTGCTATGGCATTTACAGGAATGAGACTTTTCCATCATTAATTCTTTTAAAACACAAGGAGCTATTATGAATATACTTGTAGTGGGCGGCGGCGGAAGAGAACATGCTATCATCATGAAGCTTGCCGAAAGCCCTAAAGCAGATAAAATCTATTGTACGCCTGGTAATGGCGGTATTGCTAAATATGCAGAGTGCTTTGATGTCAAGGCAACTGACATTGACGGCGTTGTAGCGCTTGCAAAACAGGTGAGTGCTGATATGGTTGTGGTTGCACCTGACGACCCGCTCGTACTCGGCATGGTTGACGCATTAAATGAAGCAGGCTTTAAGGCATTCGGTCCTGACAAGGCGGCGGCTATCATTGAGGGAAGTAAGGTTTTCTCAAAAAATCTTATGAAGAAATATGATATCCCAACTGCTAAATATGAAGTTTTCAGCAACTCAGCCGAAGCAATTGCATATATCGAAAAGGAAAATAAGTTCCCTGTTGTTGTTAAGGCAGACGGTCTTGCACTAGGTAAGGGTGTTATTATTGCTCAGAGCTTTGATGAGGCTAAGGATGCTGTCAACTCAATTATGGAAGATAAGATTTTCGGAAACAGCGGTCTTAATGTTGTTATCGAAGAATTCCTCACAGGTCCTGAGGTATCTGTTCTTTGCTTTACAGACGGTACAGCTGTAAAGCCTATGGTTTCATCTATGGACCACAAGAGAGCTAATGACAATGACGAAGGCCTTAATACAGGCGGTATGGGAACTGTTGCACCAAATCCATGCTATACTGACGCAGTTGCCGCTGAATGTATGGAAAAGATTTTTATTCCTACAATCAAGGCAATGAATGCTGAAAACAGAAAATTCAAGGGCTGTCTTTACTTTGGTCTTATGCTGACACCTGATGGTCCTAAGGTTATTGAATATAACTGTCGTTTTGGTGACCCTGAAACTCAGGTTGTACTCCCGCTTCTCGACAGCGACCTTGTTGATGTTTTTGAAGCTGTAATTGATGAAAAGTTGAGCGATATGGATATCAAGTGGAAAAACGAATGTGCTGCATGTGTTATTCTTGCAAGCGGCGGATATCCTGTTAAGTATCAGTCGGGCTATGAAATCAGCGGACTTGATGAAAAGGGTCAGCTTGATGATTATCTTGTGTATCACGCAGGTACTAAGCTTGACGGCGATAAGCTTGTTACAGCAGGCGGACGTGTTATCGGCGTAACTGCAACTGCCGAAAAATTTGCTGATGCAATCAGCAAGGCCTATGAGGGTGTAAAGAAGATTGATTTTAAGGATGTTCATTACAGAAATGATATCGGACAGAGAGCCTTAAAATATATCAATTGATATTAAAATCTGATATTATTTGCGTATATAATTTGCATTTGTGTAAAAAATATATAGTAAATAATTTTGTTATGATTGGAAGTAATAATTATGCTGTTAGACAGATATTTACCAAGAATTGAATTTGATAGTTATGAGGATTTCAAGGAGAATTATAAGGTTAATATTCCTGAAAACTTCAATTTCGGATTTGATATAGTCGATGAATGGGCAAAAACAGAGCCTGAAAAAATGGCGCTTGTTTGGTGCAATGACCATGGAGAAGAAAAGAAATTTACGTTTACTGATATTTCCAGGCTTTCAAACAAAGCTGCCAATTACTTTAAAAGTATTGGCATAAAAAAGGGAACCGTTGTAATGCTCATTCTCAGAAGAAGATGGGAATATTGGGTATGTGCGACAGCGTTGCATAAAATTGGAGCTGTTTTAATTCCCGGAACGCTTCAGCTTACCAAAAAAGATATTGTTTACAGAGGTAATGCAGCTAAAATATCTGCTGTTGTGTGTCTGCCTGATGAATTTGTTATAAATCAGGTTGAGTCAGCAGAAGCTGATATTCCAAGCCTTAAAACCAAGATTATTGTTGACAGTAAGCATGATGGCTGGGAATATTTCGAAGAAAAAATCGAGGAATTTCCTGATACATTTGAGCGTCCTTCAGGTGATGAAGCGAATAAGTGGGATGACATTATGCTTGTTTATTTCACTTCAGGTACAACAGGAATGCCTAAAATGGTTCAGCATAATTTTGCACACCCGCTTGGTCATATAGTAACAGCAAAGTATTGGCAGCAGGTACAGGAAAACAAGCTTCACATGAGCGTTTCCGACTCGGGCTGGGCTAAATTCGGCTGGGGTAAAATTTATGGTCAGTGGATATGTGGTGCAGTAATCTTTGCATATGACATGGATAAGTTTGTGCCACTTAATCTTCTGAAGAAAATTACAGAATATAAAGTGACTACATTCTGTGCACCACCTACAATGTTCCGTTTTATGCTTCAGGAGGATGTAAAGCAGTTTGACCTTTCAAATATCAAAACCTGCTGTATTGCCGGCGAGCCGTTAAACCCACAGGTTTTCAATGACTGGTATGAACTGACGGGATTAAAGCTTCGTGAGGGCTTTGGACAGTCTGAAGGTTCTGTTCTTATAGCTAATTTTAAGTGGCTTGAACCATCTGCGGGTTCAACAGGTATGCCTGCGCCGCTTTATGATATAAAGCTTATCAATGAAAATGGTGATGAATGTGCACCGGACGAAGAAGGCACAATTGTTGTAATGGATGTTAAGGGTAACCCTCCTGTGGGACTGTTTACAGGTTATTATCTTAATCCTGAACTTACGAAAACTGCCCTTCATGGTGAATATTATGATACAGGAGACGTGGCGGTCCGTGATAAAAACGGTTACTACTGGTTTATGGGCAGAAACGATGATGTTATCAAATGTTCGGGTTACCGAATCGGACCTTTTGAGGTTGAAAGTGCTATTCTTGAACATCCGGCAGCAGTTGAATGTGCTGTAACATCAGCACCGGACCCTATAAGAGGCCAGGTAGTTAAGGCTACAATCGTACTTGCAAAGGGTGTTGAACCAACTGATGAGCTTACAAAGGAAATTCAGGAGCATGTAAAAAAAGTAACTGCTCCGTATAAGTACCCGAGAATTGTCGAGTATGTAGATGAACTTCCAAAAACAATCAGCGGCAAAATCAAGAGAAAAGAAATTTGCCAGCGTGACCATGAAAAAGTAAAATAATAAATTATCAATTCACCCGGAGGAATATATGAATCAGCGTTTATCATATCTTCAGCAGAAAACTTTACGCCTGACCAATTCTCCGGGTGTTTATATTATGAAAGACAATTCTGATAATATTATTTATATCGGAAAAGCTAAAAATCTGAAAAACAGAGTTACAAGCTATTTCAGAAATAATCCTGACCATACTCCTAAGGTTGCAAAAATGGTTGAGAATGTGTTTGACTACGATTTTATCGTAACTGACAGCGAATATGAAGCACTTTTGCTTGAATGCAGCCTTATTAAACAGCATAAGCCTAAGTACAATATTTTACTTAAGGATGACAAGGGATATCACTATATAAAAATTTCCGATGATATATTTCCGAAAATTACTGCTGAAAAACAGTGTGATAAAAAAGGGGAGTACATCGGGCCGTTTATGAGTTCCTTTATTGCAACCCAGACTGTGAAAGAGGTTAACAAGCTTTTTAAATTGCCTGTCTGCAAAACAAGGTTTACTGAAAATCACAGGAAAATGCGACCCTGTCTTAATTTTCACATTAATCAGTGCATGGGGATATGCAACGGGAATATTTCCCGTGAAGAATATTGTGACATAATAAAACAGGCTGTGGAATATATCAGAAACGGAAGCGAATCCTCAGTCAGGACGCTTCAGCTTCAGATGGAAAAAGCCGCAGAGAAGCTTGATTTTGAAACAGCTGCAAAGCTTCGTGACAGAATCAGAGCGATTTCAAAGTCAAATGAAAAGCAAAAAATTCTCGATTTCAGCCTTAAGAATTGCGATGTTGTTGCACTTACCAAAAGCCCTGAGGGGTCGTGCATTTCTGTACTTATGTATCGTGAAAATAAACTTTACGATAAAACTGTATTCTATTTTTCGGCGAGTGAATATGAAGATAATCTGATGGAGGATTTTATTGCGCAGTATTATCTGAATATCAATGAATGTCCCGGTATGATATATTTCGATGAAGAATTTAATGATTTTGAAATTGTAAGAGAAGCACTTAGCAAACATTTTGAAAAAAACATTAAATTTGTATTTCCTAAGAGAGGAAATATGCTTAAATATATCATGATGGCAAAGAAAAATTCTGATGATTATCTGTCAATAAAGAACAACAGAACCGGTAAGGAAATTGAAGCGCTCGATGAATTAGGTAAAATTCTTGGCCTGAAAAAGCCACCGAGATATATTGAGGCTTATGATATTTCAAACTATTCTTCACAGACAATGGTTGCGGGAATGATTGTTTTTGAGAATGGTCGTCCACTTAAAAAAGCTTATAAGCGTTTTTCCATTAAGGAAAGTGCTATTCAGAATGACTATGCATGTATGCAGGAAGTTTTGAAAAGACGTTTTAATGAATATTTAAAGGGTGAAGAAGAAGGTTTTTCAAAACTCCCTGACCTGATTTTCCTTGATGGTGGACAGGGGCATGTAAACGCCGTAAAGGCGGCGCTTTATGATTATGATATTGATGTGCCGATTTTTGGACTTGTCAAGGATAATAAACACAGAACAAGAGCAATCTCTACTGAAGGCGGAGAGATTGAGGTCTCAAAAAATAATTCTGCGTTTATATTGATGACAAAAATTCAGGACGAGGTTCACAGATTTTCAATTTCATATATGAAATCAAAGCATACAAAAAGCAGTCTGAATTTCGAATTGACACGTGTCCGTGGTATTGGTGTGAAAAAATCACAGAAGCTTATGCTTAAATATAAGACAATTGCCAATATGAAGAACGCATCACCTGAGGAGCTTTCAGAAGCGGCGGGGGTTAATTCAGAAATTGCAGCAGAACTGTATAATTTTATTCAAAATGAACTTTAAGGTAAATGGAGATTAGAAATGAGAGTAATAACAGGAACAGCCAGAGGAAGAAAATTACTTACACTTGAAGGCAATGATGTAAGACCGACAACTGATAAGGTTAAGGAAGCAATTTTTTCGTCCATACAGTTTGAGATTGAAAATTCAGTAGTTTTGGATTTATTTGCCGGAAGCGGTCAGCTTGGTATTGAGGCGCTCAGCAGGGGAGCACAAAAAGCATTTTTTGTTGATAATTCAAAAAAGTCTCTTGAAACTGTAAAAGCAAATCTAAAAACAACAGGCTTTACAGATAATTCAGAAATCATGAATATGAACAGTCTCGATTTTCTGAAAATTACAGGTCAAAAATTTGATTTTATTTTTGCGGACCCGCCATATGGTCAGAATATTTTACCTGAGATTTTGCCACATTTAGGCAGAATTCTTAACCCAAATGGAAAAATATTGTGTGAGCATGAGAAAAATCTTATTCTTCCTGACGAAATTGGCGATTTAAGGTTGAAAAAAGTTTATAAGTATGGTAAAATAGAAGTAACATTATATTGTTTGTCCGGGGAGGAATCATAAATTGAGAAGAATTGCTGTATGTCCCGGAAGCTTTGACCCGATTACATTTGGACATCTCGATATCATAAGACGAGCTTCAAAGTTGTTTGATAAGGTTATCGTTCTTATTTCTACTAATTCAGCTAAAACTCCGAGTTTTACACTTTATGAAAGAATGATGATGATCAGTCAGAATACAGAGCAGTTCGACAATGTGGTTATTGATATTCTTGATGGTCTGCTTGCAGATTATGTCAAGAATGTTGGTGCGATTGCAATTGTAAAGGGTCTCAGAGCTGTCAGTGACTTTGAATATGAATTTCAGATGGCTCTGGCTAACAAGAAATTATATGCCGATGCTGAAACAGTTTTTCTTACAACAGCTGCTGAAAACATGTATCTGAG
Source organism: uncultured Clostridium sp. (assembly GCA_964621265.1). Taxonomy (GTDB): domain Bacteria; phylum Bacillota; class Clostridia; order Oscillospirales; family Ruminococcaceae; genus Porcipelethomonas. The sequence goes on along the minus strand of CAZULQ010000013.1, from coordinate 1,673 downwards.
TTCGAGCGTTGTAAAACAGATTGCCCAGTTCGGCGGTGATATTAGTCCCTTTGTTCCTGAAAATGTACTTGAATTTATTCAAACCAGACTTGTAAAGGAGTAAAATAGTAATGAATAAAATTGATGATATCTTAGACGAGATGGACGATGTCCTTGACAAATCCAAGCCTTTTTTATTTGGTGGCGGTGATAAGAAAGTTGTAAATGTTGAACGCATGAGAGATCTTGTTGACGATGTAAGACTTCATATGCCATCAGAAATCAAGGAAGCAAGAGGAATAGTTTTTGATAAGGAACGTATTCTTAATGAAGCCAAGGAAAAGGCTGATGCTATAATCAGGCAGGCTGAAAAGAGAGCTGCTGCATTGGTTATGCAGGATACAATTGTTCAGGAAGCGAAGAAGAAGGCTCTTGATATCCTTACTCAGGCTAAAAACAGTGCAACACGCACTATTTCTGAAGCAACAGAATACGCTAACTCAATTATGAATAAGACTGAAAAACTTATGACAGCTATTTTACAGGATGTTCGTAATACTAAAAATTCAATGCGTGAAAAAAGATAATTAAAAAGTCAATGGTTTAGTGCCATTGACTTTTTCTGTTATTCACTTGATTTCTTTTGCTTTTTTATATTGGCCAGCGGTGAATTGTCTGCGGCATTTTTTCTGATTTTATCTGACAGATGAGTATAAATCTCAGTTGTTGCAATGCTTTCATGACCGAGAATATCCTTAAGTGTTCTCATGTCGACATTTCCATGCTGATACATAAGAGTTGCAGCCGTATGCCTGAGTTTGTGAACAGAATAACCCTGACCGGCAAGACCGCTTTTTCTAAGATACATTTCTACAATCTGTTCAACACGTCTGCGGCTTATACGCTTATTTTTGCGGCTCAGAAACAGTGCATCAGGTTCTGTTGCAGATTTTTCTCTGGACTTTACATATTCCGTAAGAGCTTCATGGCAGGAATTATTAAAATAAACATATCGTTCTTTATTTCCTTTACCAAGAATTTTCATTTTGCGTTCTGAAAAATCAATGTCGCTGACATTTAATCCAACAAGTTCGCTAAGTCTCATTCCGCAGTTAAGAAAAAGCGTTATAATACAGTAATCACGAACAGAATGCTTTGTTTCATCATCAGCAGATTCAAGAAGCTGTTGACTTTGTTCAAGAGTTAAGTATTTAGGCAGGGATTTTTTCAGCTTTGGAAGCTCAATGTTTTCTGTTGGATTATTTTCAAATAGCATCATTGTTTTGGTCAGATATTTATAAAGACTTTTTAATGACGAAATTTTTCTTGATATGGATTTGGAATTGTTTTTTCTGTCGTCCTGTAAGAAATATATGTATTCATAGATTTCCTTCATTTTAATTTTTTCCAATCTGCTGACATCAAAATTCTTTATAGAAATTTTATTGAAATCAACATCTTCCGATGTATTCATGTATAAAAGATATCGTATGAATGTTCTGATATCAATTAAATATCCTTCAACAGTACGTTCAGATTTGCCCTTAGCGACTACAAGATTAAACCAGTAATCATTTAAAAATTCGGGATATTCCTTTAATTTTGATTTATCCATGTTTTTGCCTCTCCTTATTGCGCTAAATTTGCATTTAGCGCAATAACGTATTTTTTTAGAAAACGTTTTCGTTACTGCT
>CAZULQ010000012.1:0-51772 GCA_964621265.1 uncultured Clostridium sp. | reverse complement strand
AATTGGTAAGTCAAACCAAGTATGGGAGTGCCTGTATATATATTTTATATGTATTTTCTTTGCCGTGACTATAAGTTACTTTATTAAGGAAAAATATGAAATAGGTTATAGTGGATATAAAATCAAGAAAAAGCTGATTATTAATAATACCCGTTATATTACAATCGTGTTAAAAACATGCTGTATGTTATTGCCTATTGCAGTTTCAGCGCTAAGATATGAGGTCGGAACTGACTATACCGCAACCTATTATGACGGGTTTGTCAGAGTCAATACCGTGGGAAATGCTCATGACCAGTTTGACATAGGATACCAGTTTCTGAATATTCTTCTGTATCAGATAACAACCAATCCTCAGATTGTGTTTATCGTTACCTCTGTTTTGTTTGGTATATTCACATTCAAGGCGATTTACAATTCCTCGACAGATATAATGTTCAGCGTATTTCTTTTGTTCGGCACAAGATATTACTTCATTTCAATGAATGTTGTAAGACAGTTTGTTGCAATGGCAATGGTTCTTTATGCAACAAAATATATCTTTACCCGTGAGTACAAAAAATATGTCTGTTTTGTTATAATTGCGGGACTTATACATTATATGGTGCTGTTGTCACTGCTTTTTCTGGTGCTTCCTAAAATTCGTCTTAACCAGAAAAAATTTATTTCAAGCTTTTTCATAATGTTTGCACTTTTTGTATTGGCACAGCTTCATATTATAGAATCAGTAGTCCAGAAAGTACTTGGCGGAACAAGATATGCACATCATTTTGAAAATGCGGGACTGTTTTCAGGTGAAAAATTCACAGCATTTACTTTTACCTTAAACCTTATACTGCTGATTATTTTCTTTATAAATTACAAGCAGAGAAAAAACGACAAGAGATATATGCTGTATATAAACGCACAGCTTATTACAACAATGCTGTGTACACTTATGACATCTGTACATTTGATAGAACGAGTTTATTATATATTTGGTTTCATGCAGATTTTATCCATACCTTATATGATTAATCTATATAAATTCAAGGATGTCCGTATGACCTTGAAAATCGGAACAGTTATATTCTTTTCAGCATATTGCTATTGGGATATATTCATGAAATTTGACCATCAGGTTGTTCCGTATAAAAGTATTTTTGAAATGAACAGTTAAGTTTTAACATGGTGTTATATGATGAATGATGAGAAAATAATGGTTACTGTCTGGTGCAGGACATATAATCATGAGAAATTTATTGAGAAGGCGCTTCAGGGCTTTGTGATGCAAAAAACAAACTTCAGATTTGAGGTTATTGTATGCGATGACTGCTCGACTGATTCAAACGCACAGATTATAAAAAGCTATGCTGAGAAATATCCTGATATTATAAAGCCGATACTTCTGGAAACCAATCACTATTCCAAGAAAATCAAAATCATGCCTTTGTATCTTCCTACATTCAAGGGCAAGTATATTGCCTTTTGTGAGGGAGATGATTTCTGGCAGGATGAAAACAAGCTTCAGACACAGTTTGATGCGCTTGAAAGCAATCCCGGATGTGTTGCCAGTTTTAACAGGGTTGAAAAGGTTTTTATGAATAACGAAAGTACAGGGCAGTTTTTACCTTACTTTAAAATTCAGCCCGGTGTTATTGAGAGTAAAAAGTTTTTATCGACTGTTGTATATCCTGCGCCGGTTACAAACCTTGCTTTTCAGCTTTCCGGCTGTATGATGCGTACGGATATTTACAGGGAATACTGGGATAACAAACCGCAGTATGCCGGCTTGTTTATGTGTGGTGATATACCAATATTCCTGCACCTGGGCATGAAAGGCGATGTATATTATATAGACAAGCCTATGTCGTGCTACAGAGTCGGTAATCCGAACAGTTATGTCGGAAATATACTGAGAATAAGAGAAAAAGCGATTAAGAATTTTGAATGTGAGAAAAATGCATTTTCAGCATTTGATGAATATTCGGATTATATAGTTCATGAACAGGTTTTAAAAGCTATAAGAGGAAGGAAATTTTCAATTCTCAGAGCCAATCATGACATAAAGGGCATGAAATCCGAGGAAATGGCGGATTTGTTCAGTTTACTTTCCAAAAAGCAGAAGTTCAAGGAATATCTGCTGCACTATTTCCCGTTCATGGAAAAGTTTGTAAATTACGTGAAGTTCAACAGAAAAAAACAGAAGAAAAAGAAATGAGTTTTAAAACCTGATACTGAGGTGAATAAATGAAAGGAATAATTCTCGCCGGAGGTTCCGGTACACGTTTATATCCACTGACAAAGGTGACATCCAAGCAGCTGTTGCCGGTATATGACAAGCCGATGATTTTTTATCCTTTGTCGACACTTATGCTGGCAGGAATAAAGGATATCCTTATTATATCAACTCCTGTTGACACTCCGAGATTCAAGGAACTTCTTGGTGACGGTTCAAACCTTGGAATTAATCTTTCATATGAGGTGCAGGAAAGTCCCGACGGACTTGCACAGGCATTTTTAATAGGTGAAAAATTTATAGGAAATGACTCATGCGCTATGATTTTAGGAGATAATATATTCTATGGCGGATGGTTCAGAAGAAACCTTATGGAAGCGGCTAAAAATGCTGAGGCAGGAAAAGCCACAATATTCGGGTATTATGTAAAGGACCCTGAAAGATTCGGCATAGTTGAATTTGACAAGGCAAGAAATGTTTTGTCAGTTGAGGAAAAGCCTGAAAATCCAAAGTCGAATTACGCTATCACAGGACTTTATTTTTATGACAACAGAGTTGTACAGATGGCAAAGCAGGTTAAGCCCTCAGCAAGAGGCGAGCTTGAAATCACAGACCTTAACAGACTTTATCTTGAACAGGATGATTTAAAGGTTCAGATTTTGGGCCGTGGATTTGCATGGCTTGATACAGGTACTATGGAAAGTCTTATGGAAGCGGCAACTTTTGTACAGACAGTTCAGAACAGACAGGGAGTTGTTATATCTGCTCCCGAGGAAATTGCGTATCACGAAAAATGGATAACCAAGGAACAGCTTATAAAAACAGCGGAGCTTTATGGTAAATCTCCGTATGGTGAGCATCTTATGAGAGTTGCTCAGGATAAACTGATTTTCTGATAGGAGATAAAAATGACTATAATCGTAACAGGCGGCGCAGGCTTTATCGGCGCAAATTTTGTATATTTACAGCTTGCAGAGCATCCTGAGGACAGAATTGTCTGTCTTGACAAGCTTACATATGCAGGCAATCTTTCAACTCTTGAAGAGGCTACGAAAAATCCGAACTTCAGATTTGTGAAGGCTGATATTGCCGACAGGGAAGCGGTTGAAAAGATTTTCGAAGAAGAAAAGCCTGATATTGTTGTGAATTTCGCTGCGGAATCACATGTTGACCGCTCAATTGAAGACCCGGGTATTTTTATTAAGACAAATATTATGGGAACACAGGTTCTTATGGACGCCTGTCGTAAATACGGAATAAAGCGTTATCATCAGGTTTCGACAGATGAGGTTTATGGCGACCTTCCGCTTGACAGACCTGACCTTTTCTTTACAGAGGAAACACCGATTCACACAAGCAGTCCTTACAGTTCCTCAAAGGCAGGAGCTGACCTTCTTGTGCTGGCTTATTACAGAACCTACGGACTTCCTGTGTCGGTTACAAGATGTTCAAATAACTATGGCCCTTATCATTTTCCGGAAAAGCTTATTCCGCTTATGATAAGCAGAGCCCTTGCCGACGAACAGCTTCCTGTTTACGGAAACGGCGAAAATGTAAGAGACTGGCTTTTTGTCAAGGACCACTGCAAGGCGATTGACCTTGTTATGCGTTCTGGCAGAGTGGGCGAGGTTTACAACATTGGCGGACATAATGAAAAGAGCAATCTTGAAGTTGTAAAGACGATTTTAAAGGAACTCGGCAAGCCTGAGAGCCTTATTACATATGTAAAGGACCGTCCGGGTCATGATATGAGATATGCTATTGACCCGACAAAGATTCATACGGAGCTCGGATGGCTTCCGGAAACTAAGTTTGAGGACGGTATAAAGCAGACAATTCAGTGGTATCTTGACAATAAAAAATGGTGGCAGGATATCATTTCCGGGGAATATCAGCAGTTTTTTGATAAAATGTACAGGGAAAACAGGGAACTTAAAGACTGAGAAAAACACTAACGCTTTATAGAGGTGTAAAAAAATAATGGAAAACAATGTAAGTGAAAAGAAGAGTGTGATTAATTCACTTATTTATAAATTTCTGGAGCGATGTGGAACTCAGGGCGTTTCGTTTATTGTACAGATTATTCTTGCACGAATTCTTGACCCGACAGATTACGGCGTCCTGACGCTTCTGACAGTATTTATAAATGTTTCACAGGTTTTTGTTCAGAGTGGTCTTAATACTGCTCTGATTCAGCGTAAGGACGTAACTGACAAGGATTTTTCTTCGGTATTTTATGTGAGCCTTGCCATTTCGCTGGTAGTCTATGCGATTTTGTTTGTAATGGCGCCGTTCATAGCCGATTATTATGACATGCCCCCGCTGAAAAATGTACTGAGAGTGCTTGCTCTGATATTGATTCCGGGTGCTTTCAACTCAATTCAGCATGCAAAAGTTGCAAGGGAAATGAAATTCAAAAAGCTTATGTACTGTACTGTTCTGTCAGTTGTGATTTCGGGAATAGTTGGTATAGCAATGGCGTACATGGGCTTTGGAATATGGGCGCTTGTCGGACAGCAGATAACAAATCAGGTTTCAATCTGTATTACCATGCTTTTTGTAGTAAAATGGCGACCTATGCTTGTATTCAGACTAAGCAGAATAAAGCTGCTGTTTTCATTTGGCTGGAAGCTGCTTTGCTCGGGACTTATAGATACAATCTATGCAGAGCTCAGAAGCCTTGTTATAGGAAAAAAATACAGTTCTGCAACTTTAGGCTATTACAACAGGGGAAAACAGTTCCCCCAGCTTATTATTCATAACATTAATGGCTCAATTCAAAGCGTTATGCTCCCTACACTTTCAAAGTCTCAGAGCGATAAGGATAAAATGAAGTCTATTATGAGACGTTCTATTGTAACAAGCTCTTTTATTATTTTCCCGCTGGTTGCAGGACTTGCGGTTACAGCAGAACCGCTTGTTTCATGTATTCTTACTGATAAGTGGCTCCCTTGTGTGCCATATCTGAGAGTTTATTGCTTCAGCTTTGCATTTACCCCTATTCATACTGCAAATCTTCAGGCACTGAATGCGCAGGGCAGAAGTGATAAGTTCCTGCAGCTTGAGGTAATAAAAAAGTCATATGGTATTATTATGCTGCTTATAACTGTATTTTTATTTGATTCTCCACTTGCAATTGCAATGGGCGGTGCAGTGACAACTCTTATCTCATGCTTTGTTAATGCTTCACCGAATAAAAAGCTTTTAAATTACAGCTATTTTGAGCAGATGAAGGATATTCTTCCTTCAATGGGTTTATCGGTTATCATGGGGGCAATTGTATATTGCGTACTTTTCCTTGGACTTAATGCATGGCTTACACTTTTCATTCAGTTCGTGCTTGGTGCAGCAATATATATAGCACTTGCAGAAATTTTCAAGCTCGAATGTTATATTTATCTTAAAAATATGGTTCTGGGCTTTTTAAAAAAGAGAAAGAAGGCTTGATTTCTTGAAAAAATTATTGTTACTTGGCGGCTCTGCACAGCAGGTGATAGCAATTGAAACAGCCAAAAAGCTTGGCTATTATACTGTTTTGTGTGATTTTCTGACAGATAACCCGGGACAATATGTTGCTGACAAATTTTATCTTGTGAGTACAACGGATATGGATGCTGTATTAAAGGTTGCACAGGAGGAACAGATTGACGGTATTATTGCCTATGCTTCTGACCCTGCTGCGCCTACTGCGGCATATGTTGCAGAAAAAATGGGACTGCCGGGTAATCCTTATGAATCAGTGGAAATCCTTTGCAATAAGGATAAATTCAGAAAATTTCTTTCTGAAAACGGATTCAACACACCTGTGGCAAAAGGATATACAGATATTAAGTCGGCGCTTGCTGACACACATTGCTATAACCTTCCTGTTATAGTAAAGCCTGTGGATTCATCGGGAAGCAAGGGCGCAACTGTTATATATTCATGGGATAAGCTTGAAAAGGCTCTGGAATTTGCTTTTTCGTTTTCAAGAAGCAGTCGTGTGATTATTGAAGAATTTATTGAAAAAAAGCATCCATATCTTATCGGCGGAGATATTTTTATATGGGATGGAAAGGTAATTCTCTGGGGACTTATGAATTGTCATCGTGATAGTAATGTCAATTCACTTGTACCTGTCGGAAAAAGTTATCCTCCTGAGATTGGTGACAAAGAGCTTGATAATGTGAAAAAGACATTACAGGATATGGTTTCCGGACTTAATATAACATCAGGTGCTATGAATGTTGAGCTTGTAGTTGACAAGAACGACAGGGTATGGCCTATTGACGTTGGTCCGAGAAACGGCGGAAATATGATTCCTGACCTGCTGGGATACATTTTTGATGTTGATGTTGTTGAAATGTCGGTTAATTCAGCGATGGGACAGACTCCTGATATAAACATACAGGAACCTGTTCCTTATTATGCAACTCATAACCTTCATTCTGATAAGGACGGGATTTTTGCGGGCATTGAATTTTCAGCAGAGATTCAGCCGTTTATTATAAAAGAATGCGTATACAAGAATATTGGTGATAAAATCGAATATTTTGATAACGCTGCAAAGGCACTTGGAATCGTGTTTTTTAAATTTGGCTCGGAAGATGAGATGAAACGTCTTTTAAGCGATATAAACAGACATATTTTGTTTAAACATTATGGAGGACAATAAGCATGATTGCAATTGACAAGGGGAACATTGCAAGATGGAAAATAGATACACCCTTTGAAAACTGGCTGAGCAGACGGGCAGATAACAGTAATTTATTTAAAACCTTATACTGCACATATTACAGTGTTTTCGATAAAAAATATTATAAAAACGGAATAGCTATGGCCGAAAAAGTTTATAACACATATAACGGACAAGAACTTTTCGGAAATAACAAAAAGGCTGTAATTAAAGACATGATATATTGTCTGCACAGATTTGGATTTTCCTTCAACGAATATTTCCTTTATGAGCTTTATAAAAAGAACACTATGGGAAGAGATGAATTTGTTGCTGACAAAATGCGGTATGAATATTATTGCATTATGAACACCGATGAAGGAAAGAAACTTCTGAGAGATAAAGGCAAAACATATGAACTTTTTAAGCCTTATTTCAAAAGAGAATGTCTGAAGGTTTATTCCGTGGAGGACAGACAGAGCTTTCTTGATTATGTAAAGAAACATGACAGGTTTATCTATAAGCCAATCGGAGAGGATTGCGGCAGAGGAGTAAGGATTATTACATCTTTGGAACATGAACCTGAAAAACTGTTTGATGGACTATTGGCATCGGGTCATTTTATCCTTGAAGAACTTATTTGTCAGTCTGATGAAATGGCAAAATTCCATAAATCGTCGATTAACACTGTGAGAGTTGTAACAATAAACTGTAAGGACGGAGTTCATGCACTTTACTCATTTTACAGAATGGGCAGAGGCGGAGCAATTGTTGATAATGCAGGTGCAGGCGGTATTTTTGCTGAAGTTGATATAAAAAGCGGAATAGTGTTCAGTAAAGCGATTTCAGAATATACAAACGAGAGTTATTTCATACATCCTGACAGTGGTGAAATGATACTGGGATATCAGCTTCCGGACTGGGAGGATGCAATAAAGCTTGTAAAACAAATGGCGCTGGTTATTCCGGAAATGAAGCATATAGGCTGGGACCTTGCACATACAGATAACGGCTGGGTATTGGTTGAGGCTAACGGAAGCGGCCAGCCTGTTTCACAGATGGCTTCCAAACGCGGAATAAAAAAAGAGCTTATGAAATGTATGGAAAACCTTTAACTGATAAAACGAAAGAGGAACTTATGAAAGATAATAAATTACTTATATTAGGCGGAAAGCCGATTGGAAGCTGTGAAATTACCAAGGCTGCCATGGAAATGGGTTATTACACTATTGTGGCAGACTATCTTCCTGTGGAAAGCTCTGCGGCTAAACGTATTTCAGATGAACATTGGGACATTTCAACTGCTGAAGTGGACGAAATGGCAAAAAGATGCCTTGAGGAAAACGTAGCGGGAGTTATAACCGGCGTTAATGAATTCAATATAAGAAAAAAGATTGAAGTTTGTGAGAAATTGTCTTTGCCGCAGTATTGCAGCATGAAGCAGTGGGAATTCTGTGAAAACAAAGCACAGTTCAAAAAAATGTGTGAAAAACACGGAATACCTGTTGCCAGAACATACAGCAAAGACGATGAAATAGATTTTCCTGTTATAGTAAAACCTGTTGACAGCAGCGGAAGCCGAGGCTTTTCAGTCTGTCATAACCGACAGGAGCTTGACAATGCAATTGAACTTGCGCTGAATTTTTCAGCATCAAAAGAGTATCTGATTGAAGAATATATACAGTGTGAAGCAACAATTATTCATTATACTGCTGTTGAGGGAGAAATTATCTTCTCAGGCATGTCTGACAAGCATTCGCAGACACTTGAAGGTGGTTCATCTGTTATGGCTCTCCAGACATTCCCATCAGCTTCTATTGAACGTTATTTATCAGATATTAATGCAAAGGCAATCAATATGTTTAAGGACCTGGGTGCAAAAAATGGTCCTATCTGGATTGAAGCATTCAATGACGAAAAAACAGGCAGATTTATTTTTAATGAAATGGGATACAGATTTGGTGGTTCGCTCACTAACTATCCTGTAAAGCATTTTTATGGAATTGATCAGGTTGACCTTTTACTTAAAAACGCTATGGGTGAAAAGTGTTCATTTGAAAAGCCGGAAGGCTTTGTACCTGAAACAGAAAAATACTGCATTTTACCTATACACTTAAAGCCGGGCACTATTCACAAGATAGAAGGCGTTGATAAATCTGAGGCAATAGACGGAGTTGTGAAGGTTGTTCTTGTCCACTTTGAAGGTGACGAAATTCAGGACTGGGGAACAGCTCAGCAGGTTTTCTGCTATTTACATGTTGCTTATAATACTGATGAGGAATTAAGCAGACTTATCAGGAGTGTAAAGGATGAATTATCAGTAAAGGATACTGATAATAACGAGATGTTGTTCTTTTTATTTGATTTAAAGAAGTTAGGCGTTGAGTAATTATGCCGGAAAGAGATATTAATGGTTGATAACGAAGTTAAAATCAGAATCCTGACTCAGGAAGATTTAATCGCTGCCGGGTGTTTTAATGTTGAATCAAGCATAAACATATGTGAGCAGGCGTTTTGTGATTATGCAGATGGAAATGTTATTTTACCTGATAAGATATCAGTTATTTTTAATCAGGAGTCACAGGACCGCATAAACTGTCTTCCTGCGGCAATAACAACAGAGAAAATTTATGGAATGAAGTGGGTTTCAGTATTTCCGGAGAATCCACGCTTGAAAAATTTATCTAATCTTACAGCTGTAATACTTCTTTCAGAGCTTGAGAGCGGTTTCCCGATTGCATTTATGGAAGGCTCGCTTTGTTCTAATCTTCGTACAGCTTCTGCCGGTGCAATAGCTGCAAAATACTGTGCTAAAAAAGAATGCAGAACAATAGGATTTATTGGTGCAGGGGAACAGGCCAAGTCTCATTTCCTTGCAATGAAGGCTGTTCGTCCTGAAATATCCGTTTGCTATATTTCTTCCCGTACAAGCGAAAGCGAGAACAGATTTGTTCAGCAGATGAAAAAATTTCATCCTGAAGTGGAATTTATAAAATGTTCCGGTAATCATAAAAAGGCTGTTGAAGATGCTGATATTATTGTTACAGCAATCAGTTCTCAGGAAAAGATTCTGAAGGCTGAGTGGATTAAACCGGGAGCGTTTTATTCTCATGTTGCAGGACTTGAGGATGAATTTGATGTTGCCAGGAAAGCAAGCAAAATTATATGTGACAACTGGGAAACAGTTAAACACAGAACCCAGACAATAAGTCAGATGTATAAGCAGGGGCTTCTTAGTGATGATGATATATACGCCGACTTGCATCAGATTATAAAAGGCGAAAAGAACGGCCGTGAAAATGATGATGAGTTTATTTATTTTAACAGCGTAGGTATGTCATTTACAGATGTTGCGCTCGCAAACTGGATGTATAAGCTTGCGGTCAGCAAAAATGTCGGCAGAATTATTTCAATGAAAAACAAGTCCATGTTTGATGTGGATTAATAGGAGTAACAAAATGTCAGGTAAAATATTAGTCACACGCTCCTCTATGCCTGAATACGAGGAATACTGTGAAGAAATAAAGGAACTCTGGGACAGCAGATGGCTCACAAACATGGGAGTTAAGCACAGACAGCTTCAGGAAGAGCTTGTGAAGTATCTTGATGTCAAGAATGTTGATTTGCTCACAAATGGACACATGGCGCTGGAGCTTTCTATGCAGGCGCTGAATCTGCAGGGTGAAGTTATTACAACTCCGTTTACATTTGCTTCAACAACTCATGCAATTGTAAGAAACGGGCTAGAGCCTGTTTTCTGCGATGTTAATTCTGAGGATTATACAATTGATGTATCAAAGCTTGAAAGTCTGATTACGGATAAGACAAGCGCGATTGTGCCTGTACATGTTTACGGAAATATCTGCGATATTGAGGAAATTGAGCGTATTGCAAAAAAGCATAATCTGAAGGTTATTTATGATGCGGCACATACATTTGGTGTGAAATACAAGGGCAGAGGAATCGGCTCTTATGGTGATGTGTCATGCTTCAGCTTCCATGCGACAAAGGTGTTCCATTCTGTTGAGGGTGGCGCTGTTTGCTACAATGACAAGGAATTCGGCGAAACGCTCTATAATCTCAAGAATTTTGGTATAAGCGGACCCGAGACAGTTGACCTTGTAGGCGCTAATGCGAAGATGAATGAATTCTGTGCGGCTATGGGGCTATGCAATCTCAGACATATAGACGCTGAAATATCAAAGCGTAAGGCTGTGGTTGAAAGATACAGAGCTAATCTGGAAGGCACTGATGGCATAAGCTTAAGTCCTGTACAGGAAAACGTTGAATCAAATTATGCTTATTTCCCGATTGTTATTGACGAAAATATATTTGGTTCAGACAGAGATGAAGTGTTTGACGCTCTTGCGCAGAATGATATAGGCGCAAGAAAATATTTCTATCCGCTTACAAATACATTTGATTGCTTCCATGGCAAATATGATGCATCGCTTACTCCGGTTGCATTGCGTATAAGCGAGAGAGTGCTTACTCTTCCGCTTTATGCTGACCTGAGCATGAATGATGTTGACAGAATTTGTGATGTTATATTAAAAATGAAGAAGTAAAAACTATATAAATTCACACACAGAAAAGACCATATCGGTTAATCCGATATGGTCTTGATTTTTTATTTTTCGTTCATAAGTTCACGATAGAGGTTGATGTAAACATCAGCAGAAGTATTCCAGCTGAAGTCTTCGTTCATGTCACGCTTGATAATAGCGTTCCAGCCTCTCTTGTCTTCGTAAGCTGCTTTAGCTCTCAGACAAGCGTCGAGCATATCGTGAGCGTTATATGTCTTGAATGTGAAGCCGTTGCCCTTTTCACCGCCACAGTCTCTTACTGTGTCTCTCAGACCACCTGTTTCACGGACAATCGGAATTGTACCGTATCTCATAGCAATCATCTGTGCGAGACCGCAAGGTTCACTCTGTGATGGCATGAGGAACATGTCAGCGCCGGCATAAATCTTTCTTGAAAGTTCAGGAATAAAGCCGAGTGATACACTTACTCTGTCCTTATAGCGCCATTCCATTTCCTTGAAGAAGTCCTCATAAATCTTTTCGCCGCTTCCGAGTATTGCAAACTTGAAGCCAGCCTTGATAAGATCTTCAAAGACATATCTGATAAGGTCAATACCCTTGTGTGAAACAAAGCGTGTTACGATACCGATAAGTGGCTCGTTGCCTTCCTGAAGGCCGAGTTCAGCTAAAAGTGCAGCCTTACAAGCCTTCTTTCCTGTGATACTCTTTGCTGAGTATTTCTTAGGAATAACCGGGTCTGTTTCAGGGCAATAGCCTTCAACGTCGAGACCGTTAAGCACACCGCTGAGCTTATGCTGCTTTGGAATAAGAGCTCTGTCCATGCCGTGTGAATACCACGGGTCAAGGATTTCCCAAGCGTAGCTCGGGCTTACTGTTGTAACTCTGTTTGCAGTTTCAATAGCACCCTTCATCATATTGATGTTGCCGTCATATTCAAGCAGACTTGTATGATAAAGCGGAATACCCATAACCTCGTTGAGTACTTCCTTTCCATAGTTACCCTGATACTGGATATTATGGATTGTGAAAATTGTCTTGATGTTTTCATATCCCTGCTGATACTTGTAGAACACTTCGTAATAAACAGGAATCATTGCACTCTGCCAGTCATTTGTATGAATGATATCAGGCTTGAAATCGATGCAACGGAGCATTTCAAGAACTGCTCTTGAATAGAAGACAAATCTTTCACAGTCATCAAAGAAGCCATAAATTCCGTCACGGCCGAAGTAGTATTCATTATCAATGAAGTAATATGTAACGCCGTTGCAGATTGATGTGAAAATTCCGCAATACTGCTTTCTCCATGAAACGTCAACAGTAATATGTGTAAGGAAAGTCATATTCATGCGATACTGTGGCTTGATTGACTTATAAAGCGGAACAACAATTCTGCAGTCGTGTCCCTTCTGAGTGATTGCTGCCGGGAGAGAACCGGCAACATCTGCAAGACCACCCGATGCTATAAACGGATTAGCTTCACTTGCTGCAAATAAAATATTCAAAATTTTTTCATCCTTTCAAAGCATCAAATTACTGCGTTTTTACCTATGTATAACGGATAAGAAGCAGAACCTGTCATAATCTTCTCATCGCCGATTTCAACGTTTTTATCTGTGATTACTGAATTGATTGCACATTTCTTGCCGATAACTGTATCCTGCATGATTACGCAGTCCTTGAGTGATGCGCCCTTACCGATCTTAACGCCTCTGCAGATTACACAGTTTTCAACCTTACCTTCGATAATACAGCCGTCTGCGATAAGTGAATTCTTGATATCAGATTCAAGACCGAATTTAACAGGGCCGTTGTCTCTGATCTTTGTATAAATCGGAGCAGACTTGATAAACAGACCATCTCTGTTTTCTGTATCAAGAAGTGCCATATTTGCGTCATAGTAGGCTCTTACAGAGTCAATCTTTGAGAAGTAACCCTTATGCTCAAAGCCCATAATCTTATATTCATTCTTCTTAGCCTGAAGTACGTCCTTTACAAAGCTGTACTGGCTTCTGCTTGCTGAATTGATTACGATATTCTTGAGAACTTCGTTTGACATAACAAACATATTAAGAGCGATTGTGCATTCACCTGCAATCTGAGGGTCGAGCATAACGTCATTGATTCTGCCTGTTTCATCAATACCGAGAACAGTTGCTCTCTGTTCCTTTTCACAGTCATAAGGATATCTGCCGTATACAACAGTGATATCAGCTTCACTTTCCTCGTGATACTTGATAACAGCCTTATAGTCGATTGTTGTAACGATATCGCAGTCACTCATAACAACATATTCAGCCTTTGAATGTTCAATAAATGGCCAAACGCCGTTTAAAGCTTCAAGACGGCCTCTGTACATGCCGCTGTCAACCTGGCTGAATGGCGGCAGAAGATGAAGTCCGCCGTTCTTGCTTGATAAATCCCATTCTCTTCCTGAACCGAGGTGGTCAAGAAGTGAGCCATAGTTTGACTTTGTGATAACGCCGACTTCCTTGATGCCGGAGTTTACCATATTTGAAAGAGGAAAGTCAATGAGTCTGTAACGTCCGCCGAACGGAATAGAACCCATTGTTCTCTTTTTTGTAAGGTCGATAACATCAGAATCATGCATACTTGCAAAAATCAGACCTAAAACTTTCTTTTTAGCACCCATTCTATTTCTTCCTCCTTAGTCATTCTTGGAAATAATTTCTTTCGGAAGAACCTTTGCGCCTTCTGAAATTTCTACATTATGTCCGATTACCGCAATGCCCCATTCATCTCTGTTTTCAAATACTTCAGGGCTTAAACCGATTTTTGCGTTTTTATTGATTACGCAGTCCTCACCGACGATTGAATATTCAACAACAGCGCCCTTCTTGATAACAGTTCCCGGCATTACAATACTGTAATTTACAGTCGCACCCTCTTCTATTTTAGCACCTGAGAAAATGATTGAGAAATCAACCTTACCGTTGATAACGCTTCCTTCCGCAATCATTGAATTTTCTACCTCAGCATTGTTGCCGATATACTGCGGTGGCATACCGCTGTTTCTTGTGTAAATCTTAAAGTTCTTGTCATATAAGTCAAGCGGAACGCTTGGGCTTAAAAGGTCCATGTTGGCTTCCCAGAGACTGTCGAGTGTACCAACGTCTTTCCAGTAGCCTTCAAATGTATAAGCAAAGAGACGCTGGCCATCTCTGAGCATTGCAGGGATAATATCCTTACCGAAGTCCTTTGAACCTGTATTAGCATTTTCGTTTTCGATAAGATATTTCTTGAGCTTTTTCCATGTGAATACATAGATACCCATTGAAGCGAGAGTTGACTTTGGCTTTGCAGGCTTTTCCTCAAAGTCCTTAACCTTTAAGTTTTCATCGCAAATCATAACACCGAATCTGCTTGCTTCTTCAAGAGAAACGTCAATTACGGCAATTGTACAGTCAGCTTCATTCTGCTTGTGGAAGTCAACCATTTTTGAGTAGTCCATCTTGTAGATATGGTCACCGCCGAGTACGATAACATACTCAGGGTCATATCTTTCGATAAAGCTCATGTTCTGATAGATTGCGTTTGCAGTACCTTCATACCATGAAGCACCTGTTGCTGTCTGGTATGGAGGAAGAACGTGAACGCCGCCGTGGATACCGTCGAGGTCCCAAGGCTGACCGTTTCCGATATAATCGTTAAGTACCAGCGGCTGATACTGTGTAAGTACGCCGACTGTGTCGATACCTGAATTTGTGCAGTTTGAAAGCGGGAAGTCGATGATTCTGTATTTTCCGCCGTATGGCACTGCAGGCTTTGCCATATCCTGTGTCAGAGCATAAAGTCTGCTTCCCTGTCCGCCGGCAAGAAGCATTGCGACACATTCCTTTTTAATATACATACCTTTCCTCCTGACTTTGTCCAAAGGGATTGTCCCCGACAAAATTTATATTGTTTTTATCCATGTTTAGGGCGAATTGCTTATGCTCTGAAACACGGGTTTAGTCCTGATTATTTTTTAGTTGTTTTGCTTGTCTTTGAAGCAGTCGCTTTTTTAGCCTTAGGCTTTTTAGCAGGTACAGGCTTTAAGTAGATTACTGACAGCGGAGCTAAATCAAGTGAAATGCTGTCTTCAAAGCCGTGCATACCGAATGCTTCTGACTTCATTACGTTCTTAGTGAAGCCTTCGCCGCCGAACTCAGGTGAGTCGGAGCTGAACACAAGCTTGTATTCACCTTCATAAGGAACGCCGATTTTATAGTCTGTTCTTTCAACCGGAACGAAGTTGCAGACTACGATAAGCTCGTCGCCCTTGTCGTCAAAACGTCTGAATGAGATAACGCTCTGACGGTAGTCATCATTAGAAATCCAGCTGAAGCCTTTCCATGAGTCGTCATTTTCCCAGAGTGGTGCATTTTCAAGATAGAACTTGTTGAGCTTTTCTGAGAATGTGTGAATATATCTGTGGTTGATTTCTTCGAGTGCAAGCCAGTCAAGCTGAGTTTCATAGTTCCACTCAGTTGTCTGAGCAAATTCCTGGCCCATAAAGAGCATTTTCTTACCAGGGTGAGCCATCATGTATGCAAGGAACGCTCTGTATGATGCGCACTTCTGTTCGTAAGTACCGGGCATCTTTTCGAGCATTGAGCATTTTCCGTGAACAACTTCATCATGCGAAATCGGAAGAACGTAGTTTTCCGAGAAGCAGTAGAAGAATGAGAATGTCAGACTGTCGTGGTTGAAGGCTCTGTAAATAGGGTCGAGTGACATATAATGGAGCATGTCGTTCATCCAGCCCATATTCCACTTGAAGTTGAAACCGAGACCGCCCATATCAGTAGGCTTTGTAACCATAGGCCATGCTGTTGATTCCTCAGCAATCATGAGCACGTCAGGATTTTTAGCAAAAATTGCTTCGTTTAAGTGCTTTAAGAAATCGATAGCCTCGAGGTTTTCGTTTCCGCCGTGGATGTTAGGGCACCATTCGCCGTCACGTCTGTCATAGTCAAGGTACAGCATTGATGCAACAGCGTCAACACGGATACCGTCAATGTGGTATTCTGAAATCCAGTAGTTTGCACTTGAAATGAGGAATGAGCAGACTTCGCCTCTGCCGTAGTCGAACACTCTTGTGCCCCATGCCTTGTGCTCACGCTTTCTTTCATCTGTATATTCATAGCAGCATGTTCCGTCAAATTCATAAAGACCGCTTGCGTCCTTAGGGAAGTGCGCAGGAACCCAGTCTAAGATAACGCCGATACCTGCGTTATGGAACATGTTTATCATGCGCTTGAAGTCGTCAGGAGTACCGAAACGTGAAGTCGGTGCAAAATAGCCTGTAACCTGATATCCCCATGAACCGTCAAAAGGATATTCTGTCAGCGGCATAAGCTCAATGTGAGTGTATGACATCTTCTGCATGTATGGGATAATCTTTTCAGCAAATGTGATATAGCTTAAACGGTTGCCGTCTTCATCCTTCATCCATGAGCCGAGATGTACTTCATATACATTCACAGGGCTTTTATAGATAACCTTCTTTGCCTTTTCCTCATACCACTTCGCATCGTCCCACTGATATGAACATTCATAAATCTTGGAGCCTGTTCCGGGACGTGTTTCAAAGTGGGTAGCATAAGGGTCAGACTTGAGCAGTGACCTGCCGTCCGGAGTTTCAATACAGTATTTATAGACATCAAACTGCTGAAGGCCTTCAATATGGGTTTCCCAGATGCCATCAGCAATTTTCATCATCGGATTTGTATTTTTGTTCCACTGGTTGAAGTCGCCTACAACCGATACGCCTTTTGCATTCGGAGCCCAGACACGAAAACAGTATGTTTTAGTATTATTTTGTTCAACAGAATGTACACCGAAAAATTTATATGCTTCGCTGTTTTTACCCTGGTAAAATAGGTACAACGGAAAGTCGTATGTTTCAGAATTTGTGTTTGTGTTTGATAAATTCATGTCAATTCCTCCTTATTACTAATATTTTAACATTTTTCGTGTTACTATTCAAGCTTTTTTGGATATCGTGAATAAACTTCATAAATTTTATATAGTTTTGGTTATGCAATTTAGTGCATTTAATACAAACTGACGATTTGATAAAAAAATGAAATCATTAAAACTGTCTAAAAACCGCTGTTTGCTCAGTTAAAACATTTTTCCTCCGCGCGCAGTACTGCGACAGTTATGTCGTCACGTATATCACCGTTGCTGTTTTTTTCGGCAGACCTACATATATTGTCAGAAATTTCCTCGGTACTGCCGCCGTTTAAAAGCTGTTTTTTGATATAAAGATAAAGCGATTCATCAACACCGTCCGAGAGCATTACAAGAGTGTCGCCCGGAGCGAATGTACAGCTTCTCGAGAAAATACCGGAGTCATGGAGAATACCAATCGGGGCAGACGGGGAATTGAACATCATAACTGCGTCAGGGTATCCGATAAGCGTTGAAGCGGCCCCCGATTTAAAGAGTGTAAGCTCACAGGTTTCCAGGTCAATTCTCGCAATGTCGAGAGTTGCAAAGCTTTCGTTTTCTGATTTTGTCATCATTATTGAATTGAGCATTTTCACAGCACAGCCGCAGTCAAGTCCTGAGCAGATAAGTCTTTTGAAAAGTCTTGAAACTATTGCTGAATCGAGTGCCGCCTGTTTTCCGCTTCCCATACCGTCTGAGATAAAGACGTAAGCATAGCCGAGCCCGTCCTCGAAAAATCCCCAGCTGTCGCCTGAGGGCTGGTTTTCGTCTGCGCTTTTCTGCTTTGCAGAGCATGTTACGGAAAAGCGTGTGGCTCTGCTGAATCTCAGGCGTGTTTCGCCGCCGCAGGTTACAGGCTCAGCCGCTTCCATAGGTACGCAGAATTCAGAGGACAGCGCCTTTGCAAGTTCGTCGGGATTTATGTTTTCGCTTTCGCTTGTGTAAACTTCGGCTATAAGTCTGTCGCTTTTATTAAAGTATGCAATGGCTGTTGAGTATTCAAAATTTTCACGGTCAAGCACTGCGCAGAGTGAATTTGTCATAACCTTGCTGTGACTGAAGTTCATTTTATCTGAAAGTGAGGAGAGTATGCCCTCAGTTGTTTCAATCTGTGAAAACAGAAAACTGCGGCTGTCGTTCAGACGTGCAGAGAGCATTTTGTTTATAGCCTCTTCCTTGCGGCATCTGAGGAAGTTTTCGACAATTTCAGCCTTTCTTGAGCAGTGGTCAAGAGTACCGGGGAAGTTTTCTGCCGAAGGGGAGGTCTGCTTTTCAAGTCTTAAAAAGCAGGCATTTGTCTTTTCAAAGTTTGTTTCCCAGCAGAGCATTTTGTTTCTGCATTTTCCGCACACTCTTGTGCTCACTTCATTGACTGTGTTAAACGGAACGGTGTTTTTCTCAAGGCATTTTATAATGCCTTCCATGTTTTTTCTGACATCAACGAGCGTTCCTGCTACAAATTCCATTCTTGCCCTTACAAGCTGTTCGCCGCCGTCCGATTCATTTTCCCTTATAACCTGTCCGTACATGATAAGCTTTTCGGGAATCAGCATAAAGAGTATGCTTCCGAGTACTGCGTCAGCCTGAAGAAAGAATGCGGCATCGTCAAGACCTGTTAAAAGCTGTCCGAAGAAGTTTACAGTTAGAAAAGTTACGGCAACCGCTGTCTTGCTGTACTGTGAAAAGAAGCCTGCGGCAAGTCCCGAAACGCCTAAAAACACGGCGGGAATACCAAGCTTCGGAGAGGCAAGGAATGAACTCATTGCTGCCAGTACCCCGAAAACAACTCCGCCAGAATATTTAAAGCGCTTTGCGGCGCAAAGAAGTACGGCAACTCCGACAATTCTGCCGGCATTTACGATTGAAAGCTCAACCGAGCAGAGAACAGTAAGGAAAAGCATGTATACAACCATTACTGATACCTCTGCTCTGTGGTCAAGCTTCAAAGGTCTGGGTGTACAAATAAGTATACTTATGTTATAGAGAAAATATACCGAAACTCCGTTTATTAATGCAATAAGTATGTATAAAAAAACAGCGCTCATGTCCTTGTCAACCAGCAGACTGAATATTAGTCCTGAAAAACCGGTTGATATGGCGGCTATACCGCCGCAGAAAACAGGCGACTGTTCATCTTTCATAATCCATTTTCCTGCCGTGACCAGAAGAAGCGCACATATCAGTACTGCACTGCTTCCGATATTTCCCGCTGCAAGACAGGACAGCATTCCGCCTGCAAACACTGCCACCGAGTATGATGGCGGAACTGCCGCGGCAAGTGCACATGCAAGCGTTGACTGAACGCCCGCAAACTCCGATTGCGACATAAGCGCTGAACAGCCGAAAGCCGCAAGCATCAGCGGTACGCTTGAATATTGTCCTTTTCTCTGAATAACCATTTCTTTCAACATCTTTTTTACCTACCTGTTATATAAAATTTACTTCTCAGTATAAGTAAATTATAACCTTAAAAAGGGAAGATAAATGTCAATACATGAGTGCGGTTAATCACGGGAAATAGCATGAATTTTCGGATTTTGTATTAAATTGTATCCAGTTGGTTTGTAAAAGCGATAAGCTCTTCCATGCTGAGTGCTTCAGCTCTGACGTTTCTGTCAAGACCGGTTTTTTCCATGCAGTCGTAAAGCACATCCTTTGAAATCTTCAGCATGGAGGAAAGCGAGTTTGCCATTGTCTTTCTGCGCTGTGAAAACGCTCCTCTGACAACTTTAAAAAACAGCTCCTTATTATTCACCATACTGCGGTATCTGTTGTCGGGTCTTATCTGAATTACTGCTGAGTCGACGTTAGGCGCAGGCATAAAGCTTCCTCTTGAAACGTCAAAGAGTGTTTCGGCAGTACCGTAAAACTGTACTGCGGCTGTAACAGCGCCAGCCTGTCGTGTGCCCACCTTTGCACAGAGACGCTGTGCGGCTTCCTTCTGAACCATAACAGTAATCGCTTCGACAGGGATTTCGCTCTCAAGCAGAAGCATTATAATCGGTGATGTAATATAATAAGGAAGATTGGCGCAGACCGCAACCTTCATTCCCTGAAATTCCTGTTCAATCAGTTCGCTCAGATTCACCTTCATGATGTCCTTATTTATTATGTTTATATTGTCGAAGTCGGCGAGGGTTTCTTCGAGTACAGGGAGCAGGCGTGAGTCGATTTCAACTGCCGTTACCTTGTCTGCACCTTTGGCAAGCTCGGCTGTGAGTGTGCCGAAGCCTGTACCGATTTCGAGTATGCCAAAGCCTTCCTGAGCAAAGCCGTATTCGGCAATTCTCGGGCACACCGACGGGTTTATGAGAAAGTTCTGGCCGAGTCCCTTTGAAAAGGAAAAGCCGTATTTTTCAAGCAGTTCTTTAACAACGCTTATATTAGTAAGATTTTTCATGTGTAATTATCCTTTTACTATTGCAAAATCTGCAAAAATTTATTATAATAAAGAAAAATACCCCGGAGGCAAGCTATGAAAAGACGTGACAAAACCAATTATTATCTTGATATCGCAGAGACTGTTCTTGAAAGAAGTACATGCCTGAGAAGAAATTTCGGCGCAATAATCGTAAAGAATGACCAGATTATCTCAACGGGCTACAATGGCGCACCGAGAGGTACAATGAACTGCTGTGACGCAGGACAGTGCAGCAGGGACAAGCTGAACATTCCAAAGGGTCAGCGCTATGAGCTTTGCCGTGCAGTACACGCCGAGGCGAATGCCATTATCGGCGCATCACGCTCCGAGCTTATAAATTCAGATATATATCTTGCCTGTCATGACGCCAAAACGGGCGAAATTGACGGAGCAATCGAGCCATGCATGATGTGCAAGCGTCTTATAATCAATGCGGGAATTTCAAGAGTTATAGTCAGAAACTCCAAGGATGAGTATAAGATTATAGACGTTGAAAGCTGGATTGACAACGATGAAACCATCATTCATGAGGGCTATTGATACAGCTTTATAATTATACCACTTTTATGACGTATCGTCAATGCGGATTGATACTGATAAAAAAGCAGGAAAAGCGTAATTTTATACACTTTTCCTGCTTTAAGTTTATTATGGAGTTATTATTGATACTCTTTGTGAATAAATGGTCAGAGGAGAAATCCTCTGTGTAGATATTATGCAAATCTGATTTCTGAGTTAGGCTCGACTAACTGAATTAATCATACACTTTTTTCGGTAAAATGTCAAGCATACAAAGAAAAAAGCGCAATATTTACAAAGAAAACGGTAAGCTTTTGCTAACCATTTGTGCTTATTCCACAAATAATCGGGTGTGAAATTTGTGCATAAAAATGTACGTTTTTGCAATAAATTTCAGTAAAATAGTTGAAAATTGCATAAAAATATGATATAATATGCAATATAAAATAATATATATGCAATAAAGATATTAACAGGAGTGGAATATGAGGAAAAAAATCGGTATTATTATCGGTAAGGTATATAATGTGCTTAACAACGAACAGCTCAGGGGTATAACCCAGCAGGCGTTCTCTTTGGGGTACAGTACATATATCTTTACTCTTACCGAGGAAAATCAGTATGAAAATTACAGTGTGGGTGAAAGAAACCTGCTTAATATGATAAATTTCGATGAACTTGATGGTGTTATAGTTGTTCCGCATTCATTTTCGTCTGTGAGATATGCAATCTATATTGAGGATTTTGTGTATAAGAAGTGCAGAAAGCCTGTTATAAGCGTTACAACGGATGAAAGCAAGTTTGACACGATATGGATTGATGACAGAAGGGAATTATGCGAGATAACCTCCCATCTTATAGAGGAACACGGCTGCAGAAAGCTTTACTGTCTGACAGGTCCTTTCCATCTTGAAGCGTCAAAGGCAAGAGCGGCAGGTTTTCGTGATGCAATGGGAAAAGCGGGTCTTATGGTTGCAGACAGCGATGTCATTGAAGGTGACTTCTGGTCTGATGCTGCTCAGAAGCTTGCTGATGAGATTATTTCGGGTGAACGTGAAAAGCCTGATGCAGTTGTGTGTGCAAGTGACGTTATGGCAATTGCGCTTTGCGACGCTTTAATCAGGGGCGGAATCAGTGTTCCAGAACAGGTTAGAATCACAGGTTATGACAATTCGGACGAATCTATTGTTCATTCACCTCAGATTTCTACATACAATACAAGATGGGCACAGCTTGGCGTTGATACAATGTGTGCGCTTTACAAGCTGATTTCGGGAACTGATGCAGAACCTGTAAGCTGTGAAAAGGGTGAAGTTCTCTGCCGTGAAAGCTGTAGTACTGAGGCGCCTGTTTACAGAAGCTCCTTTGATTATTTCAGATATCAGAATCTCAATGGCTGTTATCTTGACAGCAGTCTTTCATCACGTCTGCTTTCCGTAAACAGTCTGGGTGAATTTATCCAGGCCGCTTATGACTCGGGCTATGTGTACAAGGAAAACTGGACTTCTGATGATAAATACAGCATTTGTCTCTGTGAGGACTGGAACAAGTCATCATACGACACATATGCACAGACTTACAGAACAACGGGTTATACACCACAGATGATGCACATGCATTATTTTGGTGACCATACATCATTTGATATTTCAGAAATGGCGCCTGAGGAACATTTCCCGACAGATGAACCGTGTGCAACGCTCTTTACTGCGATTCATTTCCAGGAACGCTGCTTCGGCTATGCGCTTTTCACTACACGATACGGAATCAAGGACTATAATGAGCACTATCTGCGCTTTACCCGTGAAATCAACAATGCGCTGGAAATGCTTTGTGTGCAGAATGAACTTAAAAGTCTTGCATACAGAAATTATATATCACAGATTCGTGATGACCTTACAGGACTTTACAAGTTTTCAGCGTTCCGCAAACACTGGGGCGAATTTTCTGAAAAAGCAAAGCTTTACGGTGAAAACCCTTTTGCTATTCTCGTTACAATCAATGGTATAAGCCATTTAAGAGAGCTTCACGGCAATCTTGAGGAAGAAAAAATGCTTTCATCGTTTGCTGATATTCTTTTAAGCTGCTGCCGTAACCATGAAAAATGTATGAGAACGGTTGAAAATGATTTTGTTATTGTCGGCGTTGAGACTGCCGCTTACCGTAATCCTGAAATGACTGCTGAGAGAATTGCAAGACAGTTTGAACAGTATCTTCAGAATTCAGGGCTTACTGTCAGAATGGCGCTCAGATACAGCGTGCTTTCTGAATCCTGTGCTTCAATTCCTGAAGAAAAGGATATGACAGAAAAAATCAATAAGGGACTTAAAGAACTCAGACATTTAAAGCCTGCCACAAGTGAACAGCTTCACTATAAGCAGCTTGTACTTCTGAGAAATGATATCTATACTCATCCTGAGCAGAAATGGTCGATTGAAGTGTGCAGCGAAAGACTCAATGTGAGCGTTGCTTATTTCCAGAGAATTTACCGCAAGGCGTTCAATGTGAGCTGTGCAAGCGATATTCAGCACAGCAGACTGAGTTATGCGAAAAAGCTTCTTATTGATACAAACTATACTCTTCAGACAATTGCCGCTGAATGCGGATATGAGTATTCACATTTCATGCGTACCTTTAAAAAGGAAGAAGGCGTTACACCGACTGAATTCAGAAAAGGTATAACACTTGATAATGAAGAATCATGAAATAATATATAGTAAAAGCTTTAAAGCCATATTCTGCAACATTCACGCAGAATATGGCTTTTTATCGGCTGAATTGTTGCATTTTATGACGGATTATTGCAAAGTAGAGAAATAATGCACTTATTATCTTCTGAAAGTTGCAAAAAAAGTGTGTAATATGCAATAATAAAGATAGATTTAGCAATTGTAATTTCTTTTATGTTGTGGTAAAATTAAGTACATAAGATATGGTAAATAAATCAAACAGATGATTTAAAGGGGAAATTAATTATGAAGTACAGTTTTAAGAAACTGCTTGCGGCTGTTTCAGCATCAGCTCTGTGCGTAAGCGCAACAGTACCAGCTGTGACAACAGATTATGCAACAGAAGTAAGCGGTGCAAGCTCAAACGTGGTTGAATATCTCGACAGAGGTATTTCAGCAGTATCAACAGGCTCAGGTATGCTCGTTAACTGGAGATACTTAGCCAGCGACAGCGATAATGCAGTATTCAAGCTTTATCGCGACAACACACTTATTTACACAAGTAATGCGGGTGACGCAACATGTTACCTTGACGCTTCGGGCAGTGGCTCTTCCAAATATCGTGTAGATTTAGTTGAAGGCGGAGTTGTAAAGTCTTCAGAAACATGTAAGCTTACATCTTCAAATGCTTACTTTGATATTAAGCTCAGCAGACCAAGCAGCATCTATACTCCTAACGACTGCTCAGTCGGAGACGTTGACGGCGACGGACAGTATGAGCTTTTCGTAAAGTGGGACCCTAACACTTCAAAGGATAACTCACAGAAGGGCGTTACTGACCCTTGTATAATCGACTGCTACAGACTTGACGGAACAAAGCTCTGGAGAATCAATATCGGTACAAATATCCGTTCAGGTGCTCATTATACTCAGTTCTTCGTAGCTGACTTTGACCTTGACGGCAAGGCTGAAATGACTTGTAAAACAGCTGATGGTACTGTTGACGGACAGGGAAATGTAATCGGTGACGCATCAGCAAATTATCGTGACAGCAGCGGACTTATTTATTCAGGTCCTGAATATTATACACTCTTTGACGGCGAAACAGGTAAGGCTCTTCATACAATTGACTATGAACCCGGCAGAGGTGACCCGACAAAGTGGGGTAAGTCATCTGATAAGTATAACCGAGTTGAAAGATACTGGGGTGTTGTAGCTTATCTTGACGGTGTTACACCATCAGTTGTAACAGGACGTGGTTACTACGGACGTATGACTGCTACTGCTTACACAGTAAAGGACGACAAGCTTGTTAAGCTCTGGGCGTTTGACACAGGAACAAGCTCAAGCTCACTCGGATATGGCGACGGCAACCACAACAGTATGCCTGCCGATGTTGACGGTGACGGAAAACAGGAAATTATCACAGGTTCAACCTGTATTGATGATAACGGTAAAATCAAGTGGTGTACAAATCAGGGACACGGTGACGCAATGCATGTAGGTGACCTTCTTCCTGATAACCCAGGTATAGAAGTTTATATCTGTCATGAGGATAAGCCGTACGGCGTAACACTCATCGACGGTGACACAGGTGCTAAGCTTTTCCATATTGACGCTGACGGTGACACAGGACGTTGCTGCGCAGATAATGTATGGACAGGAAATGATGGTGCAGAATTCTGGTTTAATACAACAACTGTAAACGGAAGCGGTGCAACACTTTCATGCAGACGTCCTGCAATCAACTTCCTTTCATATTGGGACGGTGACCTTGAAAGAGAAATTCTTGACGGTTACACAGATTCACCTGCAACTATTACAGATATGGGTGCAGATGGTATTTTAAAAACAATTCTTACAACAGACGGATACTATACATGTAATACAACAAAGGGTACTCCATGTCTCTCAGCTGATATCTTCGGCGACTGGCGTGAAGAGCTCATTGTAAGAGCGGCAGACGGTAATTCTGTAAGAATCTATGCTACAACATATGACACAGATTACAGAATCCAGACTCTCATGCACGACCCACAGTATCGTAATCAGGTTGCTTCACAGCAGGTTGCATACAACCAGCCTCCGCATCCAAGCTTCTATCTTGGTACAGAAAAGGGCGTTCCTGCACGTCCTCAGGCAACAGTTGGTGCAAGCAGTGCAGTAAAGCCTGGCGCAGTTATTGATACTTCACACAAGTATACAATCACAAACGTAAACAGCGGTCTTAACCTTATGGTTGCAGACGGCAAGGCAGAAAATGGCGCTGACGTTGTTCAGGGTACAGGCGATGGCGAAGTGTGGACATTTGTTGATGCAGGTGACGGATATTACTACGTTTATTCTACACTTGGTGACGGCAAGACATACACACTTGACCTTGCTTATGGTGAGACTGATAACGGTACAAATATCGGAATCTGGACAAACGATGAATCAGACGCAAGAAAGTTCAAGTTTGTAAGCAACGGCGACGGAACTTACACAATCTGTACAAAGTCAACTTCAGACGACAGCTGTATCGGTATAGTTTCAGGCTCAAAGGATGCTGGTGCAACAGCGGTTCAGTGGGCTTGCGACGGCTCGGCAAACCAGAGCTGGAAGCTTAATATCAAGGTAGACCCTATTAACGGTAAGCTTATAAAGAACCTTGTAGTTAACGATATCGACAACTACATGGACTGGAAAATTGATGACAGCATTGCGCTTGGCGACCTTGTATTCGGTGACAGAGATGTTACATATGCAACATTCCCTGAAAGCGTTATCGGTGCTGAATCAATCCTTACAGCATGTGATTCAAAGGCTGCAACAGGAACAGTTGCAACATTCAAGGCTGGTGCAGACATAAAGGTTTATGTTGCTCTTGATACAAGAGTTACAACACCTGGTTCATGGCTCTCAGGCTGGACAAAGACAGATATGACAGCTGTGAACAACAAGGACGTTTCATTTGTATTCTATGAAAAGTCATTCGCAGAGGGCGAGACTGTATCACTCGGTGAAAACGGTCAGACAGCTACATGCGTAAACTATACAGTATTTGCAAAGGCCGAAGAGGTTGTTGAACCAACAGAGCCTGTTACTACAACAGTGACAACAACAGCTCCTGTTACAACAACTACTACAACTACAACAGCAACAACTCCTGCTTCAACAACAGCTGCAACAACTGTGTCAGAAACTGAAACTACAGCTATGACACTTCTTACAACAACATCTACATCAACAACTATTACTCAGCCTACAACTACAACAACAGCTTCAACAACTGTGTCAGAAACTGAAACGACAGTTATGACACTTCTTACAACAACATCTACATCAACAACTACTACTCAAGTCACAACTACAACAGAGCCGATAGTTATTCCTGACGGTAATCTCTATGGCGACGTAAATCTTGATAATGACGTTGACGTTGCAGACCTTGTTGCAATCAACATGTATCTGCTTAATCCTACAGCAACACCGCTTAGCACTGAGAGTATGGCAAATTCAGACTGTGAAAGAAATAATATTCTTAATTCAACTGACAGTACTCTTATCATGAACTATGTTGCTATGATTATTGAAAAGGCTGATCTTGGAAAAGCATAACCAGGATTAGTGGGGCGGGTGATATTCACCTGTCAATAAACCAAGAGATCCCCCCTTTCTTTATCATAAATTAATTTCCAAAAAATAAATCGTCGCCTTTTTTAGGGCGACGATTTATTTTGTATTGAAAAATTTTCTGAAATTTGTTATAATGTAATGAATAGTGTTTAAAGGAGCAGCATTTTATGAGTATACTTAATGTTGAAAATGTAACCCATGGATTTGGTGCACGTCAGATTCTCGACAACGCCTCGTTCAGACTTTTAAAGGGCGAGCATATCGGACTTGTCGGTGCAAACGGTGAGGGTAAATCCACGTTTCTTAATATTATTACGGGCAAGCTTGCGCCTGATGAGGGCAAAATTGAATGGTGCCGTCATATCACGACGGGCTATCTTGACCAGTACAGCACACTTGAAAAGGGCAAGACTATAAGCGATGTTTTAAGGGAGGCGTTCAGTCACTTAGCTGAGCTTGAACAGGAAATGCTTGCAAGCTATGACAAGATGGCGGCCTGTTCTGAGGAGGAAATGAACGAGCTTATGGAGGATGTCGGAGAAATCCAGAGCATTCTCGAATACAGCGGTTATTATACTATTGATGCAAGAATTTCCGAGTATGCAAACGGTCTGGGTCTCGGTGAAATCGGCCTTGACAGAGATGTTTCCGAGCTTTCGGGCGGACAGCGTGCAAAGGTACTGCTTGCAAAGGTTCTTCTTGAAAATCCGATGATTCTGATTCTTGACGAGCCGACAAACTTCCTTGACGAAAACCATATTGCGTGGCTCAAAAATTTCCTCCAGAATTATGAAAATGCGTTTATTCTTGTGTCGCATGATATTCCGTTTCTGAACGATGTTGTAAACGTTATCTATCATGTTGAAAATGCAGTTCTTACAAGATATACAGGCGACTATGATAATTTTGTGCGTATGCACGAGCTTAAAAAGCGTCAGCTTGAACAGGCGTATGAAAAGCAGCAGAAGGAAATTGCAGACCTGCAGGACTTTGTTGCACGAAACAAGGCGAGAGTTGCGACTACAAACATGGCGAAGTCACGTCAGAAAAAGCTTGACAAGATGGAGAAAATTACTCTTATCAAGGACAAGCCGAAGCCTGTTTTCGGGTTCGCATCAGCGAGAACTCCCGGACGTGTTGTTATTGAGTGCAATGACCTGGTGCTCGGCTACAACGAGCCGCTTACAAAGCCGCTTTCCTTAAAGCTTGAATGCGGTCAGAAAATTGCAATCAAGGGCGTAAACGGTCTTGGTAAATCGACCCTTCTCAAGACTCTTCTTAAAATTATTCCTCCGATTTCGGGCGAGGTTGAGCATGACCAGTTTGTAGAGGTCGGCTATTTTGAACAGGAGGAGAATGCTTCCGACCAGACTGCACTTCAGACAATATGGGACGAATTCCCCGGACTTACTAATGCCGAAGTGCGTGCGGCACTTGCAAGATGTGGTCTTACAACAGAACACATCACATCACAGATGAGAGTGCTTTCAGGTGGTGAAAACGCCAAGGTCAGACTTTGCAGAATTATGCTCAAGGAAATAAATCTGCTTGTTCTCGACGAACCGACAAACCATCTTGACGTTGATGCTAAGGACGAGCTTAAGCGTGCTATAAAGGCGTTTAAAGGCACTGTTCTGATGGTAAGCCATGAACCTGAGTTTTATATGGACATTGCCGATGATGTGTGGAATCTCGAAGAGTGGACAACGAAAATTGTATAGTGAAACTAAAAAGGCACATGACATAAAGTCATGTGCCTTGAAATTTATCTTTATAAAAATTACTTGATAACTCTTACTCTGATAATACCGTCAACTGCCTTAACCTTGTCAGCAACAGCATCTGTAACGTCGCCTGCAACGTCAAGCATTGTGTAAGCATATTCGCCCTTGCTTGCGTTAACCATGTTGTCAACGTTAAGACCAGCGTCAGCAACAGCTGTTGTAACGCCTGCGATAACAGCAGGAACATTCTTGTGGATTACGCAAACCTTTGTGCCGTTTGCATTCATTGAAGCGTTAGGGTAGTTAACGCTGTTCTTGATGTTACCGTTTTCGATGTAGTCGATGAGTTCAGCAGCAGCCATAACTGCGCAGTTGTCTTCACTTTCAGGTGTTGAAGCACCGAGGTGTGGAAGAACGATTACGTTTTCAACGCCGAGTACAACATCATCAGCAAAGTCTGTTACATATTTAGCAACCTTACCGTCAGCGATAGCCTTAACAACTGTTTCGCTGTTGATGAGTTCGCCTCTTGCGAGGTTGATGAGGCGTACGTCGTCCTTCATCATAGCGATCTGATCAGCGTCAATCATGTTCTTGTTGTCAGCTGTGTAAGGGATGTGGAGTGAGATGTAATCACTGTTCTTGTAGATTTCGTTGATATCTGTTACAACAGTAATCTTTGAGCTGAGGTTGATAGCGCCGCTTACTGAAAGATATGGGTCATAACCGATAACCTTCATGCCGAGAGCTGTTGCAGCGTTTGCGATCATACCGCCGATAGCGCCGAGACCTACGATACCGAGTGTCTTACCGAGGATTTCAGGACCTGCAAACTTAGCCTTGCCGCCTTCAACTGTCTTAGGAGCATCAGGTGTACCCTTGAGTGAAGCAGCCCATGCAGCAGCTTCTGTAATCTTTCTTGAAGCGAGGAGAAGTGCACAGATTGCGAGTTCCTTAACAGCGTTTGCGTTGGCACCAGGTGTATTGAATACACAGATACCTTCTTCTGCACATCTGTCAACAGGAATGTTGTTTACGCCTGCGCCTGCTCTTGCGATAGCAAGGAGGTCAGCACCGAATTCCATGTCGTGCATCTTAGCTGAACGAACCATAATGGCTGTTGGGTTTTCAACAGCGTCGCCTACTGTATACTTAGCCTTATCGAAATTATCTGTTCCGATAGCAGCGATTTTATTAAGTGTCTGAATATTGAACATTTCAGTTACCTCTTTCAAATTATATTTTATACGGGCGAAAAACTCCGCCCGTATTTATATTCAATCAATAAAAGTCAATTAAGCATTTTCAGCTTCGAACTTCTTCATGAATGCAACAAGTGCTTCAACGCCTTCGATTGGCATAGCGTTGTAGATAGAAGCTCTCATACCGCCAACTGATCTGTGACCCTTGAGGTTTTCAAAGCCTGCAGCCTTAGCTTCCTTAACAAACTTAGCGTCGAGTTCGTCGTTGCCTGTTACGAAAGGAACGTTCATGAGTGATCTGTCCTTTTCAGCAACTGTGCCCTTGAACATCTTGCTTTCGTCGAGGAAGTTGTAAAGAATAGCAGCCTTCTTTTCGTTGTGAGCCTTCATAGCTTCAAGACCGCCCATCTTCTTGATCCACTTGAATACCTTGCCACAGATGTAGATACCATAGCATGGAGGTGTGTTGTAAAGTGAATCGTTGTCAGCCTGTGTCTTCCACTTGAGCATTGTTGGTGTGCCTTCGAGAACGTCGTCTCTGATAAGGTCTTCACGGATAATAGCGATAACAACACCTGCAGGACCGATATTCTTCTGAACACCGCCGTAGATTACGCCGTACTTTGTTACGTCAACAGGCTCTGAAAGGAAGCATGATGAAACGTCTGAAACGAGGTCCTTGCCCTTTGTGTTAGGGAGTTCCTTGAACTTTGTACCGTAAATTGTATTGTTTTCGCAGATATAAACGTAGTCTGCATCCTCTGGAATGTCGAGGTCTGAGCAATCAGGAATATATGAGAATGTCTTGTCAGCTGATGAAGCAACTGCAACAGCTTCGCCGTACATCTGAGCTTCCTGGTAAGCCTTCTTAGCCCACTGACCTGTTACTATGTAAGCCGCCTTCTTATTCTTCATAAGGTTCATTGGAACTGCAGCAAACTGCTGTGAAGCACCACCCTGAAGGAAGAGAACCTTGTAGTTATCAGGAATGTTCATAAGGTCACGAAGATCCTTTTCAGCGTCCTTGATGATATCGTCATAAGCCTTTGAACGGTGGCTCATTTCCATTACAGACATGCCTGTACCCTTGTAATCAAGCATTTCCTCAGCAGCTTCTCTGAGCACTTCTTCAGGAAGAACAGCAGGACCTGCACTAAAATTATAAACTCTACCCATTTTAAAAAACCTCCGATATATGATTTTTGAAATTAAATTCCATACTCTTATATTATACTCTTTTGGCGTTTATAAGTCAATAAAAAATTTGATGTATTTTTAAATTCCTTGAATTTTTTTGTGGTTTTTTTGCCTTTTTTGCACTATCAGCTCTGAATTAGGCTCCTTCTTATGTAAATCACATCAAAAACATTGACTTTTTTGTCACCTGTAAGGTCTGTTATATCCTCATCGCCCTCGTTTCTGCCGACGATAAAATCAGCATATGCCGACACGTCAGAAGCTGTATATTCCTTTTCTTCAGCTTCAATATCAAAAAATTCAACAGTATAGCTTACAGGTGTTTCGGTTCCTGTAATAGTGACATTGAAAATATCACCTGCTTTATACTCAATGTTAGTAGGTCTGAATATTATACAGCCTGTTTTTCCATATCCCTCATTGCTGACAGTGAAATATCCGTCTGACATTTCCTCTGAGAATGTCCATATTTCTCCGTCTGACATATTTTCAATCATAACGCTGACCTTTGAAATATCTACCTCCTGTCCCATAGAGATGCTCCATGGATAATTGCTTCCAAAATACTGTACAGGCATAACCTGTGCAGGCCATGCAACGCCGTAATATTCGGTATCAGCGAACCAGTTATCAAAAGCGTACATACTGTAGAATGAACCGACGTTGCCAAAGCCTGTATATTCCATTGAAGGATTGAGGCACCAGCGCCTGTGACCGAGACATTCGATGTTGTATTCGTCGCCGTCTTCCATCCAGCCGCTGATTATATTCTGTACAAGGGAATTGTATCCCCAGCCGATATTTGAACTTGAAGCGCCCTCAAGTCCAAGCTGATAAAGCTCGTCGCTCATGCCGTCGGGCTGAGTGGGTGAGTGGGAAAGCGTGTTGTTTACTGCGTTAATAAGCGCTCCTGCCTGACAGCGCAGATTGTCGTCGTCTGACAGCTCAACCTCGTCGATTCCCGCAACAAATCGCATTGTATTAAGTGCATTTAGCGCATTCTGCAAAGTTTCGTCCGAAAGCTTACCTGCCGAATACGGCGCTGATTTATAATTTGGTGTTTCGTCGTAAACAGACGCAGAAAAATCAAACGGATTTTCAGCAATATACTGTCTTATCTCAGCTTCTGTGTGGTAATTTACGTTTATTCCTGCGGTTTTAGCGTCAACTCTGTCTGTAACCTTGGTTGTGCATGTACCTGTAATCAGAAGTGCTGACAGCAGTATACAGCCTGTTTTCACAAATTTTCTCATAATATGTCCTCCCATGCAAAAAGGCGCGGTTTCCCCACGCCTTCTTTAAAAATCAGATTCCGCACTCGTCGTAATCCTTCCATTTTTCTTCATAGCTTTTGTTGCTGAGTGCCTTATATACAAGATACGCAACAGATGCAACTGTTCCGATTATTGCAACGAGTACAGGAATGAATACCCAGAGACTGCTTCTCTTTTTTGTTTCTTCCATGATTGTTTCTTCCTTTCAAATAAATTACATACCCATTTCAGCCTTGAGTCTTGCGAGCTCAGAGTCGATTTTAGAGTCATTTTCAAGCTTTTCAAAGT
Source organism: uncultured Clostridium sp. (assembly GCA_964621265.1). GTDB lineage: Bacteria > Bacillota > Clostridia > Oscillospirales > Ruminococcaceae > Porcipelethomonas. Next base: position 18,483 of record CAZULQ010000012.1, on the reverse strand, counting down.
CATCAACAACACTGTTTTCCTGACCTGCAATTTCAGCATAAGCCTGAGCTTCTGCTTCCTTCTGCATGATTTTTTCTTCCATACGGTCAAACTTTTCCATAGCGCTTGATGAATCAAAGCCACCTGTCTGCTTTGCAAGGTTCTTCTGAGTTTCAGCCATCTGTGAACGTGCAATAAGCATTGCCTGACGGCTCTTTGCTTCTTCAAGCTTTGACTTGAGAACTTCAACCTGAGTTCTGATTGTATCAGTCTGCTGTGAGATTGTCTCATACATTTCCTGATATGCGAGAACATCCTTATCAGCCTTAACCTTGTTTTCAAGAGCCTTCTTGGCAAGCGCATCGTCTCCTGCTGTAATAGCAGTCTTTGCTCTTGCTTCCCATTCAGCTGATTTTCTTACTGCGTCATCATACTGTTTTTTCGCAATCTTTTCACTTGAAACAGCCTTACCGAGAGCCTGAGTTGACTTGTTGAGTTCCTCCTGCATATCGATAATAATCTGTTTTACCATCTTTTCAGGGTCTTCTGCCCTGTCGATAAGATCGTTGATGTTTGACTTGAGAAGATCACCTAATCTCTGAAAAATGCCCATTTTTATTTCCTCCTAAAAGATTATATACTAATGCTTTGCAAACAGTGCCTTCAGAACCAGTGCACCGCCTACCGCAACAAAACCGAACATGAAAATATACTCAAAGAGTGATGTTGATGTGAAATGGAATCTCACACTGTTCATAACCGCAAGAAGTATTGCCAGAACGCCGATTGCAAGCACAATCCAGCCGAAGATTTTTCTTCTCATGACAAACAGCATTACAATACCGATTAAAAGCGGAATGATTACTGTTCCGTCCGGAACACGCCAGCTTCCGAAATGAAATCCGCTGAACATTGTTGTGACTGTTACAGACTGGAATATCCAGAAAAGTCCGACACCGAGAAGAATGAGTCCTATAAAGAACTGAAGAAGTTCACTTTTTTCCTGACCCTTGTTTCCCGAGCTGATACGCCTGTTATTTTTGTTGATTTCAGCCATAAGCCTTTTTTTCTCGGCTTCAAGCTCCTTTAATTTATTATCCATAAAATTCTCCATTTAAAAGGTGATAACCATTAAAATAATTATAACTTATAACATCGTTTCTGTCAAGGAATATTTGCGGTATTTATTCAGCATAAACCGAGTCTATACCAAGATATTCCTCAAGGCACAGTCCGCTTTCATAAACATCCTGTGCAATCTCCTCTCCGAGATATCTCAGATGCCATGGTTCATACTGATAGCCTGTGATATCCTCCTTGCCTTCGGGATATCTTATAATGAAACCGTATTTGTGGGCGTTGTCACGGAGCCATTCATACTCGTCTGTGTTTTCAAATGACATATCAATTGTGTTGAGGTCAAGCGCAAGACCTGTCTGGTGCTCTGAGTGGCCCGGGCGTGCTGAATATGTATCTGCCTCTGCCTGACCGTCCCTTGCAACGTAGTTATTATAAATCTGTGACTGGTATTCATAGGAACGGAAGCCCGAGGATATATAAAGGTTGAGTCCGAGCGCTGAAGCGTCAGCTTCCATTGCGTCAAACGCTGCCTGTGTTTCAGGCAGGAAATCAGGCGCATAGTCTGACGGCAGGGAATAGCTCTTATTGGCAATGAGTATGCCGTCAACATAGGTTATGCCGTCCTTTTCAACGATTTCATGACCGCCCTTTTCAACGTAGACTCTCATTTCTGCGGAAAGTCCGAGGCTTTCGAGCTTTGCTGTAATGTCGCATGAGCCTTCGCTCACACCGATGATTCTGCCGTCATCGGCAATGGCAACAGACGGGTTTGAGCTTTCCCATGTTACGTTCATATCATCTGTTTCGTTTATAAGAAGCGCCTTGTATTCTTCGTCAACTTCGATTGTTATTTCGTCCATTGCAAATTCAAAGCGCATGTCTTCATTGTCAATCACCTTGTCAGCGGCAAGGTCGTCGGAAACACTTTCTGATGATACTGAAGGTGTATTTTCTTCCACTTCATCATCTCCCGATAAAATCAGAACAATTGCCGCAATTATAGCACCGAGAACAATAACGATACCGATTACAAGGGCAATCTGTCTTCTTCTGTAATATTTCATTTTTTCTTTTCTTGTCATTTTCAATCTCTTTTCTTTAATTTTATTGTGAAATTCAAGCGATAATTCGCTTAATCACATTAAATATAGCACATTCAATAAATTTTGTCAATTTATTTCGTTTAGTTTTTTTAGCTAAAATTATTGAAATCTTTGAATATATAATGTATAATAAATTAGATAAGTATAGTCATTGTCACTGTTTTTTATTAAAAGTGACTAATGATTATGATGTCACACTTTAAAGTAAAGCTTTAGAGAGAGAGGGAATTTAATTTATGAGTATCAAGAAAAAATTGCTTTGCGGGCTTACAGCGCTTGCACTTGCAGTTTCAGCGGCACCGTCCGTTGAAATGCTGAGAAGCAGCGTATCAGCCGCAGAGGACATCACAAACCAGATGGAATGGGGCGCTGTTAAAATCGGCGGCGGCGGCTTCGTTTCCGGTATCGTAACCGGTAAGGAAGTTATGTACGCAAGAACTGACGTAGGCGGTGCTTACAAGTATAACTATGAAACAAGACAGTGGGACCAGCTTTTTGCATTTATCAATGAAGAGGACAAGGGCTATTTAAGCGTTGACGCTATGGCAATTGACCCGACAGACGATGACACAGTATACTTCCTCGTTGGCTGTGCATACTTCAGCGCAGAAAGAACAGCTATCTTCAAGACAACTGACGGCGGTAAGACATTCAAGGAAATTGAAGTTACTGACCTTATTAAGGTTCACGGAAACGGCTACGGACGTCAGTGCGGCGAGGCTATTGCAATCGACCCTGAAAATCCTGACGTGCTCTACTGCGGCGGTGATACGGACGGTCTTATCATGAGTACTGACGCAGGTGAAACATGGGAATACGTTGACAGCTTCAACGACCTCGGACTTTTCACAAATGAAATCAAGTGGCCGACATGGACTGACACAATTGAAAAGACAACAGTCGGAACAGATTATACAAACTGTAATGGTATTGCAACAATCGCTGTTGAAGACGGCAAGGTTTATGTAGGTGTTTCAGATAACACAATCGGCGCAAACGTTTATGTTGCTGATGTAGGCAAGGATAACTGGGAGCCGCTGAGTGCAGACCTTCCGACAGATTCCTTCCCTTCAAGAATCAACAAGGACGCAGACGGCAACCTCCTTATTGCTTATGTCGGCGGACTCTCATTCAACGGTACAGGCGGCGGTGTCTATAAATACGATACAACTTCAGGCGCTGTTACAGATATTTCTCCGACAGGAGACAGTTTCGGCGGATGTGTAAGCTTACCTGATGACGCAAACACACTCGTTGCTACAACATGCGGCGTATGGAGCTCACAGCTCTGGTACGAGGGCGCATGGGAAGATGATAAAGTATGCTGGGGTGACCAGTTCTATCGTTCAAAGGACGGCGGTAAGACATGGGAGAGTATTACTCCAGGTAACGCAAAGGGCTGGGGACAGCCGCTTCAGGCTGACTATCTCCAGGACGCAGGTTATGGCTGGATAAGAAACAAGGCTATTCACTGGTGCGGTGCTATCGTTCTTGACCCGAGAGATGAAGACAGAATCCTCATCACATCAGGTAACGGTGTTTTTGCCTGCGATAATGTATGGGATGAACTCCCTGTTTACTACTTCCATCCTGACGGCATTGAAGAAGTTGTATGTCTTGACATGGTAAGTGCACCCGGCAAGGACCCTGTTTCTGTAATCGGTGACTACGACGGCTTCGTTCACAAGGATGTAAAGGAAATCCCAGAACAGCATCAGCCAAACATGGGTTCAACAGGCGGTGTTGCATACTGCCCTCAGAATCCTGATGTAATGATTCGTATTGCCGAAAACAATAACGACATTGCTCCCGGCTTCTATACACTTGACGGTGGTAAGACATGGACTAAAATGGCTAACTCTCCTGGCGGTAAGGCTGCTATAACACAGCTTGATGAAGAAACATACCGCTTCTTCAAGTCAAACAAGGACGACGGAAACGTAAGCTATTCTGATGACTTCGGTCAGACATGGACAGCATGCTCAGGTATTCCTACAACTTATGGCTCAAAGCCGACATATATGTATGTTGACCCTGAAGATCCTTCACTCGTTTATGCATATGCAACATACTATAATTCATCATGGGGCTATTCAAAGCCGGCACCTGATTTATCAGATGCTTACTATGCACTTTGTGTAAGTACAGACTATGGTAAGACATTTACTTCAAAGCAGATCTGCATGTATGACCAGTGCGACAGCGCAGGCAGAATTGCATCACTCGGCGATGGAACAATTATTCTCGGTGCAGGCTGGTACGGCATGTACAAGGCAACTGACAAGGGAAGCAATATTGAACAGCTTGATGTGTTCTACTGTAAGACAGTAGGTTACGGTGCTCCTGAAAAGGCAGGCGATGTAAACACACTTTATATGTATGGTAAGCCTGCTGAAACTGACCCTGAAGGTATCTACCGTTCACAGGACGGCGGAGAAAGCTGGGTACTCATCAATAAGGATAAGCTCTACGGCGGTACAGGTAACGGTAACTTCCTCGTTGGTGATATGAACGAATTCGGTAAGGTTTATATGTCAACTGTTGGTTGCGGTATCATTTATGGTGCGCTTTCAGACGGTTCAACAGAACCAACAGAACCAACAGAGCCAACTGAACCAACAAAAGAACCTGAGACAGAACCTACAACTGAGCCAGATACAGAACCATCAACAGTTGTTACAACAGCAGGTCCTACAGGTGGGGAAGATGATACTGACAAGCCTACACTTCCCGGCGGCGAAGCTTCAAAGTACGGCGATGTAAACGTTGACGGAACAGTTGACGTTGCGGACGTTGTTGCGCTTAACATGTATCTGCTCAACACAGAAACAAATACACTTTCTGACGAAGGTGTTCTCAACGCAAACTGTGCTTATGACAATGTAATTGACACAACAGACAGCGTTATCATTATGAACTTCGTTGCAATGATAATCCCTGAAGCAGACTTAGGTCCTCAGGAATAAAATTGAATTTGAAAAAAGACGCTTTTGATTTTCAAAGGCGTCTTTTTGACTTATTAAACAGTATATAACGACTTTTTTCAATTGCTTTTTTATTTTCTGCCATCTTGACGTAGATTTAACTGTATGTTAAAATAATATTAGTAACATATAAAGAGGGAAGAAAATGAAAAAGGAATCCAAATCAAGCAGTGCCGGGGGATTAGCTCTCTGGCTTTTTGTTATTTTAATTATGCTGGTTATAATTCTCGGCGGCGTCACGATTATGCAGAAACAGAATGCGTCTTCAGCACCTGCAACCGATGAAGCTGTTGCTGAGGTTGCGGAAATGGAAGTGCAATCCACAACGGAAGTGCCTACGGAAGCACCGACTGAACCTGTAACCACAAAGCGTACATACAATTTTGACTATCTGACCGTTAGCAGTGAGACAGTTCTGCTCCTTGATTCACAGGGAGAGGAATTATACAGTCAGAACGCTGATGAAATAGTTTATCCTGCATCGCTTACAAAAATCATGACAGCGATTGTTGCACTTGAAAATGTTTACAACATTGATGAATCAATCATGATTACAGGCGATATTTACAATACAGTCAATGCTGAAAACGGCTCAACTGCGGGCTTTCTTGCGTATGAAGAGGTGAGCTACCGTGACCTGCTTTATGGTACTGTTTTAAGCTCAGGGGCAGAATGCTGTCTTACTCTTGCAAATTATATAAGCGGCAGCGAATGGAGCTTTGTTCAGCTTATGAACGAAAAAGCGTCAGAGCTTGGTATGAACAATACTAATTTCACAAATGTGTGCGGATTCCATAATTCCGACCATTATTCAACCGCAAGAGACATGGCAGTTCTGATGGAATATGCGCTGGCAAACGAAACGTTCTATGAAATCTTCACATCAAAAAGTTATTATACAGAAACAAACAAACACCCTTCGGGTATAACTCTTTCAAGCACAGTTTTCTCACAAATGGATAGTTCGCTTATAGCGGGCGGAGAGATTCTTGGCGGTAAAACAGGCTTTACCGACCAGGCAGGCTTATGTCTTGCATCAATTGCCGATATCGGCGGCGAGCGCTTCACACTTATCACTATGGGCGCACCGGGTTCTCATTATACAGAACCGCTTCACATACTTGATGCAGAGACAATTTATGAATATGTAAGTGAACAGCAATAAAAAAAGGACCGCATATGCGGTCCTTTTTTAACAGTTGATTCTTGAAATTATCTTGTTTCCGTTTCGGACAAGTGTGCCCTCGGCACTGCCAATATCCGTTGTGTTTTCACCGTTGAGGCGGATTTTTATATCGTTGTTTTCAAGCTTTACATCGCCTGCACCGCTTTCGTCACCGATTCCGCAGACATTTACCCCGCCTGCTGACAGATTGAACGTAGTATTTTCAGCGCTGATGTCAACTTTTCCTCCGACAGTACCAATACAATAGGCGTTCTTTGCACCGAAGTTAATATCAATATTTCCGTCTGAAATGCCGATTTTACCAGTACCCTTTGAAAGTACGCCAATACCGAGAATATTACTTCCCGAGCCGACAATTCTGATATTTCCCTTGCAGTCAATATCAACGTTGCTTTCAAATGCACCCACTGAAACGCTTTCAATACTTGAATTTTCAATTTCAATATTACAGTTTTTGCCGATTTCAACAGAGGCATTTCCCTTGACGCTTCCGATAGAAACGCAGCGTTTTCCCGTGTTCTGAATCGAAATATCACCTGAGATAAGCTTTATAGCGTTGCCCGACGGATTTTTTCCTCCGCCGATTGCAACGGTTTTTACACCGTTTATGATAAGCACAAGCTTTCCTGTCATATCAACAGTTATATTGCCGTATTCACCGTTATAGTCATTTCCGATTGCATATGGCTTATCTTCGTCTGAGAGTATTCTGAGAGTTCCTTCGCCTTTAAGTATAAGCTCAGAGGTCTGCGGAACATGAATGCCGATATTACCAAGCTCATTTTCACCGTCAATGATAAGAGTGAGTTTTGAGTGTTCCCCGACTGTTATTGCAGGGCATCCGTAATCCCTTGCTATGCAGACATTGCTGAGCGTGATTTCAATGTCTGTGTCATCAGCTGTTACAATACCTGTTTTCAGAATGAAATTGTCACCGATAAGCTTAACCTTTTCTTTTGTGACGAGCACATCCGTATAGGCATCACAGTCGACATTTTCAAGAACAAGCTCGTCTTCACTTTCAATAGTAACGCAGAAAGGCTGAGGTGAATTGTTCTTGCGTGCGTTCACATTTACAATTTCATTCTTTATTTCATTTGAAATTTCATAGAGAATGAAAGGCTTCGGACGTGATGTATAATATCCCTGAATAAGGTCAACGCCAAGTCTTATAACAGTTGAAAGCTCTGAGGAAGTCTCTATTCCTTCTGCGAGTACGGTAATATCGTTTTCCTCAGCAAATTCCGCAACAGCTGATACAAGCTGGCGGCGCTTTAAGTCACTGTCAATATTGGTTATGAGTGAACGGTCGATTTTTATATAATCAGGATTATATCTTATAAGATTTGCTGTATTTGAATAGCCTGTGCCGTAATCATCAAAGGCAATCTGAAGTCCCGTTTTTTCACGGCGTACGGCAAGTTTTTCGAGAAATTCGTTTGAAACGTCCGACTGCTCTGTAATCTCTATAACAACCTTTGACATGAGGTCGCCATAAAGCTTGCAAAGCTCTTCGAAATCCTCGTCTGTGAGCATATGGTCAGGAATACTGTTTATAAACAGCTTTTTATCCTTGAACATATCAATATTTTCATGAAGGATTTTCATAACATTAAAGAAAGTCTTTTTCTCAATGTCGTATGTACGTTTCTGCTTTTTTGCGATTTCAAGCATCTGGAACGGATTCAGGTACTTGTTTCCGATTGTTCTCATGAGTGCTTCATAGCCAAAGACAACGCCTGTTCTTGCGTCAACAATCGGCTGAAGATGATATTCAAACAGGTTTTCGTCAATGATTTTGCAGAAAACCTGAGCATCTGTGAAAAATTCCTTTTCCTTTTCGTAGGATTTTCTGTTGAACGCATTTATCATACCCGTTGTGTTTTCGAGTATTTCATAAAGCGCAAAGCCCGAGTAATTCACAAGCTTGTTGAAATCCTTTGAGTCATCAGGATAGGTGCAGTAACCGCAGTTGAGTGACAGTCTCGCATCGCTTCCCGGAATCAGCGCCTCGCCGAAATCATCAGTTACCTTGCTTTCGTGCACAGCGTCGGCAATCTGCTTCATGAGCGAAATTGCCTCGTCCTTGGTTTTATCCTTGAAGAAAACAAGGAACTCGTAATACGGAGTTGAACCGATTATAATGTCGTCTGACATAAAATGCGAAACTGTTCTTGCAACGCACGATATGCACTTCTTACTGTTGTCAATTCCTAAAATCTGGTTCAAATGATTGATGCCGTTGATGTGGAATGTGGCAAGATATCCCTGCTTGATTTTTTTTGATTCCGAGAGGATTCTGAGCTCCTCAAGAAATGCCTCACGGCTGTTAAGCTTTGTTACTGAGTTTAATATACTGAATGATTCAGAAAAGGTTATTTCCTGCATCATTGATGTCATGTCCTTGATAAAGCCAATCCACTGTCCGTTTTTTTCAACCATGCTCAGCTTTATCCAGAAGCTTTCATTTCCGCAGCGATAATTATAGATGTGTCGTTTGTTGTAAACAGGTTCAACTGTTATTTTTTTCAGAAGTCTGAAAAAATCCGCTTCAGGCATAGAGCCGTCCTCAGATTCTTTTTTCACCCTCAGAATTCTGTAAGTGTTGTCATCAAGATATGCTTCTTTTCTCGATGAGAGGTATTTGAACGCACCTGTATCAGGAAAAATGCTCTCAAATATCTGCCATTCTTCACTTATTTTACTGTAATTATCAGGTCTTGAAAAATCAAATATTCCCATGCGTTCTGCACCTCTGTTTCTGCGAATTAAATATTAAATCTATTTGTTTATCTTTATTAATTATAACCAAATACGCAACATTTGTCAATAGACTTTTATAGTTTTTTAACAATCTCTGTGTTTTATACAAAAATAAACCCTGATTTATGTTATCTGAAACAAACATAAATCAGGGACATTATAATATTAAGCCATTAAACTTCTTCGATGCTTATTACATCAAAGCCTTCATCAGAGATTGCCGCTGTAACAGCTTCGTCTGAAGCGTCAATATCTGCTGTTGCAATACCTGTTTCATGGCTTACTTCAACATTCTTTCCGCCAAGCTCTTCGAGAACATTCCTGACTGCACCTGAGCAGTGTCCGCAGTTCATGCCTTCAATTGTGATTTTTTTCATTTTTTCTACCTCCGTTTATAGTATGCGGTTGCTAACTGAACCGCATTATTCATCCCGTCAGTTATGACGGGATAGTTTTTATTATAATCCATTTGGATTTTTCACTGTAAAGTTCCAGCTGTCACGGCACATATCATCGAGCCCAAGCTCTGCCTCCCAGCCAAAAAGTTTTTTTGCAAGGGATGTGTCAGCGTATGAAGTGGCAATATCGCCCGGACGTCTGTCACAGATTTTTACAGGGATTTCCTTTTTGCATGCCTTTTCGTATGACTTTACAACGTCAAGAACGCTTGAGCCTTTGCCTGTTCCGAGATTTACAGCAGTAAAACCATTGTTTTCAAGTGCATATTTAAGCGCTGAAAGATGTCCCTTGGCAAGGTCAACAACATGGATATAGTCACGCACGCCTGTGCCGTCCGGTGTGTCATAATCATTGCCGAAAACATTAAGCTTTTCAAGTCTGCCTGATGCAACCTGAGCAATATACGGCACAAGATTATTCGGAATACCATTCGGGTCTTCACCGATAAGACCACTGCTGTGTGCACCGATAGGATTGAAATATCTGAGCGCAACAACTGCGCCTTCTTCATCAGCATTTGTAAGGTCATGCAGAATCTGCTCAATCATAACCTTTGTATAGCCATAAGGGTTTGTTGCTGATGTCGGCATATCCTCTGTGTACGGAGCCTTATTGTTAACGCCGTAAACCGTTGCAGAAGATGAGAAAACCATCTTGCGGCACTGATAATAATTCATCACAATAAGAAGATTGATAGTACCTGAAATATTGTTCTGGTAGTATTCAAGCGGCTTTGCAACGGATTCTCCCACCGCCTTGAGACCTGCAAAGTGAATTACAGCGTCTATTTCATTTGTTTCAAATATTCTTGCGAGCGCATCCATATTGAGAATATCAGCCTCATAGAATTTAACGCTCTTGCCTGTTATCTGTTCAATTCTCTTGATACTTTCCTTTTTGGAGTTGCAGAGATTATCAACAACAACAACTTCATAACCTGCATTAAGAAGCTCAACGCATGTGTGGCTGCCGATAAATCCGGCACCACCGGTTACTAAAATCTTACCCATATATTCCTCCTATTTCAACACAGCCCTGTTGTCTGATTTTCATTATATGACAACGTCCTGCGCCAAAAAGCTTTTCAGTATAATTTTTAAAGCCCTCAACCATGTCATTGGGTACAAACGCTTCAACAGCGCCTCCGTGAACTCTCACAGCACCTTTACCCTCAAGAAGTCTGTGGCAATATGTAAACGCAACCGACATCGGCTGACTGTCGCTGTTATCCGCTGTGCAGATATTATGCAGATACATAAATGATGATTTACCCGAACGCTTGAATTCCTTGTAAAAGCCTTCAAAGTCCTTTGCCATAAGGCATTTTGAGCATCTGACAGCATGCTTATCTTCTTCAAAATAGTGAAGCGCACTGAGAACAGCCCTGTCTCCGCAGCGCTGTCTTACATCTGCCATGTATTCAAGAAATTCCGATTCTTCAACTCTTGAAAGGGCGGTTTTTCCGAAAAAGTTTGATGCTGACTTCATTTCACCGAGTATGAGATAAAAGTCATCGGTATAAACCTTTTCAGGGTCACGGCTTTCAACGAGACAAAGTGTGTAACCGCAGTTTGTAAAATCAAAGTCGATGCGCTTTACAAACGGCTGGTCAATATCGTAAAAGTCGCCCCAGATTGTACCGCCGAGTGCCGTTGTGAGCTGATTCATGAGCCCGCCCGGCTTTTTGAAGTAGTAATTTTCAGCAAACTGGCATATCTGAGCTATTTCTTCCGGTGGTATTTTACCATCCATGTATAAATGGTTCATAATTTCGCCGATTAATACCTCAAAGACAGTTTCTGAACAAAGTCCGGATTTTTCCGGTATATCTGAAGTGATATAACAGTCAAAGCCCTCCAGGCGACAGCCCATAAGATAGAATCTTCCTGCAATACCACGGATAATCGCAATCTGTTTCTGTTCCTCGTGTTCATAAGGGTCAAGGTCAGAAATAATTATATCACCAAGCGGTGAATACTCCTTCGGGTCAGCCTTGGCATTCATGTAAACGGCTATGCAGTCAAGCGGCATATTCCCGTTTTTTATTCTGATTACACCATCATTATTTCGTGTCACGATAGCAAGCATATCCTTGCATATACATGCAGAAAGTGCGTTTCCAAGCTGATGGTCGGTATGATTTCCTGCAATTTCAATTCTTGCCGGTGCTGAAAAAACCCTTGCTTCTCTGTCAAGCCCGAATCCGAACTCGACCTCGTGTTCATTGAGCGCTCTTATGATTCTTTTACGCTGATTCGGAACATTTTCTTCCCCATAAAGTTCAGCTATAATTTCATCATATGCGCCAAGACCTACATCTATTAATACATCACTGATATTTCTCATTTCACACCCCCGGATTTCACACATATATAGTATATAACAAATTGAAGTTTTTTTCAAGAGGAATTGCAAAATTGTTCAGAATATTGTATAATATATACATATTAAACAGGAGGTTTCTATGCAGAAAATTTTAGGATATATGAGAAAGGCTATTCAGGAATTTGAACTGATTTCAGATGGTGACAGAATAGCTGTCGGTGTTTCAGGAGGCAAGGACAGTGTCGTCCTTTTAAAGGGACTCGTTCTTTTACAGCGTTTTATCGGAATTGACTATACACTTGTTGCTGTAACCTTAGACCCGCAGTTTGGCGGTGAACAGGGGGATTATTCGGCAATTACGGCTTTCTGTGAGGAAATGGGCGTTGAGTATCACATACTCCGCACTCATATAGGTGAAATTGTTTTTGACGTAAGAAAAGAAAGCCACCCCTGCAGTCTTTGCGCACGCATGAGACGTGGTGCTCTTCACGATGCCGCAAAGGAATATGGCTGTAATAAAATCGCTCTTGGGCATCATTTTGATGACGCAGTTGAAACGTTCATTATGAACCTGTTTACTGAGGGCAGAATCGGCTGTTTTTCCCCTAAGAGTTATCTTTCCCGCAAGGACCTGACGCTTATTCGTCCGCTCGTTTTTGCGCCTGAAAAGGAAGTGAGAAAAGCGGCAATGAAAAACAATCTTGAGGTTATTAAATCAAAATGTCCTGCTGACGGATTTACAAACCGTGAAAAGACCAAGGATTTCATTCGTCAGATGGACAAGGAAAACAAAGGCTTTTCCGACAGGATATTCGGTGCAATGCGTCGTGCCGGTATTGACGGATGGGGCGGTATTTCAAATAATCAGAGTTGATAAAACCGTATTATAAAAACAATGGACGTCCTGTAAAAAGGACGTCCATTATATTTACATTTCATTTCTGTTTTCAAGCGCTTTGAAAAGTGTAACCTCATCAGCATATTCAAGGTGTCCCCCGACAGGGATACCGAATGCCAGACGTGTCACCTTAATTCCAAGCGGTTTTAAAATTTTTGCGATGTACATCGCTGTTGCTTCGCCTTCAACAGTCGGATTTGTCGCCATAATGATTTCTTCAACGTCAGAATTATTTACTCTGTCGAGAAGCTCCCTGATTCTGATATCATCAGGACCAACACCATTGATAGGGGACAAAAGTCCGTGAAGAACATGATATGTACCGCCGTATTCGTTTGTACGTTCAAAGGCAGTCACGTCCTTCGGCGTTTCTACAACACATATCAGCGACTGTTCACGATTGGAACTGTTGCATACAGGGCACACGTCAAATTCCGTCAGATTCTGACAGATTCTGCAGTAGCCCACATCGCTTTTTACCGAAAGAATCGCATCGGAAAACATTTTTGCGTCCTCGTCGCTCATTGACATTACAGCATAAGCCAGACGCTGTGCAGTTTTCATGCCTATTCCCGGCAGCTTTGCAAACTGTTCAGAAAGAACTATTAAAGGTAATGCACTGTTATCAGCCATATCAGAACAGTCCAGGTAATGAAACTCCGCCTGTAATCTTGTTCATTTCTTCTTCAGTTGTCTTTTCAACAGAAGCCATAGCTTCGTTGATAGCGCTGATTACGAGGTCCTGGAGCATTTCGATGTCTTCAGGGTCAACAACTTCAGGCTTGATTGTAAGTGACTTGATGTTCTTAGCGCCTGTTACAACAACTTCAACCTGTCCGCCGCCTGATGTAGCAGAGAATTCTCTTCCTTCGATATCTGTCTGAAGCTCTGTGATTTCATCCTGCATTTTCTGAGCCTGCTTAATCATTGAATTCATGTTCTGAGCTCCGCCCATATTCTTTGGTACTCTTGATTTCATTGTTTTTTTCTCCTTTAATATTTAAGGCAACACCCCGCAAATCCCGCCCTATGGCTTTGCGCAAAATCTGCTTGCATATTTTCCGCAATATTGCACAAAAAACTCTTGACATACGACAGTATGCCGACGATTTTTTGCACAATCCAGCGAAAAATCTGGCTTCGCATCTTTCGCACAAGCTTTGTGCGGTATTGCCTTAAGAAATTTAATATTTGATTTATTCAACAGCAGTTTCAATACCACTGTTCATAGCTTTTTCAATAAGTACGTCAGCTTTTTTTGCTTCCTTGTCCGCTGCAGAACAGCGTGCTTTTATGACGAATGCTCTACCCATGACAGTCTGTACTGCTTTTTCAAGCTGGTGAGCATTTTCCTTTGTCTTGAAAAGTCTGAGGAAGAATTTGTTTTTGGTATCAATAAGCATAATGTTCTTATGAACAAATGCAACTGAACCCGAAAGAGTTCCTGACACCGAAGGACAGATTCTTGTAAATTCCTCAAGAATGTCCGACCACTCTGTAAGTGGTTTGAAGTCCGACGCTTTGAGCTGTGTGAAGTCAGCTTCAGGCTTTACAGGTTCCGGCTCCTGTGACGGAGTATTGCCCTGTGGAGAAGCTGCTGCAACATTACCCACTTGTTTTATTTTATCATAATTTACGGTATTGTCAAGTGTTTTTTGTAAAATTTGCTTGGAACAAAGCTTAATAAGGCACATTTCAATCTCAACACGCTTGTTGATTGCCTTGCCGATTTTCTCGTTGCATTCCTGCAGTATATCAAGCTTTGAAAGTATTTCATTCAGCTCAAGTGAAGCTGTAAGCTGTTTTAAGCGTTCAATTTCATCAGGCATACACGCCAGAAGTTCTGATTTTTCCGGGCAGACCTTCATAAGCATCATATTGCGGTACTGTTCAGTAAGTTCAATACAAAGCTTCTGCATATCCTTTGACATACCGTAAAGCTTGTCCGCAACCGAAAGAGCGTCACCCGGATTTTTGCTGACTGACGCCTCAATGATTTCAAAAAGGTGGTCACGTCCCGCAATACCCGCAGCTGATGATACAACGCCTGTGTCGATGTTATCCGAATATGCGGCGCACTGGTCAAGCAGTGAAAGTGCATCACGCATACCGCCGTCAGAAAGCTTGGCAATAAGTCTTGCCGCATTTTCATCAAGTGTTATATTTTCCTGTCCTGCAATATAAAGCAGGCGGTCTTTTATGTCCTCAGGGAGTATTCTTCTGAAATCAAATCTCTGACAGCGTGAGGTTATGGTTGCAGGAACCTTGTGAACTTCAGTTGTCGCAAGAATGAATTTGACATACTCCGGCGGTTCTTCCATGATTTTCAGAAAGGCGTTGAAAGCACTTGGCGAAAGCATGTGAACCTCGTCGATGATATACACTTTATATCTGCATCTTTCAGGTGTATAGACCGCATTGTCCCTTAAGTCACGTATATCGTTTACACCGTTGTTTGACGCAGCGTCGATTTCAATAATATCTGAAAGCGCAGCATTGTCAGCGTCGTGACAGACATCACACTCAAGGCACGGATTACCTTCTGAAACTTCAGGGCAGTTGACTGCCTTTGCAAAGATTCTTGCACAGGTTGTTTTGCCTGTACCTCTTGAGCCTGTGAAAAGATAGGCGTGAGCAGTCTTGTTATTTTTAATCTGATTTTTCAGAGTCTTTGTAATATGCGGCTGGGAAATAACGTCATCAAAAGACAACGGCCGCCATTTTCTGTATAATGCTTTATAAATAGCGGACACCTCCATTATCCCGACGTATAAAAAATTCCGGGACATAGGTGTGCAGGCTTGCTGCGGCACACGAAACGATCCGCTTAATGCTGCTCGGTTCCCCGCCTGACATGGTTCACGGTGTCTCATTGCACAGGGCCCGCACACCTATATTCCGGAATTGCATATCCCTTATTAACACTATGTTATTATACCACACTTGTAATAAAATTTCAAGTGTTTTAAGATATTTTTTTATCTTTTGGAATATTTTTTCGCTTTTTTGCTATTTCGCTTGACACGTTTTCATTTTAATGATATAATATTATAGTAATTTGTGGAGAAACTTTTTAAAAGTCCACCTCGGAAAAGAATCTGAGCCGAGTAAAAATATTGGATTCAAAATAACTGCAGGTGTGGTGAAATAGGCAGACACGCCAGCTTCAGGTGCTGGTCTTCGCAAGGAGGTATGGGTTCAAGTCCCTTCACCTGCACCAACCGACAAACGGGCTTACTTTATGTAAGCCCGTTTTTTGTATATTCTTATTCAATCGTATTGTGATTAAAATCCCCATTCATCTCAAATTTCACATCAAGGCTCTTGTCTTCATTCTGATGAATTATCACCTTATCCACAAGCATTCGGAGATTTACATCTGAAATCTTACCCTCAGACAGTATATCATCGAGTATCTGAGTTGTATTTTTAAGCTGTTCCTTTTGCTGCTTACAAACCTTGTCATACTCCTTTAATTCCTTTATCTTTTGGTTGAGTGCAGATATTTCCGTCTCACGCTTTTGTATCATATCGTTGTAGATATGAGCGTGTTCTCTGTCGCTGATACGCTCGATAATCAAATCCTCAATCTGTTGCTTCAGCGTTGATATTTTATCTTCACAGCTTTGTATCTGCTGTTCATATAACGGTTTCTTTCTGAGCCAGTCCCGAATGATTTTGTCGTATCTGTTGCTCTCAGACAGTATCCTGTCTCTGAGGGATTTTATCTCGTTTTCAACAAGCTCGTCAAGCTGATTTTCTCTTATCGTATGCGGAGTACAGTATTCTTTTCCGTAACGATGACAGCTGTTGCATGTGTAGTCAACATATTCATTATCTCTCCATTTGCGTTTTCGTGCAGTAAATCCTGAACCACATTCCGCACATTTTATCAGTCCTGCATAGCGGTGAAGCCTGTTTCCGTTTTTAGAACGTGGCTTGATTTGTGAACGTTGTCCGAGCAGAAACTGTGCCTGTTTCCATGTGGTTTCATCAATGATAGGCTTGCAGAAATTCTCGTGTCTGTACTGTTCATCTTGCGGAATGTACGTTTTTGTTTTGTATATTTTTGAAGTAACCGTCTTATGATTTATCATAGTTCCGATGTAAAGTTCGTTTGTCAGAATGCGTTTGACTGATGTCTGCACCCATAAATATTTCTTGGAAATATCAGGCTTTCGGTAGGACAGCTTCCTATTAAAATAGTAGTCGGGAGATTTGATTCCATCATGATTCATCTTTTTGGCGATGGCGGTAAGTCCGAAGCCGTCAGTGTAAAGTCTGAACACCTCCCGAACTATCCATGCAGTATCTTCATCAATTTCTACTGTATTTGTATTTCGGTCAAGGTAATATCCGAGTGGCAATGTGAGAACCAAACCCTTGCTTTTCTGCTTCTGACGCATCCCAGCCTTAACCTTTTTACTGATATCCTTAGCATAAAAATCATTGAAAATCTGCTTGAATCCAATCATCAAATCATCGTTTTCGTTAGTGGAATCTATTCCCTCAGTAACGGAATATACACGGACATTGTTCTGTCTGAGGTGGTCAATGAATAGTTCGGTTTGTGTTCGATGACGACCAAGTCTGCTTAAGTCTTTTACCAGAACTACATCAATTTTATTCTCATCAACAGCAATTTCAAGCTCGCCCAGACCTTTTCTGTTGAATGTCATTCCCGAAACGTTGTCATCAAAGCTTTCACCAATAATTTCATACCCGTTTTGCTCAGCGTAGTCAACGAGTATCTGACGCTGATTTTGCAGACTGTTCATTTCCTCGTCTTCGTCACGGGACAAGCGGTAGTATAGCCATGCTCTCATAATTTGTACCTCCTTTTTGGCAGTCGCAGCACCTGCTTTGGTGCTACGACAACCATATCACAACGCTTTGTATATATCCAGCAAATTATGCTGATATCACTTCTTTTTCTACCTTACCAATAAAGCATTGGGACTCGGATTTGGCTATACTGTATGAATTCAGATAATCAATAATCATGGACTCCATGAAAATTTCAAAAGTCTTTTTGTTGCCGTTGTAAATAATTTCGACTGATTTAATCTGTGGTATTGCTCTCTGTCTGGACATGTTCTTATCGCCCTCCATGCTGCTACTTTGGTTGATATTCTTTTGAACATTAAATTGAGCATTTTCATAGTTCCTTTCTACTACATTTTTTCTTAAATTCGTACAACTCCTGTGTAAACGTCGTAACTACGGCGCTTGTTCTATTACAACCCCTGATTTTTCAAAACTCCGATTTCACAACCCCTTTCTCTGAAACTGCATAACTCTCGCGGAATTGCGGTCGGCTTTGCCGTCCGCTGTGACGGTATCGGGAGTACGACCCCGATACTTTAACTAGCACCGAGTGACCTCGGTAGGACAAACGCTCTTTTACCATGATGATTAACGTAATCTAAGGCACGACAATTTAATTTGTAAGGGTGATACCCAAGCCGACATGATATATTGTTTTTCACTTCCGTTCACAAACGCTCCATGTTGCTCCGTGTGGCGTTTTCTTCTTTATGCCGATAACTTTTCCGATGAAACTTTCGAGGGCACAAATCGGCGGATTTTGGCGTGACAGTAACTTTGTGTGACGGAAGAAATATTTTTACTGTCACGCCGTCAACCAACGTTGTTACGAGGTTTGTGAGTTTTCCGTGACAGTAACTGCGGCAGTAATTTTACCGT